>NZ_JBSGDR010000029.1:0-86380 GCF_053602455.1 Amycolatopsis sp. NPDC004378
ACTTCGTCCCGGCGACGCTGGAGAACAACGAGCTGCGCAGCGCGCTGGGCACGACGCCGCTGACGGACCGCGTCCGGCAGCTGGTGGAGAAGGCGAACGCGCCGCGTGAGCTGATCGTCGGCATCCGGCCGGAGCACTTCGAGGACGCGGCGCTCGTCGAGGCGAGCCAGAAGTCCGGCGGGGCCACGTTCACCGCGCACATCGACGTGCTGGAGTCGATGGGTTCGGAGAAGTTCGCCCACTTCACGCTGGAGGGCGAAACGGCGACGTCCGAGGAACTGGCGGAGCTGGCCGCGGACAGCGGCTCGTCCGACGTCCCAGGCGCGGAGTCCCAGATCGTGGCCCGGCTGTCGGCGGAGTCGTCGGCGGCGGAGAACGCGGACCTCGAGGTCTGGTACGACGCGGACAAGATCAAGCTGTTCGACCCGTCGAACGGCAAGAACCTCACCTACGAGGACTGAACCGCAAGTCCGTGAAGGCCGCCTT
Source organism: Amycolatopsis sp. NPDC004378 (assembly GCF_053602455.1). Classification (NCBI taxonomy): domain Bacteria; kingdom Bacillati; phylum Actinomycetota; class Actinomycetes; order Pseudonocardiales; family Pseudonocardiaceae; genus Amycolatopsis; species Amycolatopsis sp. NPDC004378. Next base: position 487 of record NZ_JBSGDR010000029.1, read on the forward strand.
GAGCTCGAGGCGGCCTTCACGGCTTTCAGGCGTTCGGGAGCCGGGGAAGGATCGCGCCCGCGGCCTTGCGGGCCTGGGCGCACGTGGCGTCGCCCGCGGTTCCCGCCGTCTCCACCACGCTGATCTCCGCCAGTTCGCGGCGGCCCGGCAGGCCCGGTGCCGGCTGTGTCGTGTCGACCAGGCAGAACGCGCCCGAGAGCCGGACGCGGGCCTGGCGGCCGCCGATCGTCTCGGGCGGGTCGGCCGGCTGCGCGCCTTCGGTCGTTTCCACCGTGAGCTTGAAGCTGACCTTGCCGCGGATGCAGCTGTGGCCGGACAGCCCCGACGTCGGCTTGCTGCCGGGACCCGCCGGGTCGTCGAGGCCGTGGTCGTCCAGCATCGCGCACGGCGCCACGCGGCCCCACGACCGCTCCGGGAAGGTCAGCCTGCCGACCTTGCCCGTGGTGATCACGCCCAGCACCGAGCCGACGGCCGCGTCCGCGACGCCGCACCGGCCCGCCTGGTCGTTGCCGGCGTCGGCGACCGTCAGGTCGAGCCGGTTGCCGTCGGCGAAGGTGATCGCCCGGGTGCACGCGCTGCGGTCGTTGAACATCGACTGCTGGATCGCGACGCCGTCCGGCACCTGCCCGGGGTAGGCGTAGGGCTTGATGTTCGGATCGGAGTCGAAGGCCAGCGGCCCCACCACGATCGTGCGCGTGCCGGCCTCCGCGCGGCAGCTTTCGAACGTCGGCGCGGCCTTCGCGCCGGGCGCGACCGCCGCCACGTCGAGCAGGCTGCAGTAGTCGACGGTCGCGAAGTCCCCCAGCGCGGCGGACGCGGTCAGCGGGGAAGGCCCGGCCGCCGTCTGGTCGGGCGCGGTCTCGGGCGTCGCGCACGAGGCGAGGAGGGCGCAGAGGATCGCGACAGCCAACGACTTCAGGCGGGGGTACACGGTGTGCAAGTATCACCGTTCCGTGGCCGAAAACCAGCCCTGACGGGGACATCTCTCATTGTGTTCGGCAGGGCGCCCGCCAGACCCGCAGGTCATCGGATTTCGCCCCGGTTTCCTGAGTTTCCGCTGAGCTTCTGAATGATATTCGCTTTTACCGTCCCCTAAGGGAGCGATCCTTCCCGCGAGCGATGCGGAAGCGGGTGCGCGGGTGGTGAAGTGGGGACATCGGATCTTCGAGGAAAGGAAAAGACGATGAGCGCACCGGTCACCAGGGGGTCGCTGTCCCGTCCGCGCCACGGCCGCATGATCGGCGGCGTCTGCGCGGGCCTCGCGCGGCGCTTCGGCATGAAGCCGAACACCGTACGGCTGCTGGCCGTGCTGTCCTGCCTGCTCCCCGGCCCGCAGTTCGTGGCCTACCTGATCCTCTGGGCGGTGATCCCCTCCGAGTAAACCCGTTGGCGCGCAACGGGAAGATCGTTAGGCTGCGCCGATGGCATGGGGGGACCACTGGAGCACGATGCTGCGCGACCTCTCCGGAGATTCGTTCGAAGAGGCCTGCGAGCAGCTGTCGGACACGCTCGTGCCACGCTCGGGCTGGAACCCCGACGCGGCCGACGCACTGCCCGGGTTGCTGGGCTACGTCGAGGATCCGGACGCCGGGCACCGCGCCGACGTGTTCCAGATCGTGTACGACCTCGCCCGCCGCGCGCGCGATGCGGCGGACGAACGCTGGGGGAGTGCGTGGGCGGCTGCCGTGCCGCGGCTGGTCGCGCTGCTCGGCGACCCCGTCCGCGACGTGCGGCGGGCCGCCGCGCTGGTCCTGGGCGAGCACCCGGACCCCGAAGTGCTGCGCGCGCTGCTCGACCGCTGGCCCGGCGAGGAGTCCGAGGCGGTCCGGCTGGGGTACGTGATCGCGATCGGCGAGCTGGGCGGTGCGGACGTGCTGCCGTGGCTGGCCGAGCGCGACGAGTCCTACGCGATCCAGGCCGTCGCCGTCACGACGACGGCCCGCATCACCGGCGAAGCGCCGATCGCGCGCCTGGCCGATCTGCTGAGCCGGGACATGACGGCGTTCGCGGGCATGCACACCTACGAGCGGCCGGTCCCGGTCCACTGGGCGGCCGGACAGCTCGCGCCCAAGCCGCGGGAAGCGCTCCTGGTCGCCCTGTCCTCGCGCCCGGAACGGCGCTCGCAAGCGGTGGACGTCGCGCTGGGCGAGGTGGCCGACCGGCCGTCGGCGGTCGAGGGCCTGCTGCCGATCTTCGGCGCGATGCTGGACTCGCCGGAGCGCGCCACGGCGGCGGCGGTGCTCGGCGGCGTCGCCCCGGCGTCGGTTGAGTACGCCGACCGGCTCTTCGCCCTCGCGGACGACACGACGGCCGCGGGACACCAGGACGAAGTCCGTGACTTCGCGCTCTGGGCGTTGCTGCGCCTCAAAGACCGCCGGTGCGTCGAGCCGCTGCTCGCCCGGTTCGGCTCGCGGAAAGACGTGTTCATGCGGGGCGGGATCCCCCGCATGCCGGGCCACTGGAGCCGGTTCGACGCGCTGGGGGCCCACGAGACGCTGATGGACGCCCCGGAGTTCGCGCCCGAGTTCCTGCCGTGGATCGGCGAGACGCTCGACCGCAGCGTCAACCGGTTCACGATCTGGCCGCTGACCCGGCTCCTGCAGGCCTGGGGCCCGGCAGGAGCGCCGGCGACCGGGCACGTGGCGCGGCAGCTCGGCGCCGACGACCCGCTGACGGTCGAGTGGTGCGCCGACACCCTCGCCGAAATCGGCGGCGACTCGGCACTGCCGGCCCTCCGGAAAGTGGTGAAGGGCCGGCGGCGGCCGTGGAAGGTCCGTGCCGCCGCGGCGACGGCGTTCGCGCGCCTCGGCGGCGACCCGGCCGCGGCGCTGAACCTGCTGGAGGAGGGCATCAAGGCCGGCGAGGCCTCGGCGCTCGGCTGGACGGCGTCACTGGGAACGATCGGCGCGCCGCTCGAGAGCACGCTGCGCCGGTGCGGGCCGAACGAGGAATGGGCCGAGGTGGCGCTGGCCCACGCACTGGGCCGGGTCACCGGCGACGTCGAGGAGGTGCTGCCGGTGCTGCTGCGGAAGCTGGACGACGTCCAGGCGCGGTGGATCGGCTTCCCCGTGACCCGTGCGATGCGCGCGTTGGCGACGTTGGGGCCGTTGCCCGCGCAAGTGGCGCCCGTGCTGCGTGAGCTCCTGGCCCGCGATGAGCGCTTCTCGGCGTCGGACGGGTGTGCCCTGTTCCGCGCCGACGAGGCGTTCCGCCGCGACGCCGCACGGGCGCTGGCGAACTGCGCCGGCTGACGTCAGGGACGCCAGCAGGACATCGCGCGGTCGATCTCCTGCTCGTCGAGCGGCGGGCGGGGCAGCTCCGAGGGCTTGCCGGGCTCGGCGCGGAGCCCGTCGAGCAGCATGCCGAGGCTGCGGCGCCACAGGTCCGGGTCGACCGCGCAGGTGAATTCGACCACCGAGCCGACCATCATGTGCACGAGCGCCATGTCCGACGGGGCGAAGTCCGCCCGTAGCCCGCCGGCGGCCTGCGCCCGCTCGACGAGCTGTGTGATCAACGGCACCATGCGGGCTTTCTCTTCGGCGACGTGCTCGTGGCCGAACTTGTTGGACAGCATGATCTCGCGCAGCCCGCGGTCGGCGGAGTGCATCTCGGCCGCTTTCCACGTGAAGTCGACGAACGCCTGCCACGCGTCATCCGCCTTCAACGCTTCCGACGCGAGATCGCCGATCTCCTCCATCCGCTCGGCGAACATGGCCTCGACCAGGTGTTCCTTGCTGGGGAACCGGCGATAGACCGTGCCGACGCCGAGGCCGGCGTGGTGCGCGATGTCGTCCAGCGTGGCCTCGAGCCCGCGCTGGCCGAACACCTCGCGGGCCGACGCCAGGATGCGACGGCGGTTGAGTTCAGCGTCACGCCGCAGCGGCCGCGCCGGTGCGGCGGGACCAGCGTCCCGTGCCATGCCGTCCAGTCTAACGCGTCAAGTAGAGGCACCTTCTCCGGTTTGTGTGTACCTTGGGTCGCGTAAGGGGAGATACCTACTCCACATACTGTCTTGATCACTCCCAGTGAGGGGACACCCATGTCCGAATCCACCCTCGAGGTCGCGCCGCCGGGGGACGTGCGCGCCGCCGAGAACCCGCACCACAGCCGCAGATGGCTGATCCTGGTGATGATCGGCATCGCGCAGCTGATGGTCGTGCTGGACGCGACCGTCGTGAACATCGCGCTGCCGTCCGCGCAGGTCGACCTGGGCTTCTCCAACGACGCGCGCCAATGGGTCGTCACGGCGTACGCGCTGGCGTTCGGCAGCCTGCTGCTGCTCGGCGGCCGTCTCGCCGACCTGTTCGGGCGCAAGAACACGCTGCTCGTCGGCCTGGCCGGCTTCGCCGCGGTGTCCGCCCTCGGCGGCTTCGCGACCAACATCGAGATGCTGCTGATCGCCCGCGCGGCGCAGGGTGTCTTCGGCGCGCTGCTCGCGCCCGCCACCCTTTCGCTGCTCACCACGACGTTCACCGACCCGAAGGAACGCGGCCGCGCGTTCGGCGTGTTCGGCGCCATCGGCGGTGGCGGCGCGGCGGTCGGGCTGCTGCTCGGCGGCGTGCTCACCGAGTACCTCGACTGGCGCTGGTGCATGTTCGTGAACATCATCTTCGCGGTCGTCGCGTTCGCCGGCAGCTCGGTCCTGCTGCGCAACCAGCGCGACGCCGGGCCGCGCCCGAAGCTCGACCTGCCGGGCACGATCACCGCGTCGGCCGGTCTGTTCGCGCTGGTCTACGGCTTCGCGAACGCGGAGTCGGACTCGTGGTCGTCGGTCTCGGTGTGGGGCTTCCTCGGGGCGGGCGTCGTGCTGCTGGGCGTGTTCGCGTGGCTGCAGCAGCGCGTCTCGCACCCGCTGCTCCCGCTGCGCGTGCTGCTCGACCGCAACCGCGGCGGCTCGTACCTGGCGATGTTCCTGCTGGCGATCGGGATGTTCGCGATCTTCCTGTTCCTGACGTTCTACGTGCAGCAGAACCTGAAGTTCACGCCGATCCAGAGCGGCGTCGGCTTCCTGCCGATGGTGGCGACGCTGATGCTGGCCGCCACGACGGCGACGGCCGTGCTGCTGCCCCGCTTCGGCCCGCGTCCGCTGGTCCCGACCGGCATGGCGATCGCGGCGGCCGGCCTGTTCTGGCTGAGCGGCATCGGCCTCGACAGCACGTACGCGTCCGGCGTGCTCGGCCCGCTGCTGGTGATGGGCTTCGGCATCGGCCTGGCGATGGCGCCGGCGATGAGCGTCGCGACGTTCGGCGTCGAGGCGCACGACGCGGGCGTCGCGTCGGCGGCGGTCAACACGATGCAGCAGGTGGGCGGCTCGATCGGCACGGCGCTGCTGTCGACCCTGGCGGGCAACGCGGCCACGTCGTACCTCGCGGGCAAGGTCCCGACCCCGCAACTGGCGGCCGAGGCGGCGATCGAGAGCTACACCACGGCGTTCACGTGGGCCGCGGTGATCTTCGCGGCCGGCGCGCTGATCAGCGGCCTGCTGCTGCGCCCGGGCGTCCCGAAGGGCGAAGCCGCACCCGGCGCCGTCCACATGTGAGCGGTCTGCCGCAGCTCGTCGTGAGGTGTTCAGGGCGGTTCCAACCGCCCTGAACACCTCACGACCGGCGGGAGCGCAGGGTCTCGATGACCTCGTCGTCCCAGCGGTGGGTCCGGATCAGGCGGTACCGTTCCGCCGCCACCCACATGTACGCCTCCGCGTCCGTGCGGTCGCCGATCAGGTCCGCCTGCCGCAGCATGCCCACCACCGGGACGAACTCCTCGTCGAACCACCGCTGGGCCACGCTCACCCGGTCGCAGAACTTGCCTTCGTCCTGCATCAGGCGGAAGCCCCACGCCTCCACGTGCTCGCCCAGCTTCGCGTAGTCCCACGGGTCCGACACGATCACCGACGCCCGGGCGTGGCCCGTCAGCGGCACGCGCTCCAGGAACAGGCGGCGGTAGTCCTTGACGATCAGGTCGCCGCGGTGGCGGATGCCACTCGGGTCCAGTTTGGTCCGGACGACCGTCACGTACGCCTCTATTGTGGACAGTCCCTGCGCGATCGCCACCGAAACCCGGTGGTGGCCGTCGATGATGAAGTGCAGCTCGCCCACCCGGTACACCTCGATCGGCGGGATCTCCTCGCCCCGGCGGGCCGCCAGGGCCAGGCGCTCCCAGCGTTCGCGGACGCGGCCGGACGTCGGGCGGAAGCGGCGGTCGAAGTCGCGGCTGCGGTCGACCGTGCCGACGATCGAGTCCAGCTTGATCACCCGCAGCCCGATCCGGGTCTCGCCGGCGTAGCCGAGCGCCTCCACCACCTCGTGGAACGGCAGCATGATGTTGACGTCGTCGGGCTCGCGCCGCAGCCACGTCGAAAGCCGCGAGAGCACCTGGCCCCGGCGCGCGCGGAGGAAGTCGTTCTCCGCGTCGGCGCGGGGGAACCCCGTCTCTTTCATGAGAACTCCATGATCCGGTGGCCCACCACGTTGCGGATCCGGGTTTCGCCGACGACCCGGTCCGGGACCGGCTCGCCGTGGGGGTGGATGTGCCCGTGCAGCAGCCACTTCGGCCGCAGCACGTCGATCGTGCGGTGCAGGCACGCGAACCCGCGGTGCGGCGGGTCCGCCCGGTCGCCCAGGTCCAGCGGCGGCGAGTGCGTCAGCAGGACGTCGACGTCCCGGCCGTCGCGACGCCGGCGCCACCGGGCGCGCCGCACCAGGCCGCGGGCGCGGCGGGCCTGCTGGCGCTGCGTCCACTGGTTCGGCCCGTCGTTGTAGCGGATCGAGCCGCCGAGCCCGGCGAACCGGATCCCGGCGACGTCGACGACCCGGCCGTCGGCGTTGATGCCGCCCGCCGGGCCCGGCCACGCCGTCGGGAAACCGTCCTTCATGGACAGCCCGCCGTAGCGCGTGTAGCCGCTCAGGTCCGGGTCGTGGTTGCCGGGCACGAACACGCACGGCACGTCGAGCGCGCCGGCCAGGAACGCGAGGTAGTCGTAGGGGAGGTCGCCCGCGCCGATGACGAGGTCGACCGAGCAGGCGCGGACCGCGCTGGTCCACAGCCGCTCGTCGACCTCGTCGGAGACGACCAGCGCTTTCGGCACCCACCCAGGGTACGACGCCGCGGCACTACTTCATGCCGTGCGCGAACCCGGGGTCGGCGACGATGACGGAAGTGATGACGACGATCCAGAGCACGCTGAGCGCGAGCGCCCAGAACTTGAGGTTGGACAGCATCCGGGACATGACGAACACTCCGAGGGGGAAGAGGAGGGACTAGAGCCAGCCGTTCTTCCGGAATATTCGGTACAGCAGCAGGCAGATCGCGAGGATCACCGTGATCACCAGCGGGTACCCGAACTTCCAGTGCAGCTCGGGCATGTAGTCGAAGTTCATCCCGTAGATGCCCGCGATCATCGTCGGGATGGTGATGATCGCGGCCCACGACGTGATCTTGCGCATGTCGGTGTTCTGCTGCAGGGAGATCTTCGCGACGGTCGCGTCGACCAGGGTGGACAGCAGCTCGTCGAACGCCGCCACCCGCTCGGACACCGTCGTGAGGTGGTCGGCGACGTCGCGGAAGTACGAGCGGACCTCGTCCGGCACCAGCCGCGTGTAGCCCTCGGCCAGCCGCTGGACCGGCGTGGCGAGCGGCATCACCGCGCGGCGCAGTTCGAGGACCTCCCGCTTCATCAGGTAGATCTGCTCGGCGCTGACCAGCGACCGGGGCGCGAAGACCTGCGCCTCCATGACGTCGATGTCGTTCTCGATCCGGCCCGTGACGTCGAGGTAGTGGTCGACGACGTGGTCGGCGATCGCGTGCACGACCGCGGACGGCCCCAGCTTGAGCCGCTCGGGGTCGTCGTCGAGTTCACGGCGCAGCCGCGCCAGGCCGGAGTGGTTCCCGTGGCGGACGGTGATCACGAAGTCCCGGCCGAGGAACACCATGAGCTCGCCGGTTTCGACGATCTCGTTCGCCGTGGTGGGGGACTCGTGTTCGACGTACCGGACGGTCTTGACCACCAGGAACAGCGTGTCGTCGTACCGCTCCAGCTTCGGGCGCTGGTGCGCTTCGAGCGCGTCCTCGACCGCCAGCTCGTGCAGGCCGAAGGTCTCCGCGATGCCCTGGATCTGCTGCGAGTCCGGCTCGTGCAACCCGATCCAGACGAACCCCTCGTGCCGCTTGCGGACCTCTTTGATCGCTTCGACGTGCGTCCAGCGGCCGGGCAGGCGCTCACCGGCGACGTACACCGCGCAGTCGACGACGTACGCGGACAGCGGCACCGGGACCGGGCGCACGGGAACGGCGCCCTTGTTGCCGCGGCCGCGCAGGCCGCCGAGCGAAGGAATGGCAGGCATGGGTTCTCCTGGGCGTCGTGCGACGTCGTGCGAGACGACTGACCAGGGGCGGACCGCGTCCGCCCGGCGAGGCACCAGCGTTCCCGGGGAGAGAAAAGGCCTACCTGGAGACGACCCGTGAGGTGGGAACGCTGGGACTACTAGGGAGCGGACTATCGCCACTACTCATCGGGGTTCCTCACCTCCTTCGGGCCGGGTGGAGAGTGGTGGGGCTCGCGTTGACGCGCGAGAACCAATGGTTGAGGGTACTCCTCACTACGGATGCGTGTCGTACCAGCCTCACGCGGTGTTACGCGACGGGAGAATGACGAGTGCAGTTCGGTCGGTACTACGAGGAGTTCGAGGTCGGTGCGGTCTACAAGCACTGGCCGGGCAAAACGGTCACCGAATACGACGACCACCTGTTCTGCCTGATCACCATGAACCACCACCCGCTGCACCTGGACGCGCACTACGCGGAGGAGACCACCGACTTCGGCAAGAACGTCGTGGTCGGGAACTACGTCTATTCGCTGCTGCTGGGCATGTCCGTGCCCGACGTCTCCGGCAAGGCCATCGCGAACCTCGAGGTCGAGTCCCTCAAGCACGTCAAGCCGACGTTCCACGGCGACACCATCTACGGCGAGACCGAGGTGCTGGACAAGACGCCGTCGAAGTCCAAGGACGACCGCGGCGTCGTGTACGTCGAGACGCGCGGCTACAAGCAGGACGGCCTGATCGTGTGCACCTTCCGGCGGAAGGTGATGGTGCCCAAGCGCTCCTACGGGGAGACTCGGGGCGGGGAGCAGCCGGGCCGGCCGGTGCCGCACGAGTGAGGCTCTGATGGACCTGGACCGGATCAAGGAAGTACTCCGCACTTTCGCGGAAGTCGAGGCCCGCGGGGTCTCCCCGCTGTACGAGCACCTGGCGTTGCAGGCGGCCGCGGACGACGACGTCGCGGGCCTGCTCGCTTCGGCGCGCGACGGCGAGGTGCGGGCGACGCTGCTGATGGCGACCGCGCACCGGCTCGTGCAGGCCGACCCGATCCACCCGCTCTCGCGGTACTACCCGTCCCTGGGCGGCTTCGACGGCGTCGACTCCGAGACCTGGCCGCTGTTCCGGTCGTTCCTGCTGGAGCGGGCCGACAAGGCGCGCGCCCTCATCGCCGCGCGCTACACCCAGACGAACGAGGTCCGCCGGGCGGCGCTGCTGTACCCGGGCGTCACCCGGGCGGCGAAGGAGGCCGGCGGGAAGGTCGCCCTGCTGGAGGTCGGCTGCAGCGCGGGTCTCCTGCTCGGGCTCGACCGCTTCGGTTACCGCTACCAGTGCGACGGCGGCGAGCAGCTGACGGCGGGCCCGGCGAAGGCCGCGGTCGGGCTGCACTGCGCGCTGGACCTGGCACCGGGCGCGGTGGCGCCGAAACTGCCGAAGAAGCTCGCGGTGACGGCGCGGGCGGGGCTCGACCGGGCCCCCGTCGACCTGTCGGACGAGGACGAGCTGGCGTGGCTGGAGGCGTGCGTCTGGGCCGACCAGCCGGACCGCATCCGGCTGCTGCGCACGGCGGCGGCCGAGCAGGCGAAGCACCGCCCGGCGCTGATCGCGGGCGACGGGGTCGACGACCTGGAGGCGGCCGCGGCCACGCTGGACGGGCCGCTGGTGGTGGTGACGAGCCACGCGCTCGCGTACTTCCCGGCGCCCCGGCGCGCGGAGTTCGTCTCGAAGCTGGCTTCGCTCGCGGAGTCGCGGCCGTTGTGGTGGGTTTCGGAGGAGTTCTACGGCGCCGGGCTCGAGACGGTGCTGCCGGGGCGGTCGGACCTCGCCGGGTCCGACGGCCTCGCGACGCTGGGCGTCGTCCGGTGGGAGGACGGCAAGGCGGAGGCCCACGCCCTGGCCCGGACCGCTCCGCACGGGCAGCGGATGACCTGGCTGCCGCTGTAGCCCAGTCCCGTGAAGGCCTCCTCACCGGCTTTTGTGGCCGGAAAGGGGGCCTTCGCGGCTTTTCAGGTCCGCGGAAGCGCCTTCCACTCACACAGGGTCACGTACAGGAGATCCACCAGCTGCCCGGCCGTCTCCAGGGCCGACAGGTCTGCCGCATCGGACCAACGGGCGTCCGTGGCGTCGTCACCCGCGGTGAGCACGCCGCCCGTCACCGAGCAGGCGTAGTCGTGGATTTCGTACGGCCCGCGCGTCACGGTCCCGATCACTGTGCCGGGAATCACGTCGAGCCCGGTCTCCTCCCGAAGCTCGCGGATCACGGCCTGTTCGTCCGATTCGCCCGGTTCGACTCGGCCACCCGGCAGCGACCATTGCCCCGAACCGGGGTCGTTCGCGCGCCGGATGAGCAGCAACCGGCCACGTTGGTCGAAGGTGATGCCGCCGACGCAGCGGATCGTGGTGCCGAGGGGGCCGTCCATGTCCCGAAGGGTAGACGTGACCGACTTGAAAACGGATGTCCTGTACACGGAGAGTAGCCGTACGGTACACTTCGGACCGCGTGCTGACCCAAGCGCGGGACTTACCTCCCCTGTGCCTGTTCAGTGCGGTACAACGTAAAAAGTCAGGTTTTGGTTGTTGTCCGGTGTCACCGTAAGAGACGGGATTTGATCGCGGTGAACGTGAAGAAGATTGCGGGCCTCGCCGGTATCGCGTTGGTGCTGTTCTTCGTCATTGCGCAGCCGGGGCAGGCTGCGGGCCTCGTCGGCAACATCGTCGACTTCCTGCGCAGCTCGGCCGAATCGGTGATCACCTTCGTCAGCAACGTGTTCAAGGGCTGACAGCGGGGCTACCCTCGACCTATGTTCGCGCCTCGCGATCCCGACGAGTACCTCCTCGACACCGAGCGGCGGGTCATCCGGATCCGCCGCCACTGGGCGGTGCTGCTGTGGGACACCTTCGAAGCGGCCGCGCTGCTGGCCGTCTGCGTCCTGGTGTCCTACCTGCTGCCACCGGCGCTGTACATCGGCCAGAACGTCCTCTGGTACGTGGCGCTGCTCGTCGTCCTCCGGTTCGCCTACGTGGTGATGGAGTGGTGGGTCGAGCGCCTGGTGGTCACCGACAAGCGGTTCGTGATGACCACCGGGGTGTTCACCACCAAGGTGCTGATGATGCCCATCAGCAAGGTCACCGACCTCAGCTACGTGCGCACCGCCACCGGCCGCATGATGGGGTACGGCACGATGGTGGTCGAGTCGGCCGGTCAGATCCAGGCCCTCAACCGCATCGACTACCTGCCGCGGCCCGAAGAGTTCTACGACACGATCTCCGAGCTCGTCTTCGGTGACAAGCAAAAGCAGGCCGAGCGCTTCTCGATGATCAAGGCCCAGCGCGCCGCGCGCGGCAAGAAGCCGGTCGGCTGAGCCGTCCCGCCGCGCCTGTGACGCAGCGCATCGTCGACAATGGACCCGATGCGCATCGACCTGCACGCCCACTCCACCGCTTCCGACGGCACCGACTCGCCGGCCGGGCTCGTCGCCGCGGCCGGTGAAGCCGGGCTCGACGTCGTCGCGATCACGGACCACGACACCACCGCGGGCTGGGCCCCCGCCTCCGCGGCCATCCCGCCGGGCCTGACCCTGGTCCCCGGCGCCGAGCTGTCGACGGTGTCGACCGACCTCGAGACGGGCCGCCAGATCAGCGTCCACCTGCTGGCCTACCTCTTCGACCCGACGGCCGAGGCCGTGGTCACCGAGCAGACCCGGCTGCGGGTCGAGCGCCGCACGCGGCTGCGCCGGATGGCCGAGCGGATGGCCGCCGACGGACTCCCGATCGACGCCGACGAGATCTTCGGCCTGCTCCCCGAGGACTCCCCGCCGGGGCGGCCGCACCTGGCGCAGGCGCTGGTCCGGGCCGGCCTGGTCAAGACCGTCGACGAGGCCTTCGCCGACTACCTGAGCCCCCGGCGCGGCTACTACGTCGCCCGCCGCGACACGCCGGTCGAGGAGGCCATCGACATGATCGCCGCGGCCGGCGGCGTCACGGTCATCGCGCACCCCTTCGCCTTCAGCCGCGGTGCCACGATCAGCGAAGACACCCTGGCCGGCTTGGCCGAGCGCGGGCTCACCGGCGTCGAGGCCGACCACCCGAACCACGACGCGCCGACGCGGGCCCGCACCCGCGAGCTGGCCGGCGAGCTCGGCCTGCTCGTCACCGGGTCCAGTGACTACCACGGCACGAACAAGACGATCGCGCTCGGCGAGTGCACCACCGACCCCGGGCAGCTCGAGGAACTCGTTTCGCGCGCGACCGGCTTCCAGGTCGTGAAGGGCTGAGATGGCGATCGCCGACTTCTTCGACGCGAAGCTCTTCATGAGCGCGACGATCACCCTGGTCGTCATCATGGACCCGCCGGGCACCGTGCCGGTGTTCCTCAGCCTGGTCGGCCGCAAGCCGATGGCGGTCCGCGCCCGGGCCGCGCGCCAGGCCGTCCTGGTGTCGCTGCTGGTCATCAGCCTGTTCGCGGTCGCGGGTCAGGCGATCCTGGCCTACCTCGGCATCGGCATCCCCGCGCTGCAGGGCGCCGGCGGCCTGCTGCTCCTGCTCATCTCGCTGCAGCTGCTCACCGGCAACGGCCACGAGCCGGAGGCCGCGGCGGAGGACGTCAACATCGCGCTCGTCCCGCTCGGCACGCCGCTGCTGGCCGGGCCCGGCGCGATCGCCGCGACCATCGTGTTCGTCCGGCAGGCCGACGGGCACATCGGCGCGTACATCGCGCTGGCGCTGGCGATCGTGATGACGCACTTCGTCATCTACGTCTGCATGCGCTACTCCGGCGTGGTCATCCGGCTGATCAAGGAAAGCGGCATCACGCTGCTGGCCAAGGTGGCCGGCCTGCTGCTCGCGGCCATCGCCGTGGAGCTCGTCGCGAACTCCGTGCGCGGGTTCATCGCCGGCGGCAACTGACCCCGCCTTTCGGGTTGTCCTGCCGGACAGGAACCGGCGGGTTCGTTGACATCGTTGGCACGCTTCGCGCAGCCTTGACCTCAGCTCAGCGCTTGAAACGATTCAATTCGCGTGCGGAGGCCTCGATGAAGTGGCTCAGAGCAGTCCTGCCGGTCACGGTCCTGGTGGCGAGCGGCGTGGTCGCCGCGCCCGTCACGGCCGCCGTGGCCGCGCCGGGCTGGCAGAAGTACGTCGTCGCACCCTCGAGCCGGGACGTGCGGCCGGTGAAGGTGCTGTCGACCAGCGGCGACGTCACGAACCCGGACGGCCTGCTCGGCCGGGGCGTCACGACGTTGAAGCGGCAGGCGCCGCCGCCGAAGCCGGCGTGGCCCGCGGGGAGCACGGCCGCCGCGTCGTCGTTCCACGCACCGAACAACGGCGGCAACGGCCAGCCGCGCACGTACGCGCCGGGCAACGCGATCGACGGCAACACCGACACCTTCTGGAACGACGACACGATCGGCGCCTACCCCGACGTCCTGACCATCACCTCGGCCGCGCCGGTCGCGCTCCCGGGCGTCACCCTGCTGTCCAGCGTGGACGGCGTGCCGCAGGACTTCACGGTGGAGGTGCTGGACGCGGGCGCGTGGCGGGTCGCGGCTTCCGTGACCGGCAACACCGCCGTGCAGCGCGCGATCCCGTTCGACCGGCCGGTCACGACCGACCAGGTCCGGATCACCGTGACGAAGGACCAGAACACGCCGTCGGGCGAGTTCAGCCGGGTCACCGAGGTCTGGCCGGGCCTGGTCGCCGACCCGCCGGTGCCGGTGGCGGTGGTGGACTTCGGCAAGGTCGTCGCGGGCTACCCGAAGATCTCGTTCGCGGGCGCGTCGGCGAACCGGCCCGGCGTCCGGCTGTCGTTCTCGGAAACCCAGCAGTACCTCGGCGAACGCTCCGACTTCACGCGGTCGGACTTCTCCGGCGGACCGGGCAGCGACCAGTACGCCGTGCCGGCGACGCCGGCCGTCTGGCGGGACACGAAGGGCTGCCAGGTCGGCACCCAGGTGTGCGCGGACGGCCTGCACGGCTTCCGCTACCTGCGGATCAGCCTCGACGCGCTGGCCTCGGACGCGCCGGCCGCGCAGCCGTCCGGCGAGGTGCGGATCAACGGCGTCTCGCTCGACTTCACGCCCTACCTCGGCACGCCGGACAGCTACCGCGGCTGGTTCGAGTCGTCGGACGAGGACCTCGACAAGTACTGGTACGCCGCGTCCTACACCAACGAACTGGGCATGGACACCTTCCGCGCGTCCGATGTGGACCCGCGCGGCGCGTTTTCGCCTTCGCTGGACGGGAAACTGGTGCTGCACGACGGCGCGAAGCGCGACCGTGACCCGTACGTCGGCGACGTCGCGGTGTCCGGGCTCACCGAGTACCTGACGCACCAGGACGGCACGGCGGCGAAGAACGTCCTGGCCGACTTGGCCGACCACCAGCGCGCGGACGGCTGGATCCCGCCCGCGTCGATCAACAACTACACGCTGCCGCTGTTCGACTATCCGCTCTGGTGGGTGACTGCCAGCTGGGACTACGTGCTCTACACCGGCGACAACGCGTACGCGGCTTCGTACTACTCAAACCTCGTGAAGACGCTCGACACGTGGTACCCGTCGGTCACCGATTCGCGCGGGTTGCTCGCGAAGGGCCTTAACGGCACCAGCGGCTACGGCGACTACGCGTTCCTGCCGCGTACGGGCGAAGTGACGTACTACAACGCGTTGTACGTCCGGGCGCTGCAGGGTGCGGCGGGCCTGGCGCGCGCGACGGGCCACCTGGCGGACGCGGATCGGTGGCTCGCGCGGGCTTCCGGCGTCGCGGCGGCCGTGAACGCCTATTTGTGGGACCCGGCAGCCGGGGCGTACCTCGACTCGGGGACGGGCGCGGTGCGCCACGGCCAGGACGGCAACAGCCAGGCGATCGTCGCCGGGATCGCGTCGCCCGCGCAGGCCACCTCCGCGCTGGCCCGGCTCGCGGCGGGCGCGTTGCCCTACGGGAACCCGTTCATGGACAACGACACTCTCGTCTCCGACGGCACGAAGCGCGTGTACGCGTTCACGTCGTTCCCGGAGCTGCAGGCACGGTTCCGGACCGGGCAGGCGGACTCGGCGATCGACCAGATCAAGCGGATGTACGGCTGGATGACCTCGCACGACCCGGGCATCACGGCGTGGGAAGGCATCGGCGACGGCGGTTCGCACTACGAGCAGGGCTACACGTCGGCCGCGCACGGCTGGTCGACCGGCGTCGTCCCGGTGCTGACGAACGAGCTTCTGGGCGTCTCACCGACTTCGCCGGGCTTCGCGACGTGGACGGTTTCGCCGCACCCAGGCGGAGTCTCCTGGGCGCGCGGAGCGGTTCCGACGCCGAAGGGCGCGTTGTCGGCTTCGTGGTCTCAGAAGGGCTCGGTGTTTTCGCTGACGGTCACGGCTCCGCAGGGGACGTCCGGTTCGCTGGTGGTCCCGTCCGGCCGCTTGGTGCTGCTGGACGGCCGTCCGCTGCGCGCAGCGGGCCCCCTCACCGTCTCGGGCGGCACGCACACGGTTCTGGTGGTGCGGTAGCGCGGAAAGTATCGGGGGCTCCGCCACCCGAACCCCCGAAAAAACTGTCGGTGGTGGTGCGTAGCGTGGGCCGGGTGAAGGAGCAAATGGGCTTCGATTTCGGCGTCGCGCAACCCGTGCGGCTCACGAAGGTCTCGCCGGCGCGGCTGGCGACCTTCGACGACTGCCCGCGCCGGTACCGGCTCGCGTACCTCGAACGGCCGACCCCGCAGCGCACCGGGCCGTGGGCGCACAGCACCCTGGGCGCGGTGGTGCACAACGCGCTGCGGGCGTTGTTCGACCTGCCGGTGCTCAAGCGCGTGCCGCAGCGGGCGGTGGCGCTGGTGGCGGAGTTCTGGAAGGACGCCGGCTTCGAGAGCGACGAGCAGGCCGCGCGGTACCGGGCGCGGGCCAAGGGGTGGGTGGCGGAGTACGTCGAGGACAACGACGTCAGCCACGACCCGGTCGGGCTCGAGCGATGGGTGTCGGCGCCGGTCACGGCGACGCCGGGGGAGCGGCCGTCGATGATCATCGAGGGCCGCGCGGACCGGATCGACGCGCGTGCGGGGGAGCTGGTGATCGTCGACTACAAGACGGGGCGCCGTCCGCCGGACGAGTACGAGGCCCGGGCGTCGCAAGCCCTCGCGCTGTACGCAGTGGCGGCGGCGCGGACGCTGCGGATGCCGTGCACGACGGTCGAACTGCACCACCTCCCGACGGGCACCATCGCGGCGGCCGAGCACACGACGGACAGCCTGCGCCGGCACCTGCAACGCGCCGAAGAGACCGCCGGGGACCTCCGGCTCGCCACGGATACCCTGGACGCGGGCGGCGACGGGGACGTGCTGTTCCCGCCCCGCCCGGATCGTCGTTGCGCCTGGTGCGACTTCAGGCCGAGCTGCGCGGCGGGACAGGAAGCGGCCCCGGCGGCGCAGCCGTGGGACCTGCTCGCGCCCTGAGAGGGAGGGAAAGTGGCTTCACCGGACACCGGCGAACTGTCGACACAGCCGTTCCCCGTGGACGAAGCGCAGACCGTCCCGCAGGAACGAGTCACCCCGCAGCGCATCGAAGGCGACCCCGAAGAGCCTGCCACCGAGCCGGCGAAAGAGCGCGGCCGCTGGTGGCGGGGGTTCACGGGCTCACTGGCCGCCGGTCTCACGGTCCTGGCCCTCGGGGTGCTGCTGGTGGCCGGAATCGACCTCTACCAGGGGGTCCCGGGCCCGGGCGCGATAATGCTGATCGGCCACCCGGTGGCGGCGGTGCTGGCCTTGCTGGCCCAGCGCGTGGCGGACCGCCGCAACGGCCTCCCGGCCGGCGGCGCAGGCCTGGCCGTAGTCCTGTTCACGGTCTCGGCACTGACCCTCTTCTGGCTGACCTGACCCCAACCACGAGTGATGCCGCTTTGCGCACACGGCCGGCCACGGCTCGCGTGCCTAGACGGGCATCACACGTGATCAGACAGGCATCACACGTGATCAGGCGGGCATCTCGCGTGATTGGCCGGGCATCAATTCAGGGCGGTCAGGGTCTCGCCGCGTTGCTCCAGCAGGACCGGGCCGGCCGCGGCCAGGCGGACCACGCCCGGGTAGCCGCGGCGGTCCACGCCCACCGTGCGGATCGTCGAGCCGTCGTTCTCGTTCAGCACCGCCAGGCCGCCCTTGATCGGGACCACCAGCTGCTGCGCGAACAGGATTCCCGGCCCGGACGCGCTGCTCAACGTCCAGCGCGGCGAAAGGTCGTCACGGGACAGCGCCACCACCTTCGAGCCGCTGAACCAGTAGACGTTCTGCGTCGTCTGGGTCGTCGCCTCGACGCCGCCCGCGGGGTCGGCGGCCAGGTCGGCCGGGGGCACGTCGAGCGGGTACGCCGCGCGCTGGGAGCCGTCGCCGTTGTAGATCACCAGCAGCTTCTGGTCCGGCAGGACCACCGCCGTCAGCTCGCCGGACATCGCGATCACGCGCGCCCGCTTGCCCGCCAGCACGCTGCTGAACGACACCGACGGCTCGTCGTCCTTGTCCGGCGCCGCCTTGTAGACCGTCAGGCGGTCGGCCGGGTCACCGGGGCAGCGCTCGATCACGCCGACCTTGCCCGACGCCGCCGCGACCGTGCCGTACGTGCAGCCGGTGCGGGGCTGCTTGCCCGCGTTGACCAGCGCCGGGACCTGGCCGTACTCGGCGCTCTGCACCAAGTCGTCGCGCCACGTCGTGAGGAGCTTCTTGCCCGTCGCCGTCACGTGCGAGCCGTCGCCGACCAGGCGCGTGCCCAGCTCCGCGTTGCCGTTGCGCTGCGCGGTGATCCGGCCGGTGCCCGGGTCCAGCTGCGTGACTTCGCTGCAGCCCGAAGACTTCGAGAAGACGGCGTTCAGCCGCCCCCACGTCTCGTTCATCGTGCACAACGGCAGGTCACGCGTGTAGTGCCAGCGGATCTGGCCGGTCAGCGGGTCGCGGGCCGCGACCTCACCGCCGTCCGCCGTCGCCACCGCGTCGCCCGCCACGACCGGGACCGGCGTCGCGCCGCTGCGCGCGCTCCAGATTTCGGCCAGCGACCCCGGCACCTTGTCCGGCGCCGCGGGCAGTGGCGGGGGCGGCGCCGCCTCGGTCCGGTCGGTGGCCGCGCTGTCGCTCGTCATGCCGACGACCAGCGCGACCGCGACCACGACCACCGCGATCAAAGCCGCGATCACCCGGTCCCGCCCGCGGTTCCAAGGCGAGCGACGCGCCTTGACCCGCGGGGCGGGCGGAGTGGACTCGACGTCCTCGAGGACGTCTTCGGAGCCGTAGTCAGGGGCCTCTTCGGGCGCCTTTTCGACGTCGCTCACTTACCCGACCCCCGCTGCGTAGGCCTCAGTCTGCCGACGCAGGTGTATCAGAAGTCGCCGCGGGGCGGCGACGGCGGCGCCGCCGAGCCGGCCGCTCGGCGTTCTCGCCGGCTTCCTTCTCGGTGGCCGGGCCGGTCGTCTCCGGGGCGGTGCCGCGGGTGCGGCGACGCGTCCGGGTGCGGCCTTCCGAAGCCTCTTCCGACGTCGAAGCCGCGGCCTTGTCCGCCGCCTCGACGGCTTCGGCCGCCCGCGAACCACCGCGGGTGCGCTTGCG
Organism: Amycolatopsis sp. NPDC004378; assembly: GCF_053602455.1. Lineage (NCBI taxonomy): Bacteria > Bacillati > Actinomycetota > Actinomycetes > Pseudonocardiales > Pseudonocardiaceae > Amycolatopsis > Amycolatopsis sp. NPDC004378. Next base: position 19,372 of record NZ_JBSGDR010000029.1, read on the forward strand.
CGGGGCCCGGGTGCGCTTACGCGGCGCGTCTTCCGAAGCCTCCTCGCCGGGCTTCCCCCGGCCGCGGCCGCGCTTCTTGCCGCCCAGGTCCTCTTCCACTTCGGCGCCCAGGCCCGCGCGGGTGCGCTTGGCCAGCGGCAGCCGCCCGGTGGTGCCCTCCGGAATGCCCAGGTCCTCGTACAGGTGCTTCGACGACGAGTAGGTCTCGACCGGCTCCGGCTTGTCGAGGCCCAGGGTGTCCGAGATCAGCTTCCAGCGCGGCTCTTCGTCCCAGTCGACGAGGGTGACCGCGACGCCGGTGCGCCCGGCGCGGCCGGTGCGGCCGATCCGGTGGACGTAGGTCTTCTCGTCGTCCGGGCACTGGTAGTTGATGACGTGCGTGACGTCGTCGATGTCGATGCCGCGGGCGGCGACGTCGGTCGCGACCAGCACGTCGACCTTGCCGGAGCGGAACGCGCGCAGGGCCTGCTCGCGGGCGCCCTGGCCGAGGTCGCCGTGTACGGCGGCGGCCGCGAAACCGCGCTCGACCAGGTCGTCGGCCACCTTCTGCGCGGTGCGCTTGGTGCGGCTGAAGATCATGGTGAGACCGCGGTCGGCCGCCTGCAGGATCCGGGCGATGACCTCGGGCTTGTCCATCGAGTGCGCGCGGTAGACGAACTGGGTGGTGCGCTCGTGGACCGCGCCGGCGTCGTTCTCCTCGGCGCGGATGTGGGTCGGCTGGCGCAGGAAGGTGCGGGCCAGGGTGATGATCGGGCCGGGCATGGTGGCCGAGAACAGCATGGTCTGGCGCTCGTCCGGGACCATCCGCAGGATGCGCTCGATGTCGGGCAGGAAGCCCAGGTCGAGCATCTCGTCGGCCTCGTCCAGCACGAGCCCGCGGACCTTGCCCAGCACCAGGTGCTGCTGCTCGGCCAGGTCGAGGAGCCGGCCGGGGGTGCCGATCACGACGTCGACGCCCTTGCGCAGCGCTTCGATCTGCGGCTCGTAGGGGCGGCCGCCGTAGATGGCCAGCGTGCGGATGCCGAGGTGCTTGCCGGCGCCCTTGAGGTCGTTGGCGACCTGGATGCACAGCTCGCGGGTCGGGACCACGACCAGCACCTGCGGGGTGCCGTCGCCGGGGACCTGCACGCGGTGCAGCAGCGGGACGCCGAAGCCGAGGGTCTTGCCCATGCCGGTGCGGGCCTGGCCGATGAGGTCGTCGCCGGCCATCGCGAGCGGCAGCGTGAGCGCCTGGATCGCGAAGGTCCGCTCGATGCCGGCCTCGCCCAGGGCCTTGACGATCTCCGGCTTGACGCCGAAGGACGCGAAGGTCGGGGCCTCGGGCTCGACGTCGACGCCCGCCTGCAGCGGGTGCGACGTGTCGAGCGCGGCCGGGCCGGTCTCGCTGTGTTCCAGCGCGACGGCGGGGGTCTGTTCGGTTGTGGGAATTTCTGCGGTCAGGGTGATCGCCTCTCTCGTGACCAGCGCGCACCGCCGTTGGTCCGCTCGACACTCGACCGGGAGTAAACCCTGGTCCCTGGCGCTGATCTGGAGCGCGGAACCGGTCCGTCCCGGGAATGCCGGAAGAGGCGTGCACGCACATTGCAGTACGTCGGCAAGCCACGTGACCTGCCTGTTTCCCGACGCCGGTATGGCGTACGGAAGCTTGATGTCAATCGCAGTGTACCTGGTCAGCAGTTTTTCGACAGTACCCGGCACGCCGGAACCAGTGGGATCGGTCTCGTCCCGACACGCCCGGGTGCTTCGGCGATACCCTGCCCCCGTGACCGAGCCGAAAGAGATCTCAGAGGGCGTCGTAGACCTTCTGGGTGTGATCGCCTACCTCGAACTTTCCGCGTTCGACCGAATGGCCGAAGACGCGCGGAGCGCCCCGACCCTCGCCGGGCGGGCCGCGCTGGCGCAGATGGCGGCCGCGGAGATCGGTCACTACGGCCTGCTCGCCCAGCACCTGGCCGGCCACGACGTGAAGATCGAAGACGCGATGACGCCGTTCGTGGCCCAGGTCGACGCCTGGCACGCTTCTACGCCGCCGAAGTCGTGGCTGGAGTCGCTGGTCAAGGCCTACGTCGGCGACGGGCTGGCCGCCGACCTCTACCGGGAGATCGCCAGCTGGCTCGACCCGGAGACCAAGGACCTCGTGCTCACCGTGCTCGCCGACACCGGCCACTCCGCCTTCGCCGAACGCGAGGTCGCGGCCGGCATCGAGGCCGACCCGAAGACCCGCGACAAGCTCGCGCTGTGGGGGCGCCGCCTGCTCGGCGAGGCGCTCACCCAGGCCCAGTACGTCGTCGCCGAGCGCGACGGCTTGGCCGAGCTCATCATCGGCGGTTCGGGCGACCTCTCCGGAATTGCGGCGCTGTTCCGGCGGTTGCAACAGGGGCACACCAAGCGCATGCAGGCGCTCGGCCTGGGCTGACCCCGATGGAGTACGACGACGTGACGACGCGGTCCGGCGCGGTCATGCGCCACCGGAACGAGCCGGTTCGGTTAGCCTTGGCCGGCACATCCCTTTCGAATTTCCAGCGGAGGTCCCACGTGGAGGTCAAGATCGGCATCAAGGACACGCCGCGCGAGCTGGTGGTGTCCAGTGGCCAGTCTCCCGAAGAGGTGGAGAAGCTGGTCGCCGAGGCCCTGACGGCCGGTGACGGGCTCTTCCGCATCAACGACGAGAAGGGACGCAAGTACATCGTCCCGTCCGACCGCATCGCGTACGTCGAGATCGCCCCGTCCGACGTCCGCAAGGTCGGCTTCGGCGTCGGCGACTGACTCGTAACCCGTTCGGAGGCCACCCCGGGACGTCCCCGGGGTGGCCTTCGTGCGTCCGGGGTTCACCGGATCGGTCGGTTCTCCTTGGTGTGTCGCGATTCCGGCCCTTAGCTTCGGCATCCGATCCGGTGTCACAGGACCCGGACGGGACACCCCGGGAGCTACCAGCATGACCACTGTCGAGCCGTTGGCCGGCGATGTGGCGGACCTCGTGCGGACCACCCTTTCCGCGCACAAAGCGCTGTTCCTCGCCACTTCGGGCAGCGACGGCCCCTGGGTCGGCGGCGTGTACTTCGCCGAGAGCGGGCCGTTCACGCTGAACCTGGTGCTCGAGGACCGCGGCCGCACGCTGGCCGCCGTCCGGGAGAACCCGGTCGTGTCGGTGGTGGTCTCGACAGGCTCGCCGATGCAGCCGTTCCTGCAGGCCCAGGCGCTCGCGGAGGTCGTCCCGGCCGAGGACGACCCGCTGGTGCGCGAGCTGCTCGTCGCGAAGGTGCCGGAGGCGGAGCCGTTCCTCGGCGCCCCGGTCACGGCGATCCGGCTGAGCGTGCGGAAGTGGCGCGCGACGGACATCCCGAACGGCTGGCTGCCGGGCCGCGAGCTGCCCGGGCCGCGCACCTCCTGAGCCGGCCGGTGCGGCCGCCGCGCGGGGTGGCCGCCCCGGCTCCGAAGTCCGTGAATGGCACATCGAGGGACTTCAAGTCCCTCGATGTGCCATTCACGGCGTTTCTCAGGCGTTGAGTTCTTCCAGGGTCGTCGGCACGGAGAACGGCGGGGTGCTCGTGCCCGTGATCCGGTAGCGGCCCCACGGGTCCGGGTCGGAGAGCTCGCCCGTCGCCGAGTGGGTGCCGGCCTGGATGGTGACCGGCTTCTTCTTGCCGCCCGCCAGCTTCGTCAGCTCGTCGTTGACCGCCACCCGGCCATACCAGCGGTAGTAGCCGTCGATCGGCTGGAAGTAGCCGCGCAGCTCGACCGTCGCCGTCAGCGAAACGCCGTCGACCACCAGCGTCGCTTCGCCGCTGTAGCCGTCTTCGTCGTGCTCACTCATGACGTTTCCTCCAGCGACTCCGAAGCGCGGCCCAGCTGGACCACCTTGTTGGCTTCCAGGGGCTGGTTCGGGTCGATGACCACGCCGTTCTGGCGGGTCAGCCCGTCGATGGCCGCCCAGATGATCTGCGTCAGGTACTCCACGACCGCGTCGCGGCCCATCGAGCGGCGGTCCAGCCACCACTCGCCGGTGTTCTGGACCATGCCGACGATGCCGTGCGCCCACGGCTCGGCCGCGCCGGAGTCCATGTTGAACATCCGCATGTAGTCGCCGAGCAGCGCGGTGAGCGCCGTCGCGATCAGTTCCTTGTCCTCGGCCACGACGTCCGAGCCGGCCGGCTTCTCCGGACGGCCGTGCGCGAGCAGCCGGTACAGGTTCGGGTGCTCCTCGATGACCGTGAAGAACGCGTCGAGCGCCATCCGGATCCGCGGCACCGGCGCGAGTTCGGCGTTGATGGCGGGGATCAGCCGCTCGAAGAGGATCTCCGTGCCGCGCTGGCCGAGGGCGACGTACAGGTCGGCCTTGTCGTCGAAGTGCCGGTACAGCACGGGTTTCGTGACGCCCGCCTCCGCGGCGACGTCCTCCATGCCGAGGTCCGGGCCGTGCGTGTCGAGCGCCCGCAGCGCGGCTTCGACGAACTCCTTGCGCCGCGCGATCCGGTGCTTGCGCCAGCGGTCGCGCCGGGCGTCGCCGGTCGCCTCCTCGTCACGGGAAGACGACCTGGACTGCTTGCCGGAGCGCTTGACACGTTCGATCACCCGGGTCATGCTACCAGAGGTAACTGTTACCTCAAGTTACATGTTGCGGAAGGGGTGTCGGCGATGACGCGGACGCTGAAGGAACCGGATCGCGAGAAGACCGCGGACCGCCTGCTGAAGTCCTCGGCGAACAAGTTCTACGACCCCGACGTCGACATCGACTGGACTGCGCCGCTGGTCGAGGGCAAGCGCTTCATCCTCGACGAGCGCTCCTCGCTGTACGGCACCGAACTCTGGGACAAGCTGACCCCCGAGCAGCGCATCGAGCTGGGCAAGCACGAGGTCGCGAGCGTCGCGACGACCGGGCTGTGGTTCGAGATCCTCCTGATGCAGATGCTGCTCAAGGAGGTCTACGAAGAGGACCCGACGTCCGCGCACGCCCAGTTCGCCCTCACCGAGATCGCCGACGAGTGCCGGCACTCGACGATGTTCGCGCGGATGGCGTCGCGGATCGGCTGCCCCGCCTACGGCCCGGTGCCGTGGCTGCGGAAGCTGGCGAAGCTGATGCCGTCGATCTCCTACGGCCCGGCGCGCTACGGCGCGATCCTGGTCGCCGAAGAGGTCCTGGACCGGCTGCAGCGCGAGCAGATGAACGACGAGGGCGTCCAGCCGCTGGTCCGCATGGTCAACCGGATCCACGTGCTCGAAGAGGCCCGCCACGTCACCTTCGCCCGCGAAGAGGTCACGCGCGGGATGGCGAAGCTGTCGAAGGCCGAGATCGCCTACCAGCAGTTCATCATCGCGCTGATCTCGTACTTCGTGACGCGGGCGTTCATCAACCCGAACGTCTACAAGGCGGTCGGCATCCGGCCGCGTGACGGTGTGGAAGCGGCCCTGAACAACCCGCACTGGCAGGGGACGATCGCGTGGGCCGGGGAGAAGATCATGCCGTTCCTGGAGGAGTCCGGCCTGGTCGGGCTGCCGGGGAAGTACTTCTGGCGCAAGTCGTTCCTGCTCCCGGCGGGCCGATGACGACCGCGTCGCGGCTCCGGGACCCGTCGATCGAGCACCGGTTCGTCGCGAGCGACGGCGCCGCGCTGCACGTCTCGCAGACCGGGCCGGCGGACTCCGCGGTCACCTTGGTGCTGGTGCACGGCTGGACGCAGGACCACCGGACCTGGGACTTCGTGCTGCCGCACCTCGACCCCGGCGTGCGCGTGCTGCGCTACGACCTGCGCGGCCACGGCGGTTCGGCACACGCCCGGCGGGGCTCGGCGACGATCGCGCGGCTCGCGGACGACCTCGCCGAGCTGGTCGCCGACCGCGTCCCGGCCGGACCCCTGGTCCTGGCCGGGCACTCGATGGGCGGCATGACGCTCATGGTGCTGGCCGAACGGCACCCGGCGCTCGTCCGGGAGCGGCTGGCCGGGGCGGCGTTCGTCGCGACGTCGTCAGGTGACATGGACCAGCTGACGCTCGGCTTCCCGGGCCTGGCCGGGCGCAGCGTCACGCGCTTCGAACCGCGGCTGGCCCGCCTGCTGTCGGGGCTCCGGAGCGAGACGCTGCGGATGCGGCCGGGCATGGTCCGCTCGGGCGCCCGCAAGCTCGTGTTCGGCGACCGGCCCGGCCGGGCCCAGGTGGACAGCGTCGTCGACCAGCTGCTGTGCGCGCACCCGGCGAGCGCGGGCCTGTTCCTGGACGCGATCGCGGCCCACCGCGGCGTCGGCGGGCTGGGCGCCCTGTGCGACGTGCCGTCGGTGGTGCTGGCGGGGGAGAAGGACCGGCTCTGCCCGCTGGCGCACGCCAAGGTGATCGCCGACGAGCTGCCGCACGCCGAGTTCGTCCGCTACCCCGGCGCGGGCCACATGCTGCCGCAGGAACGCCCCTACGAAGTGGCGCGCCGCATCTCCGCCCTGGTCCGCGCCGCCGCCCGCTGAAGTGCCGTGAATGCCACATTGAGGGACTTCAAGTCCCTCAATGTGGCATTCACGGCACTGGTCAGGAGTCCTTGAGCGGGAAGCCGCCGCCGATGCCGCGCCAGGCCAGGTTGGCCGTCAGCGCCACCGCTTCCTCGCGGCTCATCGACTGGTGGTGCTGCAGCCAGAACCGGGCGCTGACCTGGCTCATCCCGACCAGCCCGACGGCCAGCAGCCGCGCCTTGTCCTCGTCGAGGCCGGCGTCCGCCGTGATCGTCTCGGTGATCGCGTCCACGCTCGCCGACGTCGCGCGGTCGACCGCTTCCTGGACCGCCGGCTCGCCGCGCAGGTCGGACTCGAACACCATCCGGAACGCGCCCGCGTCCTCGCTGACGAAGTCGAAGAACGCGCCGACCGTGGCCGGGACGCGCTGCTTGTTCTCCGTCGTCGAGTCCAGCGCGTTCTGCACGCGCTTCACCAGCTCGTCGACGTGGCTCTCGAGCAGCGCGATGTACAGGTCGAGCTTGCCGGGGAAGTGCTGGTAGAGCACCGGCTTGCTGACGCCCGCGACCTCGGCGATCTCGTCCATGGCGGCGGCGTGGTAGCCGTTCTCGGCGAAGACCCGCTGCGCCGCGGCGAGGAGCTGGGCCCGCCGTTCCGTCCGGGGCAGGCGCACCCCACGTTGCTGCAGCCGCGTCATCTCCGTCATGCTCTTCCTCCCGTCATCACACCTTCGACGGGCGGGGTCGCCACCGCGTGAAGTCGCCCTGAAGATTACTCGCCGGTACGTGTGCCGTGCCAAGGGTCGGGCATTCTGGATCCGTGAACACCCCCGTGAAGGCGCGGGCGCCGCTGACCCACGTGCCCCTTTCGACCAGGGAACTGCCGTCCCTCGACCCGATCCTGCCGCCGTGGCCGGCGACGTTCGAAGAGGTCGGCACGGCCCGGCTGCACGTCCGCCGCACGCCGGGCCCGGACGGCGTCCCGGCCGTGTACGTGCACGGCCTCGGCGGCTCGTCGACGAACTGGACCGACCTGGCCGCGCTGCTCGCGCCGGTCGCCGGCGGCACCGCGCCCGACCTGCCCGGCTTCGGCTACTCCGAGCCCGAGGCGGGGTTCGACTTCAGCCTCCAAGCGCACGCGGACGTCGTCGCGCGGCACATCGAGGACGTCGGCGCGCCGGTGCACCTGCTCGGCAACTCGATGGGCGGGGCGATCGCGCTGCTCATCGCCGAACGGCGCCCGGAGCTGGTCAAGACCCTGACGCTCATCTCGCCCGCGATGCCGGACCGCCGCCTCGACCCGCGGCGGCTGTCGGACCCGCGGATGGCGCTGGCCTACCTGCCGCTGGTCGGCGCCCGCGTGCGGGCGCAGCTGGCCGCGCTCGGCCCGCGGGAACGCGCCGCGCAGGTGATCAAGCTGTGCTTCGCCGACCCGTCGCGGTTCCCGGAGCAGCGGCTCGACGAGCTGGAGCAGGAGCACGGCGCCCGGGCGGGGTTCGCCTGGGCCGCGCCGGCGATGGCGCGCAGCACGTTCGCGATCTTCCGGGCGTGGTCGACGCTCGGGAAGGCGTCGCTGTGGTCGGCCGCGCCGCGTGTCCAGGCGCCGACGCTGGTGGTGTGGGGCCGGGACGACCGGGTCATCTCCGTGCGGCGCGCGATGCGGACGGCGAAGGTGATCCCGGCCGCGCGGTTGCTGGTGCTCCCGAGGACCGGGCACGTGGCGCAGATGGAACGGCCGATCGTCGTCGCGAAGGCGGTCCTGGGCATGTGGGAGCACGTGGAAGCCGGGACCTGGTAACCCGAAAGGGTGACAACTGATCGCCGGGTCATCCGCCAGTCGCCGATAACGGTTCGGTGGCGCTGTGGCACCCTGGTGCGGTGGATCGGGTGAAGCAGGACGCGCGAGGCGAAGATCGGCGGTCACCTCACCGCGCCTCGGCCCGCCGCTCGACCCACAGCTCCGCGGAGCCCGAGGACCCGCCGCGGACCGGGCAGTACCGCCCGGCCAAGCCGCAGGCCCAGCGCATCGGCGAAGACCGCTACCGCCCGGGTGGCCGGCGGACCGCCGCCGAGCCGCTGAGCGCCTCCTGGAAGCCGCACGACCCGGAAAGCCGGGAGCCGAAGAAGGAGCCGCCGGCGAAGTCCGGCATCGCGAAGCTCACCAAGACCTACGGCTGGCGCGTCTACGCCCTGCCGATCCTCGTCGTGCTGACCGTGCTCGTCGTGGTCAACACGGCCAACAGCCCGGCCGAGCCGATCGCCGAGCAGGGCGCCGCCAACGGCATCGAGTCCGCGGGCGGCGACGCGGCGGGCGGCGCCATCGACGGCAACGGCGAGCAGACCATCCCGGAGAACCCGGCCACCCCGGTCGACCTCAAGGTGCCGACCGCCGACCTGCCCGACGGCGGCCCGTTCACGCAGGCCGGCGCCGGCAAGTGGCACGTCGTGGCCGGCAGCGGCCCGAAGGTCGGCACCGGGAAGCTGTACACCTACACCGTCGAGGTGGAGGACGGGATCGACCCGGCGAGCTACGCGGGTGACGACGCCTTCGCGACCGCCGTCCAGGGCACCCTGTCCGATCCCAAGAGCTGGACGTGGGACGGCAAGATCGCGCTGCAGCGCGTCGACGCCAACTTCCCCAACCCGTCCTTCAGGGTGAGCCTCACCACGCCCGAGACCACGCACCGGGCCGACGCCTGCGGGTTCCAGATCACCTTCGAGGCGTCCTGCTACCGCAAGAGCCTCGGCCGCGTGCTGATCAACCTGTCCCGCTGGGTGCGCGGCGCCAAGGCGTTCGGCGCCGACATGACCGGGTACCGGCAGTACGCCATCAACCACGAGGTCGGGCACGCCCTGGGCAACCAGCACGTCGGGTGCGGCGGCAACGACCAGCCCGCGCCGGTGATGATGCAGCAGTCGTTCGGCGTCGCCGACGACTACGTCTCGATGCTCAACGACATCCCCGGCGGCGACAAGGGCAAGGTGGCCAAGGACGGCCGCGTCTGCAAGCCCAACGCCTGGCCGAACCCGTCCGCGAAGACCCAGCAGTAGCGCGTCCCACCATCCGGACGCGGGAAGGTCTATTTGCCTGCGCGCGTTGTGCATAGTGGGATGGACGCGATCCGCGCGCGAGATGGAGGACCAATGTCAGCACTGCCGCCGCTCGTCGAGCCGGCTGCCGAGCTCACCAAGGAAGAGGTGGCCCGGTACAGCCGTCACCTGATCATCCCGGACGTCGGGGTGAGCGGGCAGAAGCGGCTGAAGAACGCGAAGGTCCTGGTGATCGGGGCCGGCGGCCTCGGCAGCCCCGCGCTGCTGTATCTGGCCGCGGCCGGGGTCGGCACGCTCGGCATCGTCGACTTCGACGTGGTGGACGAGTCGAACCTGCAGCGCCAGGTCATCCACGGCCAGTCCGACGTCGGCAAGCTCAAGGCCGCGTCCGCGCAGGAGTCGATCGCGGAGATCAACCCGCTGGTCAAGGTGCACCTGCACACCGACCGGCTGGACTCGTCGAACGCGCTCGAGATCTTCGAGCAGTACGACCTGATCGTCGACGGCACCGACAACTTCGCGACGCGCTACCTGGTCAACGACGCCGCCGTGATCCTCGGCAAGCCGTACGTCTGGGGCTCGATCTTCCGGTTCGAGGGCCAGGTCAGCGTGTTCTGGGAGGACGCGCCGAACGGCAAGGGCCTCAACTACCGCGACCTCTACCCGGAGCCGCCGCCCCCGGGCATGGTGCCCTCCTGCGCCGAGGGTGGCGTGCTGGGTGTGCTGTGCGCGTCCATCGGCTCGATCATGGTGACCGAGGCGATCAAGCTCATCACCGGCATCGGCGAGCCGCTGCTCGGGCGGCTCATCAGCTACGACGCGCTGGAGATGAAGTACCGCGAGGTCAAGATCCGCAAGGACCCGGACACCCCGAAGATCACCGAGCTGATCGACTACGAGGCGTTCTGCGGTGTCGTGTCGGACGAAGCCGCTTCGGCGGCGTCGGGCAGCACGATCACCCCGGCCGAGCTCAAGGCCAAGTTCGACAGCGGCGAGAACTTCGCGCTGATCGACGTCCGCGAGCCGCACGAGTACGAGATCGTCAACATCAAGGGCGCGACGCTGATCCCGAAGGACCGGATCCTCTCGGGCGAGGCGCTGGCGGAGCTGCCGCAGGACAAGCCGATCGTCCTGCACTGCAAGTCCGGTGCCCGGTCCGCCGAGGCCCTCGCCGCGCTGCACGCGGCCGGGTTCAAGGACGCGACGCACCTCGGTGGCGGCGTCCTCGCCTGGGCCAAGCAGATCGACCCGAGCCTGCCGACCTACTGACAGTCGCTCTTCCCCGAGGGGCACCCCGCCGGCTCCCAAGGCCGAAGGGGTGCCCCTCGTGGCGTTTCGTCCGAGTCCTAAAACACTGCGTGACCAGCGCGTCTTCTCGTTCGTGGACCACCCGGCCGGGTACCGTGACCCGTTGTGCGGACAACCCTCGAACGTCCTCCGGCGCACGTCTGCGCGGCCTTCGGCGGCGTTGACGACGGCAGCGAGCCGATGCCGGGCTCGACGGCGTGGCGCTGCGGAGACCTCGTGTTCAAGCCGGTCACCGACAAGGCCAAGACCCTGTGGACGGCCCGCGCGCTCGACTACGCCGACGAGCCGGGCCTGCGGGTCGCGAAGCCGGTCCGCTCCAGCGACGGCCGCTGGATCGTCGGCGGCTGGACGGCGTCGCGGTTCGTCGCCGGCACGCCGGAACACCGCGGCGACGCGTCGGTGCTCGCGGCGGTGAAGCTGCACCGCGCGACCATCGGCCTGCCCCGGCCGGACTTCATCGCCGGCCGTCGCGACGTCGACGCGATCGCGGACCGCGTGGCGTGGGAAGAGCTCGAGGTCCCGCTCGAGGAGACGAAGGGCGGCCGCTGGTTCGAGGTCCTCGCGGGTGCCCGCCGCCCGATCCGCCTGCCGTCGCAGGTGGCGCACGGCGAGCTGCTGGCCGGCCTGCTGTTCGACGGCGACGCGGCCCCGGGCGTGGTGGACTTCGTCCCGTACTACCGCCCGGGCGAGTACGGCGCGGCCATCGTCGCGGTGGACGCCCTGGCCTGGGGCGGCGCGACCCGGGAGCTGCTGGAGCGGTGGGCGCACCTGCCGGAGTGGCCGCAGCTGCTGCTGCGCGCGGTGTTGTTCCGGTTGGCGGCCAATGCGCTGAACCCGCGGTCGACGCAGGCCTCGTTGGACGGCTTGCGGATGGCGGCCCGTGAGGTGAGCGGCGTCCTGTGAGGGGGGCACGCACCTCACCGCCGGGGGCCCGCGAGTCCCGCCGCAATGTCAACTGCCTGAAACATTCGGTCGATTCCGAGTAACACGGCCTCCTTAGCGTCAGGGCGTTCCCGCTGACCGAGGAGGTGCCCGTGCCGCAGGTCGACACCCATTGCCCGTACTGCGCGTTGCAGTGCGGCATGCGCCTCGACGGCGTCCGCGTGACGCAGCGGGACTTCCCGGTGAACGCCGGCGGCCTGTGCCAGAAGGGCTGGACTTCGGGCAGCCTCCTCACGTCGCCGCGGCGGCTGACCACCCCGATGATCCGCGTCGACGGCGCGCTCGAACCCGTCAGCTGGGACTTCGCCCTCGACTTCGTCGCGCGCAAGCTGCAGGAGATCCAGCGGGAAAACGGCCCGGACGCCGTCGCGGTCTTCGGTGGCGGCGGGCTGACCAACGAGAAGGCCTACCTGCTCGGCAAGTTCGCCCGGGTCGCGCTCGGGACGTCGCAGATCGACTACAACGGCCGGTTCTGCATGTCGTCGGCCGCCGCGGCCGGGATCAAGGCCTTCGGGGCGGACCGCGGGATGCCGTTCCCCGTCACCGATCTCAAGGGCGCCGACGTCGTGCTGCTCGCCGGGGCGAACCCGGCCGAGACGATGCCGCCGTTCACCCGGCACCTGCGGGGCGCCGACCTGATCGTTGTCGACCCGCGGCGCACGCCGACGGCCGAGCTGGCGACCCTGCACCTCGCGCCCGCGCCCGGCACCGATCTCGCACTGGCGCTGGGGATCCTGCACGCGGTCGTCGAAGGCGGCCACCTCAACCAGTCCTATGTGGATGATCGGACGGCCGGCTTCGCCGCGGTGTGGCGGATCGCCGCGAGCTGGTGGCCGGAACGCGCCGAACGCGTCACCGGCGTCCCGGCCGCCGACATGCGCCTCGCCGCCGCCAAGCTCGCCGGCGCGCGCAACGCCTACGTCCTCACCGCCCGCGGCACCGAGCAGCACGCCACCGGCACCGCGAACGTCGGCGGCTGGATCAACCTCGCGCTCTCACTCGGCCTGCCGGGCCGGGAGGGCTCCGGTTACGGCTGCCTCACCGGCCAGGGCAACGGCCAGGGCGGCCGCGAGCACGGCCAGAAAGCCGACCAGCTGCCCGGCTATCGCAAGCTCGACGACCCGGCCGCGCGCGAGTACGTCGCCGGCGTCTGGGGTGTCGACCCGGACAGCCTGCCCGGGCCCGGCCGCTCGGCCACCGAACTCCTCGAAGCGCTCGGCACCGAGGACGGCCCGAGGGCGCTGATGGTGTTCGGCAGCAACGTGGTCGTCTCGGCTCCGCGTGCCCAGCGCGTCCAAGATCGACTGTCCGCTCTGGACTTCCTGGTCGTCGCGGACTTCGTCCTGTCGGAGACCGCGGCCATGGCCGACGTCGTCTTCCCGGTGACGCAGTGGGCCGAGGAGAGCGGCACGCTGACCAACCTCGAAGGCCGGGTTCTCCTGCGCCGCAAGGCACTGGACCCGCCTCCCGGCGTCCGGTCCGATCTGGACGTCCTCAACGGACTCGCGGCGCGGCTGGGGGGGTCAGGCTTCCCGGCCGACCCCGAGGCGGTGTTCGAGGAGCTGCGGATCGCTTCCAAGGGCGGTGTCGCCGACTACTCCGGCGTCACCTACGACCGGCTGCGCGACGGCGAGGCCCTCCACTGGCCGGTTCCGTCGCCGGAACACCCTGGCACGCCCCGGATGTTCCTCGACGCCTTCGCGCATCCGGACGGCCGCGCCCGGTTCACCCCGGTCGAGCACACCGGCCCCGCCGAACTGCCCGACGACGAGTTCCCGCTGCAGGCCACCACCGGGCGAGTCCTGCAGCACTACCAGTCGGGCGCGCAGACCCGGCTGATCCAGGAACTGAACGACGTCGTCCCGGACGTGTACGTCGAGGTGCACCCGGACACCGCCAAGCGTGCCGGGCTCGAGGAAGGCGACCGGGCGCGGATCCGGTCCCGCCGCGGCGAGACGTTCGCGCGCGTCCGGTTCGTCCCGAGTCTCAAGCCGGACCTCGTGTTCCTGCCGTTCCACTTCCCCGGTGAGCAGCGCGCGAACCTGGTCACCAACCCGGCGCTCGACCCGGTCAGCCGGATGCCGGAGTTCAAGGTGTGTGCCGTGTCCCTGTCTACCGTGGATGGTGCCGCATGAGTCCCCGTGACGTCGTCATCGTCGGGTACGGCATGGCCGGTGCCCGGCTGGCCGACGACATCCGGCGCCGTGATCCGGTCGCCGAACGCGTCCGGCTGACCGTGCTCGGCTCGGAGAAGCACGCCGCCTACAACCGCGTTCTGCTGTCGGCCGTCGTCGCCGGGGTGATGAGTGCCGAGAGCGTCCGGCTGCACGACGACGAATGGGCCTCCCGGCACGACATCGACCTCCGGCTCGGCGTCGACGTCACCCGGATCGACCGCGAGAAGCGCTGCGTGGAACTGACCGACGAGTCCACTGTGGACTACGACGCGCTCGTGCTGGCCACGGGGGCCAACCCGTGGATCCCGCCCGTCGAAGGCCTCGAAGCCGGGCCGGGCGTGGTCGCGTTCCGGAGTCTCGACGACTGCGCCAAGATCCTCGACGCCGCCCGCCACGGCGCGCCGGTCGCCGTCCTCGGTGGCGGCCTGCTCGGCCTCGAAGCCGCCCGCGGCCTGGCCGGGCGCGGGAACCAGGTGACCGTCGTGCACCCGCTGGGGCACGTCATGGAACGCCAGCTCGACCCGGCCGCCGGGCACGTGCTGGCCCGGCAGCTCACCGGCATGGGCGTCACCTTCAAGTTCGGCGCCACCGCCGCCCGTTACCTGCCCGGCGACGGGCTCAAGCTCGACGACGGCACGCTCGTCCCGGCCGACCTGGTCGTCGTGGCCGCCGGAGTCCGCGCCGAGACGAGCCTGGCCGAGGACGCCGGCCTCGAGGTCGACCGGGGCATCCTCGTCGACGACGTCCTGCGCAGCAGCGACGGCCGGATCCACGCGCTCGGCGACTGCGCCCGGCACCCCGGCGCGCCCGCCGGGCTGATCCAGCCGGCGTGGGAGCAGGCCGAGGTGCTCGCCGACGTCCTGACCGGCACGAACGCGGCCGCCCGCTACCGCGGCACCACGGCCGTCACCCGGCTCAAGGCCCGCGGGATCGACCTCGCGGCCCTGGGCGAAACGCAGCTCGCCGCCGATACCCCGGACGCCGAGGTGCTGACCTTCAACGACCCCACCGGCGGGCGCTACGGCAAGCTCGTCGTCCGCGAAAACCGCGTCACCGGGGCGATCCTGCTCGGCCTGCCCGACGCGGCCGCCTCGATCACCCAGTTCCACGACCGCGGCACGCCGCTGCCGGAAGACCGGCTCGCGGTGCTGCTCGGCCGCGCGCTGCCCCACGGCAGCGCCCAGGCGGCCGGCCCGGCCGACCTGCCCGCCGCGACGGTGATCTGCCGCTGCACCAACGTCACCAAGAGCCGCCTGGTCGAGGCCTGGAAGGCCGGGGCCACCGACACCCCCGCACTGGCGCGGGCCACGCGGGCCACCACGGGCTGCGGCGGCTGCACGGACGCCGTCGGCGGCATCGCGAACTGGCTCGCGGCGCAATGAACCCGTACGACAAGGAGACCGCGATGGCCCACCGAGGCAAGCACTGGATCGAGCACTGGGAGCCCGAGAACGAGGAGTTCTGGGCGTCCACCGGCAAGAAGATCGCCCGCCGCAACCTCTGGTTCTCCGTGTTCGCCGAGCACATCGGCTTCTCGATCTGGACACTGTGGTCGGTCATCGTCCTGTTCATGGGCAAGGACTACGGCTTCGACGCCGCTGACAAGTTCCTGCTCGTCTCGACGCCGACGCTGGTCGGCGGCGTGATGCGGCTGCCCTACACCTTCGCCGTGGCGAAGTTCGGCGGTCGCAACTGGACGGTCGTCAGCGCGGCCCTGCTGCTCATCCCGACGATCCTGGCCGCGGTCGTGCTGCACCCCGGCACGTCGCTCGGCACGTTCCTGCTGGTGGCGGCGCTCGGCGGTGTCGGCGGTGGCAACTTCGCGTCGTCCATGACGAACATCAACACGTTCTACCCGGAGAAGCACAAGGGCTGGGCGCTCGGCCTCAACGCCGGCGGCGGCAACCTCGGCGTCGCGGCGATCCAGCTCGTCGGGCTCCTGGTGATCGGCACGGCGGGCGCGACCGCGCCGCGGATCGTGCTCTACGTCTACGTCCCGCTGATCGTCGTCGCCGCGCTGTGCGCGTACTTCTACATGGACAACCTGGCCACGGTGAGGGGCGACACCAAGGGGATGCGCGAGGTCGTCAAGGACCCGCACACCTGGGTGATGTCGTTCCTCTACGTCGGCACGTTCGGCTCGTTCATCGGCTACAGCTTCGCGTTCGGCCTGGTGCTGCAGAACCAGTTCGGCCGCAGCCCCCTGCAGGCGGCCGCGGTGACGTTCCTCGGCCCGCTGCTCGGCTCGCTTTCGCGGCCGGCGGGCGGCTGGCTCGCCGACCGGATCGGCGGCGGCAAGATCACCTTCTACACGTTCATCGGCATGGCGCTGGCGACGGCCGTGCTGATCCTGGCCTCGACGTCGAAGTCCCTCGCGTTGTTCACGGTCGCGTTCATCGTGCTGTTCGTGCTCACCGGCGTCGGCAACGGTTCGACGTACAAGATGATCCCGGCGATCTTCCGCGCGAAGGCGAAGGTGGCGATCGCCAACGGCGCCGGGGAGGCGGCCGAGCTGCTCAAGGCCCGTCGCCTGTCGGGTGCGCTGATCGGCCTGGCGGGAGCGATCGGTGCCGAAGGCGGCCTGTTC
Source organism: Amycolatopsis sp. NPDC004378 (assembly GCF_053602455.1). Lineage (NCBI taxonomy): Bacteria > Bacillati > Actinomycetota > Actinomycetes > Pseudonocardiales > Pseudonocardiaceae > Amycolatopsis > Amycolatopsis sp. NPDC004378. The sequence goes on from NZ_JBSGDR010000029.1 coordinate 35,867, forward strand.
ATCAACCTCGCGTTCCGCCAGTCGTTCGCCGACACGAAGAGCGGTGTGCCCGCCTTCGTCGGGTTCCTCGTCTTCTACGGGCTGTGCTTCGCCGTCACCTGGGCGGTCTACCTGCGCAAGCCCGCCGAACAGCCCACGAGTGAGCGCGGTCTGGCGCTCGCGGGAGCGGAGGTCTGAGATGCCCACCCTGGTCGTCGCCGGACACGGCATGGTCGCCCACCGGCTCGTGGAGGCGGTGCGTGCGGAAGACCCTTCGGGGAACTGGCACGTGGTCGTCCTGTCGGAGGAGCCGCGCCCGGCGTACGACCGGGTGGCGCTCACGTCCTATGTGGACACCTGGGACCCGGCGGCCCTCGCCCTGCCGGGTTCGGACTACGCGGACGACCCGCACGTCGACCTGCGGCTCGGCGAGCTGGTCACCTCGCTGGACCGGACCGCCCGGACGGTCACCACGGCCTCCGGTGCTGTCCTCTCCTACGACGCGCTGGTCCTGGCCACCGGCTCGCGGCCGTTCGTGCCGCCGGTCCCCGGGCACGACCTGCCCGGCTGCTTCGTCTACCGGACCATCGAAGACCTCGACGCGATCCGCGCGGCGGCCGTCGGAAAGCCCGGCCGCGGGCGGCGCTCGGCCGTCGTCATCGGCGGTGGCCTGCTCGGCCTGGAAGCCGCGAAGGCGTTGCGGGACATGGGACTCTCCCCGCACGTCGTCGAGATGGCGCCGCGGCTGATGCCGCTGCAGGTCGACGAAGGCGGCGGCTCGCTGCTGCGGCGGCTCATCACGAACCTCGACGTGACCGTCCACACGGGAACGTCGACCGACGCCATCGAAGCCGACGGCTCGCGGCTGCTGGCCAAGCTCGGCAACGGCACCGAGCTGGACGTCGACCTCGTCGTGTTCTCGGCGGGCGTCCGGCCGCGCGACGACCTCGCGCGGCAGTCCGGCCTCGAAGTCGGCCCGCGGGGCGGTGTGCTGACCGACGCGTCCTGCCGCACGAGCGACCCGGCGGTCTACGCGATCGGCGAATGCGCCGCGGTCGACGGGCGCGTCTACGGCATCGTGGCACCCGGGTACGCGATGGCGGAGATCGTCGCCGCGCAGCTCACCGGGGGTTCGGGGACGTTCCCGGAGCCGGACACGTCCACCAAGCTGAAGCTGATGGGTGTCGACGTCGCGTCGTTCGGCGACGCGCACGCCCAGGCCGAAGGCGCGCTGGAAGTCGCGGTCAACGACGCGGTCGCCGGGACGTACAAGAAGCTCGTGGTCACCGACGACGGCAAGACGCTGCTCGGCGGTGTGCTCGTCGGCGACGCGACCGAGTACAACACGCTGCGCGCGCTGGTCGGGCGGCCGCTGCCGGCCGAGCCGGGCGCGATCCTCGCCCCGGCGGGCGGGGGCGCGGCGGTCGGCGTCGACGCGCTGCCGGACGCGGCCCAGATCTGTTCGTGCAACGCGGTTTCCAAGGGCACGATCACCCGGGCGATCCACGAAGACGGCTGCGACTCGGTGCCGAAGGTCAAGGCGTGCACCCGCGCCGGCACCGCGTGCGGCTCGTGCGTCCCGCTGCTCGGCAAGCTGCTGACGGCGTGCGGGGTCGAGCAGTCGAAGGCCGTCTGCGAGCACTTCCCGCAGTCGCGCGCGGAGCTGTTCGAGATCGTCCAGGCCACCCGGATCACGACGTTCAGCGAGCTGATCGGCCGCTACGGCACGGGCAGCGGCTGCGCGGTCTGCAAGCCCGCGGTGGCGTCCATCCTGGCCACCCTCGGCAACGGGCACGTCCTCGGCGGCGAGCAGATGACGTTGCAGGACACCAACGACCGGTACCTGGCGAACCTGCAGCGCAACGGCACGTACTCGGTCGTCCCGCGCATCCCCGGCGGCGAGATCACCCCGGACAAGCTGATCGTGATCGGCGAGGTCGCGAAGGACTTCGGGCTGTACACGAAGATCACCGGCGGGCAGCGGATCGACCTGTTCGGCGCCACCGTGGACCAGCTGCCGCTGATCTGGCGCCGGCTGGTCGACGCGGGCTTCGAGTCCGGGCACGCGTACGGTAAGGCGTTGCGCACGGTCAAGTCGTGCGTCGGGTCGACGTGGTGCCGCTACGGCGTGCAGGACAGCGTAGGACTGGCGATCGAGCTGGAGCTGCGCTACCGCGGGCTGCGGTCGCCGCACAAGCTGAAGTCGGCCGTCTCCGGCTGCGCGCGGGAGTGCGCCGAGGCGAGGAGCAAGGACTTCGGGATCATCGCCACGGAGAACGGCTGGAACCTCTACGTCGGGGGCAACGGCGGCACCACCCCGCGGCACGCCGAGCTGCTGGTGTCCGATGTGGACACCGAGACCCTGATCCGCACGATCGACCGGTTCCTCATGTTCTACGTCCGCACGGCCGACCGGCTGCAGCGGACCGCGCCGTGGATCGAGGAGCTGGAGGGCGGGCTCGACCACCTGCGCGCGGTGATCGTCGACGACTCGCTCGGCATCTGCGAAGACCTCGACGCGGCGATGGCCAAGCACGTCGACAACTACGCCGACGAGTGGAAGGGCGTGCTGGAGGACCCGGAGAAGCTGGCGCGGTTCACGTCGTTCGTCAACGCGCCGGGCACGCCCGACCCCGCGATCTCCTTCCGCTCGGAGCGGGAGCAGAAGGTGCCCGTGATGCTGGGAGTACCGGAGGTGCGCCGATGACCACGTCGATCGAACGAACCTGGACGGCGGTGTGCGCGGCGACCGACGTCCCCGAGAACGCCGGAGTCGCCGCGCTGCTCGACGGCGGCGTCCAGGTGGCCATCTTCCGGCTGCCTGGCGAGCGGCTGTACGCACTGTCCAATTGGGACCCGTGCAGTGGTGCGGCCGTGCTTTCCCGCGGCATCGTCGGTGACGCGGGTGGTGTCCCGGTGGTCGCCTCGCCGGTCTACAAGGAGCGGTTCGCGCTCGACAGTGGACAGTGCCTGGACGCCGAGGGCGTGTCGGTGCCGGTGTACGACGTGCGCGTGCGGGAGGGCGTGGTCGAAGTGGAGAGCCCGTGATGTTGCCGCTGAGCGGTTTCGTGGTCGGCATCACCGCGGCGCGCCGGGCGGACGAGCTCGGCGCGCTGCTCGTGCGCAAGGGGGCCAGCGTCCGCTACGGCCCGGCGATCCGGATCGTCCCGCTGACCGACGACACGGAGCTGCACCAGGCGACGACGGCGTTGCTGGAGACCCCGGTCGACACGGTGGTGGCGACGACGGGCATCGGCTTCCGCGGCTGGCTCGAGGCGGCAGAGGGCTGGGGCCTGGGCGACTCCCTGATCTCGCGCTTTTCCGAGTGCGCGTTGCTGGCGCGCGGGCCGAAGGTGACGGGCGCGATCCGCGCGGCCGGGCTTTCGGAGGCCTACTCGCCGGCGTCGGAAAGCAACGCGGAGTTGTTGCAGCACTTGCTTTCTTCGGGGGTTTCCGGGAAGCGGATCGCGGTGCAGCTGCACGGCGAACCGTTGCCGTACTTCGTGGACGCGCTGCGGGCGGCGGGCGCGGAGGTCATCGAGATCTCGGTGTACCGCTGGGTCGGGCCGGTGGACCCGGCGCCGGTCGACCGCCTGCTGGACGGGGTCCTGGAGGGCTCGATCCACGCGCTGCCGTTCACGAGCGCGCCGGCGGTGGCCTCGCTGATCGCCCTGGCCCGCCGCACCGGCCGGCTCCCGGGCCTGGTCACGGCGTTGTCGGGCCCGGTGGTGGCGGCGTGCGTCGGCCCGATCACGGCGGGCCCCTTGGCGGCCTTGGGGATTCCGACGGTCCAGCCGCACCGGGCGCGGATCGGGGCGCTGGCCCGCACGGTGTCGGAGACGCTGCTGACCCGCTCACCCCGGTTTTCGGCGGGCGGCCGCGCGATCGAACTCCGCGGCCAGGCGGCGGTGGTGGACGGCGAGTGGCACGAAGTGGCCCCGGCACCGATGGCGTTGCTGCGGGCGCTGGCGGCGTCACCGGGCCGGGTGGTGTCCCGCCGCGAGCTGATCTCGGCGTTGCCGGGCGGCGGCGAGGAACACGCGGTGGAGACGGCGATCGGCCGCCTGCGCACGTCTCTCGGCGGCGGCCGGGTGGTCCAGACCGTGGTGAAGCGCGGCTACCGGCTGGCCGTGGACGCTTGAACGGCCCCTTGCGGTGTCCGTGGCGAAGGGGATAACCTATAGCCCAAGCTAGAGGTCATAGCCGAGGGCGGGACTGGTGGACGAGACGCGCGGACCGCAACGACGCCGGCGGGCGGACACCCGGCGGGAGATCCTGGACACCGCCGTCGAGGTCATGGCCGAACGCGGGGTGGCCGGCCTCAGCCTGTCCGAGGTCGCGCGGCGGGTCGGCATCCGGCAACCGTCGCTGTATAAGCACTTCGTTTCGTTGCACGCCGTCTACGACGTGCTGTTCCGGGAGGGGGCGGAGCAGCAGCGAGAGGCGGTGGCCCGGGCGCTGAAGGGGAGGGTGCCCGGGCTGCCTGCCCTGGCCGCGGCGGTCGAGGCGCTCGGCCGGGTCGCCATGGCGCACCCGGTGCACGCCCAGCTCGTCGCGTGGCGGCCGGTGCCGGAGTTCGAGCCGTCCGCCGAAGCGTTCCAGCCGAGTGCCGAGCTGGTCGAGCTGCTGCGCGGGGCGGTGCGCGACGCCGTGGCCGCGGGGGAGCTCGATCCCGGCGCCGACTCCGAGGCCGGCATCGCCCTGTTGTCGATCGTCGTCACCGGGACGCTGTCGCAGCAGCTCGCGAACGAGCCCGGTGCGGGGTACGAAGCCGGGCGGTTCACGTCGCTGCTGCCCGAGGTTTTCACCATGTTCGTCCGGTACTTCGCCCCGGGAGGGCAGCCATGCGACAGACCCGGACCAGCCACGCCCTGACGATCGCACGCCCGGACCGCGAGGAGGTCGCCCGCGTCGGCCTCGCCGAGCTGGCCGCGTTGGACGTCCTGCTCGGTTCGCTCGGCCCGGACGACGGCCGGCGGCCCACGGCGAGCGGGTGGACCGTGCGCGAGGTGGTCGCCCACCTGGTCGGCCAGCACGCGGAGACGGCGCGGCCGTGGACGATCCCCGGCCGGATCCGGGCCGCGCGCAGGCGGTTCCCGGAACTGTCCGCATTGGACGCGCACAACGCGTTGCAGGTGGCGACCTTCTCGCCGCTGTCCGACGAGGAGCTTCGCGCGCTGCTCGCGCGGGTCGGGCCGCGGGCGGTCCGCAGGCGGCGGCGCACCCCGGCGTTCGTCCGGCGGCAGCGCACCGAGCGGTACTTCCCCGGCGAACCGCTGGTCGACCCGGCCATGGCCTACGTGCTCGACGTCCTGTCCAACCGGGACACCTGGCTGCACCGGCTGGAGATCGCCCGCGCGACCGGCCGTCCGTTCGCGGTGAACGACGACGTCGTGGTCATGCAGGTGGCCCGTGACCTTGCCGAGGAGTGGACCGGGCCGCCGCTGGTGCTGGAGCTGGGCGGCGCGTGGCGGCTCGGCGAGGGCGAGCCGGTCGCGTGGGTGCGCGCCGATCCGCTCGACTACCTCTGGCACCTCTCGGGCCGGCCGGGCGACCCGGAATTCGACGTCGACGGCGACCCCGCCGTGGTGGACGCCCTGCGTGCGGCACGGGTGGTGTTCTAGGGCGCCCAGGCGACCGCGTGCTTCTCGAAGCCGCGCGCCGCCGCCACCCGGGCTGCCTCGGCTTCGGCTTCTTCGCGGATCGCCGGGCGCAGGGGGTCGAACGCCGTGACCGTGAACGTCAGCTTCGCGCCGCTGCCCTTCGTCCGCCAGGTGCCCGCGATGTCGCCGTCCGCCAGCAGTACGCCGGGGTTGCCCAGCATCTTCCAGACTTCCTTGCGGCGGGCCGGGTCCGGGACCAGCAGGGCCTTGTCGCGGGCCTGGACGAACGGGTCCCACGGCGGCAGCAGGCGCACCACGTCCGGCTCCGGGGGGTTCTCCAGCGCTGCCAGCCGGTCCGCGGGCAAGGAGCGGCGACGGCCCTCGACGTCCACTTCGGTCAGGTCCGCCGGCCACGTCCGGTCGACCACCGCTTTCGCCGTGCCGGCGAACTCCGCCGCCTCGCCCGGGGACGCCGGGCCGTTCAACGTCAGGTACTGCCGGACGACCGCCGTCGCGGCCGCCGGGTCGGGGGTGCGGCGAGCGCGGCCGCGGCCCTCCAGCGGGGTCAGCGTCGCCGGGGACGCGCCCGCCACCAGCCGGACGCCGCCGTGCGGGGCCGCGATGCGCATCAGCTGCTCGTGGATGTGCGTCGCGTTGCAGCCGCGGCACCAGCGGGAGAACTCCGCGGGCACCTTCTTGGTGACCGCCGTCGACACCGTGCCCTTCGTCATCTCGCCCTTGACCGTGGCGCGGATCGCGGCCGCCGCCGTGAAGACCACATCGGACGCCGAAAGCCCGGTCGCCGCCAGTTCCTTGCGCTGCCACAGCATCCGGGCCAATGCGTCCGCGTCGTCCAGCGGGACCAGCGCCCGGATCACCTCGGGCAGGTCCGTGCGCAGGTGGTAGTGCGGCGCGCCGCGCAACGTCCACGCAAGCACCAGCCGCGGATCGTCCACAAGGGACACTTCGCCGTCGAGCCGGGCCACCAGGGCCAGCTGCGCGGTGTCCCGCATGCTGTCCTGGAGCCCGGCCCGGACGACGGCGAGGTCGGCGACGTCCCGTGCCGTGCGGTGCAGCCCGTGCTCGGCGATGCGGTAGGCGAGAACCTGACGACGGTCCACGTGCGGCTCCTAGAACGTGTACTCGAAGGTGTAGCCCATCTTCTCCTCGCCCATCGCGCCGCCGACGGTGCCGCGCCCGGTGAGCCCCGCCAGTTCGCCGGTGCCCGAGCCCGGGACCACCTCGAACGTCGACGCGATGCCCTGGGCGTCGAAGGTGAACTCGTGCTTCACGATGAACGTCCCTTCGCGACCGTCGACCTTGCCGTCGAAGCGCTCGAAGCTCGGCGACGTCGTCTTGCCGCTTTCGTAGCCTTCGCCCGCGTAGTACAGCAAGAGATCGCAGATCGATTCACCCTCGACGACGCCCTCGTAAGCCATCGACGCGTGCGCGTACGCCACGCGAGGGCCGCCTTCGGTCCCGCTGACGATCTTCTCTTCCCAGTTCTTCATGGTGAATGCGTTCATGGAGGCCACTCTGCCGGGCATACCTGTCAGCTTGTGTCAGGTATTTCTGCCAAACTGGGTTCATGCGCGCCAGCCGGCTCCTCTCGGTCCTGCTCCTGCTGCAGAACCGCGGCCGGATGACGGCCGAAGAGCTGGCCGAGGAGCTCGAAGTTTCGGTGCGCACGGTCTACCGGGACATCGACGCGCTGTCGGCGTCCGGCGTCCCGGTGTACGCCGACCGCGGCCGGACCGGCGGGTACCGCCTGGTCGACGGCTACCGCACCCGGCTCACCGGGATGACCGAGGAGGAGGCCCAGTCGCTGTCGCTGGCCGGGCTGCCCGTGGCCGCGGCCGAGCTGGGCCTCGGCACGGTGCTCGCGGCCGCCCAGCTCAAGCTGTACGCGGCGCTGCCGCAGGAGCTGCGCGACCGCGCCGGACGCGTCGCCGAGCGCTTCTACCTGGACGTCCCCGGCTGGCACCGCGGTATCGAAAGCCTGCCGGTGCTGTCCGCGGTCGCCGACGCCGTGTGGTCGTCGCACCGGATCCGGATCCGCTACGAGCGGTGGGGGCAGCGCGTCGTCGAGCGGGACGTCGAGCCGCTCGGGCTGATCCTCAAGGCGGGCAACTGGTACCTGGCCGCGCGCTGCGACGGCACCGACCGGACCTACCGGATCTCACGCGTGCTGGAGCTCACCGACCTCGGAGAGGAGTTCGAGCGACCGGCCGGGTTCGACCTCGCGCGCTACTGGCAGGAGTGGTCCGAGCAGTTCGAACGCCGGATGTTCCCGCGCGTCGCCGTGGTGCGGTTGTCGCCGCGCGCGCAGGCTCTCGTACCGTTCTACGCGGGCTCGGTCGGCGCCCGCGCGCTGCGCTCGGCGACCGGGGAGCCCGACGCGGACGGCTGGCTCACCGTGGAGCTGCCGGTGGAGCCGGGCGAGCCGGCGATCGGCGAACTGCTGCGGTTCGGGCCGCACCTCGAGGTCCTCGAACCGGCGGACCTGCGTGCGGAGCTGGCGGAAGCGATCGAGGAGATGGGCGCGATGTATGGCTGAGCTGAGCGGGATCGCGGTCGGCGTCACCGCCGAGCGCCGGGCCGGGGAGTTCATCACCGCGCTGGAACGCCACGGCGCCGAGGTCCGCCACGCCCCGACGATCACCATCGTCCCCCTGGATTCCGACCCCGCGCTCCGCGAAGCGACCTTGGCCCTGGCGGCGTCACCGGTCGACCTCACGATCGTGACGACGGGCGCGGGTTTCCGCGGCTGGCTCGAGGCGGCGTCCGGCTGGGGCCTGCGCGAGCCGTTGCTGGCGCGGCTGGGCGAGTCCCGGATCTACGCGCGCGGTCCGAAGGCGGTGGGCGCGGTCCGCGGCGCCGGTCTGCGTGAGTCCTTCTCGGCTGCTTCGGAGACCAACGCGGAGCTGTTCGGCGCCGCCGCTTCGGCCGCGATCGGCGGCGCGCGGGTGGCCGTCCAGCTGCACGGGACGCCGTTGCCCGAGCACACGGAGCCGCTGGTGGACGCCGGGGCGTCGCTGGTGGAGGTGCAGCCGTACCGGTGGTTCTCCCCACCGGACGTGACGCCGGTCCACAACCTGATCGACGCCGCCATCACGGGCGACCTGGGCGCACTGGCGTTCACGAGCGCCCCGGCGGCGGCGAACTTCCTGACGCTGGCCCGGTCCTACGGCCGCTACGACGAGCTGCTGACGGCGTTGCGCGGACCGGTGGTGTGCGCGTGCGTCGGCCCGGTGACCGCGGCGCCCCTGGAGGAGGCGGGCATCGCGACGCTGCAGCCGGACCGGCAGCGCCTGGGCGCGCTGGTGAAGCTGCTGGTCAACCGGCTCGGCGGGTAGCTTCCCTAAGCTGCGGGGCGCCGGTGTCAGTCCTCGTCGGACGGTAGCTCGCCCGCTTCGGCGGCCCGCACCGACTCCCGGCCGGCCGCCTCCTCGCTGACGCCTTGCCGCCAGTAGCCCGTGAAGCAGATCAGCCGCTTGTCCACCTCGCGCTCCCGCACGAGGTGCCGCCGCACCTGCTTGACCACGCCCGCCTCGCCCGACACCCACGCGTACGGCGTCCCGCCCGGGAACGCCGCGCCGCGGACCGCGTCCAGCAGCGCCGTGCCCACCGGGCGCGCGCCGCGCACCACCCAGTGGACCTCGACCGCTCCGCGGGTCTCGAACGTCTGGCGCTCCGCGCGGTCCGAAAGCTCGACGTACACCGAAGCCCGCGCGCCCGCCGGGAGGCGCTCGACGATCGCGCCGATCGCCGGCAGCGCCGTCTCGTCGCCGACCAGCAGCTGCCAGTCGCACTCCGCGGGCGCCGCGTACAGGCCGTGCGGGCCGAGGAACGCCACCCGGTCGCCCGGCGCGACCCGGGACGCCCACGCCGAGGCCGGGCCGTCGTCGCCGTGGAGCACGAAGTCGACGTCGATCTCCGCCGCCTCCGGGCGGTGCGCCCGGACCGTGTACGTGCGCATCGGCGGGCGGACGTCGTCGGGCATCGCCAGGTACGTCCGGTACCAGGACAGGACGTCGGAGCCGGTCTCCGGCAGCACCGGCGTCTCCTGCCCGGGCAGCGGGAAGAACACCTTGACGTACTGGTCCGGCGGCCCCGCGGGCACGTCGCGGAAGCTCACCGCCGAGAACGTCACGCGCACCGTGTGCGGCGTCACCGGCCGGACCACGGTGACCCGGGCCCCGTGGTACGTCAGAGTCGGCCGCTCCGCCTGGATCGTCATTAGGCGAGGCTAACCTAAAAAGACGGGGTCAGAACAGTCCCTCCTCACCGGGATCTTCGTCACCGTCCGGCTGCCACCGGTACTTGCGCAGGTCGACGCGCTGACCGTCGGCCAGCACACCCTCCGCGCGCAGCCGCTCCAGCTGGTCGTGCACTAGGTGCGGTGCCGGGGTCCCGTTCGCGCGCAGGATCCGGTGCCACGGGAGGTCGTGCCCGTCCTCGGCCAGGATCGCGCCGACCATCCGCGGCGAAGGGGCGCCGGCGAGCGCCGCGATGTCGCCGTACGTCGCCACCGTGCCGGCCGGCACCGACTCGATGATCTCCCGCACGCGCTCGTGCAGAACGTCGTCCATACCGACACTCTGCCGGATGGGTACGACAGCCGTCCGCCGCACCGCGGGTGCCGTCAAGCGTGCCGGTGCGACACCCGGGGGACCGGTCGTGGTTCCATCGCTGGGTGAACGCGAGGCGAACGGCCCAGGCGGACGCGCGGCTGGTGCGCATGCCGATCGCCGACGCACCCACGTTCACCTGGGACGAAGGCGCGCGGCGCGTGCTCTCCGCACCCGGCGGGTTCCGCCGCGTGCTCGGCGGCCCGGGCACCGGCAAGACGGCGCTGCTCGCGTCGGCCGCCACCCGCCGCATCGCCGAGGGCGCCGACCCCGAGAGCGTGCTGGTGCTCACGACGTCCCGCAAGGCCGCCGACGCGCTGCGCGCCGACATCACCCGCCGGCTCACCGCCGACCCCGACCAGGCGCGGCCGCTGCCCCGGACCGTCCGCGAACCGCTGGTGCGCACCGTCCACTCGTACGCCTATTCCCTGCTGCGGCTGGAGGCGATGGCGGAGGAGCTGCCGCCGCCCCGGCTGCTCGCCGGCGCCGAACAGGACGTCGTCGTCCGCGAACTGCTGGCCGGTGACCTCGACGAAGAGGCCGGCTACTGGCCCGAGCAGCTGCGGCCCGCGCTGATGGTCCCCGGCTTCGCCGAAGAGCTGCGCGACCTGCTGATGCGCGCGGCCGAGCGCGGGCTCGGGCCGGAGGACCTCGCCGAGCTGGGCCGTCGCCGCGGCCGCGACGAGTGGGTCGCCGCCGGGCAGTTCTGGGCCCAGTACGAAGAGGTCACGCAGCTGCAGGGCGCGGGCGGCAACGCGCTGGGCGTCGCGAGCGCGCCCGCCCTGGACGCCGCCGAGCTCGTCACGTCCGCGCTGCTCGCCCTCGAGGACGACGACGAGCTGCGGATGCGCGAGCGCACGCGCGTGCGGCACCTGTTCGTCGACGACGCCCACCACCTCGACCCGCTGCAGACCAGCCTGGTCCGGATGATCGGGCACACCGCGGCCGAGTTCGTCGTGGCCGGCGACCCCGACCAGAACGTGTTCTCCTTCCGCGGCGCCGACGCGAGCCTGTTCGCCGACGCCGACCCGGACGGCAGCCGGACCGTCACGCTCACCACGGCGCACCGGCTCGCCCCGGCGGTGCGGCTCGCGGTCGCCAAGATCGGCGCGACGCTGCCGGGTGCGTCGGCGCACCGCAAGATCGTCCCGCCCGCGGGGGCGACCGGCGGGAACGTGCGGGTCCGCGTGATGCCGACCCCGGCCGCCGAGGCGAGCTGGATCGCCGACCAGCTGCGCCGCGCCCACCTCGTCGACGGCGTGCCGTGGTCGGAGATCGCGGTGCTCGTCCGGTCGCCCGCGCGGACTTTCCTGGTGCTGCAACGGGCCCTGCGCGCCGCCGGCGTCCCGATCGGCTCGGCGACGGAGGAGCTGCCGCTGGCCCGCCAGCCCGCGGTGCGGCCGCTGCTGGCCGTCCTGAAGCTCGCGCCTTCGCCGGAACTGCTCGACGTCGACCTCGCGGAGATGCTGCTGTCGTCCTCGCTCGGCGGCGCGGATCCCTTGGCGTTGCGGCGGTTGCGACGCGGTCTGCGGCGGCTCGAACTGGCCGGGGGCGGTCAGCGGTCGAGCGACGAACTGCTCGTGGAAGCGTTGCGCGGCGGGGACATCCTCGCCGGCTTGGCGGACGCCGAGTCCGAGCCGGTGCGGCGCGTCGGCGGGCTGCTGCGCGTCACGCACCAGGCCGTCGCGCGCGGGGACGGTGTCGAGCAGGTGCTGTGGCGGCTGTGGAACGAAAGCGGCCTTCAGGACAAGCTGCTGAAGCAGGTCGAGCGCGGCGGTTCGCTGGGTGCGCAGGCCGATCGCGATCTCGACGCCGTCGTCGCGCTGTTCGACGCGGCCGGGCGGTACGTGGACCGGCTGCCGCGGTCGAGTGTCGCGTCCTTCGCGGACTACCTGGGCGCGCAACAGATCGCGGGTGACACGCTCGCGCCGGCCGCGGTCCCGGCCGACGGCGTCTCGCTGCTCACGGCGCACGCGGCCGCCGGTCGCGAATGGACGGTCGTCGCCGTCGCCGGTGTGCAGGAAGGCGCGTGGCCGGACCTGCGGCTGCGCGGATCCGTGCTGGGCGTCGAACGGCTCAAGGACCTGATGTCCGGAGTGGACGACGACGCCGTCTCCGCGACGGCGCCGATCCTCGCCGAAGAGCGGCGCCTGTTCTACCTCGCGATGAGCCGGGCGAAGCAGACGTTGCTGGTGACGGCGGTGTCCGGAGAGGACGAACAGCCGTCGCGGTTCCTCGACGACCTCGAGGAGAACGGCGCCGACGACGGCGGTCTCGATTCGCGGATGAAGCCGCCGGGCCGGTCGCTGGTGCTGGCCGAGCTGGTGGGGGAGCTGCGCGAGGTCGTCTGCGACGACAAGGCCGACCCCGCGCGCCGGCGTCGGGCGGCGGCGCAGCTGGCCCGCTTGGCCGACGCGAAGGTGCCGGGCGCGCACCCTTCGACGTGGTACGGCCTGCTCCCGGCGTCGACGGACGAGCCGGTGCACCCGCCGGGCGACCTGATCCGGATCTCACCGTCCACAGTGGAAATCCTGACGAAGTGCCCGCTGCGCTGGATGATCGAGCGCCACGGCGGCAGCGACCCGGCCCAGCTGGCCGCGGTCACCGGGACGCTGGTGCACGGGCTCGCGCAGGCCGTCGCGTCCGGGAGCACGGACGCCGAGCTGCAGGCGGCGCTCGACGAGGCCTGGGTGCGCGTCGACGCCGGAGCGCCGTGGTTCTCGCGGCGCGAGCGGCGGCGGGTCGAGCAGATGCTGCGCAACTTCACGACGTGGCTGGAGCAGAGCCGGGCGGAGCTGACCGCGGCGGGCGTCGAGCAGGACATCGAGGTCGAACTGCCGGCGGGCGGGGCCGACGAAGTCCGGGTGCTGCTGCGGGGCCGCGTCGACCGGGTCGAGCTGGACGCCGAGGGGCGGCCGGTGATCGTCGACATCAAGACGGGCAAGGTCCCGGTGTCCGGAAAGGACGCCGAGGAGCACCCGCAGCTGGCGGCGTACCAGCTGGCGGTGCTGCTGGGCGCGATCAAGGGCGCGAACGAGCCCGGCGGCGCGCGGCTGGTGTACGTGGCGAAGGCGAACAACAAGACCGGGGCGACCGAGCGTTCGCAGCCGCCGTTGGACGACGTGGGTGGCAAGCAGTGGCTGGAGCTGGTCCGCGACGCGGCGGCCTCGGCGGCGGGGCCGGACTACCAGGCCCAGGAGAACCCGGACTGCGACCGCTGCCCGGCCCGCGGCTGCTGCCCGCTGCGCCCCGAAGGACGACAGGTGCCGGGCCCGTGACCAAGCCGAACGATGTCGTGGGCGACAACCAGTGTGCTAACCCGGTTTCTCCCTCACGAGCCTCCGGTGAGGGGGGTGCGTGAGCCCGCTCGTCACCGCCAATCCCGTCGAGCCCGCCGATCTCGCCGACGCGCTCGGGCTGCACCGGCCCACTCCCGAGCAGGCCACCGTCATCGCCGCGCCCGTCGAACCCTCGCTCGTCGTCGCGGGGGCCGGGGCCGGGAAGACCGAAACCATGGCCGCGCGCGTGGTCTGGCTCGTCGCCAACGGGATCGTCAGCCCCGACCGCGTCCTCGGCCTCACCTTCACCCGCAAGGCCGCCCGGCAACTCGGTGAACGCGTCCGCGCGCGGCTGCGGCGGCTCGCCGGCTCCGGGCTGCTCGACCGGCTCGACCCGTCCGGCGGGCTGCGGTCCACTGTGGTCGCCGGCGAACCGACCGTCCTGACCTACCACGCCTACGCCGGGCGGCTCCTCTCCGAACACGGCCTGCGGCTGCCCGTGCAGCCCGGCGTCCGGCTGCTGTCCGAGACGTCGTCGTGGCAGATCGCGCACCGCGTGGTGTCCACCTGGGACAACGAGCTCGACACCGACCGCGTGCCGCCGACCGTCACCGCCGACGTCCTGCAGCTCGCCGGGGAACTCGGCGAGCACCTGATCTCGACCGACCAGCTCGCCGAGTACACGCGGTGGATGTGCCAGGTCATCGAGAACGCCCCGCGCGCCAAGGGACAGCGGGCCGCGCTGCCGCAGAAGCTGACGGAAATCATGGCGGCGCAGCACTTCCGGCTCGCGCTGCTGCCGCTCGTCGAGGACTACCACCGGCGCAAGCGCAACGAAGGCGCGCTCGACTTCGCCGACCAGATGTCCCTGGCGGCGCAGCTGGCGAGCGGCTACCCGTCGGTCGTGCGCGGCGAGCGCGAGCGGTTCGGTGCCGTGCTGCTCGACGAATACCAGGACACCGGGCACGCCCAGCGCGTGCTGCTGCGAGCCCTGTTCGGCGGCGGCGAGAACGCGCCGATGCCGGTGACCGCGGTCGGCGACCCGGCGCAGGCGATCTACGGCTGGCGCGGGGCCAGCGCGGCCAACCTGCCCCGGTTCACCACGGACTTCCCGCGCTCCGACGGCGAGCGTCTCGTCCCGGCGAACGAGTACGGCCTGCTCACGAGCTTCCGCAACCCGCCGGAGATCCTCGACCTCGCCAACGCGATCGCCGAACCGCTCCGGGCCCGCGGTCTGGGCGTCGAACGCCTGCGGGCGCGCGAAGGCGCCGGCGCCGCGGACATCGCGTGCGCGCTGCTGCCGGACATCCGCGCCGAACGCGGGTGGGTGGCCGACGCGCTCGCGCGCCGCTGGTACGCCGTGCAGGAGGAGACCGGCAAGCCGCCGACCGCGGCCGTGCTCGTGCGGCGCCGCGCCGACATGGCGCCGATCGCCGCCGAGCTGCGGGCGCGCGGGCTGCCGGTCGAGGTCGTCGGGCTCGGCGGCCTGCTGGACGAGCCCGAGGTCGCGGACCTCGTCTCGACGCTGAAGGTGCTCGCCGACCCGCTTTCGGGCAGCGCGGCGGCCCGGCTGCTGACCGGCGCGCGGTGGCGGCTCGCGGCCGCCGACGTCGCCGCGCTGTGGCGGCGCGCCGGGGAGCTGTCCACCCCGGAGAAGTCCGCTTCGGACAGTCCGGAACTGGTCGTGGAACGCGTCGAGCAGGCGGGACTGATCGACGCGATCGACGAGCCGGGCTCGCCGGACCGCTATTCGGAGGAGGGCTACAAGCGCATCCGCCGGGTCGGCTGGGAGCTCGCGGCGTTGCGGCGACGGCTCGACCAGTCGTTGCCGGAACTCGTCGCCGACGTCGAGCGCACGCTGCTCCTGGACGTCGAATCGCTGGCCCGGCCGGGATCCGCGGGCCGGGCACACCTGGACGCGTTCGCCGAAGTCGTCACCGACTACGCCGAGACCGCGCCGACGGCCACCTTGTTGTCCTTTGTGGACTACCTGAACACCGCCGCGCACGCCGAAGACGGGCTCACGCCGGGCGAGGTCGAGGTCGTGCCGGACCGCGTGCAGGTGCTCACCGTGCACTCGGCGAAAGGCCTGGAATGGGAGGTCGTCGCCGTTCCGCACCTGGTGCACGAGGTGTTCCCGGGACGGCGGCGGTCGTCGTCGTGGCTGCGGACGGCGACGTCGCTGCCCGCGGCGTTGCGCGGCGACTCCCAGGACCTGCCCGACCTGCGGATCGCCGAGGGCTACGACCGCAAGGAAGTCCAAGAAGGACTGGAACTGCACGAAGCCGGGTTCGTCGAGCGGGAACAGGCGGAGGAACGGCGGCTCTGCTACGTCGCGCTGACGCGGTCCGAGCACGCCCTGATCGTGTCCGGGCACTGGTGGAACGAAAGCAGCAGCCGGTTCAAGGGGCCGTCGGAGTTCCTGACGGAGATCGGCGACGTGCTGCGCGAGACCGGCGTCGGGCAGCTCGCCGAATGGGCGCCGGAACCGGCCGCCGAGGACGAAAACCCGCTCGTGTCGGACACCCGGACGTCGAAGTGGCCGGTCGACCCGCTGGCGGACCGCCGCACCGGCGTGCAGACCGGCGTGGACCTGGTCTTCGAGGCACTGTCCTCTTCGGACGAATCGGAGTCCGAAGAGGACGATCCGGACGGCTGGCTGACCGACACCGACGTCCTGCTCGAGGAGTGGGCGCGCAAGGACGACAACGTGCACCGGGTCCCGCTGCCGTCCCGGCTTTCGGTCAGCCAGCTGGTGGCCCTGGCCGAGGACTCCGACCGGCTGGCGACGGAGCTGCGCCGTCCGCTCCCGAAGGAACCGAACAGCTTCGCCCGCCGCGGCACGGAGTTCCACGGCTGGCTGGAACGCCGTTTCGCCGGGGACCAGCTGATCGAGATCGACGACCTCCCCGGCGCCGCCGACGTCGACGCGGCTCCCGACGCGGACTTCGAGGAGCTCCAGGCGGCGTTCGAGGAGAGCGAGTGGGCCGACCGCGTCCCGCACGCGACGGAGGTCTCGTTCTCGGCGGACGTCGAAGGCATCACCCTGCGCGGCCGCATGGACGCGGTGTTCTGGCACCCGGACGGCTACTGGGAGGTCGTGGACTGGAAGACGGGCGCGATCCCGCCGGAGTCCCGCCGCGACGCCTTGGCGGTCCAGCTGGCGGCGTACCGGATGGCCTGGGCGGCGCTGAAGGACATCCCGGTGGACGAGGTCCGCGCGGCGTTCCACTACGTCCGGGCGAACCGCACGATCCGCCCAGCAGACCTCCTGGACGCCGAAGGCCTCCGCCGCCTGCTCCGCGACATCCCCGAGGCGTGATCGAAGGGGCGACACGCGTGACCAGAGGGGCATCACACGTGATCAGAGGGGCATCACACGTGATTGGCGGGGCATCAGCGCGATGCCTCTTCAGACACGCGTGATGCCCGCTCAATCACGCGTGATGCCCCGTCAAGCGCGGTCGCGGACCTTCAGGGCCCAGGCGATCAGGGGCCACTGCAGCGGGAGGCGGGCGTAGGCGACGGCTCGCTGGGGGGACGTGCGGGCGTCGACGGCCATCTTGACGTTGCCCGGGAAGACGCCCAGGAACAGCAGGGCCGCCGCCAGGCCGCCCAGGCGGCGCGTGCGGGGGACCGCCACCGCGGCCCCGACCGCCAGCTCCGCCACGCCCGAGCCGTACGTCCACGCCCGCCGGGACCCCGGCAGCGAAGCCGGGATCAGCCCGTCGAACGGCTTCGGCGCGGCGAAGTGCAGGACGCCCATCGCGCCTAGCGCGCCGGCCAGGAGGTGCGCGGGCCGTTGTGAGATCGCCATGACCTGATCGTTCCACGCGGCGGCGCGCCCGGCGGTTCGGCTATTCTCCGGGCGTGAGTGACGCTCGACACCTGCCGCTGGGAGTAGGTGCATGAAGGCCCTGAGGCGGTTGCCGTTGGGCAGTCTCACCGATCGGCCGGACCACGAGCTCGTCGGCGTCCTGCGGATGCCCGAGCTGACCGTCAGCCCGATGCGCTCCATCCTGAAGCGGATCATCGGCGCGCTGCTGGCCCTGCTGGCCACCGTGGTCATCGTGTACATCGACCGCGACGGCTACCGCGACGCCAACGGTGACGGCCTGTCCCTGCTGGACAGCCTGTACTACGCCACGGTCTCCCTCTCGACGACCGGTTACGGCGACATCGCGCCCGCGACGTCGTCGGCCCGGCTGGTGAACGTGCTGGTGATCACCCCGCTGCGGGTGCTCTTCCTCATCGTCCTGGTCGGGACCACCCTGGAGGTGCTCACCGAGCGCTCCCGGCAGGCGTTCAAGATCCAGAAGTGGAGGACGAAGGTGCGCGACCACACGGTCGTCGTCGGGTTCGGCACCAAGGGCCGGTCCGCCGTCAACGCACTGCTCGGCGACGAGAACGTCGCGCCGGGCCAGATCGTCGTCGTCGACACCGACCAGCAGGCCCTCGACGCGGCGAGCGCGCTCGGCCTCGTCGCCGTGCACGGCTCGGCCACCCGGTCCGACGTCCTGCGCGTCGCCGCGGTGCAGCACGCCCGCGCGGTGGTGGTCGCCCCGAACCGCGACGACACGGCGGTGCTCGTCACGCTCACCGCCCGCGAGCTGGCGCCCAAGGCGCACATCGTGGCGTCGGTGCGGGAGGCGGAGAACGTCCACCTGCTCAAGCAGTCGGGGGCGAACCAGGTCGTGGTGTCCAGCGAGACGGCCGGGCGGCTGCTCGGCATGGCGACGTCGACGCCGCTGGTCGTCGACATCATGGAGGACCTGCTCACGCCCGAGTCGGGGCTGGCGATCGCCGAGCGGCCGGTCGAACCGTCCGAAGAGGGCGGTTCGCCGCGGCACCTGTCCGACCTGGTCCTCGGCCTGGTCCGCGACGGTGTCCTGTACCGCGTCGACGCCCCGCAGGCCGACGCCATCGAGCCGGGCGACAAGCTGCTGTACGTCAAGAAGGTGACGCAGGCGGAGAAGATCGAGCGCTGACCAGGGCACCTGGGTTTTGCCCGGCGGATCTGGAACCATGGCGAAGTGCCTCCGCGATCCCTCGCCCTGAAGTGGCCCACGGTGGCGATCCCCGCCGCGGCGGGCGTGCTCGTCGTGCTGCTCGCCTGGCTGGCCGGGCCCGGGCTGCTGGGCATCACCAACGACGACCTCGGCGCCCCGGTCCCGGCGGAGGTCACCAAGCCGGCGGCGTGCGACAAGCCCGACGCCGTCGAGACCGTGAAGTTCACCGTCGCCGGCAAGACCCACGAGGGCACGCTCAACGGCTGCGGGCACGGCCAGGGCGAGCGCATCGACGTCGGCGTCCCGGAGGTGCTGCCCGACCAGGGCACGGTCACCGTCCGGGCCGCGGACACCTCGGCCGGGGCGTCGGACGCGCGGCGCCCGGTCGGCCTGGCCCTGCTGGTGTTCGCGTGCTTCTCCGGCGGGATGTTCGTCTACCTCTGGCTGAGCATCCCGCTGCGGCCGAAGCCGGCCGTGAAGGTCAGCTGACCTCGGACGACGGCGCCGCGAAGGTGTTGCAGTCGGCGATCCGGTTGCTCGTCGCCCCCGCCCGCCACCAGGACGCGTAGTGCGCGTTCGTGCCGTGGTCGTGGCTGCGGGAGGTGTTGTCGCCGCGGGTTTCCTGGTCGTTCCACGCCTTGTTGTACATGTCGCGGCTGATCGTGCCGCCCTGGTCGACGTGCGCGCCGAGGAACATCCCCGAGAAGCACTGGGCCTGCAGTTCCTTGCGCCGCGACATCTCCAGCCCGGCCGGGCTGTTCTGGCCGGCCTCGTAGATCTTCTGCCAGGCCGCGTCCATCAGCCCGGCGACCTCCTGGACGTGGTGGCCGTACTCGTGGGCGAACAGGGCCAGGTAGACGCCGGGGTTGTTGCCGTACTGGTCGGTCTGCAGGCCGCGGAACGGGACGTACAGGTTGTTTTCGCAGTAGTACGCGGCGGTCGCGATGCCGACCTGGATGGTGCCGCACTCGGTCTCGAAGCTCGCGCCGGTCGGGAAGTGCAGCGCCGGCGGCGTGAACGGCAGGTGGTAGGCCTCGAGGAACGGGCCCCACGCCGCGTCGAGGCACTTGCTCGCCGCCGTGAAGAACGCTTCGGCGCCGTCCTGCGTGCTCTGCCAGGGCGGCAGGTTGCAGACGCGGTTCTGCAGGCCGGCGTTCGGGTCCTGCAGGATCGGGTGGTCGGCGAGCTTGAGGATCTTCTGCGGGCCGGTCGCGCTGGGTGCCGACGCCTCGGTCGAGGGGGTCGACGCCGAGGCCGGGGCACCGTTGCCGCCGAGCGGCAGCTGCGAAGGGTTGTCCGCCGACGACGGCGTGTCGCGGTAGCTCGGGTTGGCGAGGGGGGTCTCGCCGCGGTTCAGCACCACGATCGCGACCAGCCCGAGCACCAGCACGGCGACCGCTCCGAGGCACACGCCGATCACGGCCGCCGGTGAGCGGCGCCGCGGCGCGGACACGGTGTGCGGGTGGCCCAGCCAGGGAAGATCCGGTTGCGCATCCGGCACCGGCGGCGGCTGGACGGTTCCGCGAGGCGGTATCCGGCCGTGGGGCGGTTGCGTCACTGGGCAGTCCCGAAGGGTCTCGGTACGGACCGGGGGTACCCGATCCCGGCGTTCAGCATATCGGGGGAACGGGCCCGCTCGCACCCGTTCGTGCGCACGGTGTCACCACGCGCGGACGTCACCCCAGGTCTGGCCGGGTGCAACGGGCTCTGAGAGAGTGTCCGCAAGCAGGTACTGCAGGCGAGGGGCTTCGATGACAGACACCGGTGGCGCGCCCGGCGGAGAGGGCGCCGACACGCCGACACCCAGCCAGGGGATCCCCCGGGCCACCGTTCCCGGATCGGGTGAGTCGAAGCCGGCCGAAGAGCACGCGGAGTCACCGGCCACGCCGCCGCGCGGGTGGCAGCCGCCGGACGTCCAGAGCGTCGCCCAGCCCGCGCCGCCGCCCCCGTCACCGGGGTGGCAGCCGCCCCACACCGGGCAGCCGCGGTGGAACCCGCACGGTCTCGGCAAGCCGGGCGTGATCGCGCTCCGGCCGCTGAACGTCGGCGACATCCTCGACGGCGCGATCACCGCGATGCGCCGGTACCCGCTGCTGATCTTCGGCATCGGCGCGGTGATGGCGGTGCTCAGCGCCGGGATCGGCTTCCTGGTCCAGCGGTACGTGCTCGCCGACCTCGAAAGCCTTGCCTCACCGGACAACCTGGGCCCCGGTGCCACCGACGAAGAGCTGCGCAACGCCGTGTTCGGCGCGTTCGGCGACGCCTTCCTGGCGATCGTCCCGACGCTCTTCGTCGAAACGCTGCTCTTGACGATCACCGCGGGCCTGATGGCCGCGGTGATGGGCCGCGCCGCGCTGGGCCGTGAAGTGAACTTCGGGGTCGTGTGGGGCGAGGTGCGGCCGCGGCTGCTGCCGCTGATCGGCGTCGCGTTCGCCTACGCCCTGGTCACGACGGTCGGCGTGATGCTCTGCTTCATCCCGGGGGCGGTGGCCTGGACGTTCTGGGCACTCGCGGCGCCGGCCCTCGTGCTCGAGCGCGGCACGTTCCGGCAGGCGTTCGCCCGGACGGTCAAGCTGGTCAGCGGCGCGTTCTGGCGGGTGCTGGGCATCCTGGTGCTGGCGAAGGTCATCGAGTCGTTCTTCGAGAACATCATCCAGCTGCCGTTCACCCTCGGCACCGGCGTGTTCTCGGCCGTGCTGAACCCGGGCAAGGTCTACGTGCCGAGCACCGGCGACCTGCTGCTGGCCTCGGCCGGGCAGATCGTCTCCGGCACCATCGCGATCCCGTTCGTCACGCTGGTCACCGTGATCGTCTACCTCGACCAGCGGATGCGCCGCGAGGGCATGGACATCGAGCTGGCCCGCGCGGCCGGGGTGCAGCCGCCGCAGGCATGGTGACGTCGCTGCTCACCGACGTCCCGGTCGACATCGACCGGGACGACGCGCGGCGCGCGGCGGCGCAAGAACTCTCCGACCCGAAGTACCAGGACGCGAAGCCGAACGTCCTGCAGGAGTTCTGGCACTGGCTGGGCGAGCAGCTGGAAAAGCTGCTGAACGGCCTGTCCTCGGTCGTCCCCGGCGGGATCTTCGGGCTGCTGCTGATCGTGGCGCTGCTGATCGTGCTGGTCGTCGTGATCCGGCTGCGCACCGGCCAGGTCGCCCGCCTGGCGCGGGCCGGCGGGGCCGTCTTCGGCGGGACGCGGCAGAGCGCGGACGGCTACCGGCGCTCGGCCGAGGAAGCCGCGGCGGGCGGGCGGTACGGCGACGCCGTCCGCGACCGCTTCCGCGCCGTCGTCCGGGCCCTGGAGGAACGCGCACTGCTCGACGTCCGCTCCGGCCGGACCGCCGACGAGGCCGCCGCCGAAGCCGGGGTGCTGCTGCCGACCGTCGCGGCGGAACTGCGGCAGGGCGCGCGGCTGTTCGACGACGTCCACTACGGCGGCCGCGAGGGCACCGAAGCGGCCTACCGCACGCTGACCGAGCTGGACGAACGCTGCCGCCGTGAGCGTCCGGTCGCCATGGCGGGCCCGTGAGCACCTCGACTTCGCCGGACGCGCGCCGGATCTGGCGCGGAGCACGGCTCCCGCTCGCGATCGTCGCGCTGATCTTCGTCGCCGGTGCCCTCCTGCTGCTCGGCCGCGGCGAGCAGACGTACGGCGCGCTCGAGCCCGGTTCGTACGAGCCCAGCGGAGCGCACGCGCTCGCGAAGCTCCTGGAGGACCAGGGCGTCGACGTCCGGACCGCGCACACGATGGACGAAGCGGACGACGCGATCACCGAGGACGCGACCCTGCTCGTCACCCAGCCCGACCTGGTCCCGGCCAAGCGGCTCGACGCGCTGCGGCAGCACGCCGCGGACGTCGTCCTGGTGACGCCGGGGTCGGCGACCCTGCACGACTCGCTGCCGCTTGTGCACCCCGCCGGGCAGAGCGACATCGGCACCCTGAGCCCGCAGTGCACGGTCGCCGCGGCGGTCGCGGCGGGCGACGTCTCGCTCGGCGGCGTCGGGTACGCCGCCCCCGGCGCGCGGTCGTGCTACCCCGGCGAAGACGGCGGCGGCACGCTGCTGCAGCTCGCCGACGCGGGCGGCACGACAACGCTGCTCGGCTCGTCGGCGCCGCTGACCAACTCGCGGCTCGCCGACCAGGGCAACGCGGCGCTCGGGCTGCACCTGCTCGGCGCGCACCCGAAGCTGGTCTGGTACCTGCCGTCCACGTCCGATCCGGGGCTGGACGACACCCGCAAGTCGATCTTCGCCCTGATCCCGGACGGCTGGTACTACGGTGCGGCGCAGGCGTTCATCGCCGTGGCGCTGCTCGCGTTGTGGCGGGCCCGCCGGCTCGGCCCCGTGGTCACCGAGCCGTTGCCGATCGTCGTCCGCGCGGCGGAGACCGCCGAGGGCCGCGCGCGGCTGTACCGGCGGGCGAAGGCCGCGGGGCACGCGGGCGAGACCCTGCGGGAGGCGGCGCGGGCGCGGCTGCGCACCGCGCTGGGCCTGCCGCGCGACGCCGACCCGGCGGCGCTGGTGAACTCCGTGAGCGCGCGCACCGGGCGGCCGGCGAACGAAGTCGGCGCGGTGCTCTACGGCCCGCCGGTGGCGGACGACCCCGCGCTGGTCCGGCTGGCCGGCGAACTGGACGAGGTGGAACGAGAGGTGGGGCGGTCTTGACCAGCGAGAACGCGACCGGGGCCCGTGACGCGCTGATCGCGCTGCGCGCCGAGGTCGGCAAGGCGGTCGTCGGCAACGACGCCGCGGTCACCGGGCTGATCCTGGCGCTGCTGTGCCGGGGCCACGTACTGCTCGAAGGCGTCCCGGGCGTGGCGAAGACGCTGCTCGTGCGCGCTTTGGCGGCGGCGCTGGACCTGGAGACCACGCGCGTGCAGTTCACGCCGGACCTGATGCCCGGCGACGTCACCGGCTCGATCGTCTACGACGCGCACAGCGGCGAGTTCTCCTTCCGCGAAGGGCCGGTGTTCACGAACCTGCTGCTCGCCGACGAGATCAACCGGACGCCGCCGAAGACGCAGTCGTCGCTGCTGGAGGCGATGGAGGAGCGGCAGGTTTCGCTCGACGGCAAGTCGCGGCCGCTGCCCGACCCGTTCATCGTGATCGCCACGCAGAACCCCGTGGAGTACGAGGGCACCTACCCGCTGCCGGAAGCGCAGCTGGACCGGTTCCTGCTCAAGCTGACCATGCCGGCACCCTCGCGCGAGGACGAGATCGGCATCCTCTGGCGGCACGCGCAGGGCTTCGACCCGCGCAACCTCGCCGCGGCGGGCCTCAAGGCGGTCGCGGGCGCGGTGGAACTGGCGGCCGCGCGCGAAGCCGTCGCGAAGGTGACGATCGGGCCCGAGGTGATCGCGTACGTCGTCGACCTGTGCCGGGCGACGCGGTCGTTGCCCTCGGTGCGCATCGGTGTTTCTCCCCGTGGTGCCACGGCGTTGCTCGCGGTGACGCGGGCCTGGGCGTGGCTGGCCGGGCGCGACTACGCGACGCCCGACGACGTCAAGGCGCTGGCGCGGCCCGCCCTGCGGCACCGCCTGGACGTGCGGCCGGAGGCCGAGCTGGAGGGCGTCACCGCGGACGGCGTCCTGGACCGCGTGCTCGCGTCCGTGCCCGTGCCGCGCTGACATGGCCGTCACCGGAAGGCTCGGGCTGGCCGCGCTGTTCGGCGCGCTCGTGGTCGGGCTGCTCCTGCCGTCGACCACCGGGATCCTGGCGGTCGGCGGGGTGCTCCTGCTGCTCGTGGTCGTCGACCTGCTGCTGGCCGGGAGCGTGGCGCCACTGCGGTTTTCCCGTTCCGGGGACACGTCCGTGCGGCTCGGCGAGCCGTGCGAGGTGACGCTGGTCGTCGCGAACCCCGGCGGCCGCCCGGTGCGCGGGCAGCTGCGTGACGCGTGGCCGCCGTCGGCGGGCGCCGCGGACCGGCACGCCGTGCGCGTCCCGCCGGGGGAGCGGCGGGCGTTGGTGACTCCGCTGCGGCCGTCGCGGCGTGGCGACCGGACGGCGGCGCGGGTGACGGTCCGGTCCGTGGGCCCGCTGGGCCTGGCCGCGCGGCAGGGTTCGCACGAAGTGCCGTGGACGGTCCGGGTCCTGCCGCCGTTCCACAGCCGCAAGCACCTGCCTTCGCGGCTCGCGCGGCTGCAGCAGCTCGACGGCCGGAACGCGGTGCTGATCCGGGGCCAGGGCACGGAGTTCGACTCGCTGCGCGAGTACGTGATCGGCGACGACGTCCGCTCGATCGACTGGCGGGCGACCGCCCGCGCGGCGGACGTGATGGTCCGGACGTGGCGTCCCGAGCGCGACCGGCACGTGGTCGTGGTGCTGGACACGGGCCGCGTGTCGGCGGGCCGGGTCGGCGACGCCCCGCGCCTCGACGCGGCGATGGACGCGGCGTTGCTGTTGGCCGCACTGGCTTCCCGGGCCGGCGACCGCGTCGACCTGCTCGCCTACGACCGCCGGCTGCGGGCCGCGGTGCAGGGGGCCTCGGGGGCCGCTCTGCTGACGTCGTTGGTGAACGCGATGGCGCCGTTGGAGCCTTCGCTCGTCGAGACGGACGCTCGCGGGATGGTCGCCGAGGTGCTGCAGCGCACCCGCCGTCGTTCGCTGGTGGTGCTGCTGACCGGGTTGGACGCGGCGCCGCTGGAGGAAGGCCTGTTCCCGGTGCTGAGCTCGCTGACCGCGCGGCACGAGCTGATCGTCGCGTCGGTCGCGGACCCGCGGGTCGCGGAGATGCTGTCCGGCCGGGGTGACGCCGAAGCGGTCTACGACGCGGCGTCGGCGTCAAGGACCTTGGCGGAACGGCACCGCGTGACCGAGCGGCTGGGGCGGCACGGGGTGAGCGTCGTCGACGCCGTGCCGGAGGAGCTGCCGCCGGCGCTGGCGGACCGGTACCTGGCGCTCAAGGCCGCGGGCCGGCTCTGACGGGTGACTCCGGTGGTGGGCGCCCGTCCGGACTGTTAAGCCCGAAGCATGTGGAAGCTCATGGCGGTGGCCCTGGCGATCTCTTCGGCGCCCGCGACCGACGGTTCCCCGGTCTACCTGGCCGACGGCGGCGGCAAGCTGTCCCTCGCGGTGGTTTCCGGCCAGCCGGTGCTGGCGGACGCGGCCGACCCGGGGGCCAAGTGGACCTACGCCGGGCAGCACTTCACGAATGTCTCAAGTGGACAGTGCCTGACCGCGGCGAGCCCGGTCGACGGCGTCGCCGTCAAGCTCGCGGCGTGCGACGACAAGGACCAGCACCAGTCCTGGCGGCGCATCGCGGGGCTGCCGGGCCTGGTGGAGATCGCGAACGTCGCCACGGCCCGGTGCCTGACCGCGGAAGGCGCGGCTGTGGGCGCCCGCCTGTACCAGGAAGTCTGTTCGCTGCAGGGCATCGCGAACACGTGGGCGGCGGGCGGGCGCACCCTGGCCATCCTGTCGGGCAACGGCCAGCGCCTGGCGACGAAGGACCCGGGCGTGCCGTTCGTGGTCCGCGTGATCGGCGAAAACGGCCAGCCGGCGCCCGACGTGCCCGTGACGTTCTTCGTCCGCGCGGCCCGGCCGAAGAACGCACTGGCCTTCGAAGGCGGCGGCGAAACGGTGACCGTCAAGACGGGCGCGGACGGCACGGCGTCGAGCCCGAAGCTGGTGCTCACCGAGGTGGGCGAGTTCGAGGCGCGGTTCGTCGGCACGGCGAGCCTCGACGACGGATCGTCGATCGCCTTCGAGGGCTCCTGCCTATGCTGACTCGGGCAGCGCGTCCCCGGCGTCGCGTGCTTCGAGGTCGCCGACCTCGCCGTCCTTCGCCGCCCGGCGGCCGAGGGTGAAGACGTAGCCCAGGAAAGCCACCTCGGCCAGCACGCCGATGCCCACGCGCACCCACGTCGGCCAGCCCGACGGCGTCACGAACGCCTCGATCAGCCCGGACACGAACAGCACGCAGGCCAGCCCGAGCGCCATCACGACAACCGAGCGGCCCTGCTCGGCCAGGGCTTTCGTCCGCGACCGGCGGCCCGGGTCGACCACCGTCCAGCCGAGCCGGAGCCCGGTGCCCGCCGCGACGAACACCGCCGTCAGCTCCAGGAGGCCGTGGGGCAGCAGGAGCCCGATCATCACGTCACCGCGGCCGGCCGCGCTCATCGCGCCGATGATCAGCCCGGCGTTGAGCGAGTTCAGCCACAGCGCGCCGATCACCGGCAGGCCGAGCGCGATGCCGAGGAACAGGCACGTCGCGGCCACCCAGGCGTTGTTCGTCCACACGCGCGCGGCGAACGACGTCGCCGGGCCCGTCGAGTAGTAGCTTTCGGCCTCGCCGCCGGGCTTGGTCAGCTGGTTGAGCTCGTCCGGCGACGCGATCGACGCGCGCACGTGCGGGTCGCCCGCGACCCAGACGGCGATCACCGCCATCACCGCGATCGACACCAGCGCGGCCGGGATCCACCAGCGCCGCGACAGGTACACGGCGGCCGGGAAGCGGCGCGTGAAGAACAGCGCGACCTCGCGCCACGCGGAGTTGTGCGACCCCGAAACCGCGGACCGCCCCCGCGCGACCAGCCCGGACAGCCGGCTCACCAGCGCCGGGTCGGGCGCGACCGACCGGACGATCGACAGGTGCGTCGCGGTGCGCTGGTAGAGCGTCACGAGCTCGTCGGCCTCGGCCCCGGTCAGCTTGCCGCCGCGGTGCGTCAGCTGGCCGAGCCGGTTCCACTCCGCCGTGTGCGCGGCGACGAAGACGTCCACATCCACGGGGCCAGCCTATCCGTGGCTACCCTGGGCTGCGTGCACGAGGAATCCGAGCTGGTCACCGGCGAAGCCGTCGTCCTGGACCTGCGCGTCGCCAAGCTCGGCAGCCGGGCCGCGGCGATGGCGCTGGACGTCCTCGTGCAGGCCGCGCTCCTGTTCGGCTCGGTCTTCGTGCTGATGGTCGCGGTGCCGGGCGGCGACGCCGCGCTGGCCGTGACCCTCGCCCTGGTGTTCCTGGTGCTGATCATGGTCGGCTACCCGGTGCTGTTCGAGACGCTCTCGCGCGGGCGGTCGCTGGGCAAGCTGGCGCTGGGGCTGCGGGTGGTGCGCGTCGACGGCGGCCCGATCCGGTTCCGCCACGCGCTGGTGCGCGGGCTCGCCGGGTTCGTCGTGGACTTCTGGGCGCTGGGCCTGTTCGGCGCGGTCGCGGTGATCGTTTCGCTGTGCTCATCCGACGGCCGCCGCGTCGGCGACTTCCTGGCGGGGACGCTGGTGATCCGCGAGCGCGTCTCGCAGAGCCCGGGCTACTCGGCGATCGGCATGCCGCCGGGCCTCGAGGGCTGGGCCGCCCAGCTCGACCTGACCCGGCTCCCGGACGACCTCGCGCTGGCCAGCCGCCAGTTCCTGACGCGGCTCGGCCAGCTGGCCCCGGAGGCGGCGAACTCGCTGGGCTGGGGGCTCGCGCAGCAGGTGGGGAACGCGCTGGGCACGCCGGTGCCGCCCGGGGTCCCGGCGTGGGCGTTCCTGGCGGCGGTGCTGGCGGAGCGGCGACACCGGGACCACGCGCGAGCGGTGCGGGCGTACGCGGCCCAGGTCCGGGCGGCGCGGGGGCAGTACGCGGCGCCGGGCCCGGCTTGGCAGGCGCCGGTGCCTTCGCCGTCGACGCCGCCGTCCGGCACGTCGGTCGAGAACCCGTTCACGCCGCCGGGCTAGGACACGTCTCCCGACGACGCGAGCCAGGTGTTGCACTGCTGGTTGCGGTTCTTCGTCGCACCGTGCTGCCACCAGGAGATGTTGTGCTTGGCGCTGCCGTGGTCGCGCTTGCCGTTGCGGGCGTAGTCGTCGCCGCGGTCCTGGGCGTTCCAGGCTTCGTTGTAGATGTTCTTGTCGACCGAGCCGCCGGAGACCGACGCCGAACCGAGGAACATCCCCGAGAAGCACTGCGCTTCGAGTTCCATCCGGCGGGACAGCTCCAGGCCCGCCGCCGAGTCGGCGCCCGCGTCGTAGCGCTGGTCGCCGTACGCCTCGGAGATGCCGGCCAGGTTCTGCACGTGGTGGCCGTACTCGTGGGCCAGGATCGACAGGTACGGGCCGGGGTGGTTGCCCCACGTCTCGATCTCGATGCGGTCCATCGGCATGTAGATCGTGTTGTTCGTCGGGCAGTAGAAGGGCGTGACGCCCGTGGTCGAGCCGCCGCTGCCGCACGGCGTCGACGATTCGGAGATCGACCGCGGCACCGACAGGTTCGGCGACCGGAACGGCAGGTTCGCCGCGGGGAGCATCTGCGACCACATCGCGTCGAGGCAGGCGATGCCGGACTGGAAGAACTTCGTGGCGCTGTTCTGGTCGGTCGCCCACCGGCTCAGCGAGCACGGGATGTTCTGCAGGCCGAAGTTGGCGTCGGCGAACAGCGGGTTGTCACCCGTGGCGACGACGGACCGGGGCCCGCTCGGCGTCTCCGACGTCCGGGTCCCGCGCTCGGTGGTCCGGCTGGTGGTCGTCTCGTCGGTGGACGAGGTCGTCTCGGTGGTCGCTTCGGTGGTCGGTTCGGTGGTGTAGGAGGTGTCACTCGGGTAGGTGCTGGAGTAACCGGCGTCGGCGACGTGCCGGGTGCTGCCGCCGATCAACGCGACGGCGGCGACGAGCCCCCCGACCACGGCGACGATCCCGATGATCGCCACGGCGACGATGACCCCGGTGTTGGACTTCTTCGCGACGTAGTGGGTGTACCCGGGCGCGAACCGCGGCCCGAACGGAGTGCCGGGCGGCGGACCGGCATAGCCCGGGGTGAAGACGGGCGCGACGGCCGCCGCGGGCGGCGGCAGGGGTGCGCCAACGGGCGGAGGCATGACGGGCCGCGGGTACGGCCCGGAGGGCGGAAAGCCCTGCGTGCCTTGAGGTCCGAGCGGCGGCCGCCCGGGTTGCGGCGGCCCGCCGGGCCCGTGTGGCGGTGTCGGCTGGCCCGGCGCGCCGCCACCCGGCCCCGGCTGGGCGCCGGGTCGGGAAATCGGGCTTTGCTGCGGGGCACCGCCTCGGCCGGGCGCGCCGGATGGTGCTTGCCCGGGGTGCGGGCCTTGCCCGGGACCAGGCTGCCCACCTGGTCCCGGGCCTTGCCGCGGGGCGCCGCCTTGGCCGGGCGCGCCCGCCGGTCCCTGCCCAGGGTGCGGGCCTTGCCCCGGACCAGGCTGCCCGCCCGGCCCCTGTGGCCGGCCCTGCGGCAACGGCCGGGCCCCCGGTGGCGGCAGCGGTGGCCGTCCGGGTGGGGGGACCGGGCGCCGTGGGTCGTTCGGGCCGGGGCCCTGTGGGCCTTGCGTCATCTTTGTGGAACCCCCCGTGCGTTTTCCCCGTCGGAACCGGCGTACCAGCGGAGATCTCGCCGTTCCGGGCGTCAGCATAGATCGAGTGCTCTAGGGTGTGGTGCTGTGTTGAGGAAATGGGGGACCACGGCCTTCGCCGCCGTGCTGCTCGCCGTCGGGACCGGTGCAACCGGCGCGATCGGCGGGGTCGCCGCCGCGCAGGGGCCGTCCGCCGGGCCCGTCCTGCCGAACCTGCCCGACGATCAGGTCAAGAAGCCCCAGCAGCTCAGCGGGAACGACATCCCGGCGCAGCCCGAGGGTGTCACCGCCGACGTCGCCCTCAAGGTCCTCCGCGACGGCTCGCTCTCGGTCACCGAGAAGGTCACCGTTCCCGGCGGGCAGCAGCTCACCTCGCGCGTGCCGCTGCGGGTCTCGGCCGGTGACGACCAGGACCGGGTCTTCTCGGTCAAGGACATCAAGACCGAAGGCGCCGCGACCAGTCAGCAGACCGGCGACCAGCTCGTCCTCACCTTCACCGGCGGCGCCTCGGCCGTCACCTACGCCGTCGACGGCGCCATCGCCGACCAGGGCGGCCGCCAGCAGGCCCGCTGGCAGGTCGCGAGCGGTTTCGACGCCCCGGTCGCCAAGCTCACCGCCTCCTTCCTCGCGCCGTCGCCGCAACTGTCCCCTGTGGACTGCTTCGCCGGCCCGATCGGTTCGAGCCAGCGCTGCACGCTCGCCGAGCTCGACCACACCGGTGTCGTGCGCCTCGAGCAGAACGGCGTCCAGCCGGGCGACCGGGTCGACCTGCTCGTCGGCCTGCCCGCGAACACCACGCCCGCGAACGCGAAGTTCGCCGACGTCGGCCTCTTCGCCACGGCCTTCGCGTTCACGCCACTGACCGGCATCGTCTTCGCGCTCCTGCTCGTCTTCCTGATCGCCGGCGGCCTCTTCGTGTGGCGCCGCCGCAAGGAGGACGCGGGCGCGTTGCACACCGCCACCGGACCGGTCGAGGTCCTGCTGCGCGACGGCGACCGCGTCTTCTTCGCGAGCCCGGACGGGGTGCTGCCCGGGCAGGTCGGGACCGTCGTCGACGAGACCGTGGACGTCGTCGACATCAGCGCCACCGTCGTGGACCTCGCCGTCCGCAACTACCTGTGGCTGGCCGAGGTGCCGGGCCCCGACTGGCAGCTGGCCCGCCGCAACCCGCCGGACGAGCACCTGCACGACTTCGAGCGCGCCGTCTACGAGACGCTCCTGCCGGCCGGCACCGACTCCGTGCTCGTCTCGCAGCTGCGCGCCCGCGGCGGGCTCGACCTGCGCAAGATCAGCGACGCGATGTACGCCGACGTCGTGACCAAGCGCTGGTTCTCCCGCCGCCCGGACACCGCCCGCGGGCGGCTGACCGGGATCGGCGCCGGGATCTTCGCGCTCGGCGCCGTCGCCACCGCGGTCCTCACGTTCACGGTCGGCGAAGCGCTGGTCGGCGTCGCGGTCGCGCTGGCCGGGCTCGCCGTCGCCGCGGCGGCCGCGCTGCTGCCGTCGCGCACCGCGCGCGGCCGGGCGCTCGTCGGCCAGGTCCGCGGCCTGCTCGACTACCTGCACACCGCCAAGGCCGAGGACATCCCGCCGGCCGACCGCGAAATGGTGTTCTCCCGCTCGCTGCCGTACGCGGTGGTGCTGGGCGACACCGAACGCTGGCTCGGCGCGTTCGCCGCGCTGAACCCGGCGTCGGACGGTTCGGCCGGGCTGTACTGGTACGGCGGGATGGAGGCCGACCGCGACCTGCGCCGGTTCGGCACGCACTTCCCGTCGTTCCTGACCGCGCTGGACGGGCTGCTCACCGCGGCCGGCCGCACCACCCGCTGACCGTGCTCGCGGCGGCGGCGGCGCTCGCGCTCTTCCTGGTGGCGGCGCCGGTGGACCAGCCGCCGCTCCCGACCGTGCCGCAGAGCGCGGAAATCCAGCTCAAGGTCGAGCGCGACGGTTCGCTTTCGGTCGTCGAGGCGATCTCCGTGCCGAACGGCCTCGCGATGGACCGCCGGGTCGCGCTGCGCGTCCCCGCGCCGCACCACCGCGACCGGATCTACGGCGTCCGCGACGTCGTCGTCGAGGGCAGCGGGACGGCGAGCGTCGACAAGGACGCCTTCACCGTCCACCTCACCGCTGGCACGTCGGTCGTCCGGTACACAGTGGACGGTGCGGTCGCCGGGGACCGG
Source organism: Amycolatopsis sp. NPDC004378 (assembly GCF_053602455.1). Lineage (NCBI taxonomy): Bacteria > Bacillati > Actinomycetota > Actinomycetes > Pseudonocardiales > Pseudonocardiaceae > Amycolatopsis > Amycolatopsis sp. NPDC004378. Next base: position 67,826 of record NZ_JBSGDR010000029.1, read on the forward strand.
GTCACCTGGGAGCTGGCCGGTGGCTGGAGCACCGACCTCAAGTTCCTCCGGGCCTCCTTCGCGGCGCCGAAGATCCCGACCGCCGTCGACTGCCTCGCCGGGCCGCCGGACTCGGACTTCCCGTGCGCCGCGGCGCAGATCGACCACGCCGGGCTGACCCGGTTCAGCCAGCAGAACCTGGCGGCGGGGCAGCGGATGACGGCGACCGTCGAGCTGCCCGCCGGCACCGTCCCGGACAACACGGTGCTCGTTCCCGCGAAGACGATCGCGGGGGCGTTCGTGCTCACCGCGCCGGTCGGCTGGGCCTGGGCGGGCTTCGGCGCGCTCCTGCTGGTGGCGGCCGCGCTCGTCGGGCTCGCCCGCCGCCGGGACGCCGACGCGGGGGAGGCCCCGGAGGCCGCGCTGGTCACCGCGAACGGCGAGTTCGCGTCCCCGGGCGGCGTGCTGCCCGGGCACGTCGGCGTGCTGCTGCACGGCCGGGCCGGGGCCGCCGACCTGGCCGCGACGGTGCTCGACCTCGCCGTCCGCAACTACGTGTGGGTCAGCGAGGGCTCCCGGCTGACCCGCCGCAACCCGCCCGACGAGCACCTGACGCCCTTCGAACGGGCCGTCTTCGACACCGTGCTGCCGGAGGAGTCGGTGACCCTCGCCGAACTGCGGCAGCGGCACGTCGAGGTCCCCGGCGCGGCGCTGGCCGCCGACCTCGCCGGCCGCGGCCGCCTCGCGACCGGCCTGCTCCGGCGTGCCGGGATCCGGGTCGTCTTCTACGGCGTGTTCCTCACCGTGCTCCTCGCGCTGACTGTCGGCTACGCCCAGCTCGGCGGCATCGTCGTCCTGGCCGGGGCCGCCGCGGTCGCCGCCTCCGCCGCGCTGCCCGCGCGCCGCCGGGCGGGCACCGACCTGGCGCGGCGCCTCCGCGGGGTCGCGGCGTCGCTGGCTTCGGTCCGGCCGAAGACCTTCACCAAGCCCCAGCGCGAGCTGGTCTTCTCCCGTGCTCTGCCGTACGCGCTCGCTCTGGGCGAACTGGGGCCGTGGGTGGCCGCGTTCGACGGGCTCGAGCACCCGCCGCCGGTCTACTGGCACGACGGCGACATCACCCCTGACCAGGCCGGATCCTTCGCGGCCGCGCTGGCGGGCGCCTTCGCCGGCGCCCGCCGCGGACGGCTGCTCGACGCGGCCGGGCAGCACACCGGTTCTCACCCGCCAGCCGGGAAGCCGGAACGCGCCGACCCGTCGTAGGGTGGGGCCATGGCCGATCCCGAGCTCGTCCGATACACCCTCGACAACGGTCTGCGCGTGGTCCTCGCACCCGACGCGACCGCGCCGGTGGTCGGCGTCAGCGTCCACTACGACGTGGGCTTCCGTTCCGAGCCGGAGGGGCGCACCGGTTTCGCGCACCTCTTCGAGCACCTGATGTTCCAGGGCTCGGAGAGCCTCGAGAAGCTCGCGCACTTCCGGCACGTCCAGTCCAGCGGCGGCACCTTCAACGGGTCCACCCACCCGGACTACACGGACTACTTCGAGGTGCTGCCGAGCGCCGCGCTCGAGCGCGCGCTGTTCCTCGAGGCCGACCGGATGCGCGCGCCGAAGCTGACCGTGGAGAACCTGGCGAACCAGATCGACGTCGTCAAGGAGGAGATCCGCCTCAACGTGCTGAACCGGCCGTACGGCGGGTTCCCGTGGATCACCCTGCCGCCGGTGCTGTACTCGACGTTCCCCAACGCGCACAACGGCTACGGCGGCTTCGAGGACCTCGAGAGCGCCACGGTCGACGACTGCGCGGCGTTCTTCGACACCTACTACGCGCCGGCGAACGCCGTGCTCACCGTGGCCGGCGACTTCGAGGTGGCCAACGCCAAGAAGCTGATCGAGACGCACTTCGGCGACGTCCCGCACCGGCCCGCGCCGCAGCGCCCGTCGTTCGCCGAGCCGCTGCCGACCACCGAGCTGCGCGGCGAGGTCGAAGACCCGCACGCCCCGCTGCCCGCGCTCGGCATCGGCTACCGGATGCCGGACCCGATCAACGACGTCGACGGCTACCTCGCCTACCTCGTGCTCGCGGGCGTCCTGACCGACGGCGACGGCTCCCGCCTGCAGCAGCGGCTGGTGCACCGCGAGCCCCTGGTCGTCGACATCGGCGCCGGTGCCGGGCTGTTCGGCCCGTTCGAGGCCCGCGACCCGGACACGTTCACCATCACCCTGATCCACCCGCACGAGGTGCCGCGCGAGCGCGTCCTCGCCGCGCTGGACGACGAGCTCGAGAAGCTCGCCGAGACGCCGCCGAGCGAGGAGGAGCTGCGCAAGGTCACCGCGCGCTGGACCGCGAGCCTGCACTCGGAGCACGACAGGCTGGTGTCGCGGACGCTCGCCCTCGGCTCGTTCGAACTGCTCTACGGCGACGCGTCGCTGGTGTACAAGCTCGCGGACCGCATGTCCGCCGTCACCTCGGAAGCCGTTTCGGCGGCGGCCAAGGCGCTGCGCCCCGACGCGCGCGCCGTGCTGGTGGTCAAGCCCGCTTCGGAAGGGAACAACGAGCAGTGACTTCTGCAACGCACCGCAGTGCGGAGGAAATCGGCCGCACCGCGCGGGGGCCGCGCCCGCTGCCCCCGCTGGGCGAGCAGCGCGCGGCCGCCGATCTGTCCCATGTGGACACCGAGCTGTCGAACGGCCTGCGCGTGGTGGCCGTGCGCAAGGCGACCGTGCCGATGGTCGAGGCCCGGCTGTGGATCCCGTTCGCGGGCGACGACGCGCTGCACCCGGCCACGTCCGAGGTGCTCGCCGAGACGATCCTGACCGGCACCGCGCGCCGCAACCGCATCGAGATCGACGCCGAGCTGGCGCTGATCGGCGGCGACATCGGCGCGGGCGTCGACCCGGAACGCCTGGTGCTGACCGGATCCGCGCTCGCCGAGAAGCTGCCGACGTTCCTCGACGTGCTCGGCGACGTCCTCACCGGTGCGACCTACGCCGACGACGAGATCGCCCGCGAGAAGGAGCGGCTGGTCGAGCGGATCGCCGTCTCCCGCACCCAGCCGCGCACGATCGCGCGCGAGGCCCTGCAGAAGCACCGCTACGGCGACCACCCGGCGACCCGCGAGGTGCCGAAGGCCGAAGACGTGGCGGTCGTGACGCCCGAGCAGGTCCGGGCACTGCACCAGGCTTCGGTGCAGGCCCGCGGCTCGGTTCTGGTGCTGGTCGGCGACCTCGACCCGGCGTCGGTGATCGGCGAGCTGGAGAAGGTGCTCGGCGGCTGGGCGTCCGACCGCTCCGCCGTCCGGCTGCCGCCGCTGCCGGAGCTGACCGGGCCGAACGTGCTGCTGGTGCCCCGCGCGGGCGCGGTGCAGTCGCAGATCCGGCTTTCGGCGCAGACCGTGCCGCGCACGGACCCGGGTTACGCCGCGCTGCAGCTGGCGAACCTGGCCTACGGCGGGTACTTCTCGTCACGGCTGGTCGAGAACATCCGCGAGAACAAGGGGTACACGTACTCCGCGCACTCCGGCTTCGAGTTCACGGACAAGACGGCCGTGGTCAACGTGGACGCGGACACCGCGACCGAGGCGACCGCGCCGGCGCTGCTGGAGACGCGCTACGAGCTGGGCCGCCTCGGCCAGGTCCCGCCGGCGGGCGACGAGCTGGAGTCGGTGCGGCAGTACGCGATCGGCTCGCTGCTGACGTCGACGTCGTCGCAGGGCGGGCTGGCCGGGCAGGTGCTGGCGCTGGCCTCGACCGGGCTGAGCCTGGAGTGGCTCAACGAGCACCCGGCGCGGGTCGCCGCGGTGACCGCCGACGAGGTGGCCGAAGCGGCGCTGAAGTTCTTCGCCCCCAAGCGGTTCACCGGCGTGGTGGTCGGTGACGCGGCGGTGCTGGAACGCAAGCTGGTGTCCCTCGGCGACGTCGTCGTGGGCGAGCCGTCCTGATGTCGGTCCCGTTCACCCTCGGCGCCCTGCCCACCCTGTCGCGGTCCACTGTGGACCGTCAGGAAGGTCTGCGCACCAACCCTTCGCGGCTGGTGGCGCGCTGGGCCGACGCCCGGGTCGTCCTCCTGGACGACACCGGGCGCACGCCGGTCGTCGAAGGCAGCTCGGTCCTGGCGTTCCGGAAGGCGATCGATTTCGGTGCCTCGCCCCCGGCGGACGCGGTGTTCCTGGGCGAGTGGCAGGACACGGACTACTGGTCGCTGCCGGGCGGCCCGTCGGGTGACGCCGACACGGTGAAGATGGCGGGCAGCTGGGGCTTCGTCGAAGAGGTCCCGCGCGCGGACGGCGAGGTCTGGGTCGAGCTGCGCGGCTACGGCGACCTGCTCGACGACACGTCGGCGGGCCTGTTCACGACGGCGCAGGCGCTGCGGAACTGGCGTCGCCAGGCCAAGTTCTGCACGCGCTGCGGCCACCCGACGGAACTGATCCAGTTCGGCTGGGCGAGCAAGTGCACGAACGACGGCCGCGAGGAGTACCCGCGCACGGACCCGGCGGTGATCTGCCTGGTCCACTCGCTGGAGGGGGCCAACGGCTCCCACGTGCTGCTGGCGCGTCAGCCGATCTGGCCGGCGGGGCGCTATTCGGTGCTGGCGGGGTTCGTCGAGGCGGGGGAGTCCCTGGAAGCGTGCGTGGTCCGGGAGATCCGCGAAGAGGTGGGGGCGTCGGTGTCCGACGTCCGGTACCTCGGCAGCCAGCCGTGGCCGTTCCCGCGCTCGATCATGCTGGGGTTCACGGCCCGGGCGGACCGCTCGTTGCCCCTGGTACCGGCGGACGGCGAGATCGAAGAGGCGTTGTGGGTCTCGCGGGCCGAGGTGCGCGAAGCGTTCGCGAACAGCGCGGTCCGGGGCGAGGGATCTCGCCCGACCCCGATCGCGAACGGCGCGGCGGAGATCATCCTGCCGGGCAACTCGTCGATCGCCCGCGTGATGCTCAAAGCCTGGGCGGACGCGGAGGAGTAACCACCCGCCACAGAGCGCGACCAAAACGGCCCCGGCTACCCGCCGGGGCCGTTTTCGTTGCGCCTGGTGCACGTTTCCGCCAGGTGGCCCAGCGGGACCCGAGGCGTTACCTGCTCGTTTCACCAGACCGTTGACGGCTGTGCTCCGGCTCACTACAGTCCTGCGAAACCGTCTGTAAAGTATCCTAATTAAGTCGGGAGCGAGTGCGTGCGAGCCGGTAGCCCGCGGATGCTGCGCGAGATCAACGATCGCGCCGCCATCGAGGTCCTCCTGCGGGAGGGCCCGCTGACCCGCGCCGAGCTGGAGCTCGCCATCGGGTTGTCCAAGCCCGCCACCGCGCAGCTCATCACCCGGCTCGAGCAGGACAACCTCGTCGTGAAGGCGGGCGTCAGGGGCGGCGGCCGGGGGCCCCGCGCCCAGCTCTGGGCGGCCAACGGCGCGCTCGCCTTCGTCGCCGCCGTGGACCTCACCCCGCACGTCGCCGACTTCGTCGTCGCGGACGTCGCCGGGGTCGTGCTCGCCGAGTACCGGACGCCGCTGCCCGTCCACGAAGGCGCCGACGTCGTCGGGACCTTCGGCGAAGCCCTGCAGAAGGTTGCCCGGGAAGCCGGGATCCAGCGAGAAGACCTGGCGCACGTCGTGATCGGCGCGCAGGGGGCGTTCGACCCGCGGACCGGATTGCTCTCGTCGGCTCCGCACATCCCCGGCTGGCTCGGCTTCGACGTCCCGCAGAAGCTCTCCGACGACCTCGGCGTCGACGTCCTCATCGAGAACGACGTCAACCTCGTCGCCGTCGAGGAGATGAGCGTCGGGCAGGCCCAGGACGTCGACGACTTCGTCATGGTGTGGCTGTCGGAAGGCGTCGGCGGCGCTGTCGTGATCGGACGGCGGCTGCTGCGCGGGGCCACCGGCGGGGGCGGCGAGATCGACTGGATGCGCGTCCCGGATCCGGCCACTGTGGACACCGGTGACGTCTGGCCCGCGGCCGGCGCGCGGTTCGGCAACCTGGTTGACTCACCCGCGATCTGCCGCCTCGCCGCCGCCCACGGCATCGCGGCCGAGACCGCCTGGGAAGCCGTCGAGAAAGCCGGGAAGAGCCACCCGTTCCTGGACGACCTCGCCAAGCGCGTCGCCGGCGGAGTGGCCAACCTCGTCGCGGTCGCCGACCCGCAGCTCGTGCTCCTCTGCGGCGACACCAGCCGCGCCGGTGGCGAGGCGTTCGCCGCGCTGGTGCAGGAAAAGCTGCACGAACTGGTCCTGCCGCGCACGCCCGTCGGCTGCGCTTCGGTGCAGGGCAACGCCGTCCGCGCCGGCGCGCTGCAGTCCGCGCTGGCCACCGCCCGTGAGGACGTCTTCGGCGTCGTCACGCCCACGCTCCTCGGGTCGCAGGCCCGAGGACGAAAGCACCCGTCCCCAACCGAGTAGACCGACCGATGAGGAGGAGGGCCATGCCCCCTACCACCCGGACCCGCCGAGGCGCCCTGCTGGCGGCCGCCGCCGCGGCGTCCGTCCTGTTGACCAGCGCCTGTTCCGGCGCCGCCGCACCGTCCACATCGGACGCGGCGGCCGCGCCCGGCAAGGACGACAAGGTCACGATCACCGTGTACTCCAAGTTCACCGACCGCGAGTACGGCGTGGTGACCGCGGGGCTGAACAAGCTCAAGGCGAAGTACCCGAACATCGAGATCAAGCACGAGGGCAACCAGGACGACGACAAGCTGACGCAGTCGATCCGCGGCGGCAATCCACCCGACGTCGCGATCTCCTTCTACACCGACAACCTGGGCGCCTGGTGCTCCACCGGCAGCTTCCAGGACCTGAAGCCCTACATCGAGCGCGACAAGATCGACCTCACCCAGATCCCGGACGCGGTGCGCAACTACACCGAGTACCAGGGCAAGCGGTGCGCGATGCCGATGCTCGCCGACGTCTACGGCATGTACTACAACACCGACATGTTCGCGGCGAAGGGCATCACCTCGCCGCCCAAGACGCTGTCGGAGCTGTTCGAGGACACCAAGAAGCTCACCGAGTTCAACCCGGACGGCTCGATCAAGGTCGCCGGCTTCCTGCCCTCGATGCCGTTCTACGCCAACCAGGCCCAGTACTGGGCGCAGTACTTCGGCGCGACCTTCCTGGGCCAGGACGGCAAGTCGGACCTCGCCACCAACCCCGGCTGGAAGGCGATGTTCGAGTTCCAGAAGCAGCTCATCGACTTCTACGGCGGCCACGACAAGGTCGAGAAGTTCAAGGCCGGCCTGGGCGACGAGTATTCCGCCGACCACGGCTTCCAGAAGGGCAAGCTCGCCATGATCATGGACGGCGAGTTCCGTACCGCGTTCCTCAAGGACCAGGCACCCGACGTCAAGTACCAGACCGCCCCGTTCCCGGTGCTCGACTCGATGGCCGACCACTACGGCGGCGGCTTCACCACCGGCACGATCATCGCGATCCCCAAGGGCGCCAAGAACCCCGGCGCCGCGTGGGAGCTCATCAAACAGGTCACCCTGGACACCGACACCCTGGTGGACATGGCCAACGGCCTGAAGAACGTGCCCAGCACCAAGGCGTCGCTCACCTCGCCGAAGCTGGACCTGCAGCCGCAGTTCAAGACGTTCCTCGACATCTACGACAGCGGCAAGCTGGTCGCCAACCAGACCACCCCGATCGGTGACGCGCACCTCAAGGCCGTCAACGACTTCGCCGAGAAGTGGCAGGCCGGGTCGATCCCCGACCTGACCGCGGGGCTCGCGAAGGTCGACGCGCAGGTCAACGACGAGCTCAAGCAGAAGGGCGCGGGCGGATGACCTCCACCGCCGTCCCGATCACAACCGACGGCTCCCCGTCCGTGCCTGCGAAGGTGCGGGCGGGGGCCCGCCGGGCCAAGCGCCGCCGGACCGTCGTCTTCTTCATGGCCCCGGCGTTCCTCGGGTTCCTGATCTTCTTCGGCTACCCGCTGATCGCCACGGTCTACTACTCCTTCACCCGGTACGACCTGATCAACGCGCCGGTGTTCGTCGGCTTCGACAACTACGTCCGGATGTTCACCAGCGAGCCGCTGGTCGGCACCGCCGCGTACAACACGCTGTGGCTGGTCGTCGTCCTGACCGTCTGCCGGGTGGTGTTCTCCCTCGGCGTGGCGTCGGTCATCTCGCGGCTGAAGTCGGGCGTCGGCCTGGTCCGGACCCTGTGCTACCTGCCGACGCTGGCCCCGCCCGCGGCGGCGACGCTGGCGTTCGTCTTCGTCTTCAACCCGGAGTTCGGCCCGGTCAACCGGTTCCTGCGGCTCGTCGGCATCGACGGCGGGCTCTGGTTCAACAGCCCGTCGATGTCGAAGCCCGCGCTGACGCTGCTCGCGCTGTGGGGCTCGGGCGAGCTGATGATCATCATCCTCGCCGCGCTGCTGGACGTCCCGGCCGAGCAGTACGAGGCAGCCGAGCTCGACGGCGCCGGGCCGATCCGCCGGTTCTGGCACGTCACGCTGCCGTCGATCTCGCCGGTGCTGCTCTTCGGCGTGGTCAACTCGATCATCTACGCGCTGCAGTTCTTCACGCAGGCGATCGTGGCGGCTTCCGCGAGTGCGGGAACCGCGGACGTCGCCGGCAACTCGAAGCTCATCGGGGCCCCGCAGAACTCGACGCTGACGTACCCGATCTGGCTGTACGTCCAGGGTTTCCGCTACTTCAACATGGGCTACGCGGCGGCGATGGCCGTGCTGCTGTTCATCGTTTCGGCCGCCTTCACCTGGATCCTGGTGAGGCAGCTCCGCAAGTCCCAGCACCAGGAGGAGGGCGCATGACCGCGTTGGCCGAAGCGCCGCAACGCCCGGCCGGCGTGCCGCCGAAGGTGCGGTTCAAGCGGCAGTGGGACAAGCGGCTGTCGTTCATCGCGCTGCACTCGGTCGGCATCGCCATGGGCGTGGTCTTCATGCTGCCGATCCTGTTCGTGTTCCTCACCGCGGTGATGAAGAGCGACCAGGCGATGACGGCGAGTCTGTGGCCGTCGGAATGGCACTTCGAGAACTTCGTCGAGGTGTTCAAGAAGGCGCCACTGCTGGAGTACTTCGGCAACAGCCTGCTGTACTCGGCGTGCGCGACGGCGGGTGCGCTGCTCTCGGCGATCCCGGCGGCGTACGGCCTGTCGAAGCTGCGGTGGCGCGGGCAGAACCTGTTCTTCATGCTGACGGTGGCCGCGATGCTGCTGCCGCCGCAGGTCACCGTCGTGCCGCTGTACGACCTGTGGGTGCGGCTGGGCCTCACCGGCACGCTGGTTCCGCTGATCGTGCCGTACTTCTTCTTCGACGCGTTCTCGATCTTCCTGCTCCGGCAGTTCTTCCTCACGATCCCGAAGGACTACATCGAGGCGGCGAAGATCGACGGCTGCACCGAGTTCCAGGCGATGGTCCGGGTGCTGATCCCGATGGCCAAGCCGGGGATCGCGGCCACCGCGATGTTCTGCTTCCTGTTCACCTGGAACGACTACTTCGGGCCGCTGCTCTACACCGGCGAGAACCAGGACCACTGGCCGCTGTCGCTGGCGATCGCGTCCTTCCGCGGCATGCACCACGTCGAGTGGAACATGACGATGGCGGCCACCGCGCTGATCATGGCGCCGGTGATCGTGCTGTTCATCTTCGCCCAGAAGTCGTTCGTCAAGGGCATCACATTCACGGGAGTCAAGGGATGAAGCTGGCAGTCGTCGGTGGCGGGTCCACCTACACGCCGGAACTGATCGACGGGATCGCCGGGCGACGCTCCACTTTGGACGTCGACGAGATCGTGCTCGTGGACCCGGACGCCTACCGCGTCGAGGCCGTGGGCGGGTTCAGCCAGCGGCTGCTCTCGCACGCGGGACACCCCGCGCGGGTGCGGACCACGCAGTCGCTGGAAGAGGGCGTCGACGGCGCGTCGGCGGTGCTGATCCAGCTGCGGGTCGGCGGGCAGCGGGCGCGGCGCTCCGACGAGACGTTCCCGCACGCCTGCGGCTGCGTCGGCCAGGAGACGACGGGCGCGGGCGGGCTGGCGAAGGCGCTGCGCACGGTGCCCGTGGTGCTCGACATCGCCGACCGCGTCCGCAAGATCGCCGGCGACGACACGTGGATCGTCAACTTCACCAACCCGGTCGGCATCGTCACGCGGGCGCTGCTCAACGAGGGCCACCGCGCGGTCGGGCTGTGCAACGTCGCGATCAACCTGCAACGGCAGTTCGGTCGGTTGCTGGGTGTCGGCGCGGACGACGTCAAGCTCGTCCACACCGGACTGAACCACCTGAGCTGGGAGCGCGGCGCGCTCGTCGACGGCGTCGACCGGCTGCCGGAGCTGCTGGAGAACCACCTGGACTACCTGTCCGACGAGGTCTCAGTGCCGGAGAAGTGGTTGCGGCGCATGAACGTCGTGCCGTCGTACTACCTGAAGTACTTCTACGCGCACGACGAGCAGGTCACCAAGCAGCGCACCGAGCGCCCGCGCGCGGACGTCGTCTCCGACGTCGAGGAAGAGCTGCTGAAGATCTACCTCGACCCGGAGCGGAACACGAAGCCGGATTCCCTGGAAAAGCGCGGCGGCGCGTACTACTCGGAAGCCGCCGTGCAGCTGGTGCACGCGCTGACCGCGGGCGGTCCGGCCGAGGAGCACGTGGTGAACGTCCGCAACGAGGGGACGTTCCCGTTCCTGCCGGACGACGCCGTCATCGAGGCGCGGTCCATTGTGGACTCCAAGGGGGCGACGCCGATCCCGCAGCTCCCGGTGGAGCCCCGGTTCTCGGGCCTCATCGCGGCGACCACCGCGTACGAGTTCCTGGCGCTGGAGGCGGCGGTCAAGGGCGGCCGGGACCGCGTGGCCGACGCGCTGCTGGCGCACCCGCTGGTGGGCCAGTACTCGAAGGCCGACACGCTGGCCGATTCGCTGGTGCAGATCAACCGCGAGTACCTGCCCTGGGCCCGCGGATGAGGCCTGCCATCATCGCGATCGACGGCGGAAACAGCAAGACCGAGGTCCTCGTGATCTCGGAAGACGGCGTGGTGCTGGGCCAGTCCCGCGGCCCCGGCGCGTCGCCGCAGAACGTCGGCGTCGCGGCGTGCGTCACGGCGCTGGAAGGCCTGGTCCTGGAGGCTTGCCCCGGCTTCGGGGAGAAGCCGTTCGCGGTGCACACGTCCGCGTACCTGGCCGGGCTCGACTTCCCGCGTGAGGAAGAGGCACTGCACGCCGCGCTGGCGGCGCGGGGCTGGAGCGAAACCCTGACCGTCGGCAACGACACCCTCGCGCTGCTCCGGGCGGGCAGCGCGGGGGTGGGCGTCGCGGTCGTGTGCGGTGCCGGGATCAACGGCGCCGGCGTCGGCCCGGACGGCCGCGTCCACCGCTTCCCCGCGCTGGGCAAGATCTCCGGCGACTGGGGCGGCGGCTACCGGCTCGGCGAAGAGGCGCTGTGGTGGGCCGTCCGCGCCGAAGACGGCCGCGGCCCGCGGACCGCGTTGCGGGCGGCGGTCGCGGAGTACTTCGGGAAGCCGGCGCTGCTGGACGTCGTGCAGGGCCTGCACTTCGAAGAGATCCCGGCCGCCTCGATCCACGGGCTGTGCCCGCTGCTGTTCGAGGTCGCGGCGGCCGGCGACGAGGTCGCGGCGGACATCGTCACCCGGTTCGTCGAGGAGGTGAGCGTCTTCGCGGCGGTGATCCTGCGGAACCTGGACCTCACCGGCGACGCGCCGGAGATCGTCCTGGGCGGCGGGGTGCTGACCGGGGTCGGCGCGCCGGTGATCGCGGAGATCGAGCGCCGGTGCCTGAAGGTCGCGCCGCGCGCGGTGGTCCGGGTGGTGGACGTCAACCCGGTGGTGGGCGCGGCCCTGTTCGGGCTGGACACGCTGGGCGCGCCCGAGGCCGCGAAGGCGGCCTTGAAGGCGGCGACCCAGCGCGCATAGTCCTGGTGGCCTGCCTCGAAGCGGCGCGAGGCAGGCCACCAGACCTCTTTCAGGGCGCCGGGACGATGGTGTCGCCGGTCTCCAGGAGCGTCTTGAGGTCGGAGAGGATCCAGGCCCAGCCGCCACCGGCGTTCTCGTTCGGCGGCGCGTCGAGCCGCTCGAAGGCGCCACTGACCATCGCCGCCATGTTCGGGGCACCGGTGACGTCGTGGGTGACCGTCAGTCTGGTGCCCGCGGTCTTGGACTCCTCGATTTCGTAGGTGAGCGTCGTGTACGGCTCGTCGCTCGCGTCCTGCGGCGCCATCAGCAGCTTCCAGGTGATGACGAGCTTGCGCGGCGGGTCCACTTCGAGGACCTCGCCGTCGACGATGTCGCCGGTCATCCCGGCGTCGATGAACGCCTGGGTCGGGCGCATGCGGTGCTTGCCGCCGGGCTTGAGGTCGAAGTCGGCCAGGCCGGTGTAGCCGTACCGCTGCGTCCACTCGGGCTTGGTGATGGCTTCCCAGATGCGCTCCGGCGTCGCCTTGATGTAGACGCGGTAGACCTGCACGGTGTTCGTCATGGTTCTTCGCCTTCCAGTTCGTTCTTGAGGTCGAGCAGCGCGGTCACGTGGCGCTCGGTGTACTTGTCGATCCACCGGTCGTGGATCTGCCGGATCGGCACGGCGTTCAGGAAGTGCAGCTTTTCCCGCCCTTCCTTCCGCGCGACGACGAGCCCGGCCTCTTCCAGCAGTTTCAGGTGCTTCATGACGCCGAAGCGGGTCATCTCGACCTGGGTCTCCAACTCGGTGAGCGTGCGGCCGTCACGCTCGAAGAGCAGGTCGAGCAGGAACCGGCGGGTCGGATCCGCCAGCGCCTTGAACACCAGGTCGTCGTCGGGCACGTGAGCGAGAATAGGTGACCAAAAGGTCACATGTCAACGTGCGCCGTGTCGACCCCCGTTACCTTTTTCGTGGCTCCCGCCCAGGGAGTTGTGGTCACCAGGCCCGGCATGACTTGCGCCCCCAGTCGAACCCATGATCCGGGGGGTGGTGTCACCGGGCCTGGTGGCATCGAGGGACCGCTGAATAGGGACACGGCCGCCACTTTGGTAGGTCTCGTCGTAACGTGGGTGCCGGCCATCGATGCCCAACCCGGTGACCACTCGCGGCGGACGAACGGCTTGGTGGATGAGCAGCAGCTTCAGCGTGTTTCTCGGCCTGGACGTCGGCAAGGAAGCCCACCACGCGGTCGGTCTCGACCCCGACGGCAACCGGCTGCATGACGGGCCACTGCCCAACACCGAACCCGAGCTGAAAGCCCTGTTCGACAAGCTCGCCGCGCACGGGCCGCTGCTGGTGGTGGTCGACCAGCCGGCCACGATCGGGGCATTGCCGGTCGCGGTCGCCCGCGCCGCCGGGCACCAGGTCGCCTACCTGCCCGGCCTGGCGATGCGCCGCATCGCCGACCTCTACCCCGGCCGCGCCAAAACCGACGCCCGGGACGCGTTCGTCATCGCCGACGCCGCCCGCTCCCTGCCCCACACCCTGCGCCCGGTCGACGTTGGCGACGAGGCCCCTGGCCGAACTGGAGGTGCTGGTCGGGTTCGACGACGACCTGGCCGGCGAAGCCACCCGGATCAGCAACCGCATCCGCGGCCTGCTCACCGGCATCCACCCCGCCCTCGAACACGCCATCGGTCCGCGGATCAGCCACCCGGCGGTGCTGGAAATCCTCTCGCGCTGCGGCGGCCCGGCCGGGATCGCCAAGGCCGGACGCCGCAAGCTCACCGCGATCGCCAAGGTCCACGCTCCTCGCCTCGGCGACAAACTGGTCGAGGCGATCATGGTCGCGCTGGGCGAGCAGACCGTCACCGTCCCGGGCACCGCCGCCGCCGACACCGTCTTGCCGCGGCTGGCCGACAGCTTGAAGACCGTTCTGCAGCAACGCAAACAGGTCGCCGAGCAGGTTGAGGGGATACTTGATGCGCACCCTCTTGCCGGGGTCCTGACCTCGATGCCCGGCATCGGCGTCAGGACCGCAGCCCGCATACTCCTCGAAGTCGGCGACGCCACCAACTTCGCCAGCTCCGGACACCTGGCCGCCTACGCCGGCATCGCCCCAGTCACCCGCAGCTCCGGCACCAGCATCAAAGGCGAACACCCGGCCCGCACCGGCAACCGCCAGCTCAAACGCGCCTTCTTCCTCGCCGCCTTCGCCTCGTTGTCCGACCCGGTCAGCCGGGCCTACTACGACCGCAAGAGAGCCGAGGGCAAGAAACACAACGCCGCGCTGATCTGCCTGGCCCGGCGCCGCTGCGACGTCATCTACGCCATGCTCCGCAACGGCACCCACTACCGACACCCCCAACCAGCTCCCGCCGCGGCTTGACAACCACATAGGGACACCCCCCAATCACGACGAGGGCCGCCACCCGGTGTGGGTGACGGCCCTCGTTCGTTCGGCGGCTAGACCACCAGCGACAGCGGCAGGATCAGCGCGATCGCCACCACGGAAATCAGTGTCTCCATCACCGACCAGCTCTTCAAGGTCTGGCCCACCGACAGGCCGAAGTACTCCTTGACCAGCCAGAACCCGGCGTCGTTGACGTGGGAGAAGAACAGCGACCCGGCGCCGATCGCCAGTACCAGCAGCGCGCTGTGCGACGGGTCCATGCCCGCCGCCAGCGGGGCCACGATGCCCGCCGCCGAGACGGTCGCGACCGTTGCCGAGCCCGTCGCCAGGCGGATCGCCACCGCCACCAGCCAGCCCAGCAGCAGCGGCGACAGGTGCGCGTCCTTGGCCAGGCCCGTGATGACGTCGCCGACGCCCGCGTCGACCAGGGTCTGCTTGAAGCCGCCGCCCGCGCCGACGATCAGCATGATGCCCGCGATCGGGCCCAGCGAGTCACCGACCACAGTGGACAGTTTCGCCCGGCCGAGGCCGGCCGGTCGGCCCAACAGGACCATGCCCACCAGCACCGCCGCGAGCAGCGCGATCAGCGGGTCACCGACGAAGTCGAGGACCTTGCGGGCGCCGCTGTCCTTGGCGAGCAGGATGTCGGACAGCGCTTTCGCGAGCATCAGGACGACCGGCAGCAGCACCGTCGTGAGCGTCGCGGCGAAGCTCGGACGCGGCTTGTCGGTGTCCGCGCGCTCGGGGATCAGGCGCTCCGGCGGCGTCGCGTCCGGCACCAGCCGGGCGGCCAGCTTGCCGAACAGCGGGCCCGCGACGACCAGCGTCGGGATGCCGACCAGCAGGCCGAACGCCAGCGTGACCCCGACGTTCGCGTTCAACGCGCCCGCCGCGGCGAGCGGGCCCGGGTGCGGCGGGACCAGGCCGTGCAGCACCGACAGCCCGGCGACCGCGGGAATGCCCAGCAGCATCAACGGTTTCCCGGTGCGCTTGGCCGCGAGCAGCACCACCGGGATCAGCATGACGAGCCCGATCTCGAAGAACATCGGCAGCCCGATCAACGCGGCCACCAGCGCCATCGCCCACGGCAGCGCGGCGCCGCGGGCCTTGCCGAGCACGGTGTCGACGATCTGGTCGGCGCCGCCGGAGTCGGCCAGCAGCTTGCCGAGCATCGCGCCGAGCGCGATCAGGATGCCGACGGACGCGACCGTGCTGCCGACGCCGGTCGTGAAGCTCTTGAGCAGCTTGTCGACGGGCATCCCGGCGGTCAGGCCGAGCACGAGCGAACCGAGCACCAGCGACAGGAACGGGTGCAGCTTCACCTTCGTGATCAGCACGACGATGACGGCGATCGCGACGACCGTCGCGACGATCAGGCGGGTGTCGTGGCCGGTCCAGCCGGCGGCGAGGACGGTGGTCATGCGTGCTCCCGGAAGGCGGTGAGGGCGGCCCGGGTGATGTCGTCCGGCGTGCCGCTGATGTCGAAGATCGCGCCGGGCTCGTCCGGCTCGAGGGGTTCCAGGTCGGCGAGCTGCGAGTCCAGCAGGGACACCGGCATGAAGTGCCCGGTGCGGGTCTTCATGCGCTCGGCCAGCAGCTCGCGGTCGCCGTGCAGGTGGGCGAACCAGACGTTGCCGCCGGTTCTCAGGACGTCCCGATACCGGCGCTTCAGCGCGGACGACGTGACGACGCCGCCGGACGCCTGGTGGTCGCGGATCCAGCCGGCGATGGCCTCGAGCCAGGGGGCGCGGTCCTCGTCGGTCAGCGGGTGACCCGCGGTCATCTTGTCGATGTTGGCCTTCGGATGGAACGTGTCCGCTTCGGCGTACTCGACGCCCAGCGCGTTCGCGAGCGCCGTGCCGACCGTCGTCTTCCCGGAGCCCGACACGCCCATCACCACGATGACGGTCATCCGCACCTCCCACTTCGTTGTGCCCAGGTGAGTCAAACTCAAAAGTACTACTTATTCAAGATGAAGTACTACTTAATCGAATCAGATCGCTAGGTTGGGTCCGATGAGGCACGAGCAGGTCCTGGACGCGCTGGGTGCGGCGATCGCGAACGGTTCGCTGGCGCCGGGCACCGTTCTGCGCTCCGAAGAGCTGCAGGAACGCTTCGGCGCTTCGCGGACAGTGGCGCGCGAAGTCGTCCGAGTGCTCGAAACGATGCGGCTGACCAGCAGCAAGCGCCGGGTCGGGGTGATCGTCCGGGAGTCGGCGGACTGGAACCACTACGACCCGCGGCTGATCCGCTGGCAGCTCGACGGCCCGGCCCGCCCGGCCGCGCTCGCCACCCTGAACGAGCTGCGCTCGGCGATCGAGCCGTGCGCGGCGCGCTACGCGGCCCTGCGCGCGACGCCGGAGGAGCGCGGCCGTCTCGGCGCCCTGGGCGAGCGCCTGGCCCGCACGGCCCGCGCGCGCGACCTCACGACGTTCCTCGGCTTCGACATCGCGTTCCACGACCTGCTGCTCACCGCGTCCGGCAACCCGATGTTCGCGCAGCTGTCCGAGGTCGTCGCGGAGGTGCTGACCGGCCGGACCGGCCACGGCCTGATGCCGCCGGAGCCGCAGCCCGAGGCCATCGCCCTGCACCTGGAGGTCGCCGCCGCGGTGGCGGCGGGGGACGCGGACCGGGCGGAGCGGGCGATGCGGGACATCGTGGTGCAGGCGCGGGAGGAGATCGCGGCGCTGGTCGAGTAGGCCGGTCCCGAGTGGGAAACAGCGTTCCACCACGGCTTCCCGCTCGCGACCCCCGGCACCCGGCCGTCCCGGGGCGAGTAGCCTCCTCGGGTACTGGACTTTTCTTATGCCGGGGGGCACGGGTGAGCGCGGCGCGCGCGATCGGACTGGTGTTGGGCGTGGCGGCCGACGGCGCCCTCGGTGACCCGCGCCGGCGGCCTCCGGTGCTGGCGTTCCGCCGGCTCTCGCAGGGCTCCGGCGCCGCTGTCGCCGGAGCGGTCGTCGCGGGTGGTCTGCTGCTCGAACGGTTCGGCCGCGGCCGTCCGCTGGTGCAGGCCTCGGCGACGGCGGCCGCGACGTGGGCGGTGCTCGGCGCGGCCGGCCTGGCCCTCCAGGGCACCGAGCTGGCGCGCGACCTCGAGGAGTCCCGCTTCGGCCCGGCCCGCACGACTCTGTCCGAATTGGACCCACGTGAAGCCGGAAGTCTCGACCTGGTCGGGCTTTCGCGCGCGTCGGTGGAAACGCTGGCGGAGAACACGTCGGACGCGGTCGTCGCCCCGCTGGTCTGGGGCGCGGTCGCGGGGGTCCCGGGGCTCCTGGGCGCGCGAGCGGTGAGCTTGCTGCGGCGGGCGCGCGCCGGTCGTCAGGGGCATTGGGCCGTCGACCGCGTGGACGAGCTGGTCCACCTGGTCCCGACCCGCGTGGCGGCGGGCCTGACGGTGCTGGCGGCCCCGGTGGTCGGCGGCTCGGCGGGCGGCGCGTGGCGTGCGTGGCGCCGCGACACGATCGCCCACCCGAGCCCGAACGCGGGCCGCGTCGAGGCGGCGTTCGCGGGTGCGCTGGAGATCCGCGTCGGCGGGCGGACGGTCTACCCGCACGGGGTGGCCGAGTTGCCGGTGCTGGGGGTCGGCCGCAACCCGGACGCCGGGCACGTGACACGCGCGGTCGAGCTGTCCCGCGTGGTGGGCTGGCTCGCCGCGGTGACGTCGGTGGTGCTCGCCGTCGTGGCCGGGTTCCGGCGCCGCTCGCGCTGAGCGTGTAACTCCTCCGCGTATCGACGGGCGTAGGGAACGCTTCGCAGATACTGGGAGGATTTTCGTGCGGTACAAGCACATTGCGGCCGGGATCGTCGCCGCGAGTCTCGTCAGTCTCGTCGTGACCGGCACCGCCGAGGCCAAGGGCCGGCGCTGCGGCCCCACCTACGAGCAGGACTCGACCGGCAGCCTCGGCACGCCGTTCACGCTGAAGTCCAAGCACGACGACGACGGCCCCGGCGGGTCGTTCGTCGTGGGGGAGGAGTTCGAGATCCACACGAACGTGGTCGGCCAGACCTGGAGCATCACCTTCGCCGACAACGGCAAGGTCTTCTTCACCGGCGACGATGTCTCGGCCGTCGGCGGCATCCGGGAGCAGCACCCGACCGCCAACCAGCCGGGCGTCACCCAGCACATGACCGCGGACGCGCTCAACCACACCACGGGCGAGACCATCCACGGCTTCCTGGACGTGCTCCCGGTGCCGGGCTGCGGCGGCTGACCCGATCCGGCCGTCGCGGCTGAGGGCCGCCCACGCTGGTGGCCCAGTGGCGCGACCGCCTGGTGGCCGACGAGGTCTTCCCCGCGCCCTGAACGCGAG
>NZ_JBSGDR010000030.1:0-84688 GCF_053602455.1 Amycolatopsis sp. NPDC004378
TTTTTATTTGTTGTTATCTTCAGTTGTGTCGAGGGCCCAAACCCCATTTACTTTTTGTGCTCCGCGGGGGCGTCCCCCCCCGTAATTTGACGCGCGGGGGGGGGGGGGGGGGGGCCCCCCCCCCCCACGTCGGCTGTCCGGACACCAGCCCACCAGGTCACCCGACCGACGACGGTTCGGTCCCGCGCCGGTCGACGGCGTCGAGTGCATCCGCCGGGAAGGCCAGGGCGCCTGCCGGTCCGGCCCTCAGCACCCAGAAGCCGCGGACCAGCCGGACGCGATCGAACGTGTCCTGTGCATCTGGCGTCTCCCAGGCCGTGAGAGGACGCCCGTCCTTGGTGGCGACCAGCGGACGTCGCGCCGGTGCCGTGCGACGAGGTTTACGACGCCAACCGTCCTCGACGTGGCGCTAGACGTGCCAGCCAACCTTGATGACGGATACGCCTCGAGAGAAGGTCACCTGTACGTGAACAGTACTGGCGAGGTCGCTGGTGGTCCCACAGTTGACCGTACCGCTGTTGGCGCCGTTCGCGGGATAGTGATACCAGAGTCCGTTCAACTGTTTGTCGAAGGAAGCCGCCGGGCCGCCACTCCAGTCGCACCAGACTGTCGTGCGGCCGCCAGGTGCTCCTGACGAGTTGGTTCCGCACTGGGTGATCAGTTGACCGGCCGGGGCTACGCACGTGTTCGGGTTTGTTGCCTGAGGCGAAGCGGTCGCCACGCCGGTCCCGGCCAACGCAGCGGTCGCAGCCAGCACACTCCCGGCAAGCGCCAGTTTTTTGGACATTTTGGGCCCCCTCCTTTGTGTTCGGGTACACGATGTCAATTCGCCGGATACCTGGTTCGGAACGTCGATCAGGACCTCGTGTTCACCTTGGCCCGGGAAACGTGGTGACCAGGTCACGGGAAACAGAGGTTGTTCAAGTCGGCTGCGGGAAACCAGCCTGGGACGTTGATCCGGTGGGCATTGGTGCCGATGTCGGTCGCGTGGTCGTAGCCTTGCCAGCGGTCGTCGAAGTTGGTGAACTGGTCGCCCGCCGAAGCCCACCAGATGATGTGGCTGTTGGGATCCGGGTAGGCAGTGATCGCGGTGCCGTACTGCAGTGTGCAGGTGATGGCCGGGCTGGCCTGGGCGGCCCCGGTGGTCGCAGTTAATGCGGCAGCGCTGATCAATGCGATCGTCAGGGCCTTCTTGGGGAACATCGCCGCTCCGTATCGTGTTTGAAAAAATGCTCAGTAGATGTTCAGTGTTTCGATGTAGGTGCTGCGGTCCGGCAGGGTGCCGTGCTCGTTCTTGCCGAAGAACCGGGTGAACGGCCCGCCGTCGAAGTCGGACCAGACGAAGTAGCCGGCGTTGTTCCCGCTGCTCCAGGCGGTTACGAGAGAGAGGCCCGGTTCGGTAACGCCGGCATAGGCGTAGCACGTTTGGTTGAAGTCCCGGTCCTGGAACCTGAAGAAGTCCGGAGCGTTGCACGGCACTTGGTGGATCGTGTCCGCGTTCGCGGCCGGGGCGAAAACGGCTGATACCGCCGCGATGACGGCGGTTGTGACGATGGTCCGGCGAACTTTCGACATGATGCGATCTTCGTGCGTTCATCCTTGACGAGCAAGGGATTCGATCACCGTCGAAAGCCGGCCGATGAATCTCTTTCGCGTGCGCCGCGAGATCTCCCGGCCCGTGGTGATCGCCACGGTGTAGTCGAGCGGGGTGTCGATCGCGGGCGCGCGGGTAACCGCGCAGGGACGTGAAGGAGGTGCGGATGACTGCGGGGACGAGCGAAATCCGAGCCCGGCCGACGCCAGTCCGGTGGGCAGCGTGCCGACCGCGGGCGAAGACGAAATCGACGCCGCGTTGGCGAACCAGACCGGCGGTGGCTCGGGCACGCGCGCTGGCCGGCGCGGCGACGCTGGACCAGTACACGGGACTCGGCCCGGTCCGTCGCGGCCGGAGCCTGCCCGGCGACCCGGGCGCGACGGACGTGATCGTGCTCGAACCGCGCGGGGTGGTCGTCGCGCTCACACCATGGAACGACCCGGGCGCGGTCGCCGGTGGGCTGCTCGGTGACGTGCTGCCTGGTGGCGTCTTGGCGTTGCCCGGATGAGCGAGCGGCAGCAGAGAGCCCGCCGGGCGCTGCGGCTGAAGGCGGGTGAAGACGTCAAGCAGGGCCTCGCCGCGGCGTTCGGGGCCGCGGACGGCGATCAGCACGACCGGACTCCGGTGGGCTGGTTCGCCCGGGCGATCCGGGTCCCCGGCCGCGAGCGCCGGGTGCTCCTGCAGAGCGCGAAGGCCACTTTGGCGGCGACCGGCGCGTGGCTGCTGGCGACGCTGGTGCTGGGGCTGCCCCAGCCGTTCCTCGCTCCGTACGCGGCCATTTTCTTGGTGGAGGCGACCGTGTACCGGTCGCTGCGCGGGTGGCTCCAGCAAGTCGGCTCGGTGGCCACCGGCGTGGTGCTGGCCGCGGTGGCCGGGCAGCTCATTCCGTGGCAGGCGGTGGCGCTGGCCGTCGTCGTGTTCACCGGCCTGCTCCTCGGTGACTGGCGGCACTTCGGCAGTTCGGGGATCTGGGTCGGCGTCACCGGCATGCTGCTGGTTTCCTACGGCACCGCCCGGGATCCGGTGCTGATGGGGGACCGTCTCCTGGAGACGGCGCTGGGCGCGGCGATCGGCGTCGCGGTGAACACGCTGATCCTGCCGCCGCTGTACGGCGACCGGCTGGCGACCGCGGCCGACCGGCTGGCGACCGCGCTCGCGGATCTGCTCGAGTCGCTGTCGGACGTGGTGCGGCTCGACGAGCCGGGCGAGCTCGACGACCTGGTGTCGCAGTGGCAGGACACCCGCAGCCAGGTGCTGGCCGCGGAGGACGCGGTCGGCCTCACGCGGGAGGGACGGCTGCTCAATCTGCGCCGGGGGCGCCCGACGGCGGGCACGCACCACGAACGTCCACTTCGGACGCTCATCGCGTTGTGGCCCGCGGTGGCCCAGCTGGTCACCGCGGTGCGCACCACGGCGAGCCGGGCCGGCGACCACCCGTTCGAGTACCCCTGGCCGGCCCAGCGCGACTCCCTGGCCGACTTGATGCACCTGCTGGCCGGGGCGGTGCAGGCGGTGGCGGTGGTGGGGGAGCCGGTCGACCTGGACGACTGCCGGGAGCTGCTGGAACAGCTGGAGAAGCGGCTGGTGACGGCGGACGAAGACGGCGTCCCGGCCCGGCTCGGCCTGGGCACGATGATCCTGCCCGCGCGGCTGCTGGTGGACAAGCTCGAACAACGCTGAAGGCCGCTGGCGCGGGCGGCGTGGGAACCCGCTACTGCGCAGGGAAAAGACGAATCCGCGGAGCGCATCCCCTTACGGCGTCGGCCGGACTGCGCTACGTTCTGGCGCACCGCACAACTCGGGGGAGACCATGCGTCGATCGATCGTGTCCGCTGCTTGTGCCGTACTTCTGTTCGCCGGAACCGGTACCGCCGCCGCGGGAACCGATCCACGTCAGGCCGCACTGGACGCGGCCGTGCAGGCGGGGAACGTGGGGGTCATCGCGATCGCGGCGGATCCGGCGGGCCGCTGGCGGGGGCGGGCCGGCGCCGGTGACATCGTCACCGGGGCGAAGCCGGACATCGACGGGCGGTTCCGCATCGGCAGCGTGTCCAAGACGTTCACGGCGACCCTCGTGCTGAAGCTCGCCGAGAAGGGGCGGCTGGGGCTGGACGAGCCGATCTCGGAGTACCTGCCCGGCCTGCTGCCCTACCCGGAGCCGATCACTGTCCGCCAGCTGCTGCAGCACACCAGCGGCCTGCCCCGGGACCTGGCCCCGCAGTACACCTGGACGACCCTGCCGGAGCTGGACACCGAACGCTTCGTGCACTTCGGTGAGGTCGAGGCGATCCACGACAGCACCGTGCAGCCGCTGCTGTTCCCGCCGGGCACGGGCTGGTCGTACTCCAACACCGGCTACAACGTGCTGGCTCTGCTGGTCGAAAAGCTCACCGGCCGTCGGTTCGAGCAGGTGCTCGCCGACTGGATCACCGGCCCGCTGCACCTGGCCGACACCTTCCTGCCGAGGGACTTCCCGCTGGTGCCGGACGCGGCCATGCACGGCTACGAGCAGCTCTACCCGGCCCCGCACGGGCTCACCGACGTCACCGCCTACAACCTCAGCCGCTACTTCGGCGCCGGGGACATCATTTCGAGCGCGGCCGACCTGAACCGGTTCTTCCACGCACTGCTCGGCGGCGAGCTGCTGCCCGCCGGCCTGCTGGCGCAGATGAAGACCACGGTCCCGTGGCCGGGCACGGACGGGCGGATCGGCTACGGGCTGGGGCTGATGCGCATCTCCCTGGTAGGCCCCTGCGGTCCCGGCGCTCCCGATGTCTGGGGGCACGCCGGGGACGTGCCCGGGTACAACACGTGGAGCATGAGCGACGAGGCCGGCACCCGCCGGATCACGGTCGGGTCCAGCCCGGATGTGACGGCGTCGGAGGACGCGGCCTCGGGGCGGCTCCTGGCGATGGTGACGGAGTTCTGCACGCCGAACCTCCCCGGCGCCCGGGCGAGCGCCGCCGCTATCCGGACGGCGATCCACTGACGGCGCAAAGCCCTGGGCGACGCCGAGCTGACCCAGGGCGCGTCGGAAGCGCCACGAAGACTGACCGCGGACGCCGTCCGTCAGTTCTGCCGCAGGGTGTACGACTTCAATGCCGGTTCGCCGTGCGCTGACTTCGGGGCGAGCGTCAGCTGCTGGGCGATGACGGCGGCCAAAGCCGCGTAGTTCGTGGCGAACGCCAGCGGGTCGACACCCGGCATGAAGAGCTTGCCGCAGACGGTGCGGTCGATCCGTCCGGGCGCCGCCGGCCCGGGGTGGTCGAGCGCGTCGAGTGCGAGAGCGTAGGCGACGGGGTCGTAGCCGCAGCAGGCGGACAACGGCATCGAGCAGTTCGGCGGAGGCGGTGCTGACGGCCAGACCGGCCGGCGCGCCGGGGGCGAGGTCCGGCGGGTCCCCGGCATCCGCGGCCAGCAGCACTTCGGCGACGGCGGCCGGCGGCAGGTCCAGGCCGAAGCCGAGCACGGGTTCCCGCGGGTCGGCCCGGACGAACTGCGCGGTCACCGGCAACTCAACCGAGGCGACGACGTACTGGCCGGCGTGGTACTCGTACAGGCGGTCGCCCAGCGCGAACCGTTTGTGCCCTGGGCGACGAGTGCCAGCACCTGGCCGTAGGTGGTCGGCACCGGCGGGCTGGGTCGATCGGCGCGGAAGATGCGCACGGCCTCGATGTCCGTGCTGAGGTCGGGCCGGGCATGCCGGGCCAGCAAGGCCCGCAACTCGTCGAGCGACATGGCGATCATTGAAGCACCGCACAGTCCTGCGGCGCTGACCCCGAAGAGGCCGATCAGCGGCACGCCGGTGAGCGCCGGTTCCGGTGCATGAGCCGTCGGGGCACCGTCTTCGACGCTGTCAATCGACTCGGACGACGTGCTTGCCCCGGACGCCGCCGGCCTCGAGGGCGCGGTGTGCGGCCGCCGTCTCGGCCAGTGTGAAGACCTGGTCGACCGCCGGGCGGAGGTTCCCTTCGGCCACCTGCCGGGCGAGGTCGTCGAACTCCGCCCGCTTCGGGTTGCCGCTGAACGCGCGTACCCGGCTGCGGCCGTGGATCGTGCTCACCGCCAGGTAGCCCAGCGAACTGACCGCCCGGGTCAGGTCGAAGGCGATGGTGACCATGCGGCCGCCGGGTGCCAGCAGGCGGTGGAAGCTCGGCAGGTCGGTGCCCACGGTGTCCAGGACGACGTCGAAGCGGCCCAGTTCGGTGAGCCGGACGGTCCGGTGGTCCACGGCCGTGGCGGCGCCGAGACCGCGGACGAAGTCGAGGTTGGCGTCGCGCGCCAACGCCGTGACGTCGGCGCCGTACGCGTGTCCGAGTTGGACTGCCGTGTTGCCGACGCCGCCCGCCGCGCCGCGGACGAGGAGCCGTTCGCCGGGGCGCAACTCGGCCTTGTCGCGCAGCGCGGTCACCGCCGTGGTGGCGACCGGCAGGGCCGCGGCGTGCACCAGGTCCAGCTCGTCGGGCGCCGGGCCGAGCCGCTCGACCGGCACCGTGACGTACTCGGCGGCGCTGCCGAAGCCGGCGGTGCGGCCCAGCACACCCCAGACGCGGTCGCCGACCGTGAACGCCGTCGTCCCGGCGCCGAGCGCAGCCACTTCGCCGGTGAAGTCCAGCCCGACTCGCTGAGGGAACTTGCGGCCGGTGAGCAGGCGGAGCTTGCCGGAGCGGGCCGCGAGCTCGCCGCCGTTGACGCTGAACGCGCGCACTCGCACCAGCACCTCACCAGGCTCCGGCGCGGGCCGCGGCACCCGGGCGACGTAGAGGACATCCGGGTCGCCGTAGCGGTCGAAGAGCACTGCCTTCATCGTGCGGTCGGTCATGACGGCGAGCGTAGGGTCGGAAACGGACGAGATCATCCGGATCGGTCGAGGTGAGAGACATTGCCCGTGGCACCTTCTCGGATCCCGGTGCGGGACGACCTGCGAGCGGATGCGCGGCGCAACCGGGAGCGCATCCTGGTCGCCGCCCGCGCGGTCTTCGCCGAGAGCGGGATCGACGCGCCGATGGCGACGGTGGCCCGGCGCGCCGGCGTCGGGGTCGCGACGCTGTACCGGCGGTTCCCGAACCGCGACGCACTGGTGCGGGCGGCGTTCGCGCGGCAGATCGACACCTGCACGCGGGCTTTCGCCGACGCGCTCACCGAACGCGATCCGTGGCTCGGGTTCCGGCGGCTGATCGAGACGGTCTGCGAACTGCAGCGGGAGGAGCGCGGGTTCCCGGCCGCGTTCCTCGCGGCCTTTCCCGACGACGCCGTGGCCCACGCACGGTTGCGGGGCCAGGCGGACCGGGGGCTCGCGACGCTGGTGCGCCGGGCGCAGGCGGCGGGCGCGCTGCGGGCCGACTTCCACCCCTCCGACCTCGCGGTCGTCTTCGCGGCGCACGGCGGCCTGGTGACCGCGTTGCCCGCCGACGCCGCGGCGTCCCGGCGGTTGGTCGCGTACCTGCTCGAAGCGTTCCGCGCGGACGCGGCGAACGGGCCGCTGCCGCCACCGTCCTCAACGGACTTCGTGCACGCGGGTCACGCTGTCGTTTCCTCGTCGTACGGATCCGATCCGGCGGGGGATGGGTGATCGGCTGGTCCCGTCCGCGGGACGCCGTCGCCGAACGGGGTGGGTGAGTGCCTATCATCGGGAGGTGGCGAGTTCCAAGACGTCGGCGCGTGGCGAAACCAAGACGACCGTGAGCCCGGGCGCGGTCCGGGACGCGGCGCTGACCCTGTTCGCCGAACGGGGCTACCACGGCACGGCGCTGAGCCAGATCGCCGACGCGCTGGGCATCCGCACGCCGAGCCTGTACAACCACATGAAGGCCAAGCAGGACCTGCTGCGCGACATCATCCTGGAAACCAGCCAGCAGGTGTGGGCGGAGCACGAGCAGGCGGTGCACGGGGTCGGTGACGTCGTCGAACGCCTGCGGCGGACGGCGCGTGTCTACGCGCTGCGGCACGCCACCCACCGGCGCGAGGCGCTGATCGTCAACCGGGACGTCGACAGCCTGGACGAGCCCGTGCTCTCGGAAGTGCTCGAACTGCGGCGACGTCATGCCCACGCCATCCGGGACCTGGTCGAAGAGGGCGTTTCCGCGGGCCGGTTCACGGAGGAGGAGCCCACCTTGGCCGCCTTCGGCATCCTCGAGATGTGCGTGAGCATCGCCCGCTGGTTCCGCGAGGACGGGCCGCAGTCCGCCGAAGCGGTCGCCGAGACCTACAGCCGCTACGCGCTCCGCATCGCTGGCCTGAACTGACCGGGCGTCACGACTGACCCTTGTGCGCGCTTGAGGTCGGCGCTAGTCTCACGTGACTAACGAGCATTAGTTAGTAACGTCAGGAGTGCTCATGCTCAAAGTCGAGCTGATCCGTCCCGTACCGCAGCTGCTCGCCGAGCAGGCCGAGCGGTTCGGGGACAAGATCGCTTTCCGGGACGACCACCGCTCGGTGGGCTACCGGGAGCTCGCCGAACGCACCCGCAGGGTGGCCGGTCACCTCGTCGCCGCCGGCGCCGCCCGGGGTGATCGCGTGCTGATCTACCTGGACAACAGCGCCGACATCGCCGAGGCCTACCTCATGACGACCCGGGCTTCGCTGGTCGGGGTCTGCGTGAACGCCGACGCCGCCCCCGCCGAGATCGAGTACATGTTCCTCGACTCCGGCGCGTCGGTGATCATCACCGACCGGGCCCACGCGGCGCGCGCGCGCGAGCTGGCCCGCACCGGGGGAGCGACGGTGCTGGTGGTCCGCCCCGGCCGGGTCGACGACGCGCTGTCCTATGAGGAACTGGCCACCTCCGAGCCCGCCGGGCCGCCGCGGGACGACCTCGGCCTGGACGAGGTCGCCTGGATGCTCTACACCTCCGGCACCACCGGCCGGCCGAAGGGCGTGCTGCTGACCCAGCGTTCGTGCCTGTGGGTGGTGGCGGCCTGCTGGGCGCCGATCGCGGGTCTGTCCGAACAGGACGAAGTGCTGTGCCCGTTGCCGTTGTTCCATTCCTACGCGCTGGTCCTGTGCGTGCTCGGCGTTTTCGCGACGGGGGCGACCGAACACATCATGACCAAGTTCTCGCCGGGCCGGGTGTTCGACCTCCTGGCGCGGGAAGAGTTCACGATCCTGCCCGGGGTGCCGACCATGTTCCAGTACCTCGTGCACGCCGCGCGGGAGCGCGCCGTCGACCCCGGCGGCCTGCGGCTGTGCCTTTCGGCCGGGGCGATCCTGCCGGCGGCCCTCAACGCCGAGTTCGAAGCGGTGTTCGGGGTCAAGCTGCTGGAGGGCTACGGCATCACCGAAACCTCGACGATGGTCACCATGAACACCGTCGACGGCGGGCGCGTGCTCGGTTCGTGCGGGCTGCCGATGCCCGGGGTCGGGGTGCGCCTGGTGGATCCGGTGACCGGCGAGGACGTCGGCGTGGACGAAGAGGGTGAGCTGTGGGTGAGCGGGCCGAACGTCATGCGCGGCTACCACAACCGCGCCGACGCGACCGCCGAAGTGCTGCACCACGGCTGGTACCGCACGGGCGACCTCGGGCGGCGTGACCCCAACGGGTTCGTGACCATCAGCGGCCGGACCAAGGAACTGATCATCCGCGGCGGGGAGAACATCTACCCCGCGGAGGTCGAGGCCGTGCTGCTGAAGTCCGCGCAGGTCCAGGACGCGGCCGTGGTGTCACGCGAACACCCCGACCTGGGCGAGGTGCCGGTGGCCTTCGTCGTCGCGGAAGAGCCGGGGAAGCTGGACGTCGGCGCCCTGCTGGACGGCTGTGCCCGCGAGCTCTCCAAGTTCAAGATCCCGGCCGAGGTCGTCGAAATCGAGGCGATTCCCCGCACCGGTTCCGGGAAGATCCAGCGGTTCCTGCTGCAGAAGCGGCTGACGGCGCCCGCCGGGTGAGACGCGGGTGCCGTTGACCCCGGCAGCACGCTGCCCGTAGCATACAAACTAACGTTAATTAGTAAGGTGGTGTCTGTGGAGCTCTCCAACACCTTCACCGTGAACCTGCCCGTCGACGACGCGTGGAAGGTGCTGACCGATTTACCGCGGGTCGCGCCCTGCCTGCCGGGAGCCTCGCTCCAGGGCGTCGAGGACGACGTGTACTGCGGCTCGGTGAAGATCAAGGTCGGCCCGGTCTCGGCGCAGTACCGCGGCACCGCCCGGTTCGCGGAGAAGGACGACAAGGCGTACCGCGCGGTGGTCCGCGCCGAAGGCAAGGACGCGGGCGGGCAGGGCAACGCCGCGGCGACCGTGACGATGAGCCTGGCCGAGCAGGGTTCCGGCACCAAGGTCCACGTCCGCACCCAGCTCGACCTGTCCGGCCGCGTGGCCCAGTTCGGCCGCGGGGTCATCTCCGACGTCACCAACAAGCTGATCGGGCAGTTCGTGCAGCGGCTGGAGGCCGAGTTCGCCCCCGGCGCCGCGTCCACCGGCGGCCCGCCGGTCGCCCGGGCCGCGACCTCGGGTGATGACGTCGAAGCTCTCGACGTCTTCTCCGGAATGGGCGGCCTCATCGCCAAGCGCGCCCTGCCCGTGGTCGGCGGCCTGGTGGCCCTGCTGGCCGGGATCCTGCTGGTCCGCAACCGCGGTGGCCGCCCGGGACCGGCGCCGGCCGGCCCGCCCGTTGTGATCAACCTGTCCTTCCCGGCCCTGGCCGGCCGGGCCAACCCCGAGGAGACCGTCCGATGACCGACGAGCTGATCCGCGAACCCGCCCTCTACATCGGCGGCGACTGGGTCGCCGGGCACGGCGAGGACAGCGAGGTCGACAACCCGGCCACCGAAGCGGTCACCGGCGTGGTGACCCAGGGGACGGAGTCCGACGTCGACCAGGCGGTCGAGGCCGCACGCGCCGCGTTCCCGAAGTGGGCCGCGACTTCCGTGCGGGACCGTGCCACCGCGGTGCGCCGCCTGCACGACGTCATCGCCGAGCGGGCCGACGAGTTCGCCGGCCTCATCACCCGCGAGCAGGGCTCGCCGCCGCCGGTGGCGCGGAAGCTGCACGTGGACGTGCCGCTCGCGGTCATCGCCCGCACCGCCGACGCGCTGGAGGAGTTTCCCTTCCGCCAGAACCGCGACAACTCGGTGATCCTGCGCGAACCGGTGGGGGTGGTCGCCGCGATCACGCCGTGGAACCTCCCGCTGCACCAGGTGATCGTCAAGGTCGTGCCGGCGATCGCGGCCGGCTGCACGGTCGTGCTCAAGCCCGCCGCCCTGACCCCGCTCGCGGCTTTCGAGCTGGCGCGCGCCTTCCAGGCCGCCGGTTTCCCGCCCGGCGTGCTCAACCTCGTCACCGGCGGCGGCCGGGTGGTCGGGGACCGGCTGTCCCGCCATCCCGGCGTCGACCACGTGTCCTTCACCGGTTCCACCCCCGTGGGGCGGCAGGTCGCCGCGGCGGCGGCCGAGACCGTCAAGGGCGTCACCCTCGAACTCGGCGGGAAGTCCGCGAGCGTCGTGCTGTCGGACGTGTCCGACGAACTGCTGGCGAAGGCGGTCAAGGTGACCGTCGCGAACTGCTTCCTCAACGGCGGGCAGACCTGCACGGCGCTGTCCCGGCTCATCGTCCCGGCCGCCCGGCTGGCGCAGGTGGAGGAGCTGGCCGCCGCGGCGGCGGCGAAGTACGTCCCCGGCCAGCGGCTCGGCCCGCTGATCTCCGCGGGACAGCGCAAGGAAGTCCAGAGCTTCCTCGAGCCGC
This sequence comes from Amycolatopsis sp. NPDC004378, assembly GCF_053602455.1. Classification (NCBI taxonomy): domain Bacteria; kingdom Bacillati; phylum Actinomycetota; class Actinomycetes; order Pseudonocardiales; family Pseudonocardiaceae; genus Amycolatopsis; species Amycolatopsis sp. NPDC004378. Next base: position 11,270 of record NZ_JBSGDR010000030.1, read on the forward strand.
AGGGCGCCAAGCTCGTCACCGAAAACCTCCCGCTGCCCGACCAGGGGTACTTCGTCACCCCGGCGGTGTTCAGCGAGGTCGACCCGGCGTCGCGGCTCGCGCAGGAGGAGATCTTCGGCCCGGTTCTGTCGATCCTGTCGGCTGACTCCGACGACCACGCGATCGAGCTGGCCAACGACTCGATCTACGGGCTCGGCGGCGCACTGTGGCTCGGGGACACCGACCGCGCGCTCGACTGGGCGGCCCGCATCCGCACCGGCCAGATCGACGTCAACGCGGCGCCGTTCAACCCGCGCGCGCCCTTCGGCGGCTACAAGCAGTCCGGCATCGGCCGGGAAATCGGCGACTTCGGCATCGAAGACGTCCTCGAGATCAAGGCGGTGCAGTTGTGACGGACGGATACCAGGTCGAGGTCGACGCGCTGGTCCTGCGCTCGCCGGAGAGGCCGATGGAGGTCGAACGCATCCGGCTGCGCGACGTCGGGGAGGGCGACATCCGGGTCCGCATCGACGCGACCGGCGTCTGCCACTCGGACCTTTCCCTCGCCCGCGGCGTGCTCGCCCAGCAGCTGCCCGCGGTGCTGGGCCACGAAGCCTGCGGAACCGTGGTCGAGACCGGCTCGGCCGTCACGGATCTGCGCGAGGGCGACCGCGTCATCCTGCTGTGGATCACTCCGTGCGGCCACTGCGTCAGCTGTGCCCGCGACGAGCCGCACCTGTGCGTCAACGGCTCGGCCCGCGGCGCCGAGCCCTACGCGCTGGACTCCGCGGGAGAACCGGTCTACCCGGGGCTGACCGTCGGCTCCTTCGCCGAGCAGACCGTCGTCCCGGCCGCGGCCGCGGTCAAGGTTCCCGACGACATCAGCACCGCGGACGCGGCACTGCTGGGCTGCGCCATCACCACCGGCGTCGGCGCGGTCACCAAGACCGCCGCGGTCACGCCCGGCTCGTCGGTGCTGGTCGTCGGCCTCGGCGGCGTCGGCCTGGCCGCGGTCCAAGGCGCCCGGCTCGCCGGCGCGACGAACATCATCGCCGTCGACCGCAACCCCGACAAGGCAAGCCTGGCCGCCCAGCTCGGCGCACACCACTTCGTGCCGGCCGACGACGACACGAAGAAGGCCGTCCGCGCGCTCACCGGCAAGCAGGGCGTCGACTTCGCCTTCGACTGCGTCGGCTCCGCCCGCACGATCCGCGACGCCTGGGGCATGACCCGGCGCGGCGGCACCGCGTGCGTCGTCGGCATCGGCGGCAAGGACGACCAGGTCGGCTTCAGCGCCCTCGAGCTGTTCCACTTCGCGCGCACCCTCGTCGGGTGCGTCGCCGGCTCGCTGAACGCCGAGCAGGACCTGCCGCGCTACTTCGACCACATCCGGGACGGGCGGCTCGACCTGGCGGCCATGGTCACCGGCCACGGCAAACTGTCCGATGTGGAGGCTGCGCTCACGGAGATGGCCGCGGGCAAGGGAATCCGCACCCTCGTGGTGCCGGAGGGCACCCGATGAAGGTCGGCGCCCTGACCGTCGAACCCGTCTACGACGGCTACGGCCAGGAACCCGCCCGCGAAGTGCTCACCCACCCCGGGGTTTCCGACGCCTGGTCCTGCCACGAGCACCTGCTCGACGAGTCGGGCCGGCTGCGCCTGGAACTCGGCGGGTTCCTCGTCCGGACCGGCGGCCGCGTCATCCTGGTCGACGCCGGTGTCGGGACGATCGACAACGACAAGTACCACGGCGGGCAGTTCCTGGAGAGCCTGCGCGGCCTCGGCGTCGACCCCTGGGACGTCACCGACGTCGTGTTCACCCACCTGCACTTCGACCACGTCGGGTGGGCCACGAAGAAGGGCCAGGTCGTCTTCCCGGAGGCGACCTACCGCGTCCACCGGGCCGACTGGGCCCACTTCGTGGAGAGCCCGGACGCCGACCCGGGCGCGGTGCGCAAGCTCTCCCCGCTCACCGAGCGGCTGGAAACGTTCGAGCACGACACCACCCTCGCGCCGGGGTTCGACGTCCGCCACCTGCCCGGGCACACCCCGGGAACCGCGGTCTACGTCGTGTCGAGCGAGGGCGAGCGGGCGCTGCTGCTCGGCGACGTCGCGCACGCCCCGGTCGAGCTGACGGATCCGGCGTGGGAAGCGGTGTTCGACCTCGACCCGGTGGCCGCGCGCAAGGTCCGCGCGGACCTCGTCCAAGCCGTCACCGACCGGCCCGACCTCCTCGCCGCCGCGCACTTCCCTCCCGGCCGGCTGATCACCGTGGACGGCGAGCGCCGCTTCACCCCACTCGAAAAGGAATGACCATGGATCTCAAGCTCCGCGGCAAGAACGTCCTCGTCACCGGCGCCGGGCAGGGCCTGGGACGCGCGATCGGAGTCGCCTTCGCCGCGGAAGGCGCCAACGTCGCCTTCCACTACAACTCCTCGGCCGACGGCGCGGAAGAGGGCGCCAAGGAAGCGGCCGCCCTGGGCGTCAAGGCGATCGCCGTGGGCGCGAACCTGCAGGACGGCGAGTCCGTGACGCGGGCCGTGGCCGAGGTCGCCGAGCAGCTGGGCCCGATCGACGTCCTGGTCAACAACGCGGCCGCGACCCAGAGCAAGCCGTTCCTCGAGACCACCGAAGAGGACTGGGCGCCGCAGATCGGGGTCACGGTGGCGGGCACGCTGCGCGTCACCCAGGCCGTGGCCCGGCAGATGGCCGAGCACGGCGGCGGCTCGATCGTCAGCCTGATGGGCGACTCCGGCCGGGTCGGCGAATCGCGGCTGCTGGTCACCGCGACCACCCGCTCGACCACCGTCGGCCTCACCAAGTCCCTGGCCAAGGAGCTGGCCAGGCACCAGATCCGCGCGAACGCCGTCTCGATCGCGCTGGTGCGGACCCAGAGCCTCGACGCCCACACCGGCAACGCCGACGAGGCGAAGATGAAGAAGATCCTCTCCGCGTACCCCTTGCGCCGCCTGGGCACGCCGGAAGACATCACACCGACCGTCCTGCTGCTGGCCTCGCCGCTGTCGTCCTGGACCACGGGACAGATCGTGTCGGTCAACGGCGGGTACACGATGCCATGACGACACCCGAGCAGACCCACGACGCCGAGCCCGCGGTCGGCCGGACCGTCCGCCGCAAGGAGGACGACCGGCTGCTGACCGGACGCGGCCGGTACGTCTCCGACCTGCAGCTGCCCCGGATGCGGCACATCGCGTTCCTGCGCAGCCCGTACGGCCACGCCCGGATCAAGGCGGTCGACACCTCCGCCGCCGAGGGCGCGGCCCGGGCGGTGTTCAGCGGCGACCACCCGGCGTTCGCCGCGATCAGTCTTCGCGCCCAGTCGGCGCTGCCGTCCTATGTGGAGACCGAGCAGCCGGTCCTGGCCCGGGAGAAGGTGCGCTTCGCCGGTGAGCCGGTCGCCGTCGTGGTGGGCGACGACCGGTACCAGGCCGAGGACGCACTCGAACTGATCGACGTCGACTACGAACCGTTGCCGGCCACGGTCACCGCCTGGGCGGAGCCGGCCGAACCGCTGCACGCCGACGCGCCGGACAACGTCCTGCTGGAGCGCACCTTCGACACCGGTGCGGTGCCGGAAGCCCTGGCGGGGGCGGACATCGTCGTCGAACGCGAGCTGATCACCAACCGGCACGCGGGCAACCCGATGGAATGCCGGGCCGGGGCGGCGGTCTGGGACGGCGAGCGCCTGACGTTCTGGTCCGGGACCCAGGTGCCGCACATCGCGCGGAACATGCTCGCCGAGCTCCTCGGCGTCCCCGAGGGCACCATCCGCGTCATCGCGCCCGACGTCGGCGGCGGCTTCGGTGTGAAGGCCGTCCTCTACCCCGAGGACGTCGCCGTCTGCCTGGTCGCCCGGCAGATGCCCGGCGTCCCGGTGAAGTGGGTCGAAGACCGCGCCGAGCACCTGCTCGCCGCGACCCACGCCCGTGACCACCGGTACCTGGTGCGGGCCGGGTTCTCCGCCGACGGCACCCTGGTCGCCCTCGACGCCGACGTGACCTGCAATGTGGGCGCGTACTCGGTCTACCCCTGGACGGCGGGGATCGAACCGCTGATGGCCGGCGGGCTCCTGTCCGGGCCGTACCGGTTGCAGCACTACCGCTGCACCGTCCGCGGGGTCGCGACCAACACGGCGCCGTCGGGGCCCTACCGCGGGGTCGCCCGGCCCGCGAGCGTCTTCGCGATGGAATCGCTCCTCGACGACGCCGCGGTCCGGCTGGGAATGTCCGGTTTGGACATCCGGCGGCGCAACCTCGTCACACCCGAGGAGATCCCGTACCGGATGCCGTCCCGGCTGGTCGACGACTCCGGCTGGTACGGCGAGTGCCTGGAAAAGGCGATCACGACGATCGGGCACGAGGACTTCCTCACCGAGCAACGGCGCCGGCGCGAGGCGGGGGAGAACCCGATCGGCCTCGGGATGGCTTGCTACAACGAGCTCACCGGCCTCGGCCGGGCCGCGTCCGCGGGCCCCCGGATGCCGTTCCGCACCGGCCACGACGCGTGCACGGTCCGGGTCGATCCCGACGGCCGGGTGACCGTCCTGTCCGGGGTGACCTCACAGGGCCAGGGCCTGGAGACGACCGTCGCGCAGATCGTCGCGGACGCCGTGGGCGTGCCGTTCGACGACGTCGAGGTGCGCATCGGGGACACCAACGAGTCCCTGTGGGGCTTCGGGGCGTTCTCGTCCCGGCAGGCCGTCATCGGCGGTGGCGCGGCACACCGTGCGGGCCACACGGTCCGCGAGAAGATCCTCAGGCTGGCGAGCGAGCTGTACGAGGTCGGCCCGGCCGACTTGGAAGTCGTCGCGGGCGAAATCCGGGTCACGGGCGACCCGAAGCCGCTCGGAACGCTGGCCGAGGTGGCCCGCGTCGCCTACCTGGAGTCCAACCGGCTGCCGAAGGGCATCGAGCCCGGGCTGGAGGCGACGGAGTTCTACGACCCGGTCCGCGGTGCGTTCGCGGCCGGCGCGCAGGCGGCGGTCGTCGAGGTCGACCGGGCGACGGGCGCGCTGCAGATCCTGAAGTGGGTCTGCGTCGAGGACGCCGGGACGGTGATCAACCCGCAGATCGTCGAGGGACAGATCGCCGGTTCCATCGCCCAGGGCCTCGGGGGCGCGCTGTACGAGCACCTGATCTACGACGAGGCCGGGAACCTCTCCACCGGCACGCTGATGGACTACCTGATGCCCACCAGCGCCGAGATCCCGGACCTCGTCATCGACCACGTGTCGCATCCCGCGGACAACCCGCTGGGCGTGCGCGGGGTGGGGGAGGGCGGCACCCTCGGCCCGAACGCCGTGCTGGCCGGGGCCATCGCCGACGCCCTCGGCGTCCGGATCACGCACCTGCCCTTGACACCCGCCACGGTCTGGGAGGCCCTGCGATGATCACCACCGAGGACCAGGACGGCGTCGGCCTGATCGTTCTCGACCGCCACGTAAAGCGCAACGCGCTCGACGTCGAACATCTCGACGCGCTGCGTGCCGCGGTCGAGAAGCTCGCCGGTGCGACGCGGGCGATCGTCGTGACGGGCTCCGGCACCAGCTTCTGTGCCGGTGCCGACCTCCACGGCGTCTACGGCGACGGCTTCCGCAAAGCGCTCTACGCCGCGCTGAGCGCGATCACCGCCGCGCCGGTGCCGGTGATCGCGGCGGTCAACGGCCCCGCCATCGGCGCCGGCACGCAGCTCGCGATCGCCTGCGATCTGCGCGTCGCCGACAGCACCGCGGTCTTCGCAGTCCCGACCGCGCGCAACGGCCTTGCCGTGGACCCCTGGACCGTCCGGCGGCTCGCGCTGCTCTCGGGTGGGGGACCGGCGCGGGCGATGCTGCTGGGCGCCGACCGGCTCGACGCCGAGCGGGCGCACGGACACGGCCTGGCGGACCGGCTCGGGACGCTCGCCGAAGCGATGGCGTGGGCCCGCGAAATCGCGGAGTTCGCGCCGTTGTCCCTGCAGTACTCCAAAACCGCGTTGGAGTCGATGTTCGAGTCACAGCCGTCGGAGCCGCGGCTGGACGAACTCTTCGATTCCTGCTGGAGCAGTGAGGACTTCGCCGAAAGCCGGCGTGCCCACGCCGAGAAGCGCGCCCCGCGGTTCCGAGGGCGCTGAAAGGTCCGTCATGAAACCCGCACTGTTCGACTACCACCGGGCCACCAGCGTCCGGGACGCCGTGCAGGCCTTGGCCGACGCGGCCGGCGACGGCAAGATCATCGCCGGCGGGCAGAGCCTCGCGCCCGTGCTGGCGCTGCGCATGGCCCGGCCCCACGTGCTCGTGGACATCAACCGGATTCCCGGCCTGTCCACGATCGTGCCCGTCGACGGTGCCATCCGGATCGGCGCACTGGTCCGCCACGCCCGCCTGGTCGAGCAGACCGGGCACCCGATGCTGGCCGAGGCCGCCCGGTGGATCGGGCACACGGCGATCCGCTCCCGGGGCACGAGCGGCGGCAGCATCGCCCACGCCGACCCCGCCGCCGAGCTGCCGGTGGTCGCCGCGGCGCTGGAAGCCACCATCCACATCGCCGGCCCGCGCGGCACCCGCACGAGCTCCGCGGCGGAGTTCTGCACCGGCGCCCTCGAAACCACGCTCGCCGAGGACGAGATGGTCACGGCCGTCGACATGCCGCTGCCCCAGCGGTGGGGGTTCGCGGAGTTCTCCCGCCGGCACGGCGACTTCGGACTCGTCACGGTCGCCGCCGCCGAGGTCGGCGGGCACTGGCGGATCGCGGTCGGCGGGGTCGGCAGCGTCCCGCTGCGCGTCGGGGAAGCCGAACAGCTGCTCGACGCGGGCGCGCCCGTGGAGCAGGTCGCCGCGGCGGCCGCGGCCGCCACGTCACCGAGCTCCGACATCCACGCCTCGGCCGATTACCGGCGTGCGATGACCGCGGAGTTCGTCCGCCGTGCCCTCGTCCAGGACAAGGAGCGTGTCGCAGCATGAAGGTCGAATTCACCGTCAACGGCGATCGCCACGACGTCGACGTCGAACCGCGGCGCACCCTGGCCGACGCTCTTCGCGAGGACCTCGGGCTCACCGGCACCCACGTCGGCTGCGAGCACGGAGTCTGCGGCGCGTGCACGGTACTGGTCGACGGCGAGCCGGTGCGCGCGTGCCTCATGTTCGCCGTCCAGGCGGAAGGCTCGTCGGTCACCACGATCGAGGGCATGGCCGGGCCGGACGGCACCCTGCACCCGCTGCAGGAAGCCTTCTCGGCCCACCACGGGCTGCAGTGCGGCTTCTGCACCCCGGGCATGTTGATGTCCGCGCTCGACCTGCTCAACCGCGAGGAGCGGCCGTGCCGGGCCCGGATCCGCGAAGAGCTGTCGGGCAACATCTGCCGCTGCACCGGCTACGCGGGCATCGTCGACGCCGTCGAGGCCGCGGCGAACGAGCTGGCCACCGGTCCGGAGCCGGCGTGACCCGCGTCGTGCTGCGGCTGCGCGACCGGCCCGCCGCCGAGCTGCGGCGGACCTGCGAACTACTCGACGAAGCGGGCTGCGACACGATCTACCTCGAAGAGGACTTCACGTCCTGCGCCGCCGTGGCCGTCCTGACCAGGCGGGTCCGCATCTGCTGCCTGACCACCTCCCGCGACGCGGCGCTCGTGGCGGACGCCGCCGAAACCCTCGACTACCTCAGCGATGGCCGGTTCGTCCTCGGCGTGGGCCCGTTTTCGCCCGACGACGGCCCCTACAGTGACCTGGTCGCGGCCGAAAGGGTGATCGAAGAGGTGCGTGCCCGGGTGCCGGGGCTTCCGGTGCTCGTGGCGGACGCCGACGACGTCGTGACACCGTTGACGAACCGGCTTCGGACCGTGGACGAGGCGTCCGCCTGGCTCGCCGCGGTGAAGCCGTGACCGACCTCCGCCCGGTCGTGAGCGAGAGCGTGGTGCTCGACGTCGCCTTGACCCTCTTCGCCGAGCGCGGGTTCCACGGCACCGCGCTGAGCCAGATCGCCGGTCGCCTCGGCATCCGCACCCCGAGCCTGTACAACCACATGCGGTCCAAACAGGATCTGCTGCGCGCGATCGTGGACGAAACCACGGCGACCGTGCTCGAGGAGTTCCACCACGCGACCGCCGACGGCGGCTGGGAGACGCGGCTGCGCGAGGCCACCCGGGTCTACGCGTACCGGCACGCGACCCACCGCCGTGAGGCCCTGGTGGTCAACCGCGACACGGATTCGCTCGACGAGCCGCACCGCGGCCGCCTGCAGAGCCGGCGCCGCGAGCACGAGCACGCTTTCCGCGCGATCATCGCCTCAGGGGCCGCGGCGGGAGTCTTCCGGGTCGATTCGCCGGCGCTGGCCTCGTTCGCGATCCGGGAGATGTGCGTGAGCATCGCCCGGTGGTTCCGCGACGACGGGGAGCTGTCCGCGGCCGACATCGCGGAACAGTACGGCGGTTACGCTCTGAGCATCGCGGGCGCGGAGATGTCCTGACCAGCTGCTCCGGCTGTCTGCCGAGCCTGCTGTTCCCATCCCTGCGGCGACCGGCGCCGAATCCCGCCGGTGGAGCTACGACGAGGTGGTGGTGCTGATGCTCGGGACGCGGAAGGACGACAGTGAAACGGCGTCGTCGCTGGCGGCCAGCTTGCTGGGTGAGCTCGACGAACTGACCGACGCCCTGGTGGTCGCGATCGGGGACCAGAACCCGGGCTACCGGGTGATCGACGTGGTGCCCCGCGACGACTTGTGGCAGTCGTGCCACGACAACCTGCGACGCGTGCTTCAGCTCGTCGGACAGGGCGCGGCGGAGGACGACTTCTACGACGCCGCCCGGACGACGGGCCGCCGCCGGGCGGAGCAGCAGTTGCCCCTCGACGACGTCCTGCGCTCGTTCCGGATCGGCGGCCGGCTGGTCTGGCAGGCGCTGACCGAGCAGGCCCGGGCCACCGGGCGCCTGCCCGACGACGCGATGCTCGACCTCGCGACCCGCGTCTGGGAGGTCGTGGACGCGACGTCGGCCCAGGTCGCGTTCGCCTACCACACGGCTGAGCGCAGTTTCGTGCGCGCCGACGAGCAGCGGCGCGCGTCGTTGTGGGAGGGCCTGCTGCAAGGGCGGGCGGCCGACGCCGGGTTCGCCTACGAGGCCGGCCGCACGCTGCGGCTGCCGGTTTCGGGCCCGTACGTGGTCGTCGCCGCGGCGGGGCCCGGGGACGCCGAGCCGCTGGGTGCCGCGCTCGAGAAGCTCGGCTCCACTTCGGCGTGGCAGTCGCGGGCCGACGTGCTCGTCGGCCTGGTGTCGCTGCCCCGCCGCGCCGTGCCGGACGTCGTCGCGGCCGTCGGCGCGGTGCTGGCCGTGCCGGCGGGGGTGTCGCTGGTCGTCGACGGCTTGGCCGCGGTGCACACGGCTTACCGCCAGGCCGTCCTCGCGATGCGGACCGTCCCGCCGGGCCGGGTGGACGTGGTGTGCCTGGCCGAACGGCTGCCCGAGGCTCTGCTGCTCAGCTCGCCCGAACTGACGGACTCGCTGCTGCAGGACTGGCTGCGGGGCCTGCTGGATCTGGGTGGCGACGAACGCGGTCCGTTGCTGGAGACGCTGTCGACGTGGGTGCGCACCGGTGGTTCGGCGACCCGGTCGGCGCTGGCTCTGCACTGCCACCGCAACACGGTGCTCAACCGGATCCACCGGATCGAAGGGTTGATCGAACACCGGCTGACCGGCGGCGATCTGCCCCTGGAGCTGGCGTTGGTCGCTCGCGCGCTGCCGTTCCTGCCGCCACCGCGAGTGCCGTGACGACCACCCATTGTGCAAAGTGCCCAACGGCACTAGGCCAAATGTAGGCAGTCAGGTACTTCATCCGGCGGTGTGATCCGTGCAAAAATCCGGCGGCGGTGCTCAGGGCCGCGCTTCTCCGACACCGTAGTTCGAGAGGACTCAGCTGCTGATGGCCCACCACGTCCCCGCCGGGCAGCCACCCGCGCCCGAGTCCCGCGCGTTCGCCCGTCGTCGCTTCCTCGGCTTCGTGCTCGCCGCGCCCACCTTGGCCGTCGCCGCGCAGGTCGGCGTCGCGGAGTTCGCGCCGGGGGAGGCCGACGCCGCGATCCCGACGCTGCCGCAGCCGGAGGACATCTTCGACCTCGGCGACCTGCAGAACCTTGCCGCGCTGCCGACCTCGGGCCTGATCACCGTGCAGGTCGGCGCCGACGGCCGGGCCGCTTTCGCGGTACCGCGCGCGGAGGTCGGTCAGGGCATGACCACCGCCGTGGCGATGATGATCGCCGAAGAGCTCGACCTGCCGCTGGACAAGATCGACGTCACCTTGGCCGACGCCCGGCCCGAGCTGCTGATGAACCAGCTCACCGGCGGCTCCAACTCGATGCGCAGCATCTACACCCCGGTCCGGACGGCGTCGGCGATCGCCCGGCAGCGGCTGCTGGCCGCGGCCGCCGCCCAGTGGGGGGTACCGGCGTCGCAGCTGACGACGTCGGGTGGGTTCGTGCGCGGCTCCGGCGGACGCACGGCGAGCTACGGTTCCCTCGCGAAGGCCGCCGCGTCCGCGACGACGATCAGCGTGGTCGCGACGCTGAAGCCGCGCTCGGAGTTCACGGTGCTGGGGACCCCGCAGAACCGGCTCGACGCCCACGCGGCGGTCACCGGGACCAAGCAGTTCACCCTCGACATCGCCGTGCCGAACGCGCTGCCGACGATGGTCGCCCGGCCGCCCACGATCAACGGGACCCCGCGGACGATCCTCAACGCGGCCGAGGTCAAGGCGATGCCCGGGATCACCGATGTCGCCGCCATTTCCCACGGCGTCGCGGTGCGTGGCCGGACCTTCGGCCAGTGCATCGACGCGATCCGCGCGCTGAAGGTGACCTGGGGCCCGGGCACAGTGGACGGTGAGTCCGACGCGACCGTGCTCGAGAAGCTCAAGGCCGCGCAGCTGCCGATGACCGTGCCCGGCCTGCTCGACCAGTACATCGACGCCGAGTTCACCTTCGCCGCCGCGAGCAACAGCCCGCTGGAGACCGGCGCCGCGATCGCCGACGTCCGGCCGGACCGGGCGGAGATCTGGTCGTGCCTGAAGGTGCCGATCGTGGCGCAGGAGGACATCGCCAAGCAGCTGGGGCTGCCGCAGGACGCGGTGAAGGTGCACGTCACCCAGGGCGGCGGGTCGTTCGGCCGGCACCTGTTCCACGACGCGGCGGCCGAAGCGGCCGAGGCGTCGCAGAAGATGGGCAAGCCGGTCAAACTGATGTGGTCGCGCACCGACGACTTCCGCCAGGGCCGCATCCACCCGATGTGCGTGTCCCGGGTGCGGGCGACCTACCTGCTGGGCAACGTGGTCAGCTTCGAGCAGCGGCACACGAGCGTCGAGACCGAGTTCAGCCACGGCCTCGGCGAGATGTTGACCGCCTTCGCGTCGAGGCTGCCGGTCGGCGGGAACCTGAGCTTCGCCGAGTCGATCTTCCTGCTGAGCCAGTCCTCGCCGTACAACTTCGGGGTCACGACCCAGCTGCTCAACGAGATCCCGCTGAAGTTCAACACCGGCAGCATGCGCAACATCTACTCGCCGAACGTGGTGACCGCCGAAGAGCTGGTCGTCGACCAGCTGGCGAAGAAGTTCGGCAAGGACCCCGTCGCCTTCCGCCGCGAGTTCCTGCGGGACGACCGGTTGCGTGCCGTTCTCGACAAGGCCGTGCAGGCCGGGAACTGGGGCCGCGCGATGCCCGCCGGCACCGCGCAGGGCATCGCGCTGCACTCGGAGTACCGCGGCGCGGTCGCGGTGCTGGTGGAGATCGACTGCCGGCCGGAGACGGTCAACCGCAAGATCCGGGACGCGGTCACCGGCCCGCGCGTGACCAAGGCGCTCGTGGTCGTCGACCCCGGGTTCGCGATCAACCCGCGCGGCCTCGAGGCGCAGATGATCGGCGGGCTCAACGACGGCATCGCGATGTGCCTGACCTCCAGCATCCACGTCAAGGACGGGATCCCGCTGGAAGGCAGCTGGGACAACTACTTCTACACCCGGGAGTGGAACACCCCGCCGGAGACCGACGTGATCGTCATGCCCAACACGTCGGACAGCCCGAGCGGTGCGGGCGAGCTCGCGGTGGCGCCGTCGTTCGCCGCGGTCGCGTGCGCCTACGCCCGCGCGGTCGGCAAGATGCCGACCTCGTTCCCGATCAACCACGGCACGCTGAGCTTCGAGCCGTTGCCGGTGCAGCCGTCCACGCCGCCGTCGCCGACCGACGGCCTCGACTACGCCTACTAGGAGCACGTTGTGCCGCAACACACCCTGAAGGTCAACGGCCAGGTGGTCACGGTCGACGCCGAGGACGACGTCCGGCTGCTGTGGGTCCTGCGCGACCTGCTCGGGATCACCGGCCCGAAGTACGGCTGCGGGCTCGACGTCTGCAAGGCCTGCACCTGCCACATCAACGGCAAGGCGTTCAACCCGTGTTCGGTGCGCGTCGCCGACATCAAGGACTCCGACGAGATCACCACGATCGAGGGGCTGCCCGCCACCGTCGGCAAGGACCTGCACCCGATGCAGGAAGCCTGGCTCCAGCTCGACGTCGCCCAGTGCGGCTACTGCCAGCCGGGGCAGATCATGGCCGCCGTGGCGAAGGTCCGGCAAGCGCGGGCCGCGGGCCGGGAGATCTCCGACGCCGACCTCGACGAGATCCGCAACATCTGCCGCTGTGGCACCTACGCGCGGATCCGCGAGGCGATCAAGGCCGGCGCCGAGCACATGTGACCGTGGGCTGTCCCTGATGGACAGTCGCCGGGTTGGGATTCGGGCGATCCGCAGGGCCTGGCACATCTGATCACCCACCGGCCCGGGAGTCCGGTTCCCCCGCGGCATCCGTCGGCCACACGGGCGCCGCTTTCGCCCTCGACGACCGCTACAGTAGGGATACCCACCGAGCGGTGGTTCGGGGTGAGCGAGGAACGGGGCCGTGATGCACGAATGGTTCGCGGTGCGGTGTGTCTTCCAGTGGAACGAACCCGACCGCCGCCCGTACGAGGAACGGCTCACGGTATGGCGGGCGGCGGACATGGAGGGCGCGCTCGCCGCCGCCGAGGCGGAAGCCCGCGAGTACGCGGAGGCGATGGGGGCCACCTATCTCGGACTGGCCCAGGGGTACGAGACCGGGCTGGTGGAGCTCGCCTCGGGGAGCGAGGTGTTTTCGCTGCTCCGTGACAGCCCGTTGTCTCCCGAGGAATACCTGGACCGCCACGTCGACACAGGCTCCGAGCACCAGGAGACCACCTGACCTGAGGTTGCCGGTGCGCCGCCGGTCCACAGTGAACGCTGAACGCACGCTCGTCGGCATGAGCATGCGTACGGCTTTCCCGGCGAGGATCGCCTGGCACGAGGGCACCGATAGGGTGTACGCGGCCTGCAGCGCGAGAAGAAGGGTGGCCATGGCAGAGGTCCGGCTCGATCCGATGACCAGCGAGGAATACGCGGCATACCACCGAGACGCGGTGCCGGCCTATGCCGAGGCTCATGTTTCGGCGAAGAGCTGGCCGGCCGATGGGGCGCGACAGCGCGCCGTCGACGAGTACGCCGAGCTCTTGCCCGAGGGCGTGGCCACACCCGGCCATCACCTCTACATCGCGCGGCATGGCGACCAGGAGATCGGCATGATCTGGTTCGCCGAACGTCCCCACGGCGCCGACCGGGTCGCCTACCTCTACGACATCAAGGTCGAGACAGACCTGCGTGGCCAGGGGCATGGTGAAGCGCTCATGCGGGCGATGGAGGAAGAGGTCCGCTCCGTCGGTCTGAAAACCGTGCGGCTCCAGGTGTTCGGCAACAACTCGGTCGCCCGATCGCTTTACGGGAAGCTCGGCTACATCGAGACCAACGTCGTCATGGGCAAGGTTCTCGACCAGCAACAGTAGGCACGCCGCTACGATGATCCCCGCTACCCTCTTGCCATGGTGTCGAAGGCGTGGGCCGTTCAGGTCGTGGAGCGACATCTGGCCGAGTGGCCGACGCAGGGTCACCCGAGAATGGTGGTCATGGATGTCAGTCCACACCGGCTTGGCTGGCTGATCTTCAGCCAAAGCGAGCGCTATGTGCGCACCCGCGAGTTCATGGACATGGTGGTGGGCCACGGGCCTTTCCTGGTCGATGGGGTGGACGGCAGCCTGCACACGGTGCATGCGACCGCTGATCGAGAAGGCGGTGAGTGGATCGAGGACTACCTCGAGCAGGTTCGCGGCCTCGAACGCGATGACCCCCTGCGGTCTCGGATCACTGAGCTGCTCGGTTCCGGTCGGCGCCTTGACGCACTCCGGCTTGTGCGCGCGTCCGCACCCAATCTCGGAGCGCAGGGCGCCAAGGCGTACGTCGAGGCTGCCGCAGCCGGGGTGCCGGTTCCCGAGCACCTACGCGCACTCTTACCGCAACCGCGGTCAGGCGCCGGGTGTGGCGGCGCCTGTCGGGCCCGAACCCGGAGCCATGACCGCCGGATCCTGCCTTGTGCGCGGGTCCAACCGGCGTGGGTGGGTGCTCGGCAGACCGGCCACGCATCAGTGAGGCGACCGCTGCATGGCTGTGCGGTCAGCGGCGTGTGCGGACGTCGGCGAGGATACTGGCAGAGTGTCGAGCAGCGAACGAAGGAAGCGGGCGGCCACGCGCCGCGCCGCGGTCGACGGTGTAGCAGCCTACCTTGCCGATGAGGATGCGGATGTCTACAACATCACCGATGCCGCCTCCCGAGAGGACGCGGTGCTGGCTGCTCTCAATCTGACTGCGCTGGCGGCAGCGGCTGTCACGGCCCTGGCCGAGGCGACGGGCCGTACGCCGTTGGAGGCTTTGCACTCGATCGACCGAGAAGGACGTTGACGAGTTCCCGGCAGAGCATCAGCCAGGCGCCGGGGTACTCGTCGGACGTCACCCGGTGCAGCCCTCGATAATCTGGGTCGCCTCGGGGCCATCCGCTCGTCGGCATGAGCGGATGTTGGACTGCCAGTCCAGTCGTGTCCGTCTGGCGGTAGTCGAGGTCAGCGGCGGTCGTTACGTCCGTCGAATGATCTGGTGAGCGCGCTTTCCTTTGCGAGTGCGCACATTTGGTGGATGGACCGCTGTGCGTCCTGCAGGGAGGGCACCCAGGCCCCGGCGGGTAGCGCGGCGCAGAATTGCCACCAGTGACCGTGGGGTTCGATGAAGCGTGTGGTGTGGCCGGCGCCGAGTGCCTCGTCGAGGCACAAGAGTGCACCCAGGGCCTCGGGCTGGTCGTAGTTGAGGTCGGGCCGGAGCAGATATCGGTCGAGATAGGCGATGAGGTGGGCTGCGTCGGCTTCGGTGCCAAGGCAGGTCAGGGCCATGCAGTACGCCCTGCCGGCCTTGGGGCCTTCGCT
Organism: Amycolatopsis sp. NPDC004378; assembly: GCF_053602455.1. Taxonomy (NCBI): domain Bacteria; kingdom Bacillati; phylum Actinomycetota; class Actinomycetes; order Pseudonocardiales; family Pseudonocardiaceae; genus Amycolatopsis; species Amycolatopsis sp. NPDC004378. The sequence continues at coordinate 26,593 of NZ_JBSGDR010000030.1, forward strand.
GGCGAGGAGAAGGGAGCCGAGCATGTCGCGAAACTGGCTCCGGTCGGTCACGGCGATGAACCACGCGGCGGTCTTGCGTTCGCGCCATCCGCCGTCATCCAGGAGCACCTCGAGTTCTGTGTCGGTGATTTGCCTGGCCGCCTCGGCCAGGTCCCGGAGGAACACGGCGCGGTCGGTGGCCTCGGGCCGTAAAGTCCTCCGCCGAGTCGAAGGTAACGCCGTCCCGGCGTGACGTAGCGCGGGATCAGTTCCGCCAGCGCGGGGGCGTTATCGGGGCGGTGCATGGATGTATCGTGCCGGTGCTGTCGAGGTTCTGCCAGCGGTTTCCGGGTGCCGGCGCTTCCGGCTGAGGGCGGTAGGGGCAGTTCGTCGAGGAGACACGACGAACCGGCATCTGGCGCCGGTCGGAGTGCGCGACCGGCGGCATGAGAATGCGTTATCCGCTGGCCACGAGAGGTGCACCGACTCACACTGTCGGACGATGACCGACGACACGGACACTGGGAACGACAGCTGGTACTACGCGTCGGCCAAGACGTTGCAGGGCGCTCTGCAACGTGGCTGTGGTGCGGCCGGCGCCTGGGTGGCGACTCACCGGGTCGCACCAGAACTCGTAATGGACTGCGTGCGCCGGGACTACCGGTGGGACCGGCAGGTCGACGAGCGGACGGTCTATCTCGCCCGGCTGGTCCTCGACGCCGAGTTGTCCATCGACCCCATCGTCGAACAACTCTGGCGCACCGGGCGAAGCTCCGGGTACGACGGCAACCGGTTCGGTCAGAGCGTCGACCTGCTGGCTACCCTTGCCCGGACACCCGTCGCCGCGGCAGTAGACGCTTTGCGCCAGTACGTCGGTGAGGGTGAACGTTGGGTCGAGGTCCTGCAGGCCGTCGCCGGCACCTGGCCTGGCGAATGGTGGGAGGACCTCGCTCCGATCGTTGCCGGCCGTGCGGGGAACGCCTCGCCGGAGGATGTCTTCCTCGGTCAAGATCCGTGGTCGAGGTGGGCCGGCCGCGACCGCCGGATCGACGCTCTGCTCCAGCGTGCCCAACCGTCGGTTGCCTGGCGGTGCCCGAGTCTGCCCTATCGTGGCGCTCCGGTCGCCGAGTTGCTCAGCCTGCTCGCTGGCCCGGATACTCCCCCCGAAACGCTCTCGGCCGTGCTGCACGATTTCGCGCGGCACCGCGATCCGGAACGGCGGTTGCTCGACGTCGCCGACCAGTTGGCCGCCCGCCCGGACGTCCGGACAATCGGATTGGTCCACGCGCTCACGAAACTGGGCCCGCAGACCGTGAGGCTTGCTCGCCAATGGGCCCGGAATCCGGCCCATCCACTGTGGTGGAGAGCGGTGGTGGAGCTTACCGAACACGGGGACGCTGCCGACGTTCCCGCACTGCTGGACGCCCTCGGCCGGTTGGACAGCGACAAAGACGAATGGTGTGGCTATGACGCCCTCGCTCGCGGATTCGCGCGCTTGGGTGTCACCGAGGCCGCGCCGAGGCTTCGTTCGCTGTGGTACCAAAGTCCACACTCCTACGAACGGGCCGCCTATGTGAATGCGTTACTGGCTCTGGATCCTGACACCACGCGCCAGCAGCTGCCTGATGCGCTCGCAGACTGCGAGGCCGATGTCCGGGTGGTGGCCGCGCGACATGCGCCGCTCACCGGGGAGGTCCGCCGATGGCTTGGCCGGCTGCGTGATTCTCCCATCGAGAACACGGACGTGCGTGAGGCCGCCGCCGATCGCCTCGCCTTGGCGTAAGCGCTCGCTGCACCGGTCGCGACCTCCCGCCAGGTGGGTCTGCTCGCTGGAGGTAAACACCATGACGAGGGCCAAGTCGTCAGCATTCACCCATCGGCATGTGAGTGCGTCGCCGCGTCCCCCCTTGTCAGGCCGGACCTCGCGTGCGATCAGTGACCGTGATGTCCGGGAGGGGGGCTGGACCGCGGGGAGAGTCGAACGTAGTGCCTGCACGACGGGCCTCGGTAGCCTCAGCGTCGGCATCGACTGCAGTTCGGCCTCGAAACCAAGGTCGTCCTCGCCGCAGCCGCAGTCGAGGTACTCCTCCTCGGCGAAGCATCGACTGGCTAGGTTCGGTTCGAAGTCCGGGGGGTGCGAGCCGGGCCGGCAGGCGGGTCATCGGCCCGGTCACCGCGGCCGGCTGGGCACGGAGGTCGCCGCGGTGACCGGGCGACGAGGTCCACTGCCGTCTCCGGGTCGGGCACCGAGATCGTGTGTCGGTCGTACGCGGCGGCCAGCGGTGCGTTGGTGTCCCAGCCGCTGGCTCGTCGGCTCAGGCCGGCCAGTTCGGCGATCTCGGGATCGTCGTTGCCTTCCAGCAGTAGGCTGACTGCGACGTCCGGCCAGTCGCCCGGCTCGAGGCAACCGCGGGATTCGGTCGCCCTCGCGACCAAGAACGTCGTCCGCAGTGTGAAGCATCGTCCACCAACCGACTCTAACGCCCGCTCGTTCGTGATGATCGCGTGCCGCGGTTCGGGGGCGGGGTAGGCTTCGGCGGGCAGCGTTGAGGGGGGACTTCGATGTCAAGGTTCGTCAGGCCTGTGTTGTGGACTTTTGGGGCGCTGGCCGTCGGTGGGTTTGCGTTCTGGCTGTTATTGGCACTGAACATCCCGTATCGAAGTACCGCCGCACCGGAAACCACGTCGCAGACCGTGCCGGCCCCGCCGCCCGTGTCGGCGCCTCCGGCGGAATTCACTGCGACGGTCACCGACGTCCGGGCGGGTCCGGATGACCACAGTGCGGTGCTGCACGTCGGCCTGTCCGCCTGTGCTGTCGGATCGCGCACCCAGGTCACCGAAACCGCCGACCGGATCGACGCCGCAGTCCTGTACCGGACCACGGACAACTCGGGCTGCCAGTGGACCTCGGCCGACTTCCCGATGAAGACGTCGGCTCCGATCGGGACGCGGCGGGTGGTCGTCAACGACCAGGACACCTGGGGACTGGTGTCCGGCGGCTGGAAGAAGTGTGACAAGTTCCTCGGCTGCCAGCCGCCCGCCGACCATTGTGACCGGGCGTGGATCGCGCAGTTGGAGTTCCGGGTGGAGGCCGAGTTCCCGGGCACCACGCGGGCGTGCGACCAGAACTGGCTGATCCACGACCTGCGGCACCGTGGCCGGCCCGTGAGCCGTGCCATCTACCGCTGGACGGGAAGCGACTGGGCGAGTTTCGCCTGGGCGCAGGGCGGCGGCTGCGCCGAGATCCTGGCCGTCGAGCCGAAGTTCCCGATCGATCTCTGCCGGAGACTTGCTCCTCCGTCGTGAGGTTCGGCTCTCGTCGGCTGTGTGGCCCAGTTCGTGCTGCGCGAGCTGGCGCAGGACACCGCAATCGGCGGCTGGGTTCGACCGGGCGACGTTCGTCCGCAGCGCCGGGGGCGGTGTAGCGACGTTCGGCGAATCCCGTGGCCGGTGGTGTCGTGTTTGTCCGGATGCTCCGTGCTGGTCTAGGTGCGCTGGTGCTTGCCCGGTGGTGTGGTCAGGGTCGTGCGGACGGCTCGTTCGACCAGGATGGGGACGAATGCGTGTACGCGGGCGTCGTTGAAGCGGGCGCGCTCGCTGCTGACCAGGTCGTGCAGCCGGGGCCTGGGCACGCTGGAGTAGTCGCGGCTAAGGCGGTCCTCCACCTGTTCGAGGTGGGTGTCGAGCTGTTCGGAGGCCAAGGTGTCCAGGTTCGGGTTGTTCATCGCGGACCCTTCCCTGCTGACTGCGCCGTCGCAAGTGATTGCCCTGCTCAAGCCACTATAGAGTGAACGCGAGGTGAACGACACGTGTTCTTCCTGGGGTTATTCCGCTATGCGAGAGTGGTCGCATGGACGGAACTTCGCGTGCGTCACTCGCGGTGAGCTCGGTTGCCGAATTGGCCCGGCTGTCGGCGTGGACGGTGGCGGGCGCGCGGGGCCGGTGGGTCACCGCTGAGCGGGTCGTTTATGCCGACGGCCGGCGCTGGACCATCGGCCTGACCCCGACGTCCGATGGCTTGACCGCGCTGATGCTGTGGCGGGGCGACGAGGTCCGCGTCCATCGCCGGGGGAGCGAGGCCGAGATGTGCGTGGTCGCGTTGCGGTGGGTGAGCAACCTGGTGGCGGGACGTTCGTGGGATGCCGACGAGCGCTGAATCGAGCCTGGTCCTGGATCGCCGAGCGCGCCGCGCCGGGTGATAATCGGGCGATGATCATCGCCGGCACTCGTCAGATAGGGCGGTGGACTGCCGAAATCCGTGCTGCCGAGGTGATTTTCCGGTTCAGTCCGCCCACCGAAGACCTGACTGCGGCGAGTGAGCTGCCGCGGGTGTGGCCGGGCCGCGGCCTGGGAGCGCTGGACGCGTCGTTGCCGGGGCTGTGTGCGACTCTGGGCGAGGTGATGAAGGTGCCGGCGTACTGGCGTGGGCGGGAGCCGGGCGGCCGGTTTCCGGTTTGGGGTGCGCCGCACCGGGACGGCGAGGACGGTTTCGTCTACTTCGCCGGGCCGGCCGGGCATGCCGGTCCGACGGCGGGGTATCGCGCGGTTCCGTGCTTCTCGGTCGCGATGCCCGACGTTCGTGACCTGAGGATCCGGGTCGCGGCCTATCTCGCGGCGCTTCGGCCGCACTGACCGGGTAATGCGGCGCGCCGCATGACCGTTCGGGAGTCACACGCCCCGGTGGCACACCGGCTGCGCGGCGGGCAGGGCCCGCCGCGCAGGTCGGCCTAGCGCCGGGTGATTTCCCAGAGCACGTTGTCGCCGTGCTGCTGGGTCCAGAAGCGTCTCCAGCCGCCGGTGAATGGCGTCGGCCGCCGGGCACCGAGGATGCCCTGCGGGGACGGGTCGCGGCCTTCGGCGAGGAACCGCACCGGCTGGAGGCCGTGGGCGTGGTCGGTGTGCGCCGTGGGCGAAGCACTCCGGCCCATGTGCGTATTTGGCTTACATAACAACAGTTTCGTCGGTGATCGTCCATCATCCGAGTTTCCGTGAGCGATATGCACGGCAATCAAGCGGTGCTCGTCGCCGCGCGGCCGCTTGGTCACGCCTCGATCGATACGACACATGGCTGCGCCGGGACGGTCCCGAACGGCCTCCTGCCGGTCGGTCTTGCCGGTTGTTGCCGGTCACCCGTCGCGACCTGCGGGAACGGGACTGCAGCGGCAGTGGGGCGGATGTCGTGGTCGCGCTTCTTAGGTTTGTGTCACGGCCGACAACCCCGGCCGCATGAGCAATGCTTGAAACCTGTGGATGGGCTGGGAGGGGGCGTACCTTCCCGGTGACCAGTGAGGTTTCCAAGCATGGTCGACGCGCCAACGTCGGCCGGGAAGGTACGACCCGATGCTGAGCGTAGTCCCTGATCCTGCTGCTGGTGGAGACGGTTCGGCGGGTGGCTCGTCCGCGTCGTCGGTGATCGATGAGCTGGTGCGTGAGGGTGCCCGGCGGATGTTGGCCGAGGCGTTGCAGGCCGAAGTCGAGAGCTATATCGCGCGGTTCGCCGGTGAGCGTGACGAGCATGGGCGTCGGCTGGTGGTGCGTAACGGCTGTCATGAGCCCCGTGAGGTGCTGACCAGTGCGGGCGCGGTCGAGGTGACCGCGCCGCGGGTCAACGACAAGCGCATCGACCCAGATACCGGGCAGCGGCAACGCTTCTCCTCGGCGATCTTGCCGCCGTGGGCGCGCAAGACTCCGAAGATCACGGAGGTGCTGCCGCTGTTGTACTTGCACGGCCTGTCCTCGGGCGACTTCGTGCCCGCGCTCGGCCAGTTCCTCGGGTCGGCGAAGGGCCTGTCCGGCCCGGCGATCACGAAGCTGACCGAGCACTGGCGTGCCGAGCAGCGTGCCTTCTGCGAGCGCGATCTGTCCACTGTGGACTTCGTGTATCTGTGGGCGGACGGGATCCACGTCAACATCCGTCTGGAAGAGGCGAAACTGTGCCTGCTGGTGATGATCGGCGTGCGTGCCGACGGGCGCAAGGAGCTCGTCGCCCTGGCCGACGGGTACCGCGAATCGGCCGAGTCCTGGGCGGACTTGCTGCGCGATGCCAAGCGCCGCGGGATGCGTGCCCCGGTGCTGGCCGCCGGCGACGGCGCGCTCGGGTTCTGGAGCGCGTTGCGCGAGGTGTTTCCCGAAACCAGGGAGCAACGATGCTGGTTCCACAAGATCGCCAACGTACTCGCCGCGCTGCCCAAGTCCGCCCATCCCGGGGCGAAGAAGGCCCTCGCGCAGATCTGGAACGCCGAAGACCGCCGGCACGCCCTGGAGGCGGTCAAGGCGTTCGACGCCGCCTACGGCGCGAAATTCCCCAAGGCTGCCGCCAAGATCACCGACGACGCCGAGGAGCGGCTGGCGTTCTACGACTACCCCGCCGAGCACTGGATCCACCTGCGCACCACCAACCCGATCGAGTCGACCTTCGCCACCGTGCGACATCGAACGAAGGTCACCAAGGGGCCAGGATCTCGTGCGGCCGGGCTGGCGATGGCGTTCAAGCTGATTGAGTCGGCACAGGCGCGGTGGCGGGCGGTGAACGCGCCGAATCTCGTCGCGTTGGTCCGCGCTGGTGCCACGTTCGTCAACGGCAAGCACGTCGAACGACCCGACGGCCAGACCTCACCCACAGCAGCCTAGAGGTCTACTGCTGGGCGTTCCAGCCTGAAACGAACCATCGGACTGCTCCGGTCACCGGGTCGTACAACCGCCGTTCGATGGTGCCGATGTTGGCTCCGTAGACGTGAATGCCAATGGTGGGTACGTTTCCGACCGCTGCGACGGCGTGGACGTCGTCGTCGGTCGTGCAGCACACGGTGACTTGTCCGCGCTCCCACACCTGTTCCCCGGCTGGTGTGAGGGGTCTGCCCGGCTCGGCCGCTGTGGGTTTGACGTAGCGGAACTCGCGTTCGGCACCCGAGTAGATGCCGACGACGCCCCAGGTCTCGTGTCCGTGCACGGGTGTGCATTGACCGACGTTCCACACGACGGAGGCCACGCACCAGCTGTCGTCGGGTGCGATGTGGAGCGGGTAGTTGACGTGGTGCTCTTCCGACGCCCGTGTGAACTCGGGAGGGAGCTGGTAGTCGCTGGCCAGCAGAGCGGACAACCGCTCTGCGACTCGCTTGGTGATCTCGTGCTGGTCGTCGGTCGTGCGGACCACGAGATCCACGTCGTCGATGAAGTTCTGCAGAGTGTTCATGATCGTCTCCGTCAAGGCCTGTGTGTCACGACAGCACTCGGTAGGTCACGTGCGTGACCAGGCTCGTCGTCCGCGCCGTCACCTGTTCAAGCTTCAGCGGCGGGACGCCATCGAAGATCCGGGTCCCGGCGCCGAGCGTGAGGGGCGCGATGTGCAGGCGCAGTTCGTCGATCAGACCGGCGGTGAGGTACTGGTTGATGGTGGTCGCGCCGCCCAGGATGCTGACAATGCCGTCGCCGGCCGCGGCGCGTGCCTGGGCCAGTGCGGACTCGATGCCGTCGGTCACGAAGTGGTAGGTGGTGCCGCCCTCCATCGGCTGTGGCTCGCGTGTGTGGTGGGTGAGGACGAATACTGGGACGTGGAACGGTGGGTTGTCGCCCCACCAGCCGTTCCACTGCCGGTCCCACTCGCCACGCACCGGGCCGAACATGTTGCGGCCCATGATGACCGCCGCGTATGTGCCCAGCTGGTCGATCTCGGCCCGGTTCTCGTCGGGAGTCTCGGCGAACCAGGCGTGCAGCCGGTCGCCCCAGCCGTCACCGCCGTCGTCGCCGAACGGCCGTTCCTCGGTCTGGTTGAGCCCGGCTGAGTACCCGTCCGCCGAGATCGTGATGTCGCCGATCACCCGCATTGCCGTCCTCCTTGTCGTGCCCTGTTCCTGTCTGCCATCAGCATGAAACAGACATCGCATGACGTCTAATGCCAACTCGGCGCGCAACGCATTGATATCTTTGATGCATGCTGAACCTGGTTCATCTGAAGGTCCTGGCCGCTGTGGCCCGACACGGGTCAGTGACCGGAGCGGCAAAGGAGCTGCACTACTCCCAGCCCTCGGTGAGCCATCACCTGTCCCGCCTGGAGGCGGCCACCGGTGTCCGGCTCCTGCAGCGGATCGGCCGTGGCGTCCGGTTGACGCCGGAAGGGCAGCTGCTGGCCCACCGGGCCGCCGAGATCGTGGGCCGGGTCGACGCCGCGGCCAACGAACTCGCGGCACAGGTCGGCCTGCAGGCCGGGCGGGTCCGGCTGGCCGCCAACGCCTCGGCGCTGAGCACTATCGTGCCCACGGCGGTCGCCTCGCTGGCGCGGGAACACCCAGGAATCGAGCTGAGCCTGATCGAGCAGCACCCGGTCGAGGCGCTCCAACTGTTGCGCCACGGCGAGATCGATATCGCCCTCGTCTTCCGGCACGCCGACACCCAGGTGGAGGACGAGGAGTTCCGCCTGGTCCACATCGCCGACGACCCGATCTACCTGATCAGTCAGCGGCCGGGCGACAGCCTCGCGAACCATCGCCACTCCGCCTGGATCGGCGGTTGCGAACGGTGCCAGAACGAGCTGACCGCGGTGTGCCGGCACGAGGGCTTCATGCCCCGCATCGCGTCACACAGCGACGACATGGTTGTCGTGCAAGCCCTCGTCGCCGCCGGCATCGGCGTGACCACGCTGCCGGGGCTCGCGCTGCGCGCCCATCGCCGGCCCGACATCCACGCAACCGAACTCACCGGCTTCCACCGGAGAATCCACGCCGCCACCTACGGCGCCCCACCCGACCCGCCCGCCGTCACCGCCGTACTAGCCGCACTCACCGAAGCAACCACGCCGACAACCTCGACCGCGACGCCGTCAACCACATCCCGCCGAACAACCCGGCGAGACAAGGAGATGACCAGCGAGCAGCGGTACAAGCCCATCCACAAGTCTTGACAATTCCTCCGGCCGCATCACAGGAGGAGACATGAAGATCAGGTTGCCGAGACTGCTCGCCCGGGTCGGTGTGCTGGCCGCGCTGGGTGCCGTCACGCTGGGGGGCGGTGTGGCGCACGCTGATGCCAACTACGTCACGCATGGCACCCAGGCGTACTGGATCACGGCCGGGTACGACGGGTTGAACGTCGCTGTCGCGGGTGGGTCGACCGGGGCGGGTACCCGGATCATCCAGTGGTACAACGACGGTGCGGCCGAGCAGAAGTGGTTCTTCGACACGGTGTCCAACGCCGGGACGTTCGTGGGTTACCTGATCCGCAACGAGAACAGCGGCCTGTGCATCGACACCGACGGCAACGCCGGTGACGCGGTGGTGCAGACCAACTGCACCGCCAATGACGAGGGGCAGATCTTCACCGGAGGGTTCTCGTCGGCGGCGAGCTACCGCGACAAGGGCAACGGCCTGTACCTCGACGTCCAGGGCTTCAGCTACGGTGCCGGCGCGAACGTGGATCTGTGGTACGGCAACGGTCAGCCCAACCAGAACTTCATCCAGACCCCCGTGTCGTCCTGACACGTCCGTCGCTCGTCGGGCGCCGCGCGACCCGTGTGTCGCGCGGCGCGTGCGGGTTCACCGCGGAGGGGATCCGGGCCAGCAGGCGGCGGCCACGCAGCTCGAACAGCGCGGAGCCGGCCAGCCGGCCGAGCACCAGCGCGTCCTGGACGGCCAGCAACGCCGAGTCCGGCTTGCCCAGACGCAGCAGTGAATCGGCCTGGTCGAGCAGAACCTGAGCCTGCAGGTACGGCTGGTCCTTGGCTTCCGCCAGGTGCAGGGCGCGCTCGTGGTAGCGCAGGGCCTCCGAGGCGTTGCCTTGCCGTGCCAGTACGGTCGCGAGGGTGCTCAGGGCGCCGATCTCGGCTCTGGTGTCGGCGCTGTCCTGCGCCATGCCGAGGGCGAGGACACTGAGGGTGTGTGCCGGGGCCAGGTCCTCCAGGTCGCGGTGTGCCTCCGCCAGGACACGCAGGGTTTCCGCCTCGTTGCGCCGGTCGCCGATGGCGCGGTGCAGGGTCAGTGCCTGGTCCAGCAAGGTTTTCGCGTGCACCAAGCTGGCGCGGCGGGCGAGGCCGGATTCGTCGCGGCTGCGTTCGGCGTAGGCGGCGGCCAGGTTCGCCAGCGTGACGGCTTCGCCGGCCTGCCGTCCGGCTCTGCGGTGCAGTACCAGTGCTTCGGTCAACTGGTGGATCGTGTCCTCGACCCGGCCTGCCGTCCAGTGGCAGCGGGAGAGGTTGTTCAGCGCGACGGCTTCACATTCGACCCAGCCGGCGGCGCGCGCGAGTTCGGCGGCGCGCGCGTTGTGCCGCGCCGACTCCGCCGACTGGCCTGGCGTGGCCATCACCATGCCCGACTGCAGGTGTGCCATGGCCTGTTCGAACGGGCCACCTGCGGCTTCGGCGGCGACTGCGGCGGCGGTCACCAGGGACTGCCAGGTGGCCGAGTCCATGCGCAGCAGGAAGTATCCGTTGCTCAGGTGCGCGATTTCCCAGGCTTCCGTGTAGTGGCCTTGGGCGTTGAGTGCGACGACGAGGGCGACCAGGTTGGCGGCCTCGGCCTCGAACCAGGTGAGTGCGGCGTCTTTGCCGGCGAACCGGGTGGGCGCCGCGTTGCCCGCATCCGGCATGCGCAGCAGGTGCGGGTACAGGATGTCGGCCGCGGCGGCGACGGCGGTGCGGTAGTGCCCGGCCAGCCGCGTCAGGGCGGCGTCCCGCTCGGCACGGTCCTCCTCTTCGGCGGCCAGTTCGGCGGCGTAGCAGCGCAACAAGTCGTGCAGGACGTAGCGGCCCGGGCTCGGCTCGGTGACCAGCGCCCGCGCGACGAGCACGTCCATGCTGCGCCGCGCCGCGTCGGCCGACATCCCGAGCAGTGCGGCGAGGGTCTCGAGGGCGATGTCCGGCCCGGCCGTCAGGCCGAGCGATCGGAACATCCGGCGCTCGCCGGCCGACAAGGCATCGACCGACAACCGGAACGTCGCCCGGATCGCCGTGGTCGCATCGCCGGGAATGCTCAGTGCCGCAAGGGGGTCCCGGGCCAGCCGCGTCACGTAGTCGGCGATCCGGTGGCCGGGCCTCGTGGTCAGGTTCGCCGCGGCGATCCGTAACGCGAGCGGCAGGTACGCGCACAACCGGGTCAGCTCGGCCACGGCCGCGGGTTCACCGTCGGTGCGCCGCGCGCCCAGCATTTCGGTCAGCAGGGCGTGCGACTCGGCCTCGCCGAGCGCCTCCAGCCGCACCAGCCGGGCACCCTCCCGGGCGATCAGGCCGCCCAGCTCCTCTCGGCTGGTCACCACGGCCAGGGAGCCGTCGCCGCCGGGCAGCAGCGGGCGCACCTGTGTCGCATCGGCCGCGTTGTCCAGCAGCACCAGCACCGGCCGCCTCGCCAGCTGACTGCGATACAGCGCGGCGGCCCGCGGCTCGTCCCCGGGGATCCGCTCGGCCGGCACGCCGAGACCGTGCAGCAGCTGGGCGAGCGCCTCCAGCGGCCGCAGCGGCGGGTCGACGCTGTGCCCGCGCAGGTCGAGGTGGAGCTGGCCACCGGGGAACCGGTCGCGGACCGAGTAGGCCCAGTGCACGGCCAGCGCTGTCTTCCCGACGCCTCCCATACCGGCGATCATGACGGCCGGCCCCCGGGCACCGTGCTGCCCGAGCATCGCGTCCAGCTCACGCAGGTGCCCGGTCCGGCCGACAAAGCACGTCACCTCGGTGGGCAGCTGCCTCGCGACCATTGCGGGGCCGTCTGTCATACCCGATGGCGAGCGCAGCTGACCTCGCAGTATTCGCAGATGCGCCGCGCGCAGCTCCGTCCCGGGTGCCACGCCGAGGTCGTCGTCGAGGCGTTCCCGCACTCGCTCGAACAGGGCCAATGCGGCGGACTGCCGGCCGCCTCCGGCCAGCGCCAGCATCAGGCGTGCGGCGAGGCCTTCGTGCAGCGGTTCCTCGTCGCACACCATGCGCAACGGCTCGACGAGCTCGTCGTACTGGCCGAGCGCGAACGCGACATCGGCCCATTCGATGAGGATCGTGACCCGTAGCCGGGCAACCGCGGACACCGCCGGATGCTCACGCAACCGAGATGGCAAACCGAGCAGCACCGGGCCGCGCCAGCACGACCACGCCTCGCGGTAGCACTGGTACGCCGGTTCGGCGAGGCCGTCCGTCCATGCTTGCCGGGCCCGGGCCGCCAGATCGAGGCAATCGGCCAAGTCCAGGCCGTCGGCGTCGAGGCGGTAACCGCCGCTCTCCCGGCGCAGCACCCGCCACGGAGCACCGTCACGCCGGTCGGGTTCCACCAGACGGCGCACCTGGCCAACATAGGTCTGAACCAATTGAGCCGCGGTTGCCGGTGGGCTGTCGCTCCACAGCACGTCGACGATCTCGGCGACACCGACCGTGCGACGGGGCTGCGTGGCCAGCAGCCCCAGCAACAGCCGTTGCATCGGGGCTTCGAGGGGCTGCTCGGCATCGTCGTGCCAGACCCGCAATGGTCCCAGTACGCCGATCTGTGTCCGCACCGGACGCGGCGATACCGGCCCCGAGGCAGTGTCCAGCACGCCGACCAGTGTGTCGACCTCGACGCACAACGCCGCGGCCAGCCGGTGCAGTGACGCAGCCCGTGGGCGGGCGACCTGTCCGCTTTCCAGATACCGCACCGCCCGTACGCTCATCCCCGCCCGCGCGGCCAGATCCTGCTGGCTCAACCCCGCGCGCAACCGCAGCATCCGTAACACACCGGCAGTGCCGTGAGCGGACGAGGTACCCACCTGGCCGACCCCCTTCACTACTTCAGGGTTCCGTACCATTGTCATCCCGCGGCCAGGCAACCAGAAGCCGCTGCGCGACCTCGACACCTCGCAAGGACCGCTGCTGCGTGCCCGCGCTGCCGACGCGCGCAGGCACGCAGCGCTCGAGTCCGTGGTCCAGGAAGCTACGCCACCCGTCGCCGCATCCCACAGACCGACTTCATCGTGACCGCTGGCCGCGGCTGACCATCATCGAGGCCACAACCGCGCGTTCAGCGCAGTTCGGTCGATCCTCCGTGCCGGAGGCCGCCACCGTTGGCAGGATCAGCGTCCTTCGAACGGCCGAGGACGCCATCACTCTGCGAGCTCGAGAAGTGCTGGAGCCAGACGCTTTGGCGGCTGCCCTGATCGAGGCTTTGTCCACCGCAGCAGGGGAGAAGTCAACCCCGGTGACTCGTGCTCCGCGGCGGGCCCAGCTGATGCTGTCAGCGTCGCCGACAAGGCCGAGTTCGAGGGATGACAGCGAGTTGGCGCCTGCTACGACGCCAGCAGCGTCGTAGAAGGTGTCGTCGTTACCGTGAAGCGTGGCACGCTCATCCCAGCTGGCCCGGTTGAGCTTTCCCGCGCGGTCGATCAACGCGATGTCCTGATCATGCGCGAATCCTGGCCCCGGCGGTGGGCGCCGAGGCATCGTGGATCTGTTTTAGCTTCGATCCCTCAGGGCTCATCACTGGAACTTGCCCGTGGTCAGGGCCATTGTTGGTCGTCGGGCAGTGGCACGTCGCGGCGCTGGTCGGCCACGTCAGCGGGGTTGGCCTCGAGCACCGCGATCGGCTTGGTGACGGGCTCCACAACGAGGTCGAACTCGTCGTCCGGGAGTTCGGCGTCGGGCTGGGCGGGGCGCAGTTGATCGGCCACGTCGTTCCATGGCTTGTCCAGGTTCATCACGATCGTCCCTTCGGTGGTGGTGACCGCGTGGGTTTCGGTGATAACAGCGGTCACGTCGCCTGCGCCGGGCAGTGACGCGTCGGCGAGCAGGCGTCGAGCCTCGGCCGGCGTGGCAGCCCCAGCACCGCCGGGCAGCGCACCGGTGGCTGGCGCCGCCGGCCTTGGTCAGGGGTTGATCTGCTTGCTGTCACCGCCGGCGCTGATGGCGATCTTGCGGGGCTTGGCCCGCTGGGCGACCGGGATCCGCAGCGTCAGCACACCGGCCTCGTAGCTGGCCTGGATGTGCTCGGAGTCCAGGGCGTCGCCGAGGAACAGCTGCCGGCTGAACACCCCGCGGGGGAGCTCGGCGACCTGGTACTCGGCGCCGTCCTCAGCCGGGCCTGAACGCTCGGCCTTGACGGTCAGCACGTCCTGCTCGACGTCCAGGCCGATCGAGTCCGGGTGCACGCCCGGCAGGTCGAAGGCCACCACGTACTCGTCCCCGGCGCGGTAGGCGTCCATCGGCATCGCCGCCGGGCGGGTCAGCGTCCCGTTGGCGCCGAAGAGCTGCTGGGTCAGCCGGTCGAGCTCACGGGACGGGTCGGTACGCATCACCATGGCACAGTCTCCTTCCACACCATCCGGGTTCGAGATCGGCGGTCCGACCCGCCTCTTCTCCTTGACGAGGCTGAGTGAGGTTTGGCCTGACAGTCCGATGCCCGCCGCAGCGCGGGCTGTGGCGGGCGGATCGGACTGAACTGTCGAGGAAGGGAAGGCGCAACTCCTGCTGGAGGGCACACAACGGGCGAGCCCTGCCGGGACGTGTCGCCTGGATCGCGTCACGAGACGCCGGGCCGGCGCTCCTCGCGGGTGGCTGCCGGCGAGCACGTCAGGCTGACCGTCCACAGCAGACTCAAGACCGCTCGTCGCCGTGCCCTCCTGTCATCACCTCCTTGCCGGCCACTCGCCTTTCTCCGGTGTGTTCGCTGGATTGCCTGACGTGGCACCGCGACCGGGCGGCGGAGGGGACCGCTCCCGCGCCCCGACTCGGCGGGCCGTCCGCGCGAGATCCCCTCGTCGCGCCCAGGGTGGCGGACCGAGCCGGCGGCCCGCACCACCGGGGCGAGCGCGGCGATCCCGCGCGGGACGAGGTGTTCGGCGCGGGGGAACCTCGGGGTGCTCGGCGCCGGTGCCGAAGTTGGCGGCGATGATCGCGTCGAACTCCGCACGCACCCACGCCGGCTCGGCACAGACCAGGTCGGCGAAGCCGCGCTGCTCGGTTTCGGGCAGTCTCCCGCGCTCTGTTCCCGCGGGGTGGGGAACGCTCGTGCCGTCCATCTCGATCACTCCCAGGGTCACTGTCACCAGGTTCCTGACCGATATTTTTCTTATAGCGCTGGCTGTAGATTGTGTCAAGCGCGCTGAAGATAATCTGGAGGAGCTGGGCCACCCTTGGCCTTCCGGCAACGCTCCGAGGGTGGGCACCCGCCCTACAGCCGCCGCCAACTCCGGTTCGCCGCGCGCATCCGCACCCTGTTCGAGCCGGTCCGAGCCGTAAGAGTCGAATGGCACTTCTTCCGCAGCCCGGCCACCGGGGCGATCGGCCGCACGGAGGGCCTGGCGAGACGTAGGCTCAGACCGTGATGGAACTCGGTCACTGGTTTCCGTATATCCCAGTACACGCCGGGCCGCTCTGGGACATGGAGCGCGAGAAGGCGCGCGAATGTTATGACGACATGCTGCGGATGAAGGACGACCGCATCAAGGAGCTGTTCGGGCTCCTCGAATACAACGGTATCGAGTTGACGTGCGACGAGGACGGCGTCCGGACAGTCCTGGAGTGGATCAAGGCGGAAGTCGAACCGGATCCGGGGAACCCGAAACTGCCGCGGCCGTACTGGACCGCGATCACGTTCGATCTGTTCTGGTTGACGGGCGAGGTCCTCCGGAAGATCAACCCGGACTTGAAGTGGGATTTTTACACCGGTCGCACGACGAGCCTGGTCTACCAGTGTCCGACACTCATCAACCTGGTCCGCACCGAACAAGCAGGCCCGCACGCGTTGTTCGTATTCCTGCAGGACGTGAGCGGCAAGAACTCCGCCGCGCGGAGATGCCCGCGTGTCGAGTGGTTCCAGTCCGGCGTCGAGGGACGTCGATCTGCCGCCCGAGTTCCCTGACGCCCGCGCCGCGGGTGTGGACCATTGGCGCGTAACGAGCCTCTGAACTGCGGAAACCGCCCGGCCGCCCGGGTGTCGGTGAAAAACTCTGAACGTTCACTTCCCGCGTACCAAGGGGCCGCGAGGCGATTAGCGTCTTCCGGCACCGGCGATCGCGCGCTTTCGAGTCGGCCGATCCCAGTCCCCGCGAAGTGGAGGAACGGTGTCAAAAACCCTGTCCGCTTTCCGAGCCGTCGCGCTCGCGGCGTGTCTCGTCACGGCCGCCGCCTCGGTGGCCGCCGGCGCCACCGGTGGTCCGCCGCCGACGCTGGTCCCGCTCGCTTCCGGCGGTGCTCCGGTACCGGCCGGCGCGCACCGCGACGGCACGCTGTCGGACGCCCCGCCCTTGCACGTCGCGGTGGCGTTGCGGCCCCACGACCAGGCCGGTCTCGACCGGTTCGTGGCCGCGGTGAACGATCCGCGCTCTCCCGCCTACCGGCACTTCCTGACCTCCGCCGAGTACAACGAGCTGTTCGCGCCGCGTCAGTCCGATGTGGACAAAGTGGCGAACTTCCTGCGCGGGCGAGGACTCCACGTCGACGCGGTGTCCGGCAACCGCCAGGTCGTCGACGCCTCCGCGCCGGCGGACGTCGTGGCGAAGGCGTTCGACACCCCGCTGAGCAGCTACACCGGCCCCGACGGGAAGCACTTCTACGCCAACGACAGCGCACCGAAGGTGACGGCCGACGTCGCCACCGTCGTGCGGGGCGTAACCGGCCTCACCAACCGTGAGGTCGCGCACCGCGCGTCCGCGCCGGGCGGTCCCGGCGGACCGGCCGGCGGCTACACGCCCGCCCAGTTCCGCACCGCCTACAGCATGAAGAACCTCTCCGCGGCCTACACCGGAGCCGGGCAGACCGTCGGGCTCATCGAGTTCGACGCGTTCAAGCAGTCCGACATCAACGCCTGGACGAACTACTTCGGCCAGCCGTCGGTGACCCCGCGGGTGGTTCCGGTCGACGGCGGCGTGTCGAGTCCCGGCAGCAACCAGCTCGAGGTGACTCTCGACATCGAGGCCGTCGCGGCGACCGCACCCGGGGCCGCGCAGGTGGTCTACGAGGCGCCCAACACCGACAGCGCGTGGGTGGACCAGATGGCGAAGATCGCCTCCGACAACGCGATCACCGTGCTGTCGGGTTCCTGGCTGCTCGGCGAAAAGTGTGAAGCCGACCCGATCCCGGCGTCGCACGACTCCTACACCCAGCTCGCCGCCCAGGGTGTGACGATGCTGTCGGCGTCCGGCGACTGGGGCGCGACGGGCTGCGGCTACAACGGCGACAACTCGACCGTCCAGGCCGACTACCCGCCGTCGGACCCGCTGTTCACCGGGGTCGGCGGCACCCAGCTGCGCACCGCCGACAGCGCGGGCACCTACACGTCGGAGTCCTGCTGGAACCAGGGCGGCACCGGCAACACGCGCTCCGGCGGCGGCTACTCGGCGCTCTACGACCGGCCGGACTGGCAGACCGGGAGCAACGCCCACCGCTCGGTGCCCGACGTCGCGCTGGACGCCGACTACGGGGCCGGCGCGCTGTCGGTTTACATGAACGGCGGCTGGCAGGACGTCGGCGGCACCAGCCTGTCCTCGCCCCTGTGGGCCGGCTACGTCGCCATGGTCAACCAGAAGGCCAAAGCGGGTGGCAAGACCAACCTCGGCGGTATCAACCCGACGCTGTACTCGATCGCCAAGGGCAGTGCCTACTCGTCGAACTTCCACGACGTCACCACCGGCACCAACGGCACCTACTCGGCGGGCACCGGCTACGACCTGTGCACCGGCTGGGGGTCCATGCAGGGCGACACCCTGGCCGACTCGCTGATCGGCGGCGCCACCCCGCCCGCGGCGAACGACTTCTCGGTGGCGGCGAACCCGGCGTCGGTCAGCGTCGACCCGGGCAAGTCCGTGACCTCGACCATCGCCACCACGGTCACCAAGGGCAGCGCCCAGACCGTGGCGCTGTCGGCCGGCGGCCTGCCCGCCGGCGTGACCGCGACGTTCGACCCGGCCTCGGTGACCGCGGGCCAGTCCGCCACGCTCACCCTGACCGCGTCGTCGTCGGCCGCACCGGGCCAAGCCACCGTCACGGTGACCGGCAAGGGCTCCGACGCCACCCACACCGCGACGGTGTCGCTGACGGTCAACGGCTCCGGAACGGGCGACTTCTCCATCAGCGTCAACCCGAGCTCCGGGTCGGTGGCGGCCGGCCAGCCCGTCACGGCCACCGTCTCCACGGCGGCGGCGAGCACCGGCCAGGGCGCGAGCCCGAGCGTGATCGGCGGCCAGCCGACCACGGTCGCCAAGTACCCGTTCATCATTTCGCAGCACCGCACCGGCGGCGTCCGCCCGCAGGAGCAGTCCTGCACCGGCAGCGTGGTCGCCAAGCGGGCGGTGCTCATCGCGGCGCACTGCAAGTTCGCCCAAGGGGACCCGAAGTACCTGATCTACGGGCGTGACGACCTGGCCGACACCAGCCAGGGCACCCGGATCGAAATCGCGGAGTACCGGATCCACCCGGACTACACCCCGCAGAGCGACGAGGGCTTCCGCAACGGAAACGACGTGGCGATCATCTTCACCAAGACCGACATCCCGGTGCCCGCCGGCATGACCTACCCGGCGATCGCGTCGTCCTCGGACACGCTGCCGCTGGGCACCCAGGGCACCGCGATCGGGTACGGCAAGACCGACGCCGACGACGCGAACAAGAACACCAAGCTGCGCGAGGTGGTGCTACCCACCGTCGACGGGCAGAACTGCCGGACCATCGACTCGTCGATCTTCAACCCGGACTACATGTTCTGCGACGGGTACGGCAACGGCAGCAAGGGCCTGTGCCAGGGTGATTCGGGCGGGCCGTACTACTACAACGGCAAGATCTACGGGGTGTTCTCCTGGCTGCGCACCGACTGCGCGTCCTACAACGCGCACGGGAAGCTGTGGGGCTCGATGGGCGACTGGGCCAACGCGCAGATCGGCGGCACCCCGCCGCCGGGTGGCGGTGACATCGCGCTGTCGGCGACCGGGCTGCCCGCCGGTGCGACGGCGACGTTCGACCCGGCCTCGGTCACCGCGGGCGGTTCCTCGAAGCTGACCATCGCCACCAGCGCGTCGACCCCGGCGGGCACCTACAAGGTGACTGTCACCGGCAAGAACGCGACCGCCGGTCACGACACCACGTACACGCTGACCGTGACCAAGGGCGGCGGCGGACCGGTGACCGTGCAGGATCCCGGGTTCCAGTTCACCCAGCACAGGCAGCAGGTCACCCTGCCGCTGTCGGCGAGCGGTGGTACCGGCAGCTACCGCTGGTCGGCGACCGGGCTCCCGCCCGGCCTGTCGATCAACGCCACCACCGGGGTGATCAGCGGGACGGCGGGCAACGTCAACCAGCTGTTCCAGGTAGCGGTGACCGCGACCGACACCGCCGGGACCGCCGGACGTGACCAGTTCTCCTGGTACGTCTACTGATCCTGGGGGAGGGACGGGCCGGTGGCTCCCGGTGGGGCCACCGGTCAGTCCCATTCCCAGCTCAGCCCGGCGATCCCGGGCTGGACGTCCTCGAGCACCAGGTGCGCGGTGTTGGAGGGGCCGATCCACAGCGGCCGGCCCTGCCGGGGCGCCGTGGCGGGGGTGCGCTGCCGGTAGGGCACGCAGTGCGCGGGCGCGGTCCCGGCGAACCCGACCTGGAGCACCAGCTCCCGGGCCGGGCGGGTGAACCGCCGGTGGTAGGAGGTGAGTTCCGGGCCGGGGGGAAAGCGCCAGGTGAAGTCGACGACCGCCCGTTCTCCCACCGCCAGCCGCTGGTCCAGCACGAGTTCGCAGACCGTGGCCCCGGTTTCGCGGTCACGGCGGATCCGGCCGGGGCGGCAGCACCGCGGCTCGACGAGCTCCGGCAGGTCCGACTCCTCGACCCACTGGTAGACGAGGAAGCGGTCCACGTGCTCGCGCTGTGCTTCCACGACCATCCGGATGCGGACCTCCGCGAGCCGCCGGTCGGCGCCGACCAGGACGTGCTCGTGCACGGTGAGGTAGCGCAGCCGGTCGTCGGCCGGTGCGGCCAGCGCGACCAGCAGCGGGTCGTGGCCGGGCCACATCCGCCTGCGGTCCACCGATCCCGGTTCCGCGGCCCGGCCGCGCGGCCGGGGCGGCCCGAGCAGGGACACCAGGGCGGACTCGGGGAGCCCGAACAGGTCTTCCAGCGCCCGGACCGCCCGCAGCGACTCGTCGCGTTCCGGCCGGTTGCGCCCGGTGCGCCAGTAGCTCAGGGCCGCCCGGCTGACCCGCGCGCCGCGGACGGCGAGGTGGTCCTGCAGGCGTTTGAGGCTCAGCCCGTTGACGTTCAGGCAGTGGTCGAGGACCTGGGCGAAGGTGCCGTGGCGCAGCAACCTGCGCAACTCCCGGTCGCCGGGGAGCGCGGCGGGCAGGCGATCGGCGGGCACGGGCCTCCTCGGGACGGCGTCGTACCACTATCGCCGCCGGTCGGGGCGCAGGCAACCACCCGTACGTCGGGTCCACAGTGGAGTTCGTCGGGGCAGCGGTTCCGCCACCGAGGATCGCCCGGAAACGGTTCCTGCCTCAAACGGTCGGAACAGTCCCGCCGTCGATCACGTACTCGGCGCCCACGATCGCCGAGGCGCGGTCCGAGACCAGGAACCCGGCCAGGTCCGCGATTTCCTCGGTGTTCGCGAACCGTCCAGCGGTACTCCGCCGAGGGAGTCGTAGATGGTCTGCTTGGCTGCATCACGGGTGAGCCCGTTGCCTTCGGCGATCCGGTCCACGAACCTTTCGTAGGCTTCGGTCTCGATCCCGCCGGGGCTGATCGCGTTGACCCGTACGCCGCGCGGCGCGAGCTCGTTGGCGAGTCCTTTGCTGTACGTGCGCAGAGCCGCTTTCGCTGCCGCGTAAGCCAGAGACGCGTCGTAATGGGGCAGTTCACGCTGGATCGAGGTGAAGTGCAGCACCACGCCCGCCCCGGACTCGATCATCGCCGGGAGAAGAGCCCGATCGAGCCGCACCGCCCCCAGGAAGTTGAGGTTCAGCTCGGTGAGCCACTGGTCGTCGGTGATGACCGCGAAGCCGCCGGCCGGCGTCGACGCACCTCCGACGACGTGCACCAGGATGTCGAGTGCGCCGGCCTCGGCGATCCGAGTGGCCACCGCGTCGGTGCCTGCGATCGTCGTCACGTCCGCCTCGATGAACCGGTCGGGGTGCTCGTACCCCTCGGGCATCGTTCGCGCGGTCACGTACACGTCGGCACCCAGCTCTCGCAGCCTCTCCGCAACGGCTTTGCCCGAGCCCTTCGAACCGCCCGTGACCAGCGCCCGGCGACCGTCGAGACGATCACGATCCGAACTGGACATTTCACTCTCCTCTGAAGATCGGTACCGCGTGGGTTCGGTCATGCGCCCATCGTGTGATCTCGCGGCGCAGGAGGGTCAAGCCGTGGACTCTCTCCCCGGGGGAGAGTCCAGGATGGAGGGGTGCTGAGCATCGGGGAGTTTTCGCGGTTGACCCACTTGAGCGTGCGGACGCTGCGCCGGTACCACGAGGCGGCCTTGCTGGAGCCCGCCGTGGTGGACGAGACCACCGGGTACCGCTACTACGGGCTCGACCAGATCCCGACCGCGCAGGTCATCCACCGGCTCCGCGAACTCGACGTCCCCTTGAACGACGTGCAGCGGATCCTGCGGACCCCCGATCCCGGTGTCCGGGCGGCTCTGGTCGCGGACCACCTGCAACGCCTGGAGGACGTGCTCGACCGCACCCGGGCCGCGGTCGTGTCGCTGCGGCGCCTGCTCCGGCCCGACCCCGCCCCGATCGACGTCGAGCTGCGTGCGGAGCCCGCCCGGACGGTCGCGGCGGTGGAGGCCGTGGTCGGGCACGGCGACGTCGCGGCCTGGTTCGCCGGCGCGATGGCCGAGTTGGAGGCGGCCGTCGGCGACTCCGTGACCGGACCGCCGGGCGGCTGCTACGACAACGCCCTTTTCGAACAGGAACGTGGTCACGCGCTCGTCTACCTGCCGACCGCGGCGCCACCTCGCACCGGACGCGTGCACCCCGCGGTCCTTCCGGCCGCCGAACTGGCCGTCACCACCCACATCGGCGACCACGACGGCGTCGAGGTCACCTACGGCGAACTCGGGACCTGGGTGGTGGAGAACGCGATGTCGGTGGCCGGGCCGATGCGGGAGGTCTACGTCGCCGGTCCTCGTGACTCGAGCGATCCCGCCGCATGGCGCACCGAGATCGGTTGGCCGGTCTTTCGCGTGACCTGAAGCGGTCAGTTCGGAGCTAGCTCCGGGAACGGCGCAGACGTCCGGCAGCGTCGGGTGGGGCAGCCACAGTCCGGCTGTCGCGAGGACTCGGCGCTTTGAACGCCCCAGGCAACCTCGGAGGTCAGCACGGCACGAACGGTTGGCCACAGGTCCCGTGCCACTGCAGAGCAGCCCGGGACGTCATCGACTGCAGCTCCGGAGGGATCACCGGGCTGCCGTACCCGGGCTTGGAAACCGGCTACGAGCACGGGCGGGCGGACCTGGTCGCGCTCGGAGGGAGCTGCTGTACAACCCGAACTGGCCGCTGGACGCCGCGCGCAAACTGGGCGTGCGATCCGTACGTCCGGGTTAACTGGATCGTGACAGATCGGCAGGAGCGGCGTAAGAGACGGCGCGGATGCTGGCCGCATGACCGATGCCGAGGCGCAGCCGAAGGCCGTCCAGCGAGCGAGGACCTCGATGAGTCGTGAGCTGGTCGAGCTCGCGGCCCTGTTCATCGCCACCGGGGTGGCCGATCTGTTCGTCAGCACGTTGTCGCACAACCGCGTGGGCCCCGTCGTGCTGTTCGGTCTTGGCGGGCTCTTGATCGCCACGGCCGCGTGGCGCAGGTGGTGGACGCACCGGCCGCACCCGGATCCGGCGCGCGGCAGCACGGGTGAACACCCGGCGCGGACCGGGGCGGCGTGGCGGGTGCGTGCCACGGTGCGCGACGTGCCGGGAAGCCTGGCCGGCGTGACGGCCGCGCTGGCGGCGCACCGCTACGACATCGTCTCGCTGCAGGTGCTCGCGGTACCGGACGGCGTGGTGGACGAGTTCCTGGTCCGTACGCCGGCCGACGCGACCGCGGCGGACATCGCCACGGTCATCGAACTCGGTGGCGGCCGGGACGTGCGGGTCATCCCCGCGGACGCGCACGAGTTCGTCGACCTGCTGACCCGCGTGCTCACGATGGCGGCTGCGCGGGAAGTGGATCTCGGCCGGCTGCTGCCGGCGGTTCTGGGCGATTGCGACGTCGCGCGGAAACCCTTGGGGCGCCGTGGGAAGCGGGCCGGTGAAGGCATCGACGGAACGGTGATGCGGCTGGCCGACGCCGACGGTGCAGTGGTGGTGACCCGGTCGCTGCTGCCGTTCACTCCGGCGGAGTTCGCCAGGGCCAGGGCCGTCCTGGATCTTCAGCGCCGCCTCGCCGGGGCGCCGGACCAGCTCCGGGCGTCCGAAGCGTAGGTGAGCCATCCCGCCACGACCGCGGTCAGCCCCTGTCGCTATCGGCTGCGCCCGTGGCCCGGCTTCAGGGGGACGTCGTCGGGTGGCGGGAGTGTCTTGCCGTTGCGGAGGATCACCGGCGTGACCGGTTGTGATCCGCCGGGTGGCGGAGGCGGGACGGGAGCCGGTTTCGGTGCGGGACGGGGTGGTGGGGGTGGGGTGACGGTGGTGCCGGGCCGGGGTGGCGCGGGGCTGATCGTCGCCGCGGTGCTCAGGTCGACGAGGTCGGCCAGTCCGGCGTCGGAGTCGAGGCGGGGAACACCCAGCGGTGGCAGGCCGAGCAGGTGCAGTGCGGTTTTCGGGATGCTGACGTGGGAGCACCAGCGGGAGTCGATGCGGTTCTTGACCCGGCCGCCGAACATCAGCAGGGGCACCCGGGGGCCGTAGGCCAGTTGCACGTTGTCGGGTGTGTGTTCGACGTCGGGGGTGGCGACGTGGTCGTCGTAGCCACCCCAGTCGTCCCAGGTGAGCAGGAATACCGTGCGTTTCCAGAGGCCGGCCTGCACGACGGCGTCCACCGCCTGCCAGATCGCGGTCATCCCCTGGCTCACGTCGGCGGGGGGATGTTCGTCCAGGGGCGAGTCGTGCCACATCATCGACAACGCCGGCAGGGCGCGTTTTCCGGCGTCGGTGACGAACTGTGCGGACCGAACGATCCGGGGAGAACCGGACAGCTGCTGGTAGAACTGCAGGGGATATCCGCTGGAGCCCGTGTACGCGCGCCATTCGACGCCGTGGTCCTGGGCGTGCCCGGGCAGGGATGGCATGTCCCAGACCGGTTGCGGGGCCGACCGGGGCGGGTTGCGCAGGGTGGGGGACTGGCCGCCGACGATCAGCAGGTGGTTGGGTGTGGAGTTGGTGCCGAAGCCCGAGCAGTGGTTTTCCAGGAAGGCCCCGGTCGCGGCAAGCCAGGCGTAGAAGGGCAGTGCGGTCGTCGTGTCGAACTGCACGTGGTCGCCGGTGCTCGCCTTGGTCAGCCAGCGGTAGTACGCATGCCGGTCGTGCGGCTGGTCGGACGCCGGGGGATTGGCCACACCGGCCACCCCGTCGCCACGTTGGCCCCGTATGCGGCCATCGACCGGAAGTAGTTGTCGGTGGTGTGGTTCTCCTGCACCATGATCACGACGTGGTCGACTGCGCTGGGCATGCGCCACCTTCCTGTGTCCGATGAACAGTGTGGCGTCGCTTGTTGAGAGGACGCTGAGCGGCGCTTGTTCAGTTGACGCAGGTCACGCTGTCGGCGGTGATCGACGCATCGCCCGGCGGGGTGGTCTGGCCGGCGGATGGCGTGCCCGAGGTGCCCGCGGCAGCGTGGTAGTCGGTGCCGAGCACCACCCGGACGTGGCCGCGGGCGAGGCTGGGATCGGCGGCGATCCCGACGCCGTTCCCGAGGTGGGCGGCCACCTGCCGGGCGGCCGCCTGCTCGCCGGGCGCGTAGTCGACGACCGAGGTGCGCCGCGTGGCGCCATTGGCCACGCTGCCCGCTTTGAAACCCAGCCCGGTGATGCTCTGCGATACGGCCGCGGCGAGTCCGTTGGTACCGCTGGCGTTGCGGACGTCGACCGTGACGGCCGGATCGCCCTTCCCGCTCCCCGTACCGGAATTCACCTGGGACGGCGGCAGCCCTGTCGCGGGCGCGACCGGGCCGGCGCCGGTGATCGCCGTCTTGATCGCCGACTGGACCGCCTGCGGGTTGACCTCGACCGCCTCGCCGTCGCCGGCGGTCTTCAGGGCCACGTTGCCCACGGGGATGGTCTTGAACTCGATCCGGCCGGAGCTCATGTTCCGCATCTGCTGAGCGAACCCGAGCACGTCCCAGCTCTGGTCCAGGGTGACGGTCTTCTTGATCGCGTCGATCAGGTTGGCCAGCTTCGTGGGATCGCTCAGTGTGCCGCCCGACAGCACGGTCCTGGCCAGGCTCGCCATGAAGACCTGCTGACGCTTGACGCGGTCGAGGTCACCGCCGGGCAGCCCGTGGCGCTGCCGCACGAAGCTGAGCGCCTCCTTGCCCGAGACGGTCTGGGGACCGGCGGGAAAGTCCGCACCGGAGAAGGAGTCCCGCGTCGCCTGCTTGAGGCACACCGGAACGCCGCCGATCGCCTGGCTGATGGAGTAGAAGCCGACCAGGTTGACCGACGCGAAATGGGTGAACGTCAGCCCGGTCAGCTGCTGGACCGTCTTGATCGCGTTCTTGGCCCCCGCCTGCGCGGCGCGGACGTTCAGCTGAGCGCCACCCACGCCCTGCGCGCGCAGCGAATTCGCCTCGGCGACCTGCGCGTAGGTGTACGCGGAGTTGATCTTGTGCTTGCCGAACCCGCCGGCCAGCTGGACGTAGGAGTCGCGCGGGATCGAGAACGCGGTCGCTCCTGCACCGCCCGCCGGGATGTGGACCGCGATCATCGTGTCCGTGTTGTCCCCGCCGTCACTCGCGTCGCCCGCGTGCAGCTGGTCGAGCAGTTCCTGCGGGAGCGGGTTTCCTTCGGCGTCGGTGCGGGTGTCGAGCCCGACCAGCAGGATGTTCTGCTCGTCGGCCGGGCCGGCGGCGGCCTGACCGGGGTCGATGACGTCCGCGGTGGTCACGCCGGTTTTGAACTGCGACCAGCTCAGCCCGGTCAGCCCCAGCACCGCGACGGAGCCGAGCGCCACCACGACCTTGCCGACGCGCAAGCCCGCACCGCCTGATCGGTCGTGCACGAGAACGATCTCCTTAAGAACCAGTAACTGCCCCAGATTCCTCCTGCTCCCGTGTGGCAGGCGTGAGAGCGCGCCGTTTCCCGCACCAGGTAACCGCAGGGTTAGCGCAGAGGCTCCGGCCGGCAAAAACCGCGGCCGAGAAGCAATTGCACCAGCATGAAAGAATCCGGCAAACTTGGCAAACGGTCGAATAGGGAAACGGGTGGGTTGCGGATCGGACTGTTCGGCCGTGTGCCAGGATTCCGCCATGGCAACTGGGCAACTCCGGCTCGACGATTCCCCGGCGGCGCCGCGCCGGATGGCCGTCAAGGTCCCGGAAGTGACGGTGTACTTCTGGATCGTCAAGGTCCTGACGACCGGCATGGGCGAGACCACATCGGACTTCCTGGCGCACCTGGTGGACCCGGTGATCGCCGTCGGCATCGCCGGTGCGGGTCTCGTGGTCGCGCTGATCGCGCAGCTCCGGTCCCGGGCCTATGTCGCCTGGCTCTATTGGACGGCTGTGGTGCTGGTCAGCGTCTTCGGCACGATGGCGGCCGATGTCCTGCATGTCGGTTTCGGTATTCCTTACGTTGTTTCAACGGTGTTCTTCGCGGTTGCCCTGGCCGCTGTTTTCGGGGTCTGGTATGCGACCGAGAAGACGTTGGCGATCCACAGCATCACCACATTCCGCAGGGAGCTGTTCTACTGGCTCGCGGTCGTGACCACCTTCGCGCTCGGCACCGCGGCGGGTGACCTCACCGCGACGACGCTGCACCTGGGGTACCTCGGCTCGGGGGTGGCCTTCGCGGTTTTGATCGCGGTGCCGATGGTGGCACGCCGGACACTGGGGCTGAACGTCGTCATCGCGTTCTGGTTCGCCTATGTCGTCACCCGCCCGCTGGGCGCGTCGTTCGCCGACTGGATGGGAGTGTCGGCCGCCCGCGGCGGGCTCGACCTCGGCACCGGGCCCGTCAGCCTTGCCCTGCTGGTGGCGATTGTCGCGTTCGTCGGATATCTCTCGGCCACGGGTAAGGATGCCGGGCGCACCGATCCCGAGGGGACTCCACCTGCCTCGGTCGCAGGTGAGGCGCGATAGCTTCGGCGACTTGACGTGGGTGATTTGTGGCTCTTGCCGGAGTTCCTACTGAAGTTCATTCACATTTGGCGATGATTTTCCTAGCCTGCGAGCGATCGAAAAGTCAGTCTCATCGAGGTTTGCTCATCTGTGGCTCTTACCTGGAGGACTTGTGCGGAATCGGTTGCGTTCTCAGCGGTCGTGGGCGAAGAGGGTCGGTGTGATGGCCGGTGTTGTCGCCTCGGCGCTGAGCATCTCGGCGGCCGGCACGCCGGCGATGGCCTCGACCTACGACTCCTGCACCATCTCGGGCTGCTCCGCCGCCCGGTCGGCGAATTCGATCTGGCAGTCCGATGGCTATCCGGGCAGTCGTGGGTGGTACGACTGGCCGAACGGGCAGTGCAACTACGCCGGCGGCACCTACTACAACAACGACGGTCAGCTGCCCGGTGGGGACTCGTTCCAGGAGTACGACGTCTACCCGCGTACGTGCGGGGCGCACCGGGACGCCTACCGGATCGTGGTCGACCTCGACACCGGCGAGGTCTGGTACTCACCCGACCACTACAGCGACTTCTACCACCTGTAACGATTTCCCGTTCGTGTCGCCGTCCGCGAGGGCGGCGACACGAACCCTTTCGGCAGCCGTTTCCGCGGTGTCCTGTGAGGACGCTGAGAACGCATCCGTCGTGCCAAGCGTGATGCCTCGCGACGGTGGGTACACGCCGTGTCGTTCGGAATCGGCGTTGAAGGGAGCCGTCATGGGGTTGCTCATCGGTCTGCTGGTCGTCTGGGCGGTTCTGGTGGTGCTCGGCATGGTGATCAAGGGACTGTTCTGGCTGATCATCGTGGGTGCCGTGCTGTTCGTCGCGACGGGAGTGATCGGGATCGTCAAGCGCGGCGCCCTGAGCGCTCGCCGATGAGGTGATCACCGGCCTGTTCGCGGTGGCCGACTCGTCCCGGTCGTCACGCCGGTGTCCATGACGTCTGGCCTCCGGCGTCCACGTGGCGGCGAATGCCATGCCCGTCGTCAGCATATGTTGACGACCGCCGGGTGTCAGCCTATGCTGACGGCATGGAGACGCGGATGCAGATCGCCGAAAGCGCGGCGAGTACCGACCCTGACGTCGGATTGCGTGCGGTGGCGGCGTTGCGGGTGCTGACCGAGGAACTCGAAGCGCTGCAGGTGGACCGGGCTCGCCGGGCGGGGTGGTCCTGGCAGGACATCGCGGCCCGGCTGGGGGTCACGAAGCAGACCGTGCATCGCAAGCACGGGCGCAGAAGCGGGGGGCAGGCATGAGGAATCCGCAGTTCGACGAGGACGTCCGGGCTCTGGTGCGCACCGCCCAGGACCGCGCTCGCGCCCTCGGGCACCCCTTCCTCGGCTGCGAGCACCTGCTCTACGCGATCGCGCACTCGCCCACGCCGGTCGGGGAAGCCGCTCGAGCCCTCGGCGTGACGCCGGATCGCGTCGCGGCCCAGACCGAGCGACTGCTGAACTCGCCGCGCAGCGTGTTCGACCGGCTGGACGCCGAGGCGCTCGCCACCATCGGCATCGACCTGCAGGCGGTGCGGAACGCCGTCGAGGCCAACCTGGGGCCGGTGTCCGCGCCGACGCCGCGGACCTGGCGCCGGCGGCGCGTGCGGCTGCCCGGCCATCTGCCGGTCACCGGCCGGGCCCGGTCGTGCCTGGACACCGCCGCGAAGGACGCCCGGCATGCTGGAGCCTCGTGTGTCACCGAGCACCACATCGGCGCGGCGGTGGTCGCCGCGGATGGCGGGCTGGTCCCGCCGATCCTGGCCGCGCTGGGCGTCTCGCCACCGCAGCTGCGCACCGCGATGCTCCGCGGCCGATGACCAGGCACCGTCTGCTGTGGGTGGTGCTGGGGGTGGCCGTGGTCCTGTGGGCGGGGAGCTGGCGGATCATCCACCTGGAGGTGACGCGGTGGTACCACATGGACTCGCACCTGCGGTTCACCCCGCCGCCGGTGCCGCCCGGCAGCCCGGCCCCCTCCGCGGGCCTTCCGGTGATCATGGCGTTGACCGTCGCGGCCGCTGCGCCGCTCGTGACCCTCGCCGCGGCGGTGTTGTTGTGGAGAAAGAGGCGTGCGCCTCGACGATGAACTCCCTGGGGCTCGGTTCGCTCAGCGTCCACTCAACAGGCTTGGCCTAATGTCGGTCACGGGACATCCGAGTGGGGAGGGCCGGCCTGATGATCGTCGTCGTGATCGTGGCGGCTGCCCTGTTCTGCTGCGCCATCGGGTTGCTGGTGTGGAGTCCGTTCTTGATTTCGAAGGAACCGCGACCGGGTCGAAGCGGCAGCGGCAAACCCGCGAACGCACCGAACGCGCAGAGCCGTGAGGGTTCTCGGCATCCTCGCGGCGGTCGGTTCGACACGTCGACGTAGGAACACTTTGTGGTGTCCCCGAGCGTGGTCATGGCGTTCGGTGGCCCTGGTACCCGATCACGTCGCCGGCGAAGGTGTCGGCTTCGGTGCACGGGTCGTCGTAGGCGGCGAGCTTGCGGTCACGGGCGTCGATGACGACGTCGAGGACCACGCCGGCGGCCACGCCGACCTCGATCCGGCAATGACCGACGCCGTCTTCGACGTGCACGGCCGGGTAGCTGTGCACGACGGTCGGCTCGAACGCCGAGAACTGCGTCCGCCGTGCGTAGACGCCTTCGAGGCCTCCGCCCGTGGTGTCGATCGAGGCGTAGTAGGTCAATCCCGAGGTGTCCGAAGGCATCCAGGAACACATGGGGCCGTCCGGGCCCGCGATGACACTGCCCGGACGGGTCACGAAGAACCGGCCCAGGGTGGACGCGGGCAGGAGATCGCAGGGTTTCGGTCCGTACGCGCCCAGGTCCAGCGGATCGCCGGGGATCGGCGGGGACAGCGGCGGCGGGGAAGGGGGAGTCGAGCAGCCGGTCGCCAGCGCAGCCGCACCCAGCACCGCGAGGGTCACCGTGACCGTTCGGACGCGTTCTTTGGCCGGTGCCCCGACAAAGTGCGCAGGAGCCCGTCGTGGTGGCCGGTGCACGCCGGTCCTCCTCTCGGTCCGCTACCGGCCTCGACCTTAGCCGGGCCAGCCTGACAGAACGCTGAGAGCGCAGGGCCGGCGATGGCGAGATCCACTGTGGACCGAAGAACGGCCTCGCCCGGTCGTCACCTGACGGAAAATCACCGACTTTCCCTACTGAGGTAGGTGGTGACCGAAGGGCTGCTCGGGCGACGCTGGAGGTGTCCCCCTCCGGATCACCTGGGAGTGCCTCATGAACACGTCCCTGCCCAGAATCATGTTCACCGCCGGAATCGCGGCGGCCTCCGTGCTTGCCTTGGGAGCGCCGGCTTCGGCCGCGCCCGGCGCGGCTGCGCTCGCGTCCGCGAAAGGTGTTCTCGACCGCGTCCACAATGTCCCCAACACGGCCTGGGGTATCGATCCCGCCACGCACCAGATCGTCGTCACGATCTCCGACGCCGCGCACGGCAGCGGGATGGCGAGTTTGCGCGCCGCGATCGTTTCGCTCGGTTCGGCCGTCCGCGTCAAGCACACGACCAAGCCACTGACGACGCAGGTCTACGACGGCGACGAGATCAGTACCGGTCAGATCATCTGCTCGGCCGGGTTCAACGTCACCAGCGGCGGCCAGCAGTACATCATCACCGCGGGACACTGCACCCAGGGCGGCCCGGCCTGGCAGGGGATCGGGCCCTCGGTCGATTCCAGCTTCCCTGGCACCGACTACGGCCTGATCCGCAACGACTCCGGCGACGGTCCCGGTGAGGTCGACCTCTACGACGGCACCACGCAGCCCATCACCCAGGCCGGCGACGCCTACGTCGGGGAGCAGGTCTGCAAGAGCGGCCGCACCACCGGACTGACGTGCGGCACGGTCACCGCGCTCGACCAGACGGTCAACTACGGCAACGGAGACGTCGTCTACGGCCTGATCGAGACCAACGTCTATTCCGACCACGGCGACAGCGGCGGCGCTCTGTTCGACGGCAGCACCGCGCTGGGCACCGTGTCCGGCGGCGACAGCACCACCGACTACTTCCAGCCGGTCACCGCGGCGCTGAACGCCTACGGCGTGGGCCTCGCCTGACCTGAGCCTGCGCACTTCCTCGTCACGCACGTGCGTACCTTCGCTGCCGGATCGTGTCGCGGCCGCGACACGATCCGCTCGGTGCCCCGGTGAACAGGGCTGGTCTTCTTACCCTGTTCTCACCATCGTCACATCGGATGCTCACCCGGCGCCGCCAAGATGATCACCGTCGCGGACATCGACCACGAAGGACGTCATGACGACGATCAACGGCCTGCCGGCCCACATCCTGCTCGTGCACGCGATCGTCGTGCTGCTGCCGTTGAGCGCGGTGCTCCTGGTGGTGAGCAGCTTCTGGCCGAAGGCGCGCGGCAAGCTCGCCGGGCCGAACGCGCTGCTGGCCGTGCTCGTGACGGTCCTCGTCCCGGTCACCACGGACGCGGGGGAGTGGCTCGAACGGCGCGTCGCGAACACCCCGCTGCTGCACACCCACACCGAACTCGGGGACACGGCGCTCTACGTCGCCATCCCGGTCGCCGTCCTCGCCCTCGTGGTGTGGTGGCGTCAGCGTGAAAGCACCGTCGTCGCGGCCGACGCCGTCGAGTCCCGGGGCGACGACGACCTCGCGGGAACCGGCGGGGGCACCGCCACCGCGGTGCGCCGCAAGACCTACCTCGCGCCCGCCTCGACGACGGTCACCACCGTGCTCGCGATCCTCGCCGTCCTGGCCGCCGGAGCGGCCTGCTACGACATCTACCGCATCGGCGACTCCGGCGCGCAGGCGTCGTGGCAAGGCAACTTCAGCCAGACGCCGGCGCCCCGTGCCGGCCGTCCGGGCTGACCGTCGCTCACGAGCGGGCCCGGCGCCGCAGCTGCTCCGGGATCGGCAACCCGGCACCGTAGGGGTGTGGCCGCGGCCGGAGGACTTCGTCGATCGGGCGGCGGGGTGTCGCCGGGAGCGGGTCCGCGTCCTCGGGCGCGTAGCCGACCCGGATCACGAGCTGGGGCTCGAGGCGTCCACTGAGGACGCAGTCGCGGACCAGGCCGCGGGTGGCGGCCAGCTCCAGCGGCTCGCTGTACACGCACGTCGCGAGGTTCAGGCGGGTCGCGGTCAGCAGGACCGCGCTGGCGGCCTCGCCGGCGCGCAGGCGGTCGAGGGCCGAGTCGCCCGCCGTGGCCAGCACGGTGAGGGCCGCGCCGTCGAGGCCTGTTCCGTCGGGCAGCCGCGCGCCGGCGAATGCGCGGATCCGGAGTTCCCT
The DNA here is from genome assembly GCF_053602455.1 of Amycolatopsis sp. NPDC004378. Taxonomy (NCBI): domain Bacteria; kingdom Bacillati; phylum Actinomycetota; class Actinomycetes; order Pseudonocardiales; family Pseudonocardiaceae; genus Amycolatopsis; species Amycolatopsis sp. NPDC004378. The sequence goes on from NZ_JBSGDR010000030.1 coordinate 59,004, forward strand.
CGGAGGGGCGAGGGCCAGGATCGCGTTGCGGGCGGGGACGCCGTCCGGGGCGTGTTCGCGGCCGCTCCACGCCGCCAGCTCGACCTCGTAGTCCGGGTCGGCCCGGTGCAGTCCCGCGGCTTCCACGGCGGCACTGGTGAGCGCCGACCGGCGTGCCGCGTCGGTGACCACGTGCAGCTGCGCACCCTGGTCGGACGCGCTTTTCTGCAGGAACACCTCGTCCCGGACGAGCAGCGGCCGGCCGGCGAAACGGCGCCGGTCCGAGCGGCGGCGCGCAATGGCCGCCGCGAGGGCGATGTCGCCGTCCTGGGTGTCGTGCGGCACCAGCTCGATCCGGGCGAGGACGCCGGGTTCGGGCAGCCGCTCGACGTGGGCCGCCCAGCCCATCGCCGCGGCGGCCACGGTGAAGTGGTGCAGCGCGCAGCCGCAGCTGACCAGCTGGTCGCGGCCGTCGGGGTCGGTGTGGCGCAACCGCCGGTGCGGGTCGGCGCGCAGCTCGACCGTGCGGCCGCCGTAGTGCCACTGCCACGGCTGGGAGTTGTGCACCGACGGGGCCCGCACGGCGAGCGCGACGGCCGCCTTGACGGTGTACGCGTCAGGCATCGTGTGGTCCATCGCTCCTCCTCGGATCGCTTACCCCCATGGTTGCGCCGGACGGCGGCCGGGCCCAGGGCCGAAGGGCTTCGCGCGAAGGACCTTGTCGATGGCCTTGGGCCCTTCCAGGGGGAGGGCGGCGGCCGACGTGGGGGACCTTCGGCCCCCCGACCGGTGACCGATGGCGGCGGTGCACCGGACGCCGGCTTCCTAGGTTGACAGGTGACCCGAAAGGCAGGAACACCCGATGCGAGCACGCGACCTGATGACGGCGCCGGTGATCACCGTGCACCCGTGGACGTCCGCCAAGGAGGCGGCCGAACTGCTGTCCGCGCACGGTTTCACCGCACTGCCCGTGGTGGACGACGACGACCGGCTCATCGGCATCGTCACCGAGGCCGACCTGATCCGCGGCCGCATCCCGGCCGACCCGCGGTACGTCCACGAACCCCGCGAGACCGTCGCCGGCAAGGCGGTCGGCGACCTGATGACCACCCCCGCCACCGCCATGAGCACCGGCACCGACGTCGCGGACCTGTGCCAGGCGCTGGTGGACGCGCGGATCCGCGCGATGCCGATCGTCGACGGCTCGGCCGTCGTGGGCATCGTCACCCGCGGCGACGTCGTCCGGGTGCTCGCCCGGGAAGACGTCGAGATCGCCAGGGACGTCCGGCACCGGCTCGAGGTCTACGGCGGCAGCGGCCGCTGGAAGGTCGAGGTCCGGGACGGGTTCGTGCACATCACCGACCAGTTCGACGACGACACCGACCGGCACGTCGCGCAGCTGCTGGCGCTCGCCGTGCCGGGCGTCGTCGCCGCCGAGACCGCCTACGCGGGTGAGGAGCAGAAACGATGACCGCGATCGACCCGAGGGTCACCGTGGGCGTGGACGGCTCGGCCGGCGCCGGCGCGGCCGTGGCGTGGGCGGCGAAGATCGCCTCCCTGCGCCACCTGGAGCTGAAGATCGTCAACGGCCTGCAGGTCGCCGGGTTGTACTACGGCGGCGGCCTTTCCGGCATCGGCGCGGAGACCTTGTTCGACGCGATCCTGGCCGACGGGCAGCGGGCGGTCGCCGACGCGCGCAAGCTCGCGCTGTCGGTCGACAAGGACCTCGCGATCACCACCGAGGTGCCCAACGACCCGCCGGTACCGCGGCTGATCGACGAGTCCCGGCACGCCCGGATGCTCGTCGTCGGCGCGACCGGCTCCGGCGGCTTCACGGGCATGCTCGTCGGCGGGACCGCCGCGTCGGTGGCCGGGCACGCGCACTGTCCCGTCGCGGTCGTCCGCGGCCGCCACGGCTCCGCCGCGATCCCGGAGCAGGGACCGGTCGTCGCCGGCGTCGACGGCAGCCCCAACAGCGAACAGGCGCTCGCCGTCGCGTTCGAAGAGGCTTCGCTGCGCGGTGCGCCGCTGGTGGCGGTGCACGCCTGGAACGACCTCACCTACGAAGACACCCGGGGCACGGCCCGCATCCCGGTCGACCCGGCGATGCTGGCGGAAGAGGAAGAGCGGCTGCTCGGCCAGCGGCTCGCCGGCTGGGGTGAGAAGTACCCGGACGTCCGGGTCCGCCGGGAGATCGTGCGCGACCGGCCGCGGCACGCACTGCTGACCGCCTCCGCCGAGGCCCAGCTCGTCGTCGTGGGCAGCCACGGCCGGGGCGGCTTCACCGGGATGCTGCTCGGCTCCACCAGCCAGGCCCTGGTCCAGCACGCCCAGTGCCCGGTGCTTGTGGTCCGCCCGGAGCGGAAGGCGTGACCGCGCTCGGCACCCGGCCCGCCGTGCTCGGCAGCACCGAACTCGCCCAGGTGGACGCCCTCTGGCGCGCCGCGAACTACCTCGCGGCCGGCCAGATCCACCTGATGGCCAACCCGCTGCTGCGCGAACCGCTGCGCCCCGAGCACGTCAAGCCGAGACTGCTCGGGCACTGGGGGACCTCGCCCGGACTCAACTTCGTGTACGCCCACCTGAACCGCGCGATCCGCACGCACGACCTGAACGCCCTGCTCGTCACCGGCCCGGGCCACGGCGGCCCGGCACTGCTGGCGAACACGTGGCTCGAAGGCAGCTACACCGACGCCTGGCCCGAGGTCACCCGGGACGCCGCCGGGATGGCGGAGCTGTTCAAGCAGTTCTCCTTCCCCGGCGGCGTGCCCAGCCACGTGGCGCCGCAGGTGCCCGGGTCGATCCACGAAGGCGGCGAGCTGGGCTACTCGCTCGCGCACGCCTTCGGTGCGGCCTTCGACAACCCCGGGCTCGTGGTCGCGTGCGTCGTCGGCGACGGCGAGGCCGAAACCGGCCCGCTCGCGACGTCGTGGCACGCCAACAAGTTCCTCGACCCGGTCCGCGACGGCGCGGTACTGCCGATCCTGCACCTCAACGGCTACAAGATCGCCAACCCGACGGTCCTGTCCCGCATCCCGCCGGCCGAGCTGGAGGCGTTGCTGCGCGGCTACGGGTACGAGCCGATCCACGTCGAAGGCCACGAACCGGCGGCGATGCACCAGGCCATGGCGGCCGCGCTCGACACGGCGCTCGGCCTCCTCGCGCAACGGCGCGGGGTGTGGCCGGTGATCGTGCTGCGCAGCCCCAAGGGCTGGACCGGTCCGTCCGTTGTGGACGGTCTGCCGGTCGAGGGCACCTGGCGGTCGCACCAGGTGCCGATCCCGGACGTCCGGAACAACCCGGAGCACCTGAAGCAACTGGAGGACTGGCTGCGGTCCTACCGCCCGGAGGAGCTCTTCGACGAAGCCGGCCGCCCGGTCGCCGACGTCACGGCGCTGATCCCGGCGGGGGAGCGGCGGATGGGCGCCAACCCGAACGCCAACGGGGGCGTGCTGCTGCGCCCGCTCTCGCTGCCGGACGTGGCGGCGCACGCCGTCGCGGTCACCTCACCGGGAGCCACGCAGGCCGAGCCGACCCGGGTGCTCGGCCGGTTCCTGCGGGACGTCTTCGCGCTCAACGCCGACCGGGCGAACTTCCGTCTGTTCGGCCCGGACGAGACGGCGTCCAACCGGCTCGACGCGGTCTACGACGTCACGGCGAAGGAGTGGCAGGCGGCGGTCGAGCCGGCCGACGAGCACCTCTCCCGCGACGGCCGGGTGCTGGAGGTGCTTTCGGAACACCTGTGCCAGGGCTGGCTCGAGGGGTACCTGCTGTCGGGCCGGCACGGGCTCTTCTCCTGCTACGAAGCGTTCGTGCACATCGTCGACTCGATGGTGAACCAGCACATCAAGTGGCTCCGCGTGCACCGGGCGATCCCGTGGCGGCGGCCGATCGCGTCGCTGAACTACCTGCTCACGTCGCACGTCTGGCGGCAGGACCACAACGGCTTTTCCCACCAGGACCCCGGGTTCGTCGACCACGTCGCGAACAAGAGCTCCGAAGTCGTGCGCGTCTACTTCCCGCCGGACACCAACACGCTGCTGGAGGTCGCGGCGCACTGCCTGCGCAGCCGCGACTACGTGAACGTGGTCGTGGCGGGGAAGAACGAAACGCCGAACTGGCTCGACGCGGAGCAGGCCGCGCTGCACTGCGCCCGGGGCGTGAGCATCTGGGAGTGGGCGAGCACGCGGACCGACCGCGAACCGGACGTCGTCCTGGCCTGCGCGGGCGACGCGCCGACATTGGAAGTCCTTGCGGCGGCTTCGATCCTGCGGCGGGAGCTGCCGTCGCTCGCGGTCCGCGTGGTGAACGTCGTCGACCTGATGCGCCTGCAGCCGGCCGACGAGCACCCGCACGGGCTCTCGGACCGCGAGTTCGACGCGCTGTTCACCCCCGACCGCCCGGTGATCTTCGCCTACCACGGCTACCCGTGGCTGATCCACCGGCTGGCCTACCGCCGCACCGGGCACCACGACCTCCACGTGCGCGGCTACACCGAGCACGGCACCACGACGACTCCGTTCGACATGCTGGTGCTCAACCACCTGGACCGGTTCCACCTGGTGATCGACGTGATCGACCGGGTACCGGGCCTGGTGGCGACGGCCGGCGTCCTGCGGCAGCGGATGACCGAGGCGCAGGGCCGGCACCGCCGGTGGATCCGCGCCCACGGCGAGGACCTGCCGGAGGTGCGGCACTGGACCTGGGACGGCACTTCCCCCTCGAGCGGTTCTGGTAACCCCGGTGACTCTTCCCGGTGAACCGGTCTTGATGGTGCGGCAGGCCGGGCGGAGGCTTTCCCGCGGTCGGCGGGAGGGTCCTTGGTCCCTTCCCGGACGGTCACGGGTCCCTGCCACCGGGGCTCCTGCGGTCGTACCCTGATCTCCGTCGAAGCGTGCTCGGGAGGTCGGAATGCTCCGTGTTTTCCTGGTCGACGACCACGAGGTCGTCCGTCGTGGCGTGGCCGACCTGCTGGACGAGGACGAGAACCTCAGCGTGGTCGGCCAAGCCGGCAGCGTGTCCCAGGCGCTGGCGCGCGTCCCGGCGCTGACCCCCGACGTGGCCGTCCTGGACGTGCGGCTGCCGGACGGCAACGGCATCGAGCTGGCCCGGGAGCTGCGCTCCAAACTGCCCGAGCTCAAGTGCCTGATGCTGACCTCCTACACCGATGAGCAGGCGATGCTCGACGCCGTGATGGCCGGCGCGAGCGGGTTCGTCATCAAGGACATCAAGGGCATGGACCTGGTTTCGGCGGTGCGCGACGTCGGCGCGGGCAAGTCCCTGCTCGACGCGCACGCCGCGGCGGCCCTCATGGCCAAGCTGCGCGACAGCCAGGCGAAGAAGGGCCCGCTGGCCGACCTTTCGGACCAGGAGCGGAAGCTCCTGGAGCTGATCGGCGAGGGACTGACCAACCGGCAGATCTCCGAGCGCATGTTCCTGGCCGAGAAGACGGTGAAGAACTACGTCTCGCGGCTGCTGACCAAGCTGGGGATGGAACGGCGGACGCAGGCCGCCGTGCTGGCGACCGAACTGCGCAACGAAGCTCGGTGACGCGGTTCGTGACGACTCGGCCGGCGGGTCACCGGGCCGGCAGTGCCGGCTCCAGCAGGACGTCCGTGAGCGACCGCCTCGGCGTCCACGGCACCGGCGTACCCCGGCCCAGCCGCAGCACGATCTGCGGCCACAGCCCGCCGCCGAGGAGCGCGCGCAACTCGGTTCGCACCACGGGGACCTCGACCGGCTGGGAGACGAACGACGCGTCGAACCCGGCGGCGGTCGCCGTGAGCAGGACCCGCTGCATCGCCTGCCCGGCCCGGACCCGGTCGGCCGGGGTGTCGTCGAACGAGCCGATCACCACCACGAGCGGCTCGGAGTGATCCGTCCGGTCGCGCGGGGACGAACCGAAGTCACGCAGGACCCAGCCCCCGTTGGTCGACGGCGTCGCCCCGGCCGCGTACTCGGGGACACCGTCGCGGCAGTCCGGGGCACGGGCGGTCCAGCTGTCCCATTCCCGGCGGAAGGCCGGGTCGGCGACCTGGGCGTGGTGGGCCTTGTGGACCAGCTCCCGCAGTCTTTCCAGCTGTTTCGCGCTCAGCTGGGGCAGCCAGGCCTGCTCCACCTCGGCGGCGTGCCGCAGCTCGGCGACCAGGGAGCCGGGGATGCCGTCCGGTGCGAACGGGGTCCGGTTCGTGTGGCGGCGCGGGATCGCGTCGGCGAGCTGGACCATCCGGGGGTCGGGGCGGCGGGCCGCGAACGGCCCGATGACCGCCAGCAGGGTCGGATCGTCACGCCGGGGGAACAGCGTCGTGGCCGGGTGCGCGCCGAGGGCGTGGATGGCGGCGCGCAGGTTGAACAACGCCGCGCCGCAGGAGACCAGCAGCTCCCGCCGGTCGGCGTCGGCCACCGGCAGGGCCCGGTCCGGATCGGCGTGCAGCTCCAGACCCGCCGGCGTGCAGCGGAACCGCCAGGGCTGCGTGTTGTGCGTCGACGGTGCGAGCACCGCAGCGCCGATCACTGACTTCACCTGATCGGAGTCCAGCAAGCCGATCGAGGTGATGGGTAGTGTCATGGTCTCCCCTTGGTGCCGCGGGACGGCACACCGACGTCGGAAGCTTTCCCAGACGGTCTCTCGTGCCGCGCCGCCGCGGAAAGGGGACAAAGTCACCGATGATGCGGAGGCCTTGGTGAGTGGAGCCGCCCAGGAACCGCGGCGGATGGCGGGCACGCTGTCCGGACTGCGGCTGCGCGAGCTTTTGCGCGACCTGCAGGACCGGATCGAGCTGCTGATCGGCACGCGGGACAAGATGGACGGACTGCTCGACGCCGTGCTCGCCGTCGCGTCCGGGCTGGAGCTCGACACCACGCTTCGGCGCATCGTGCAGTCCGCGATCGAGCTGGGGGAGGCGAAGTACGGGGCCTTGGGCGTGCTGGCGGAGGACGGGTCGCTGGCGGAGTTCCTCCACCTCGGCATCGACGACGACACCCGGCGGCTGATCGGAGACCTGCCGGAGGGCCACGGCGTGCTGGGCGTGGTCATCGAGGAGGCGAAGCCGCTGCGGTTGGAGGAGATCGCCGAGCACCCGGCGTCCGTCGGCTTCCCCGCCCACCACCCGCCGATGCACACGTTCCTCGGCGTGCCGGTGCGGGTGCGCGACGAGGTCTTCGGGCGGCTGTACCTGACGGAGAAGAAGAACGGTGAGCCCTTCACCGACGACGACGAGGTCGTCCTGCAGGCCCTCGCCGCGGCGGCCGGGATCGCGATCGAGAACGCGCACCTGTACGAGCAGGCGCGGGTGCGGCAGCAGTGGCTGGCCGCGACCAGCGAGGTGACCACCGAGCTGCTGGGCGGCACGGATCCGGCGGAGGCCCTGAACCTGATCGCCAGCCGGGCCCTGGAACTGACCGGTTCGGACGTCACCATGCTCGCGCTGCCGAACTCAGGGCGCCTCGACGTCGACGAGGACTGGGGCGACGACGTCGAGGACCTGACCGTCACGGTGTGCGCGGGAGCCCGGGCGGGTGAGCTGTCGGGAACCCACGTCGATCTCGAGGACAGCGTGCCCGGAGCGGTGTACCAGGACCGGACCCCGCGCAGCGTGCCCGAGATCTGCCTGCGCGAGCAGCGGTTCGGCCCGGCGATGGTGGTTCCGCTGCGGGCGGGGGACCGGACGACCGGGGTGCTCATCGCGGCCCGGGAAGCCGGGTCGGCGTCGTTCGAAGCGGCCCAGCTGTCGGTGGTGGCGTCGTTCGCCGACCAGGCGGCCTTGGCGCTGCAGCTGGCCGCCCAGCAGCGCGCGGCCCGGGAGCTGGACGTGCTCGGTGATCGGGACCGCATCGCCCGCGACCTGCACGACCACGTGATCCAGCGGCTCTTCGCCGTCGGGCTGTCGATGCAGAGCACGCAGCGGCGGACGAAGTCGCCGGAACTGCAGAAACGGCTCGGGGACAGCATCGAGCAGATGCACGAGATCGTCCAGGAGATCCGCACGGCGATCTTCGACCTGCACGGAGGCGTGGCGGGGGAGACCGGGATGCGGTTGCGGCACCGGCTCCACGACGCGATCGCCGAGCTGACCGACGACGCGCCGATCCAGCCGACGGTCAGCATGACCGGCCCGATCGACACGGTACCGGCGCACCTGGCCGAGCAGGTCGAAGCGGTGGTGCGCGAGGCGGTCAGCAATGCCGTGCGGCACGCGGAGGCCTCGTCGGTGGCCGTCTCGGTGGCGGTGAAGGACGAGGCGATCACCATCGTGGTCGTCGACGACGGCAAGGGCCTGCCCGAAGGGGTGTCACCGAGCGGGCTGGGCAACCTCCGGGACCGCGCCGAAGCGGCCGGCGGTTCGTTCGCGCTGGGCAGCGGACCCGAGGGCGGTGTGCGGCTGGCGTGGTCGGCGCCGGTCGGCTGAGCCGGCTCTTCCGATCGGCACGAAGGGTGACGGTCGGATAGCGTGTGTCACGCGGGTCGGCGCGCTCCCTCCCCCTCGGCTCGCCGGCCCGCGCCACCCGGTGACCAAAGTCCCCGGGGTTCAGGCAATCCGGCCGCGTCCCCGGACTCCGCTCCCGAGGTCTCCTTGCGCTGCGACACCCGATGTCGCACGGAAGGAGGACCGGATGACGGCCTGGATGCCGTGCCCGATCGACCGCACACCGGTCCGGACCGAGGAGTCCACTGAGGACGGACGGTACCGCGGGCGGGACGGACTGCCCGGCTTCGACCCGGAGGGCCCACCCTCGTGTCGTGAGGAGAAGCGATGACGCGGGCTCTGCTCGCCGGGGGTGACGTGGTGCGCGTGCGCCCACTGCACCCGGCCGACAAAGCCGAGGTACTCGCCCTGCACACCCGGCTCACCGAACGGGACACCTGGTTCCGGTTCTCCGGCGCATCGTCCGGTTTGGACAGACTGGCGGCGCGGATCGCCGCCGGCCCGGGGCACGGCCACTACGCCGTGGGCTGCTACCGGCGAGGTGAGCTCGTCGGCGTCGCCGACTACGAAGTGCCGGCCGGCTCGTGCGTCGCCCTCGACGTCCACGCTCGGCTGGCGCACCCGGTGGCCGAAGACCCGTTCCTGCGCCGGTTGCCGGACGGACCCGAGAGGAAAGCCGTGCGTGTGCTCACCCTGAACCCCGGCTCGTCGAGCATGAAGGTGTCGCTGGTGGCCGACGGCACCGGCGTCGGCTGGGCCGCCTGGGACCTCACGGCGCCGGACGCGATCGGCCAGGCGATCGGCCGGTGGTCCGATGTGGACGCCGTTGCTGTCCGGTTCGTCCACGGTGGAGCGCAGAAGGCTCCGGCCCGCGTCGATGACACCCTGCTCGCCAACCTCGAACGCCTGACGTCCCTGGCCCCGAACCACCAGCCCCGGTCGCTCTCGGTGGCCCGGGAGGTCCGCCGCCTGCTGCCGGACGTCCCGGTGATCGCGTGCTTCGACACGGCGTTCCACGCCCGGATGCCCGAAGCCGCGGCACGGTACCCGCTGCCGCGTGCGTGGACCGCGCAGAACCGCCTGCGCCGCTACGGTTTCCACGGTCTTTCGTGCCAGTACGCGCTGCGCCGCACCGGTGAGCTGCTGGGCCGGGAACCGGACGGGCTGCAGCTCGTGTGCGCCCACGTCGGCGCCGGGGTGTCGGTGACCGCGATCCGCGACGGCCACGGCGTCGACACCAGCATGGGGTTCACCCCGCTCGAAGGCGCGATGATGGCGACGCGCTCCGGCTCGGTCGATCCGGGGCTGCTGCTGCACGTGATGCAGACGGCGCCGATGAGCCCGGAAGAGATGGCGGACGCGCTGTTCCACCGCTCCGGCCTGGCCGGGATGACCGGCACCAACGGCGACCTGCGCCGGGTGCTCGCCGCCGCGGTCCGGGGCGAACCGGACGCCCAAGCCGCCCTCGCGGTGTACCGCCACCGGCTCCGCCGGGAGATCGGCGCGGCCGCCACGAGCCTGTCCCGGCTGGACGCCGTCGTGTTCACCGGTGGGGTCGCCGAGCACCAGCCGGACGTGATCACGTCCGTCCTCGACGGGCTCGGCGTGCTCGGCCTGCGGGCCGGGAAGGTCCCGCACACCGAGGTCGACCGGATCGTCACGCAGGCGGACTCGCCGGTGCCCGCCCTGATCGTCCTGCCCCGGGAAGACCTGGAGCTGGCCCGCGGCGCCGAAGAAGCGCTCGCCCGAACCTCCGCGAGGTGACCCATGCACGTCCTGCTGACCGAAGCGGAGACACCTCGGTTCGCCGGGAAGATGACCGGCCCCGGGTACCGGTGGGAGCGCTCGCCCCGGCCGGACGAGGTCGTGCCGACCGAACCGCTCACCCGCCGGGAACCGGCCGGAAACGCTGTCCTGCTCGACTGCGAAGCGGCACTGTCGCCCGTCTGGACGGTCGTGCGGGTGCTGAGCCGGGAACCGGCCGGCCGCGGCGGTCCGCGGGTGCTGTCCGCCCTCGGGACGGCGGAGCGGGCCCACCAAGCCGACGTGCTGCCCGGCGTCCCCCAGAGCATGTTGAAGCCGTGACGACCACCCACCTGAGGCCGAAACCGGCGGAGCCCGAGCCGGTCGACGCCCGGCTGCCGATGCCGGTCCTGGTGCGGGGCACGGACGAACTGTTCAGGTGGGCGGCTCGCCGCCGTCGTCCCGCGGCCGTGGCAGGGCGTCCAGTTCGGTGAGGTCGAGCGGTTTGGCGAAGTGGGCGTCGAACCCGGCGGCGCGGCTGCGCTCGCGGTCGGCGTCCTGGCTGAACCCGGACACGGCCACCAGCAGCGCGTGCCGGTGCCGCGGGTCCCGGCGCAGCCGCCGGGCGATCTCGTAGCCGTCGATGTCCTCGCCGAGCGCGAGGTCGCAGAGGACGAGGTCGAACGCCGCCGAGCCGGCCGCGGCCAGCGCGTCGCGCGCGGTGGTGGCCACGGTGACCGTGTCGCCCCGGCCGCGGAGCATGATCGCGTACATCCCGGCCAGGTCGGCGTTGTCGTCCACGAGCAGCACCCGCAGCGGCCGGTGCGCGGAACCCGGCCCGGCCGGGGCGAGGGTCCTCGTGGTCAGCGGGAGCCGGACGGTGAACGCCGCGCCGGTGCCCGGGCCGGCGCTGTGCGCGCTGACCTCGCCGTCGTGGAGTTCCGCGATGCCGCGCACGATGGCGAGCCCGAGGCCCAGCCCGCCCGGCACGCCCGCGCCCGTGCCGACCCTCGTGAACGGGTCGAACAGCGTGCCCGCGAGCGCGGGGTCGAACCCGGGGCCGGTGTCCCGGACGCGCAGTTCGGCCCGGCCGTCCCGCACGCCGAGGTGCACGGTCACCGCGGTGGTGTCGCCGGTGTGCTTGCGCGCGTTGTCCAGCAGGTTGGTCAGCAGCTGACCGAGCCGGACGGGGTCGCCGTCGATCACCACCGGCTCGGCCGGGAGGACGACCGTCGGCCGGGGGACGTGCGCGGGCAGGTCGTCCACCGCCGCGTGCACGAGCGCGCGCAGGTCCAGCGGGGCGCGGCTGGCGCGGAGGTTGCCGGTCACGACGCGGGCGGCGTCGAGCAGGTCGCCGGTGAGCCGGGTGAGCGCGGTGAGCTGGCGCTCCAGCACCGCCTGGGCCGGGTGGCCGGCGACGTCCAGGCCCAGCACGTCCAGCGCCGCGCTGGCGGACGCGAGCGGGTTGCGCAGCTCATGGGACAGCGTGGCGATGAACCGGTCCTTGGCCCGCTGCTGGGCCCGCAGCTCCTCGGTGACCACGGCGAGCTCGGCGTTCGCCTCGCGCAGCCGCCGGTTGGCCTCCTGCACCTCGCGGGCACGGGAGAACAGGTCCGCCTCCATCTGCTGCAGCCGCGCGGCGGTGCGCTCCCGGTCCCGCTCGCGCAGGTCGATCAGCTCGGTGACGTCCTGCACCCGGTGCACGATCAGCACGACCCGGCCGTCGTCGTCGAAGACCGGGCTGTTGACCGGGCTCCAGTGCCGCACGACGAACCGGCCGTCCGGCTCGCGGATGTCGTAGCGCTGCAGGGCCATCGCGTCCGCCCGGCCGGTCTCCACCACGGTCTCCAGCGAGCGGCGCAGGTTGCCGACGCCGTCGGCGTCCGGGTCGTCGGGGTTGTCGGGGAACACCTCGAACATCGGCTTGCCCGCGACTTCGGCCGGGTCGATCATCGTGGCCCGCGCGTAGGCGTCGTTGACGGTGACGATCGTGAACCCGGCCGTCATCAGCAGGTACGGGGAGGGCAGGTGCTGGAACAGCCGGCGGTAGTCCAGGCCCGCGAACTCGCCGGTCACGGGTCCAGCCGGTAGCCGGCGCCGCGCACGGTGACGATCCGGGGCCGCTCGACCCCGGCCTCGGCGAGCTTGCGGCGCACCCGGTAGACGTGCTCGACGACCGACGACGGGTCGTGGCGCTCGCTCGCCCACCCCCACACCGCGGTCAGCAGCTGCGCGCTGGTGAAGACGCGGCGCGGCGCGGCGGCGAGGCACGCCAGCAGCCCGTATTCCAGCGGGGCGAGCCGAACCGGGCGGCCGTCCGCGGCGACCTCGTGCGAGGCGGTGTCGATCGTCAGCGTGCCGAGCCGGAGCACCGTGCCGGCCACCGGCGGCCGGCTGCGGCGCAGCACCGCCCGGATCCGCGCGGCCAGTTCGGGCAGCGAGAACGGTTTGACCACGTAGTCGTCGGCACCCAGCTCCAGGCCGACCACGCGGTCCCGCTCGCTGCTCCACCCGGTCAGGATGATCACCGGCAGGTGCCGGCCGGCGCGGACCCCGCGCAGCAGGTCCAGGCCGTTGCCGTCGGGCAGCCCGAGATCGAGGACCATCAGGTCGGCGTCGCGGTCGCGCAGGACCGTCGCGGCCGACCGCGCGTCGCGGGCCGTCACCACCTGGAAGCCGTCGCGGCGCAGGTAGGTCTCGGCCATCGCCACGAGGTCCGCTTCGTCTTCGACGAACAGCACCACCGGCCGGGCGAGGTCCGTGCTGAGCGGCTCGTACGGCTCGACTTCGTCGACCGGATGCCGATCGGGCGGCGATGCGGCGTCCATCTTCGGAAAGTACCACTGGAACGGCCGTCTCACGCCGGCGAAGGGAGCCCTCGTTGTCCAGTGCACGCGTCGAAGGCGGGGCCGGGTCCGACAGGGCACGGCGCGCGACCGAGGCGGCCGAACGGGTCCGCCGGCGCCGCGACGCGTCCAAGGACCTGATCGACCGCACGGAACGGCTGATCGAGGGCTCGGAGCAACGGATCGAGCGGTCGCCGCGGCTGCCGCCGGAGTGAAACCGCCGCTACGCCGGTGTCAGGCGGTGCGCGGCTTCGGGCGTGATCACCACGACCGGGCACCGCGAGTACCGTACGCACTCGCGCCCGACGCTGCCGAGCACCAGGTCCGCGACCGCGCCCCCGCGGTGGGCGCCCAGCACCAGCAGGTCGGCGTCGGCCGAGGCGGTCACCAGCTCGGTCGCGGGGTCGCCGTGGACCGTCCGGGTCTCGACGGCCGCCCGCGATTCCAGGCCGAGACCGGAAATGTGCGACGAGAGCGAGTAGCCGGCTTCCGGCACCCGGCCGTGCGGCTGGAGGGTGAACGACGTCCCCGGCAGCAGCGTGTCGCGGGGCCGGACGAGGATCGCGCGGACCGTGTCGCCGGCGTGCGCCGCGACTTCGAGGACCCAGCGCAGAGCCGCGTCGCCGCGGGGCGAACCGTCCATGCCGACGACGATCACGCGGCCGGTCTCTGACTCCATGGTCTTCCTTCTTTCCTCCGGTGTCGCCGCGATCGTGCGCCCGCCGGCCCGCCGCGGGTAGGGGACGAATTCCGCCGGAGCGGAGGACTTTGTGCTCCGGTGCCGGGCACCGGATCGCGGTGACGATGGCTCTCGGCGGAGCGCCGGGCTCCGCGCCGAGGAGTGACCGCGATGACCGCCGCCCTGACCACCGAGCAGATCGGTGTGCTCGCCCGGGCCGTGAGCCGGGCACCGTCGGTGCACAACAGCCAGCCGTGGCAGCTGCTCGTCCGCGGCACCGAGGTCGACCTGCTCGAACGCCGCGACGTCGAGCTGCGCCGGCACGACCCGTTCGGCCGGGACCGGCTGCTGTCCTGCGGTGCCGCCGTGACCAACCTCGTGCTCGCGGTCCGCGTCCTGGGCCGGGAGTGCCACGTCGAGTACCGCGACGACGTCGCGGCCACGGTGACGATCGGCCGCCCGCACGCGACGTCGGCCCGGGACTTCGCGCTGTACAACGCCATCGCCCGCCGTCGCAGCTACCGGCACGCCTTCCACCCCGACCGCGTACCCGCCGCCGTCCACGCCGCCGTGGTCGCCGCGGGGGAGACCCCGGGCGTGCACTTCGTCGCGCCCGGGCGCCTGGACAAGCTGGCCGAGCTGCTCGGCTTCGCCACGCGCGTGCTCCGCGAAGACCGCGGCTACCAACGCGAACTGGAAGTGTGGACCGCGCACACCCACGGCTGGGGCGACGGCGTGCCCGAGGACGCCCTGAGCGCCGAGGGGCCGCCGGTGGCGGGCCTCGTCCGCCGGAACACCCCGGTGCCGGACGACGCCGTGCTCGCCGCCCGGCTGGCGGCCGAAGACCTGCTGGTGGTCTGCACCGACGGCGACACCCGCGCCGACCACCTCGCGGCCGGCGCGGCCCTGCAGCGCGGCTGGCTCACCACGACGGCCAAGGCGCTGGCCGGCTCGGTGCTCACCCAGCCCCTGCACCTGACCGGTTTCCGGGCGCGGCTCGTGTCGGAACTGGCGCTTCCCGGGTGCCCGCAGGCGATCTTCCGCTTCGGCTGCCCCGCCGTCCCGGCGGCACCCTCACCGCGGCTTCCGCTCGGCGAGCTGTTCCGGACCGCACGGGGACGTGTCGGCAGCTGAAGATCTACGAAAGGTATGTCCCGGTTCGGGCGGAAGTAACCGCACTGGGCGGATTCCCTGACTTCGAATCGCAATCAACCGTTGGGCTCATCGGGTGATCGTCACCCATTCGTGTAAACCTGCCGGGTGCCTTCCGCGCTTGACAGGTAGGCGTGCGCGAGGGCGCGCGGCGCAAGCATGGGGGTGAGCATGGGATTCCTTACCGGCCGTGAAGAACTTCCGATCAGCGAAGCCGAAGTACCCAAGGGCTACCGGCGGGCGAACGAAGTGCCGGCGGCGGCCGCCGCGGCCGTCGCGTCCGATCCGCACCAGCGGTGGAGCCGGTTCGTCGGCGGTGGCGACGGCATCCTCTACGGCGTCCAGTCGGACGGCGCGCTCTACTGGTACCGGCACCGCGGCTGGTCCACCGCCGCCTTCGACTGGGCCGGCGGCGGCTTCGGGGTGCAGATCGGCTCCGGCTGGCAGGACTTCACCACCGTGCTCGGCGACACCAACGGCGTCCTCTACGGCGTGCGCGGGGACGGCACCGTCCTGTACTACCAGCGGATCGTCTCCGACCTGGAAACCGGCGCGGGCAGCTGGGCCAACGGCGGCACCGGCGTCGTCGTCGGGACCGGGTTCAACGCCTTCCCGCGGATCTTCGGCGGCCCGGGCGGGGTCATCTGGTGCGTCGACGCCGAGGGCGTCCTCTACCGCTCGCGCCGGATCAGCGGCACCTTCGAGACCCCGCAGCCGCTCGGCGGCGGGTTCAACGTCGCCCGCTACCTGTTCGCCGACACCGGGAACGTCATCTACGCCGTCGGCGGCACCGGCGCGCTGACCTGGTTCCGCTACCGCGACGGCGTGGGCTGGGCGAACAACGGGACGCCCATCGTGATCGGCGACAGCGACTGGTTCGAGCTCATCCGCAGGGACCTGTTCGCCGGCGTCGCCAACGGCGCCGTCTACCTCGTCCGGATCGACCACTCGACCGTGCCCGGCGACGACGGCGACCTGATCGAGCTGCGGATGACCAACTTCCAGACCGTCGACACCGACGGCGGGGCGCGGTGGATCAACAACGCCACCGGCAAGCTCGTCGGCCAGGGCTTCACCATCGAACGCAGCGCCGGGCTGCAGGGCTACCCGCAGCGGCAGAGCGTGCCCGCCGGCGGCCGGGTGTCGGTCGCGCTGTCGACGGCGTTCACCTCGGTCAGCGCGCAGGTGGTGCGGGTCGTGCCCGGCGGGGACACGCCCACGGCCGTCACCGGCACGACGACCGTCACCGGCGGGCTCCAGGCGTTGCCGTCGAACTACCGCTCGGCCGGGTGCGGCTGGGCCGAGCGGTACGGCGTCACCATCCCCGCCGACTGGCCGTCCGGCGTGTACTCGGCCCAATTCACCGGGCCGTACAACCGGGTGCAGCACATCCCGTTCGTGGTGCGGCCGGCGGCACCGGCGAAGAAGATCGCCGTGGTCCTGCCGACGAACACCTACCACGCGTACAACGGCTGGGGCGGCCACGACCAGTACTCCGAAGGCCAGGCGGGCGTCCAGCGAGTGATCTCGTTCCTGCGCCCCAGCTACGACTGGCTGATCGCGCCGAAGGGCCAGTACGACAACGAGCTGTGGAGCGATCTGGAACTGCTGCGCTGGCTGAGCGGCGAGCAGATCGGCTTCGACTGCTACACCGACTACGACCTGCACACCGGCGGCTGGCTCCGGTCCTACAGCGCGATCGTGCTCGGCGCGCACCCGGAGTACTTCTCGCTGGCCATGCGCACCAACCTGGCCGGCTACCTCGCGGCCGGCGGCAGCGTCATCGCCACCGGGGGCAACCAGATCTACGAGCGCGCCGAGTTCACCCCCGACGGCACAGCGCTGACCTTCCGCGCCGCCGACGGCAGCCGCGACCTGTTCCTCGACCACTACAACCTGCCGGAGTCGCAGCTGCTCGGCGTGAACTTCGAGTACGAGGGCTGGATGACATTCGCGCCGTACCGGGTGCTGCACGACCACCCGTTCCTGGCCGGCACGGGGCTGTCGGTGGGGAGCGAGTTCGGCGCGCACGGCCGCAACGGTGCGGCGAGCGCGTGGGAGTTCGACACGCTGCAGGGCTTCGACGGCGAAGTACCGCCGGCCGCGGTCATCGCCCAGGGCACGAACCCGACCGACCGCGCGGGCGCGGCCATGGTGTGCAAGGAACTGCCGGGCGGCGGTTTCGTGTTCAGCACGTCGTCCCTGACGTTCAACGGCGTGATCCGCGTGGACCCGGTGGTGCAGCAGCTGCTGCGGAACGTCTTCGCCCGGGCGGTGAGCCGGCCCGCGCCGGGCGTCTGAGGCGCTAGCGGTCGAGGGCGAGCTGCCGCAGGTGGAACTCGAAGTGCCGCGCCGGATAGCCGTAGACGTCGGCCAGCGTCATGTACGGCCGGAAGAACGGGTCCCACCGGACCGGGTAGTGCATCCCGCGGGCGAGGTCCGCTTCGCCGGCCCGGTCCAGGCTCCGGTGCAGTGAGGCGACGATCCGGTCGAGCCATGCGGCGGCGAGCCGCGGCCCCAGCAGGCCGCCGCCGCAGGACCCGAGGTAGTTGACCACGTGGAAGGGGGCGGTGGCCGCGTCGAGGAGGGCGGCGAACCGGCGGCTCACGGGGTCCGGGAGCCGCCCGAACACGCGGACCAGCACCAGCAGCGCCCGCACGATCTGGTAGCCGAACACGAGGTGGAAGACCAGCTGCCGGTTGGTCCACCGGGTGCCCCGCGACCGGCGGCGGAGCTCGGTGGCCGTGGCGGAGGCGACGAGCTCGTGCAGGGTCGCGCGATCGCGTTCCCATTGTTCGTGCACTGCCTGCCGATCCATGGCGCACCCTCCGGCCTTGGGGACAGGATCCCACCGGGAGGCTGAGAACGGCTTCAGCCGGGCCGGAGGTCTTTGGTCCCTCGGGGACGTGACGCGCTGCCGTCGTCATGGGTGGGCCGGCGGCGCGATGCTGGGCTGGTCCGCTACCCAGGAACCGGAGCCCGACGATGAACCGACCGCTGCCCACCGCGTTCGACCAGGCCCTCGCGTCGGCCGTGCGCGCGCCCTCGCCGCACAACACCCAGCCGTGGCGGTTCGTCGTCGAGCACGACGTGTTCGAGGTCTGGCTGGACCGCGGGCGCGTGCTCACGGTCGCGGACCCGCACGCGCGGGAGGCCCGGCTCGCCTGCGGCGCGGCGGCCCTCAACCTGCAGATCTGCTTGCGCGCCAACGGTTTCGCGACGGTCGTGCGCCTGCTGCCCGATCCGGCCGAGCCCGACCTGGTCGCCGTGGTCCGCCTCGACGGCAACCAGAAGGCCACCGCCGCCGACCGCCGCCTGGCCGAGGCCGTGTTCCGCCGGCACACCAACCGACGTCCGCTGCTGGACAAGGAGGTGCCGTCCGCGGTGCGGGCCGCGCTCAAGTCCGCGGCGCTGCACGAGGGCGGGCAGGTCGAGTACCTCGACGTCTCGGGCCGCTACACCCCGGTCGCGTCGCTGGTCCGGCAGGCCGAATCACTCCAGGCCGGCGACCTCGCCTTCGAGCGGGAGACAGCGTTCTGGACCCAACGCGAGCCCGACAGCCCCGACGGCGTCCCGAAGGTCGCCGCCGGGCCGCCGCCGAACGCGCCCGGTCTCGTCGCGATGCGGGCGTCGCACGAGAACTTCGCCCTGCCCGAGCGTGAATACGAGCAGCAGCCGCTGCTCGGCGCCCTGCTGACGCGGGACCGGGGCCCGCACGCGGAAGTCCGGGCCGGGATGGCGATGCAGCGCGTCCTGCTCACCGCGACGGCCGAGGGCCTGGCGACGTCCTTCCTGTCACAGCCCTTCGAGACCCCGCGCACGCGCGAGTCGCTCGACCGGCTCTTCGCGGGGCTCGGGCAGCCGCACACCCTGCTGCGCATCGGCTACGGCTACCCGACCCGGCTCACCGCCCGGCGTCCCGTCGAGGACGTGCTGACCCACCGCACGGGCCCGGACGTGCCGGCGAGCTGACGCCTCACCGGTGTCGCAGCACGTCCTGGAAGGTCACCATGCCGACCACGCGCCCGCCTTCGACGACCGGCGCCGAGCGCACGCCGGCGTCGGTCATCAGCCGCGCGAGCTCGCGCACTTCGGCGTCGGCCGGCACGGCCAGCCCGGACGTGCGCATGACCGAGCCCGCCGTGTGCCGGCCACCGTCCACCATCACGCCGGTGTCCGGGTCGCCGGGCGGAACGGGCGCGCGCAGGATGTCCACTTCGGACAGCAGGCCGAGCAGCCGCCCGTCCGCGTCGACGACCGGCATCGTGGTGAACCCGTGGGCGGTCATCATCGCGGCGGCCTCGCCGAGGCTCGCCGACGGCGACAGGGCGAACGTCGGGGTGCTCATGATGTCGCGTGCGCGCATGGCCGGTGCTCCGTTTCCGTCGGGTGTCCCGACGATCTCTCCTCCGCCGCGCCGCGGTACAGGGCCCTAAGTCCCCGGCGTGTCCGCCCACGGACACCAGGCTGGGGTCCAAGGCCTCTTCGGTGAAGCGGGAATTCCGATGATCCTGGGAGGAACGGAAGGGAGCAGGACCATGAGCACGTCGTCGAACCCGGTCGCGCGGATGGGGCGCACGGTCTTCCCGCGCCGCGGTTCGGTGGCGCGGCCGTCGGACCGCGTCCAAGCCGGCCTGCTGGTGTTCGTGGTCCTCGTCGTGCTCGCGGCGCTGCCGGTGGCGGCGAGCTTCGGGTCGGAAACGTACGTGCGGCAACAGGCCCGGTCCGCGCAGCAGCTGAGCGAGCGCACCCGGGTGACCGCGACGCTGCTGGCCGACGGTCCGCCGCTCACGGTGAACTCGCGCACCGGCGTCACCGGATCCGGCGAGCCCACCGACGCCACCTGGGTGCTCCCGGACGGGACCCGCAAGGTCGGCAAGGTCATCGCGGACGAAGGCACGCTGAAGGGCGAGACCGTGCCGGCCTGGGTGGACCGGGACGGCACCGTCGTCGATGCGCCCCTGAGCGGTGCCGGGGCCGCCATCGACGCCGTCGGCGTCGGGCTCGGCCTGTGGCTCGCGACCCTGGCCCTGCTGGCGGCCGCCTACCGGCTCACCGTGTTCGCCCTCGACCGGCTCCGCTACGCCCGGTGGCAGCAGGAGTGGTTCCAGGGCCAGGACCGCAAGACCCGTTCTTGAAGACGAGGAGAAGGTGAAACGGAAATGACCACGGCAAACCAGGGCGACATCGTCGTCGGCGTGGACCATTCGGCGGTCAGCGTGGCGGCGCTGCGCTGGGCGGCGGACGAAGGAGCGAAGAGCGGCCGCCAGGTCGTCGCGTTGCGGGCGTGGACGTTCGAACCGGTCTACGACCTCGGCGCGGCGGTCGCCGGAACCCCGCAGACGGTCGCGGACCGGGAGCGGCGGCAGCTCGACGAGGTCGTCGGGCCGGTCCGCGACGAGCACCCGGGTGTCACGATCCGGGCCGAACTGGTCGAGCACTCGGCCACGGTGGCGCTGGAAGAGGCGTCGAAGACCGCGGCGATGCTCGTGCTCGGCAGCCACGGCCGCGGCCGGCTGCTGAAGCTGCTCGTCGGCTCGGTCGCCGAGCACTGCCTGCGCGAGGCGAGCTGCCCCGTCGTGGTCATCCCGGCGCGGACCGTCCCGGAGCCGGACAGGGAAACGGCCCCGGCCGGGGAGCCGGCGGCCACCTACTACCCCGGGCCGCTGTTGTGAAGGGGAAGCTCCCACGGGAGCCGCACAACTGAGCGCCGGCGCCGAAGGGGCCACTGTCCGGATCGGACGGTGGCCCCTTTCGGCGTCGGATCAGCTGCGGAACAAGGCGACCTTTCAAGGCCTTGCTGTCCTGCGGGTGGGCGAAGACGTCGTAGGCCTCGTCCATCTCGTGCCGACCGCTTCGTGACCGAGGATCCGGCCGCGCCCGACCTCCGGCACATCGCCCTTGAGGATGCGCAGGTCATGAGCGCCTTCATCTTTCTTCCTTCCGGCAGGAAAACGGGCGCCCGCCGACCGGCGGGCGCCCGGGGAACGGATCGTTTTCAGCGCAGCCACTTGCGCGCGCCGACGAGGTCGGCCCAGCGGCGGCCCAGGCCCCACGTGTTCCCGGCCGCCGCGGCGGCCAGCGCGATGAGGACGAGCCCGTAGATGACGTGGTAGTCGACGATCGGGTTGGTCGAGTGCGTCGCCTCACCGGTGCTCGTGCTCTGCGCGAGCGGCCATTCGGCAGCCCACATCATGAGCATCATCAGCGCGCCCGCCGCGGCGGACAGCCGCAGCCCGACGCCCGCCATGACGGCGATGCCGATGCCGCCCAGGCCGATCATGAACAGCCAGTCGGCCCACCAGGTGCCGGCCCAGGCGTGGAACATCGACGCGAACGGGCCGACGTGGACGCCGCTCAGGAAGCCCTGGGTCGGCGAGCCGCCGTTGAGCCACGCGCCCTTCGACGGGGTCGCGTAGCCCAGGCCGAACAGCTTGTCGAGGAACGCCCACAGGAAGACGAACCCGGTGGCGATCCGGAGGACGGCCAGCGACTTGCCGGCGACAGGGGGTCGGGCGACGAAATCGGGGACCGGCACCGGTTCGGTGGCCCGGTGGCCCGTGGCCGTCTTCTTTTCGTCCGGTCGGATGGACATGGGAAACTCCGTTCTTTCGGTACTGCGGTCATTTTCTTCCGGCGCCACGGCCGTTTCCGGGGCCCAAGCCTTCCGCCGCCGACGCCGCCAGCCGGTTGACTTCGTCATGGCGAAAGGGAAAGCGGATGAACGGCACGGAACTGGTGTTCGGCTCGACGAGACAGGCGCTGATGTCGCACGCGCTCTGCCCGGTCGTGGTGGCTGTCCCTGCGCGAAGTAGCACACCGGCCCGGTGAAGTTCGCTCTTCGGATCCGAGGTCACGACATGCCGGTAGGACGTGGAGGACGGCGTGGTGGTCGTGCCGGAGGGGGGAGAGCGCCCGCGGGCGAACCGTTCGTCGAGGATCGGCCGGGCCGGGTCGGCCGGGTTCCTAGTGGGCTTGGAAGTGCTTCGGGGGCGCTTCGAGCGGCTGCAGCACGTCGGCCAGGTCGCGCCGGGGGGTCGCGGGCAGCGGGTCGGCGTTCGCGGGGGCCCAGCCGATGCGCAGCACCATCTGCGGGAACGACCCGCCGGTGACCCGCTCGGTCACGGTTTCGCGGACGTCGGGCAGTTCGAGCGGCTCGGTCAGGGGACAGGACGAAAGGCCGAAGGCGTTCGCCGTCAGCAGCACCGCGCTCGTCGCCTCGCCGGCCCGCAGCCGCGACATCCGGTCGTCGGACGCGGTGCTCAGCACCAGCAGGACGGTCTCGTCGTCTTCGGCCTTCGCGTCGGGAGGCTGGGCGAGGAGCGGGTCGGCGAACGGGCGGGTCCGCAGTGCGCCCGGGGTGTCGTCCGGCGCCGGGGTGTTGCGGGCCGGGACGCCGTCGGGGGAGACGTGGCGGCCGCTCCACGCGGCCAGTTCGGTGCGGTAGGCGGGGTCGTCGGCGTGGCGCCGCGACGCCTCTTCGATCGCCGTGGCCAGGTGGTAGCGCGCCGCGTTCTCGGCGACCTGCAGCACGGTGCCCTCGAGCGCGGCGGCCCTTGCCAGTGCTTCGACGTGCCCGCGCGGCACGGCCCACGAGCTCTGCCGGCGCCGGTCGGTCCGCCGGCGCGGGATCGCCGCCGCCATCGCGACCTCGTCCTGCGACGGGTCGTGCCGGTGCAGCGTGATCGCCGCGAGGTGGCCGGGGTCGTCCGGGTTCGGCAGCCGGTGCACCTCGGCGGCCCAGCCGAGCGCGGCCAGGCCGATCCGGAGGTGGTGCAGCGCGGCGCCGCAGCTGAGGACCAGGTCCCGGCCGTCCGGGTCGGTTTCGTGCAGCAGCCGGTCCTGGTCGGCGTAGAGGTGCAGCGAGCTGTGGCCGATCCGCCAGTACCAGGGCTGGGAGTTGTGCACCGACGGCGCGCGGACGGCCATGGCGACCGCGGTCTTGACGGTGAAGTCGTCCGGGAATCGTCGGTCCATCATCGGCCTGCCTCGGGTCGGGTGCGGCTTCCGGTTCGAGACTCGCACCGCGTTCGCGGCCGCCGGAAGGGCCGGAATGCCTCTGGGCCGGGGACTTTCGGTGCTCGGCGCGGCGATCTCCGCGGTGGCGTCGGAGAACTCGCCGCTTCGGCGTGATCACCCGCCTGGACGACCAGAGCCTTTCGGCTCCTGACCCCGCGGCCGAGGTGAGGCGGGCCCCGGACGCCGTCGCGGTGATCGAACCCTGGTGAAGATCGTCGGGGTGACCGCGTACGACACGGCTTTCCCGCTCATCGAGAGGGACCGCCTTCACGCCGGGCGGTACCAGCACCACCGTCCGGTGTGGACGGTGCCGCGCAGGTGCGCGCCGATCGTCGGGTCGGCTTCGGTGACGCGGGTCAGGGCGCGGCGGATCGCCTTGCCCACGGCGATCCGCGCGCGCTCGGCGTTGCCGGGGAACTGCCGGGCGCGGCCGCCGAGTCCGGTCGCGCGGGCGAGTTCGGCCGTGAGCCACTCGCGCTCGGCCGTCGGGGCGTCGCCCAGCTGGGCCAGCCGGTGCCGGTACTGCCGGACCGCCGTCGCGTCGAGCACCGGGTGGTCGGCCTCCGGCACGGTCTCCGCCCCCGCCAGGCCGAGCGCCGCGACCTCCCTGCCCGGGTTGGCCGTGAGTGTCGCGAGGTGCCGCAACCCGATGCAGCCCGGGACGATGACCACGTGCGGGCCGAGCTCGATGCGCCAGCCGCCGCGCGTGGACGTCATCGACACCCGCGGCGGCGCGCCCGGCGTCGGCATGCCCAGCGCGTCGGCGTCGCGCACCGCGGCTTCGTGCTCCTCCCGGGTGGCCGGCACGTCGGCCGGATCGGCGCGCAGGGCCAGGACCCGCGCGTGCGCCAGCCGCGACAGCACCACGGCGGGCCAGTGCCCCAGCGCGAGGTTGCGCCGGACGGCCGTGCGAAGGTGACCGGCTGCCGCATCGAGGTCGCCGGACGTCGCCGCGGCCATCCCGAGGACGTGCTCGACCGAGCCCAGGCACACCGCGCCGAACCCGGCCACCACCGGCAGATCGCCGTGCGGACGCAACAGTGCGTACACCGCGGACGCCAGTTCGGCGTCGTGCAGCGCGTGCGCTCCTTCGGTCACGCAGCACAGCGTGAAGAGCCACGCGCCGGTGCGGGGGAGCCCGGCCGGATCGCCCAGCTTGGCCAAGGCGGCCTCGGCGGTGCGGTGCTCACCGGCGGCGGCCGCGGTGACGGCGAGTGCGGCCAGGTACGCCTCGTCGTCGGCGGTGAAGGCGTTCGACCGCGCGAGGCGCCGCAGCGACGGCAGCAGCTCCGGCAACCGGCCTTGGTAGCGCCGGATCGCGAACAGCTGCACGCCGAACCAGCCCGCCGCGTCGACCACACCGGCCGCCGTCGCGCGGGCGGCACTGGCGCGGGCGAGGCTCTCCGCCGCGGCGAACCGGCCCGCGCGGACGGCGAACATCGCGTCGATCGCGCTCACCGCGAGACCGACGGCGAGGTGGTCGCGCCGCGTCAGCTCCGCACGCAGTTCGTCGAGGAGCCGTTCGGCCTGCGGGTCGGCGTCCCGGATCCGGTCGACGACCTGCCACAGCAGGCCCGTGAGCAGGTCACCGCGGCGTCCGGTCCGGACGCTCTCGCCGGCCAGCTCGGCCGCGAGCGTGCGGCGGAGCCCGCCGTGCTGCGGGCCGGGAACGCCGTGGTGGGCGAGGATCAGGGCTTCGACGAGCGCCACGGCGTCGCCCGTGCGCCGCGCTTCGGTGAGCAGCGGGAGGAGGTCGCCGGCCGCATCGCCGTGGCGGCGGGCGCGTTCGGCGGCGAGCCGGACGCGCAGCCGCACCGCGAGGACCGAGCCCGGTCCGGCGACCGTCAAGGCGTGCCGCAACCGGGACATCGTGACCTCCCGCGCGGTCGCCGTGGGGTGCTCGTGCACCCACAACCCGCCCAGCCCGAGCGCCGCCCGCGCGGTCGCCACCGCGTCCCCGGACCGTTCGGCCCGGCGAAAGGCGTCGTCGAACAACGCCCGTGCGGCAAGAAGATCTCCGTCGTCGTGCAGCGCGGACATCGCCCGCGCCCATGGTTCCGTCATGGCGTCCCCCCACCCGATCCGGGATACACGGGTGGACCGGCCGCCCGGTTCGGCCGTTCACCCGGCCGGCGTAGCGGGGGAACGGGCCGGGAACGCCTTCCCGGGTGACACCGCTGTCCGAGGCGGTGGTCAGTCCGGAGGAGGAGTCCCATGAACATCAGCGATCTGCGCCGCACGCCGCGGCGCCGGGTGACCGCACTGGCGGCCGTGCTCGGCGCGGCCGCGGCGGCCGTCACCACCGTCACGCTCGCCGAGCCGGCCTCGGCCCTGCCGATCGGGCAGGCGACCTGCACGCTGTCGAACCTCACGATTTCCCCGGCGACCGGCTGGTTCCCGCTCACCTCGGCGCGTTCGGTCACCCCGGGCGTCGAAGGGGAGGCCAAGGTCGAAGCGGTCGCGGACGTCGCGGTCGACGCGGGCGCGGAGGTCCGGATCGGCTGGTCGGTCAACAACCAGACGCCCCAGGAGAGCTTCTTCGGGCCGGCGAACTTCGCCGACCACCTGGAGTTCGCGCAGACGCGCTCGACATTCGGCCTGATCTTCGTCGGCGCCGGGACGACGAGCGTGCAGCCCTTCGTACGCCTCGTCGGCGGCACGGACAAGCGCGCGGGCCTGCTGAACCGGTGCTTCACCGTCGAAGCGCTGACTCGCTGAGCCGCGGGGGGGGGGGGGGGGGGGGGCGGGGCGGGCCCCCCCCCCCGGGGGGGGGCCCCCCCCCCCCCGGCCCCGCCTCCCCTCGGCCCGCCCCGCGCCGGTGGGGGGGCCCCCCCAACTCGG
>NZ_JBSGDR010000031.1:0-81641 GCF_053602455.1 Amycolatopsis sp. NPDC004378
GCCGAGACCGGCTGGTCCGACGAACACTTCGCCCTCACGCGCTACGACCTGACCGGTCCGCGACCGCGGCGCCAGATCAGCTCCGCGATGTCAGCCGCCGCCGGGGTGCCCGAATCCGCGGCCGCCGACCTGGCGGAGTTCCACCGGACGCTCGCGGCCGCGACGACGAGGTGGGTGCGGGGCGTGCCCGCGCTGCGCGACCTCGACCCGCCGCAGCTGCCGGGTCAGCGCGGCTGGCGCACGCCCCGGAACCCGTCCTGAACAGCACGAACCCGACCGCACCATCCTGACCGACCACGGAGACTCAAGGGAGTTGACTGGGATGAGCACCACCCCGACCGAGACCATCGCCCGGTTCGACCACGAGGGCGTCACCTACGAGCTGGATCACCTCGGGCTGGCCCAGCCCGAGCAGTGGGGACAGCTGGCCGTGTATGCCGACGGCGACATGGTCGCCGAGTTCGCGGTGACGTTCCCGGCGGCGGTCTACGCCGAGACCGAGTACCCGGAGCTGCCCGACACCGGCGTGCTGGAGCAGCTGGCGCTGCACGAGCTGGCCGTCGAGGCCGGCGCGCCGGACCGGATGACCCTGAAGCTGGACAACCGTGAGGTCCTGGCCGCCTGGTGCGGCGGGCACCCGCCGGCCGACCCGGGCAGCGACGTCCTGCTCGTCGACGTCCCCGACGGTCGCGTGGTGATCGTGCTCGGGCAGACCGTCGAACGCACCGCCACCGGGTTCCGCAAGGTCGACGCCGGGAGCGCGGCGTGAGCGCCCCGGCCGCCGAGGACCAGGCGGTGGACGGCCAGGAGCTGCACGAGGACGTGTCCGCGATGGCCGAGCACGTGCTGCGCACCCGCGACATCGACTTCGGCTACGGCCGCTACCACGGCCTGGACGAGCACGCCGCCCGCCGCGCGGTGCGGGCCCTGGCCGCGGCCGGGCTGCTGCGGGCCCGGCCGCGCCACGACCTGCCGGTCGAGCTGACCGCTGACCGGGCCGAGCTGCTGGTGCACCGGGGCCTGGCCGACCGGCAGGACACGATCGTCGTCGCCGAGGCCGGCGTGCTGCGGCTGACCTGGTGCACCTCGATCCGCGGCTACCGGCTCACCGACCACACCGGCGAGCACTTCCGCGGCAGCGACGACGCCGCGGCCGCGTTCAACGAGCTCGCCCGCCGCGCCGTCACCGCGGCCGACGCCGACGGGACGTCACGATGACCGAGCCGAGCGAGGACGACCTGCGCGAGATGCGCGACATGATGCTGGGGGTGATCGACTTCGCGCCCGCCGACGACGAGCTGCGCACGGCCTGGACCAACCCGCGGCTGGTCAGCCTGGCGCGCGAGTGGGGCTGGGGCGACACCGAGCTCCGCGACGAGCTGGCCGCCGAGCTCGAGCAGATCCGGCGCGCCGCCACCGCGTCGGCTTCGGCGGAGTCGAGCCGGCTGGAGTTCCGCGTGGGCCGCCAGCAGAAGATCCTCGATCCCGACAGTAAGTCCGCGATCCACATCGACGAGGCCGCCCTGCGCCGCTCCTCCGGCGCCCCGGGCAGCAAGTCCGAGCAGCCGCAGCCGACGTCGACCTACAGTGGCGCTGAACAGCACGAACAGGCCGACGCCGGGGTGGCGGCCGAGCGGCTGGACGGCGAGGGGGACGCGATGGAGCAGATCGAACCTGGTGCTGGGGCGCACGGCGACGTCGCGGTGCCCGCCGGTCCGGCGCCGAGTACGCCGGTGACCGTGCTGCTGATCGTCCTGCTCGCCGTCGCCGGCGGCGCGGCGATCGTGCTGCTGACCGGTGCGCATCAGCTGTGGGCGGGCCTGGCCTGCGCCGTCGTCGCGGTCGCGGCGCTGTGGGCCGCGGACCGGCGGCTGCGCCGGCGCGCCGAGATCCGCCGCCTCGCCGGCGCGGCCGAGGGCGAGGATGGCCAGGGCCGGCACCGCTCCCCCGGCCCGGAAGGACGTGCCTGATGAGCGGCATCTACTTCCACACCGTCGACCGCCCGCAGCCCCTGGCGCTCGACGGCGGCGAACGGGCCCGCATCGACGGCCTGGTCCGCGACACCTTCCGGGAGGTGCTGCGCCGGCCCAGCATGGCTGGGCTGCGCCAAGCGCTGCGCCTGACCGGCGCCGCGCCGGTGCCGGGGTTCGACCCCGACAAGCTCCGCCTGCTGGGCTTCGTGTTCGGGGGCGAGGAAGTCCTCGAGCAGGTCGGCCCCGGCGGTGAGGTCGAGCAGATCAGCCTGGTCGGGCTGATGGCCAACACCGCGGTGGCCGCGGTCCCCGCGCTTCAGGCGCCGGTGTGGCTGCACTTCGGGTGCGAGGCGCACGGCTGGGTCGACGGCCCGGACCGGGCGTGGCTGGCCGACCGGTACGCCGACGCGGTCGAGGCCGGCATCGCCCGGGACACGCCGCGCTGGGACGCGGTGATCGCGCTGCTGCGGGAGTCGGCCACCGAGCCGGTGGTGACCAGCTTCTACAACGACTTCCCCAACCAGCACCTCGTCGTGTCCGCTGGCGTCTGGCCGAAGAACGCGGACCTGGCCGCGGCGAGCGACGTGGCGGCCGAGGTCGAGCTGGAACGCCGGTGGGAGGCGCTGTCCGACCGACAGCGCTGGGACCTGGGGATGGGGGCCCTGCGGGCGAACCCCGCCGGCGCCGGGGAGATCCAGTGGTCTCCCGCGGTGTTCGCGGCCAACGGCATCGCCCACGAACACGACGCCGAGCAGCTGGTCCGCGCGGGTGCGCAGCTGCGCCTGGTCCCCGCTCCGCACCCGGCCTGAACAGCACCATCTCGGAGAGGAGCCACCAGCCGATGAAGATTCCCGCCGACCGGACCCCACGCCCCGGGGCCGACGAGCAGGTCTTGCACCAGCTGCGGTCCGCGGCGCTGGCGGCCATCACCACCGTGGACCGCGACGGCCCGGCCGACCCGAACCTGCACACCCGCGAGCTCACCGCCTACGACCTGGCCCGCCTGTTCTGCCTGGGCATGGGCGACCGGGACAACGTCGCCCGTTCGCTCGGCGACGTCGCGATCACGGTCCGGCTCACCAGCGGCCCGCCGGCCCGGCGCGCGGCCCGCGCCCGCTGGGTCGCCCACGAACTGACCCGGCTCGGGCACGCCGATCAGGCCGCGCAGTTCACCGCGCTGGCCGCCGACCCGAGCCCGCACACGCCATGAACAGCGACAACACCCGCCGCCGCGGCGACGTCGACGGCGAGCGCGAGCACCGTTTCCGGCTCAACCCGTGGGCACGGGCCGCCGACAGCCAGCTCGGTGCCTGGCTGGACACCCTCGGCGCCCGCTACACCGGCTGCGCCGTGAGCGATCAGGGTGACCGCGAGCTGTGCTGGATCTTCCCGCACGGGCACGGCGGGACGCCGGGCCGGCGGTGGCGGGAACTGCTCGTGCGGTCCCTCAGCGGTGACCGCGACCGCTGGGAGCTGGTCTACCGGGAGTCCGGCGCGTCCCGGCTGCGCGGCAGGGTGAACTACTACGCCTCCACCTCCGCCCGCGGCGACCTCTCCCAGCTGCGCGCACGCGCGGGCGAGCTCGTCGACGCGGGCTTGCGGCACCTGCCCCGGCCGGTGGCCACCTGCGGCCACGCCCACCGCGACCCCCGCCTGCTGCCCGGCGTGGCCGTCGCCGCCGCGGTGGCGCTGCTGGCCGTGGCGCTGCTGGCCGGCTGGCCCGCCCCGGTGCTGCTGCTCGCCGTGCCGCTGGTCGTCGTCACCGGCGGCTGGCTCGCCGCGCGGGCAGTCCGGGTCTTCTTCGGCCTGCCGACGTAGCCGACGACCGGCACCACGAGTTCCACAACGATGGAGAAGCTGATCATGCACATCCGACCGACGAGCGCTTCCCCCGCGACCGCGCTCCCGCAGCATGGTGTGGTGCACGACAGCGCGGTGAACAGCGGTAACGCAGGGCAGGAGGTTCCCCGGTGACGGCGATGATCCCGCTCGCGGACACGGCGCGGCGGTGGCGGAGCTCGGCTCGCCGGTCCTTCACGCTGGCCGCCATCTTCGCGGTCGCCGGGTTCGTCGGCGCGTTCGTGCTGCCCGCCGGCCGGGTCGCCACCATCGCCACGGCCGCGGGCATGTGCCTGGTGGCCGGGTTCGTCGCCTCGGGCACGTACTGCCTGGGCCGGGCGCACGCCCTCGAGGGCCTGCGCGTGGGGCAGGCAGGTCAGCCGCGATGAACGCCGAGGTCGAGCTGCGGCAAAGCACCAGCCTCGAGGTCGCGAAGCCGGGCGAGGTCACTCTCGCTGGCGCGGCCCGCCTGGTGCTGCCGCCGCCGGCGCCGGGCGAGCGCTATCACCTGCACGGCCTGACCAAGCTGTGGGCCGAGCAGGTCGCCGGCGCGGAATCCGAGCACACCCGCCGCTCCTACGAGACCGGGCTCGCGCAGTGGTTGGACTACTGCCTGCGCAGCCGCGTCGACCCGCTCGCGGCCCGCCGCGCCGACGTCGACGACTGGCTGGCCACCCACCTGAACAGCAAGAACCCGCAGACGGTCAACGCGCGGCTGGCCGCGGTCGGCTCCTGGTACGGCTACCTGCTCGACAACGACATCGACGTCCGCGACCCCACCGCGCGGGTCAAGCGGCCGAAGCGGCAGCGCGCGAAGTCCAAGACGCCCTACCTGGACGAGGACGAGCTCAACGCGGTCATGGCCGAAGCCGACCGGCGCCTGGAGGAGGCGAAGCCGCTCGGCGGGCTCGCGCTGGAGATCGCCGCCCGGGACGTCGGGGTGCTGCGCACTCTCTACACCACCGCCGTCCGCTCCGGGGCGGTGCAGCTGGCCACCGTCGCCGACGTCCGCCTGGTCGAAGACGGCCACCGCGTGCTGCGCTTCCACGGCAAGGGCGACGGCGGGGAAACCACCGAGCGGCTCAAGCCCCTGGTCCCCTACGCGGCCGCCGCCGTCGACTACTACCTCGGCCTCGTCGCCGAACGCCTCGACGTTCCGGTCGACCAGCTCGACGGCCTGGCCTTCGTCACCACGCCCTACCAAGGCCGGCCCGGCGGCCGCGGCCTGCGCTCGGACGCGATGGCCGACATGATCCGCACCATCGCCGTCGCCGCGGGCGTCCCCCACGACAAGGCCGGCAAGCTCACGCCCCACTCGCTGCGCCACACCGCCGCGACGCTGCTCGGGAAGACGAAGACGCTCGCCGAGGTCCAGGACTTCCTCGACCACGCCGACCCGCGCACCACCCGCACCTACCTGCACACCGACCAGTCCCTCAACGCCTCCCTCGCCTACAGCACCACCGCCTTCATCCACGAACCCCCTGTTCAGGCGGCCTGATCGTGTCCGGCCGCGCCGACGGTCCCCAGCGCCGCTTCGGCCGTCTCCGCGGCCGGGCCGGACACCCGGATCGACGTCGGTTCCGGCCCGAAACCCCGTGGGTACGCGTCCAGAGCCCTCCAGCGGGGTGTTTGGGCGGGGACCGAGGTGGCGCAGGGTCGGTGGGGGACTGTAAAGTCCCAGGTCAGCGGCTACTCTCCGGTGCTCGTATCCGTCGAATCACCCCTTCTGCGGGTGTTCGCCTCCGGGGCCTCCGTAGGTGGCAGTGAAATAGTGGTCCACATGCTGCCCCCCGTCAGAATCACCCGAACAGAACTTGTCGGGTGTATCGGTCGTATCACCCAAAGGCACCAGAATGCCGGGTGTTGCGATCCGGACGACCTGCCCTCGGCAGCTCGCGCGGACCCTCGGGAAACCCTCTCCTACCTGCGAAAACACCCGATCCCAGACGTACCCTTGTGGATCAGTCGCGCTGACGCGCTGGACGCGCAACTGCTCGTCATCGCCAGCGCCTGGGACCGCTGGCGCACCGAACGGCACCACCTGCGCGGCGGGCTTGGCGACGGGCTGTTCTACGACCAGCTCGGCGACGCGCTCGGCATCGGCCGCGACAGCCACAACCGGGAGGAAGGCGACCCGCGGCCCGCCCGACGCCGGCGCTCCGGGCGCGGCGACCCACACCAGCCAGCCCGCTGGCGGCTGGGCACGCTGACCGACCTGCTGCGCTACGACGAGCCGGCGCTGGACCTCTCCCGCCCCGCGCGCCGGGACCGCGTCGCCGATCCGGCCGACCCGCGGTGGGCATGGCTTGCCGAGCACCACGTCGAACTGACCGAGATCACGCACGGCCTGGTGGCCGCAGCCGAGCGGCACGGCGCCACGACCCGCCGATGGCTGGACGAGCTCGTCGCCGACCTCGCGGACAACGCGATCACGCCGTCGACACCGGCGGTTCTCGGGCTGGCCATCGCCGAACTCCGCACATCCCGGCAGGTCGCCGAGCTGACCAGCACCCACACGGTCCACCGCGTCCTGCTCGCGGGCGACGCCCTTCGATGCCGGTTCTCGGGGACCGGCTGTCACGCGCACTGGCAATCCGCTCCGCCACCGGTCGACGTGGCGGCGGTCGTCCGCGCGATCGCCCGGCGCCGTGATCGCATGGACGACCCGCGGCTGGACCAGATCCCCGCCCCGGAAGCCGCGGAGCCAGCAGACGTCCTGGCTTTCCTGCGCCGATCACCGGCCACGAACCGTGCGGTGCGCGCGTTCGACCACCTTGACGCGCTCCGCCTGCTCAACGCCCTGTGGTGGCTGGACCGCAATGCGGAGCTCGCCGCCCTCCGGTTCGGCCTGCGCCTCGGTCAGACCAAGGACGTGCTGCGCCGCCAGATCGGCGCGAGCTACGCGATCACTCGTGGACAAGGCGTTCAGGATCGCGTCGACCGGCTCACCAGTCTCACCACTCGTGGCCGCCCCGACGAGAAGCAGGCGCGAGACATGCGCAACGCAGGAACATCGCAATTGAGCGCAGAACACGACTGGGTAGCGGCCAACCTTGAATGTCTCCGCCGCACTGCATCGGCATTACTCACTGCTGCCGATCAGCTCGAAATACCAGAAGACGAGCGCGACTGGCTCGACCTGCTCGCCAGCGAGCACAAGGCCGACGAATTCAACGCCAACTCCCTAGTGACTTTCGCCTACGCTGCTGACGAGATCCAAGACATGCTCGACCAGTCAGACGGGGAGAACCACGCGGACGTGAGATCACTCCTCGAAGAGATTGACGTGTTCCCTACGGTGAAACGTCTTCGGGCAGCGACCCGACCCGTGGACTACACGTTGTAGATCAGAGCGCTTGGTGCCAAGATTGTCACATGCTTTCAGTTGGGTTCAGGATCAGCGATCGGCAGGCATCGCGAGCAGATGGCCACCGCCAGACACATGCACAAGTTACTATACTTGCTGGCAGAGCGATCAAACTAGTCTCTTACTCAGTTGGTGGCATCGCCTCACGGATAGTCGGTAGGTCGTCTGCGTGTCAGCCTATCTCCAGTTGCAAGGTCAGTGGCTCACTTCGCTTAATGATCAGTTGATGACTACGGTCGTATACGCATCTTTAGATAAGGCTTGTCGTCCTGCCGTGGTCTCGGCCGATATCTGGCGTTATTGCCAGGCCATGACATCGCATGTGTGTCAGATCCCTGCAACATCATGTATTGCGACTGGATATTTTGCTGTCTATACATTCGCTACAAAGCACACAACAATGCCCAACAATAAGCACTATCTAAGTACCGTAACAACGGCTTTGATTTCAGCCGTAGCAGCAAACCAACTGACAAGCCTTCACGCAACCTCACTGACATTCAGAATGACAGTCGCTCGTAAATCGCAATGTTGCGTCTCGCTCACGAACGTTATGACGACTAAACGCGGAGCCACGCTCACAACCGGCACTAACGCCGTACCCCCGACCTATCATGCGGTAAACCATCAAGCTGGGCGTAGCGTCGAGCGGCAGAACTCGCGCGCAGTTCGACTGACGAGCTGTCCCCGACTCGCAGGTACGTACATGCCCACGTGCTACCGACCGATCGCGATGACGCGAGCACTTCAGTACCAGCGGCCAATCGCACCCACAGACAGGCTCTGAACAGCGCGTACCGCCCATGACACGGCCGAAGTGCGAGCTACCGACACGCACCGCGACATGGACCACCGGACGATGCGGGCCGCAGCGGTACCCTCAGCCTCGCGCACACGCGAACAGGCGGAACGCCACCTGATTCGCCCGACGGCGCACCGGAAGTCCGCCGTGAAGAACAGGAGGGGAGCCCATCGTGGTTGCTACCGAGCTGCCCGCGCTCAGCCAGCTCACGTTGAGAAGTTTCAGCACCAGTACACCGCAGGCCGAGCTCGAGGCGTTCATCGACATGATCCGGCCGATCCTGGAGCGCGTCATCGCCGTGTTCCAGGGGAAGGGCGGGCAAGGCAAGACCTCGCTCGCGACGCACACTGCTGGCCTGTTGGCCGAGAACGAGGCGGCCAAGGCCGACGAAGGCCAACCCCACGGCAGGGTGCTGCTCATCGAGATGGACTTGCAGGGCAACGCCCACGAGGACCTGGGCACCGGCAACCACGAACTCAACGACAACGGCTACGCCCTCCGAGAAGCCATCTTGGGCGGGCATGAGCCGGTCATCATCCGCGACGTACGCGGACGACGGTGCCTGGACATGCTGCCCGCCGGCGAGGAGCTGTCGAACCTGCCGGCGTCGCTCATGGCTGTTCAGCAACAGCGCGGCCCGGCCGCCTGGCTCGGCCTCGCGGTCCTGATCGCCAGGCTCGTCGTCCAGCACGGATACAGCTGGGTGGTCATCGACTGCCCGCCATCAAGCAAGGAACCGCAGATCCTCGCCCTCGCTGCCGCCCGCTACGCCTTGGTTCCCGTGTCTGTGGCGGACGCCGGCTCCATCAAGGGCATGCAGGGCGTCAGCAGCCGATTCACCGAAGCCCGCCTGTACAACCCGGACCTGATGCTGCTGGGCGTGGTGCTGTTCGGGTTCGCCCACAAGTACTACACCGACAAGAAGACCAAAGAGAAGCGACCCGTCGGTGCCTGGGTCGAGGCGCGCACCGAAGTCGAGAAGATCCTGGCCGAGGCCAAAGTCGACGCACCGGTGTTCAGGTCCGTCATCCGGGATGCCGAGACCGTGGCGAAGGCGTGCCGCGGCCGGGGCCAGCTGTCGTTCGAGATCGCCGAGGCCACCGACGGCGTGAAGTGGTGGGAGAAGCGCCGGGGGAGCAGGGGCAACGTGCTGCCGACCGAGCGCGCCGAGCAGGTCGGCGAGGACTACCTCGACCTCGTCGAAGAGGTCGTCACCGCCATCACCGAAATCGAGGCTGAGGACGCCGAGGAGGCGGAGGAGGTGCTGCCGGCATGACAGAAACCACCGACACAGCGACCGACACCGGCCCCGCGAGGCCCAAGGCACCGGACGTGTCCGGCCTGGGCGGCGGCCGTCGCAACGCCCGCGCCAGGAGGTTGGCCGCCGCCGAGAGCAAGCAGGGCAAACCCGGCACCGTCCCCGCCGCTCTGGCTGGTCCGGGCGCATCAGCGAACAGCGAAAAGCCAGCAGCGGACGAGTCCGCGGAAGAACGTCAGGTTCCCGCCCAGCAGGCGGCGCGGTCCGCCGCTCCGGCGATCGAGTCAACGCCCCCGGTGACCAGTACGCCGCGAGAGCGGCAGCCGGAACAGGCCGAAGTTGCCGAGCCGGCGCCAGTTTCGCCGATCGTCGAGCCCGTTGCCGCCGTCGCACCGGCAGACGCATCAGCCCCCGGGGAAGCACCAGAAGAGCCAGCCGGGAAGACCGAGTCGAAGCCCTCGACTGCAACGGTGCCGCAGGAGGAGACCCCGGGCGGTAGCCCTGAACAGGAAAAACAGCCTGATTCCTTCGGAGCTCGCGAACCTGCGGCGCGGATCGCTGCCGACAGGGCCGGAGACACGATCACGGAGCCGCCAGCGGGTCCTCTCCCCGCGAGAACGAGCGAATCCGGGGCCGAGCAGACCAGCATGCCGGCCGGTGATCTGTCTGGCCTCGAGGACGACGCGGACCAGGATGACGACGACCTGGACGACGAGCACGAGGAGTTTGCCGGGGGGAAGGTGACCCTCCAGACCTACGTCCCGGACGTCCTCGCGACGAAGTTCCAGAACATGCAGACGACCGGCCGCACAGCTGAGCTGATCGTCCTCACCGCGGTCAGGGACTGCGCTGAGCGCCTACCCCAGCTCATCGCGGAGGCCCGCGGCCCGGTCCACGAGTCCGGGCTCTTCGCCGGGCTCGAGGTCCTGGAGAAGAGTAAGCCGGGCCGGCAGGCGAAGCCGAAGCCGAACAGCTCTCGCGTGCAGTACCAGGTGCGGCCCGACTTCCTTCCCGACCTCAAGAAGGTCGCCAAGAAGCACAAGCTCAAGTTGTCCGTGCTGGTCCGCCTGGCTCTGGGCTCCTTCTTCGGTGTCCCGGTGTTGCTCGGTCGGGCGAAGAGGTAGTGACCCCGTCGTTGCTCTGATTTAGAAGGGGGCCGGGCGAGCTCGAAGGGTTCGCCCGGCCTCGGTCGTGAAAAGCCTTGCCGTGTAGGGCGTTATACACCTTCAAGAAACTCCGGAGCCGGGACGTGATCATGCTCCTGAACAGCGAGAAACGCTATCCGACCGTCCCCGACGAGCCGGGTGACCCGGCAGGAAACCCCGCTCCGCCGGACCACTGGGATGTGGTCCCCGAGATCGTGGTCCAGCGGCCACAGCTCTTCGGGGGATTCCAGGGTGCCTTCCAGATGGCACCGTTCGAGCATCCGCACGCGCTCTGGTACCAGGACGGACACTGGCGAATCGACCCCTACGGCGTCGGCATGCGCAACGATCCGCACCACGACTACGAGCGTACGACGTTCCTCGTTGTTGACGGGCCGCTCGTCGACGACCTCGTGCCCGGCCGGGAATACCTGCTCCAGCACCAGTCGCAGGACGGGCCAGGCCGGTGCGGAATCGTCCTGGTTCCCAGGTAGGGCCGTGTGAACTCCCGTGCTTCCGATCACAGTTCACCGTCAAGACTGGACGCGCTTCCGCTGTTCAGGGCCTCAGCTGCTTGTCGGTACCGGTGAGCACGTTCCTGGACCTGGGCGGCGAACTCGCCGAGCTTCATGATCGTGGTGTGCAACCCAGGCGCTCGAGAATCGCGGTACACGGCGGCTTGCTCCCGCATCGCGACGACGAGTTCCTGGGCTTCCTCAGCGCGTTGCCAGCAGTCGTACTGGTCCAAACCGGTCGTGTCGGGGGTAGCGAGGTGTTCGAGGCTGTAGCTCATGCGGTCACGCCCCCGTTGAACAGGGGAGATAGGTAGCGTTCCCAGACAATCCAGCCGGTGAGGGCGGCCATGCCGGGCAGGATGATCAGGTTCTCGACGAGGCCGTCGGTGTGGAGGCGGAATCCCGGAGGGAGGAGCTTGATCTCGTACCAGGTTTCGCCGGCGATCGGTGTTGGAAAGGCCCACGGGCAGCCCATTTGGGTGAGGCTGTCGCCGACGCAATGAACGAAGCAGCCGAGTCCGACGGCGATGCCGATCTTCCACGTGACTCCGGCGAGGCCCGCTTCGGCGGCGGCGAGGTCTCCGTGCACGCTGAACAGCCACAATGCGCCGGTGACGGCGCCAGCGGCGATCATCCAGCCGCCGAGCGCGAGCGAGCCGAGGAACACGCCGAAGGCCGCCACACCGAGCACTGCCCAGGGGTGGGCTTCGCCGATCAGACCGGCGGCGATGCCGAGGCCGAGGGCGAACAGCACGGTGTGTGTCAAGTGCCGGTGAGTGCCGGCGCAGTCCTCGTCGCGCGGTCCCTTGGTGATCGCGTAGAGCAGGCGGGATGCGCCTCTGAGCAGGGCGGAAACGATTTCGGTGACGGGGCCGATCGAGCGGCTGACGGTGGAGGAGGGGTGGTCGAGGTCGGGCAGGAGCGCGAAGCCGGCGACGACGAGCGCGAAGGGGGTGACCTGCGACAGCGTGGTCAGCCCGAGCAGCGGCGCGGTCAGGATGCCGGTGAGCGCGCCGGAGGTGGCGTGGCTTCGGCCCATCATGCGCAGCTCACCTCGTCGGTGCTCTGGACGTTCTGGCCGTTCTCGCTGTTCACGGGCGCGTAGTTGTCGAGAACCGCGAGCAGTTCGGGCGAGTCGTCCATCGGGCGGCCGTCGAGCGCGGCCACGAGTTCGCGGCGTACGTCGGAGCGTTTGGTCTCGGACAAGCCGCCCCAGACGCCGTACCGCTCGGGTTCGATGAGCGCGTGATGCAGGCAAGCCCGCTGGATCGGGCAGGTGCCGCAGATCCGCGCGGCCTGGGCGGAGTCGCGATGAGTACCGGCCCACCAAAGTTCCGGGTCGTAGCGGCCGGTCCGGCAGACGGCGCCCTTCCACGGGTCGGCGGCGTTGTTGTCGACGATCCGGACCGGCCGGTTCACCAGCGGCGTGGAAGCGGGGTCGTCGATGTCAGCGGTGTCCCACTGGTCGGGGGTGAACCAGCCGAACCGTTTCGCGCGGGCACGCTGTTGCTTCGAGGGGCCAGCGATGTCGCGCAACTCGGTGAACAGGGCCAACACCTTGTCTGCGTTGGACTTGAACACCCGCAGGCGGGTGTCGGTGTTGTGCATGAACGGGATCGTGCGCCTGGCGTTGTTGTAGCCGAGCCGCGGAGCGAGGTCGCACTCGCGCCAGCCGATGGCGTACAGGGATTGGATGCGCCGCCGAGTCCCGGTCGCGTCGACGCGGTGGTTGACGTCGGTGGACAGGTGAGCTTTGCCGGCGAACTGCCAGCGTGCGTACCTGCGGTTCATCTCGAGGGCATCGGGGCA
The DNA here is from genome assembly GCF_053602455.1 of Amycolatopsis sp. NPDC004378. Lineage (NCBI taxonomy): Bacteria > Bacillati > Actinomycetota > Actinomycetes > Pseudonocardiales > Pseudonocardiaceae > Amycolatopsis > Amycolatopsis sp. NPDC004378. Next base: position 12,712 of record NZ_JBSGDR010000031.1, read on the forward strand.
GATGCAGCCGTAGTGCTGGGCGGCGGAGCGGTTTCCGTGCCGCGTGCCAGGGCACTGGCTTCGGTCGATCGACTCGGCCATGCTGGGCACGCTCCTTCCTGGTAGGGGGAGTGGCCCCGTCGCGGCGACGCTTGCCGGCTGGCCGCGACGGGGCGCTACTCGCTGGTGTCTCTGCTGTTCAGCGGGGCCCTATCGGCAGGTGTTGAGCATCTGGCCGAGGGCGGTCTTCTCCGAGTTCGAGATGGTCAACTTCCACTCGGTCTTCACGGCGACCCAGCGGACGGCGTAGTCGCAGCGCTCGGCCGGGACCGGCAGGTACTCCGGCGGCGGGCCGTCGCCCTTGCTGCGATTGCTGTGGGCGGTGACGGCGACCAGCTCGGTCTGCCAGTCGTTGGCGAACCGCTCGCGCTGGTCCTGGGGCCAGGAGGCGGCGCCGGTGCGCCACGCTTCGGCTTCGGGCACCATGTGGTCGATGTCGAGCTTGGACGGGTCGTGGACGGTCACGCCGTCGTAGAGCGACACCCACGTGCCGGCGGTGGCCTTGCAGGTCTTCGGGTCGGTGCGGACGTCGCGGCCTTGCCGCTGGAGCACGATCTCGCGGGTGTCGCACGAGTTTCCGTGGCTGGCCCAGCCGTGCCCGAACTTCGTCCGCGAGTAGCCGGTCATCGAGCCCGGCACGGCAACGCGGAGCGCGGCGAGCTGCTGTCGAGCAGCCGTCGGGTGGCCTGCCGCCGCGGCTTGTGACGTCACGGCGGCAGGCGCGGGAGCCGGAGTCTCATTCGCCCCGCTTTGCCCTGGTTTGCACGCGGTCAGCGAGGCGGCAGCGATGGCTGCTGCGGCCAGTGCCGCATACCGCGCTGATCGGGTGTTTGCGCTGTTCACAGTGGGTTTCCTCCGATTCATCAGGCGTCGTTCGCGGCGGGGATCAGGTCGCCGTCGTCGTGGTTGTCGTGGTCCTGGTCGTGGTCGAAGTCGTCGTGGTCGTCCTGTTCGTCCGGTGCCAAGGCGATGTCGGCGACGCGGTGCTGCGCGTGCTCGGCCGCGACGGTCACGACCGTGGCGGCGAGGACGGCCCAGTCGGGTCCTTCGTGGGTGACGAGGAATAGGGTTCCGGCACCGGCGAGCACGAATGCGGCGCTGAACAGGCCGAATGCGATCCGGGCGGCCAAGACGCGGGCGTTCACGAGATGACCTCGATCAGGCAGCCGCCGTTATTGACCGCCCAGTGATTGACGACCTCCCAGACGGTGTGGTCTGGGCCGTAGTCGGCCGCGGCGATGGTGACCTGCCAGGAGTTGATCACCGCGTTGATCGCGTCGCGGTGGCATTCTTCGTACTGGAAGCGGATTTCACCGGCGCGACGCTGGTTCCCGAAGCCGGTGTACACCTGGTTCGCGCGGAGCGTGACGTCGACGAACTCGCGGCAGCGGCGGGAGAACCTGCTGTTCAGGACCGTGTGCGTGATGACGATCAGCCCGGCACGACGCGCAGCGGCGACCAGCTCGGGGGCGCGGTCGGGGGCGATCCAGCCTTCGACCGCGGCCCGCTGGGTCCAGGTGGCGCCGTCGAATCCGATGGTGTCGGCCTGTCCGGGCTGGCTGCCGTCGGTGACGTAGCCGGCGCGGTTGGCGCGCGCGAGGACGGGGATCAGTTCTTCGGTTTCCTCGTCGGGGCCGTATCCGGGCTCGTAGCCGGGCTGGGACTTGATGGTCCCTTCGAGCCACAACGCGGTCAGCTGCCCAAGATCGCGGAGGTCTCGGGCGGCGTACCAGCGTTCCCGGTCGGCGCGGGACATGCGCTTCATCGCTGCTCCAGCAGTTCGGCCACCGGGTCGATGGGGGTCAGGTAGGCGCGGACGGTGGCCAGCGCGAGCCCGCTGTAGCGGTTGCGGACGTCGGCGCTCTCCCAGTTCTTGCTGTCGGCGTTGGCCAGGGCCTTCGCCGCCTGCTCAACCTGCGCGACGTTGACCTGGATGCCATTGGCGACGGTGGCGCTCTCGGCCATGACGGTGCTCCAATTCCGGGCGTTTGCCCTGTTCACGGGGGGTTTTAGTGGTCGTAGGAGTAGCCGAGGAGGTGCATGGCGTCCTCGGCGATCGGGCCGGAGTTGGGCCGGTCAGGCTCGTCGAGTTCGCCCTCGATCTCGAAGGCGAGGTCTTCGAGGTTCTTCGCGTACTTGGTGGTGATGGCCTCGTTCGCCACCGTGAGCACGACGTCGGCGATGGCGGGGGAGAGGTGGTGCAGCTCGGCCAGGCGCAGGGCATCGTCCGGGAACTCCGGGAGGACTGTGGCGTTGGCGCTGTTCATGCCGTGGCTCCGGCGATGATGCGGGCCTCGAAGGCGGCCGCCTTGCGGGCCTCGTCGGCGAAGCGGTGGCGTCCCTGAGCGACGAGCTGCCAGCGGTGCGCTCGTTCGGCGTCGCCGGCTTCGTCAGCGCCGTGGGCGAACAGCGAGGCGGCTTTGGCTGCGGTGTCGAAGTCCTCGGCTGCGCCCTCGAATTGCCCGATACGGAGCAGGCGGAAGCCGTTCTGGATGGCGATTTGGGCCAGGACGTACATGGCCAGGGAGGGGCCTTGATCGGCCAACGTCCCCAGAGGGTGCGCGTGAGACACTGGGTCTTCCCTTCCTTGCTGGTAGGGGTCTGGCGGGTCGCACGAACTGTGGTAGGGGCTGTGCGGCCCGCCGCGCCGGACCTGGTGGTCCAGGTGTGGCCGGCGGTTACCTGCGTGGCTGCTGAACCCCGTGGGTCAGCACTTCGTCGGCCTGGAGGACGAGCGTCCGGTCGACGTCGGGGGACCGGTCGTCGGGAGTGGAAACCGCCGCGGCCGTCGAGGGGGTTCGTAGGCAGATCTCACCCTCGATCGCGGTGTCCAGAACGAGTTCCCAGCAGATCATCTCGGCCTCCTTAGCCTGCCTCGAACGTGCATTGCAGGTACATCCTATGTGCGTTGAACGCAGCTAACAAGTAGAGACCTTCACTGAAGGAACATCACCCACGGTGACCATGAACGCCAAGTTGAACGCCAAGATCGCTCAGCCGAATCGCCAAGATCGACGCTTGGCGATTCGGCTGGTCAAACGCCAGATTGGCGTTTGAGGCGTGCGATCTGGTAAAAACATACCTTATACCGCGCGCCCGCGCGGGTGCGCGCGCGCATGACGCGCGCGTGCGCGGGCCTGCGCGTTACGTGGGCCTGGGTTTGCATTTTCCCGCGTGTGCGCGCTGTGCGATTACTGATCGTCAGCGGTTCGAGTCGCTCGGCGGTGTTCAGAGGCAGCCTTGTAGACCGCCTTGACGCTGACGTCGAGTTCTTCGGCGACGGCACCGGCGTTGCCGTAGCCGGCCGCCGCTTCGGCTACTGCGGCGCGACGCTTGGCGGCAAGCGCCTTGGCGTTCTGGGCGTCGACGAGCAGGCCGAGCAGCTTGGCGCGCGGGATCGGCGGTATGGCGTCGATCCAGGCGAACAGTTCGTCTCGGGTCGTCGGGAGATCGACCGGGGCGCTGTTCGACGGTTGCGCCGTGGGATCGGACACGGGTAGCCCGCCTTTCTCCGAGTGCTGACGGGGGAGGAGCCGGGGGCCGTTGGTCACGGCTCCCGGCTCGGTGGTCACTTGTTCTGGTCGCCCCAGAGGTTGTCGGTCGGGAGTCCGAGGTTGCGGTGCGCCTGCTCGACGCTTGCGCGGTAGTCGAGTACGTGCTTCTCGGTGATCACGGTGCCCTCGGGGGCGATGTCGTCGATTCCGGCGATTTCTCCGACGCCCGGCAGCTTGCTGGTGCTCATGGTGTCCTCCGCGGGTGGTAGGGGCGGTGCTCCGTGCTGAAACCAGAATGACACCCCTAGGGGTAGTAAGTCAACCCCCCTGGGGTAGCAAATTAGAAGACGGGCTTAAAGAACCCTCTGACCTGGGCATCTTGGGTCGGCAGGCTGCTCAGTAGCCGGCATCACCGAGCGAAGGCGAGCCCGACAGGGAGCCCCCTGGTGGTCGGTCGGCAGATCTAGGGGGATTGGTCACCATCCGCCGGTTTCCAGGTCGTGGTTGCAGCGTGCGGTCGGCGTGTCCGCAGGCACGTGCAGCCAACCGAGCTCGTCGCACAGCTCGCAGGCGTCGATTGCGGCCCGACGTGCTGCGATCTCCTCGCGGCGGGTCTGCTCAAACGCCGCCCGTTGCTGCTGCCGCAGGATCGGGCTGTTGCGCTCGACGTCGCGGATGACCCGCTGCTTGAACGGGGACAACGTCGGCTCGGCCCTCTTGAACCGCGCCCGAATCCACCCGCGGGCGCTGCGGATGTAGCGGGGGAGCTGGGTGAACTCGGGGTAGCCGTGCAGCTGGTCGGCCAGGTCTTCCCAGCTCCAGTCGTGGCGATCGAGCAGGTGGGATGCCCGAATCTGGGCTGCCAGCCACCGCACTGACACCTCGTCGCAGACCCGTGGATCAAGACGTGACCGCAGAAGCCACTCAGCTGCTCGTACAGCCTCGGACTGGGGCGCGCGCTCCCGATCACCCTCGCGGCGACGAGTTCGGTCGTCAGCGACCGACTCAGGGCCGTTTTCGGCCGAGGGAACCTCCCTCTTGTCTCTGCCCGGCGAAGCCGGTCGGTTATCCACAGGTTGTACGGAACTGGACTTCACTTGATCTTGGTTACACACCTGCGGGGGGTGGACATTTTGATGTTTGTGCAGGTCAACGCCCAGGGGACTGAACCGGAGGTATCCGGCGACCGGCCCGCAGTCCGGGCAGATCGGGTTCGAGCTGGGCGCCCAGGAGACGAGGTCGACCGGCTCGTGGACGGTGTGGGCTCCGCTGGCGTAGACGACGGTGACCGTGCCGTACAGGAGCACGTTGGCCGGGTGGACACGCTCGTCGGTGTGCTCGCGGAGCAGCTGGTCGCCTGCGCTGACGCACGCGTCGACGAGGGCGCTGGACTCCTCCAGCTCCTGGACGTCGAGCGGGACTCGCAGCTCGTAGACGGGCGCGAGCTGCACGAGGGTTGGCGCGTCGGCCTGGTCCTGGAGCTCGGCCTCGCAGTCCAGCTCGAGATCGAGGGTCTGCCGGGCGGCCGCAGCTGCCCGGCGGCCACGGAGGCCGGCCCGGACAGCGTCGAGTTCGGCGTGAGCGCGGGCGATCGCCGCGTCTTCGGCCGCGATGGCCTCCGCGATCCTGCGTTCCCGGTCTTCGCGTTCAGCGGGGGTCTCGCCGTCCGGGGCCTCCTTCCGGGGAAGCTGGCAGCCGGGCAGGATCTCCCACAGCAGCGCCTCTCGCTGGAGCCAGGCCACGCAGCGGCGGACCGTCCGGTCCGAGCAGCCGACGGCGGCCGCAATCTCCTCCTGGGTGACCCAGGTCAGCGGTCGGCGTCCCTGGTCTGAACAGCAGCGGAGCACGTTGCAGATCCGCCACCAGCGTCGCCGCTTCGCGTTGTAGCGGAACTCCAGCCCCGGCCCTGTCTGCTGCCGGATGCGGTCTTCGACGGCGCCGAGCCACACATCGGCCGAGTCGGCCACGCGCGTGCAGTCCGGCGCGGTGCGTCGAAGGATCTCGCCCGCCAGGCGCATCCGTGCGGGGACCGCGATGTGCCGCAGCATTGCCCACCGGACTCCGGATTCGACGAGCAGCCGGTCGATGGGGTGCAGCTGGTCGTACTCGTCGGCGGCCGCCAGGACGGCCTCGATGGCTGGGTCGAAGACCAGGACGGGCTCGAGTTGTCCGCTTTCGTTGGCCGCGAGCTTGGCGTGCACGGCCGCGGTGCCGCCGGCCAGGTGCCAGCACTGGTCGCAGACGATCAGCTCGACGCAGTCGAAGAGTCCGTCGCCTGCCACGAGGGGTGCTCGAAGGCGTCCGAAGGGTCGGCTGCACGCGATGCAGTCGGGGCGCTGAACAGTGGAAACTGGCTCTCGTAGTAGCTCTGCGGTGGTCATCGCGCCACCGCCGGTGATGTTCGGCCCGGTGAGCGGCGCGAACGCGCTTCCCGGAGGGGATCATCGAACGGCGGGGGCGCTGTGAACAGCGAAGAAGTGGGCTCGCGGCGGGTGTGTCCCGGCGCGCATGAGTAGACCGCGCTCCTGGCGGTAGGTATGATGCAACACCAGGAGCGCCGTGTTGTAGGCACGACGTGGGGCTTCTTTCTCCGAACACGCAACGTTCGGGGTAACGGCGAAGGCCGGTGTTGGAAGCACCGGAATTCGCCCTCGGCGGTGAGTCAGGGGTGGTGCCCTGACTTTCATGCTGAGGTGTTCAGTTGTCGTCCGAGTAGGGCGCTCTGGCTGGTGAGACCAGGTGGGGTGCCCGAGTTGAAGAAGTTTGGGTGACTCAGTCAGGACCCGGGCGTGAGATGCGCCTTCGGACTTTGCGGGGCGGCCCCCTTCGGGGGCCGCCCCGAAGTGTTTACGAGGCTTGCGCCACCTCCTTGAAGAGGAGGAGTTCCTGCTGCCCGTCCCGGCCCTCGCGGTGGGACATCTCCTCGTCCACCAGGGCGGCGAAGGCTTGCAGGTCGTTGGGGCCGTCGGACTCGGCGAGTTTGGCCAGGCCGTCCATGACGCGAACGGCGAACATTACGTAGTCGTAGTCGGCGTAGGGGATGACGACGCCGAGCGTGTCCTGGTAGCGGGTCACCGCGAAGTGGGCCTCGCCCTTCTCCAGCACGGTGAGGTAGTCCGCCTGGTCACGGCGGAACACTGCGGAGGACACCTTCTGAACGTCTCGGTTTCCGAGGCGCTGTTGCTGCTCTGCGTGCTCGCCGAACCCGGCGACCGCCCTGAGCGCGAACATCGCGCGGCGGTAGTCCTCGGGCGGCATGACGACGCCGACGGTCGTGACGTAGCGGGTCAGCGCGATGTGAGCGCCGGCCTTAACCGCGGCGAAGTACTCGGCCTGCTTCGCGCGGAAGCTCATCACCGGAACACTTCTGACGTCCATGACTCGGAACCGTACAACACTTGGTGCCGGATTGCATGATCGGTTTGTGGCGTGTCGGATCTTGTGTGCTGACACGGCGAAGGGCGCTTCCTGAACGTTCCTCTCGGGCATCGGGATGGGTTTCACCTGGCCTTTCAGGCTGTTCAGGGCTGACCAGTGCCAGCGTGATCGGAGTTCGGGAGGTCGCTTCGCGCGTGCATGTCACGCGTGCGCGCGCCAGGCGCGTGCGCGCGTGGCGCGCCTGCGATGTTGTAAAGTTCGCGAGCTGAAACGGTGACCGCGGTCACCGGCACGACGGGGTGGCTGGGGCGAGCTGAGTAGGAAAGCCCTGTTCAGAGGCCAGGTCGAGGACTCGGCGATCGTCGTCGACGACCACGGCGATCGAGCGCGTCTCGGCGATGCGGTCGAGCTGCTCGAGCTTCCACACCGGCGAGGGTCGGAGGTCGTCGTTCGGGCGCATCACGAGCTCGCCGTCCGGGATGCTGTGCCGACGCAGCCAGGAGGCCGTCAGCGGGCGGATGCGGTCCGTGCGGGCCGTGAGCCACAGGATGTCGTGGTCCACGGCAAGATTCCGGGCCAAGGCGACGCCGGCGGGGATCGGCCGGTCTGCGCCGGCCGCGTCGAAGAATGCGGCCCACGCCTGGCGTGAGGCCGTGGCGGGCTGGTCGCCGAGCAGCGACAGCCGCCATGTCACGTCCGCGACGGTGCCGTCGATGTCGAGTACCGCGACCGGCCGATCCTGCGTCACTGTTTCTCCTGTTCAGGCGGCTTTGGCAGCGCCGTTCAGCACATCGTCGGCGGTGACGAGCTGGTCCCGGCCGATGAAGTACTTCATGGTGAGCAGCCCGGCCTCGTGCCGCTTCGGGTCGCCGTGGGAGGTGCAGGCGTCAGTGACGACCCAGGGCGTGTAGCCCAGCTCGAACGCGTCGCATGCCGTCTTCATCACGCACGACTCGGTGGCGATGCCGCAGATCACCATGTCGTCCCATCGGTTGCGGTGCACCATCCGCGTGAACTCCGGTGTGAACGGCGAGTACTGCGCCGGCTTGTCGATCAGCGGCGACCACCGAGCGGCCGACTCGGCCAGCTCGGGGATGATCTCGGTCTCCTCTTCACCGGGCATGAACCGCTCCCAGTGGATCAGCCGGGTGAACTGGCTGCCGGGCTGGTTCAGGAAACGCGTGAAGACGACGTCGCGGCCGAGTTCTTCCCAGCGATGCACGAGATCGACGACATGAGGAACGATTGGTCGAGCTCGTGAGCTGACAAACCCGTTCTGCATGTCGACGACGATCAGGACACTGCTGTTTCCGCTGTTCACGGCGTTTCCTCTCGGAGTAGTTGAACGGTCTCGTTGAGTTTCTGGTCCAGTTCGCTGGTCGTCACGATCGCTGCTCGCAGGGCGCGCAGCTGCGCGGGCTCGTTCGCGTCGCCGCGCACGATCGCCGCACGACGTCCGCGGAGCCACCGCCAGTCGTGGTCGGCAGGCAGCTTCGGATCTTCTCCGTCGCGGACCTGCTGGTCCAGCTCCTCGCACAGGCACCACAAACCTTGGGCGAGAAGTTCCACGGTGGCGAGGTCGTCTTCGGTCAGGGCGGCGGCCGGCGCGACCGGGTGGTAGGCCACGCCGGCCCAGGATGCCCAACCGAGCGACACCCCGTCGACGCCGATCGGCACGTGGTCCTCGGGCGCGAATCCTTCGCTGAACAGGCGTTGTTCAATCCGCCTCGCGTGATGGTGGTCGCCGTCGGCGTTGCCGAGCAAGGCGCGCGGCGAGGTCAGCAGCCGCATCGCTGTGAGCAGGTCGCGTCCGGTCCAGGCAGGTTCGACGAGCCAGAACGCGGTCAACACGTACCGGGCGTGCATCCGGCCGCGATCGAGCAGGCCGGCCAGGTACGCGGCGAGCCGGTGCCGCGTCGAGCGGTGCGTCTCGCGTCGCCACACGGACACATCAGCGATCATCTCGGCGCGGTGGGGGGTGAGCACATGCCACACCGCCACTCCCCAGGTGAACAGGTACAGCACGCCGCGCACCGGTGGGTTGCCGTCGTCGTCGAGTACAAGGTCGACCCGCTGCGCCTGGGCCCAGCCGACGGTGACCGGCGCGGCCGACAGCGTGGTGGCCAGCTCGGTGACTGCGGCGCCGACGTAGACGGGCACGAACTGGTGGGCGTGCACGAGGAACGCCCCGTCCTTGGAAGCCGGGGGGCGGAGGTTGCCGAACAGCTCTTCCGGTCGCCGGCGGTAGGCGAGGGAGTAGAGCTGGGCGTACGGGTCGTCGGGGCGCTTGGGCGAGGACTTGCCGTCCTCGTGGCGCATCAGCGCCCGCCGCACGCTCTCGACGGTTGCGGTCATGGGAAGTTCGGCCTCCTGGGCGATCCGATGCAGCTCGAAGGCCGCCCGGTACAGCGACCAGCCGCGCTCTTCACGGCAGGCTCGCAGCACCTCATTTGAGCGTGCCCCGTCGTCGTGGTTGGCCGCTAGTGACATCGCCGATGTCACCCCCGTGTCCGTGCTGTCATCTACCGCACCTTCTCTGAACAGCCAAAACTTGACCGCAATAGGTCCTTGACAACTCCATCAGACAGCTTGCTGATCGACGCCCGAGTTCGATACTGGCCGCTCGAACAGCGCGGCGGAAGGACGCTGCGGGTCGGCGATTCGGACGAACCGGAACCCGACCGCCCGGTAGTAGTCGTGCAGCCGCCCGTTCGACGTCCACGCATCGAGTCGCACGTACGTCTTGCCGCGCTGGCGGGCGATCGTCTCGGCGTGATCGAGCAGGAGAGCTCCGAGACCGCGGTGCTGCCGGTTCCGGTCGGTGATCATCCGGTGGACGATCACGGATTCCGCCTGTTCAGCGGGCGTCCACAACCCCGGATCGGTGTGCTCGTCGACCGCAAGCGTCGCGGCTGGGCGCCCGTCGACTTCTGCGACCCACGTTTCGCCGGCGTGAACCGAGGAGGTAACGCGTGCCACGAACCGCTCCGCCGAGAGCCCCTTCTCGGACCACTGGTCGCTGCCGATCGAGGCGAGCCAGTCGGCAGCCTCGCGTCGCCACTGCGCGATCATCGACACGTCCGCGACGCTCGCGCGGCGGATCTCGACCTGGGAACTGCCGTTCACTTCGTCTCCTCGCGATCGTTTCCGCTGTTCAAGGCCGCGCGGATGAGCGCGAGGGCCTGGTCGTCACCGATCTCGTGAATGACCCGGTTCTGATCTGCCTCGGTGCGCTTGCGCGTCACGCGGGTGATCTGGTTCCGGTTCGCGCCGATCCGGATGTAGTCGGTGATCCAGGTTCCGGTCGGCACGACGAGCATCGCGGCCTCGTCGGGGTTCGCCGGCCGCGCGTGGTTGGCGTCCCACCAGGCAAGCTCACCGAAGCCGCGGTCGGCCAACCGGCGGGTCGTGCCCTCCGGGATGTCGTTCGGCGCGTCGAGACCCGCCTGTTCAGCGAGGGGTTGCGGATACCAGGACTCTTCCCAGGACCAGGGCTGGCCATCGACGAACTGTCGAAGCGTCCGCACGACCACCCACGACTCCGGCTCGATCCCCAGCCACCGCGCGACCTCGGCGCTGGCGTGCTCCATCCGCATCGAGAATTCCTTCGATGGCTCCCGACCGGCCGCGCGCACCGTCTCCACGAACACGTCGGACACCGAGCTGGCCGGCCGGTCGGCGCGGATGAAGTCGGTGACCACGTGGTCGAGCACTTCCCTGGAGCGCACGATCGTGCCGCTGCTGGTCGAGGTCATCAGCAGCCGCTCGGCAACGAGTTGCTTCACCGCGGCTCCGATGGTCACCGGAGACGTGCCGAACCGTTCTGCCAGTTCAGCGTGGGTCGGCAACCTGTCACCCGGCTTCCATCCGCCGTCGTGGATCTGCCGCCGCAGCCGGTCGGCGACGTACTTCGTCTTCGTCGGGCTCAACGCTCGCTCCCTCTTTCACGGTTTCCCAAGAGAAACTTAGCGAACTGTCTTGACAAGCACCATGCCCGGCATGTTTATTAAGTGAAACCGTTAGCGATCTTGAACTATCGCAACCGATGAACAAGGGAAAGGAAGGTGTAGGCGATGACCAGCACCGAGGCCCACTCCCGCAGTTGGTATCCGTCCGCGGCTCGCGGCTCGCGGGTGGAGCCGACCGTGACGGAACTGCTGTCGATGGCCGAGCAGGCCCGCCAGGACTGGCGACCGAAGGAGCCCTCCAGCCGCGACCTGGCTGCGCTGGACCACGAGGTCCCGAAGCTGCTGGCTGAGTTCGCGACTTTCCACAAGCAGATGAGCGACACCGCCGAACGGAAGCTCGCGCACACGATCCGTCCCTCCCGGCGCCGCGCCCTCCGCGCCGAGATCGCCGAGCACTGGGACGCCATCGGCCACCTCGCCACCGGCGCCTAGTCCATCGGCAAAACACCCCCCGTGAACAGGAGTTTCGCGATGACGACTACGGAGCAGCCCGCGACCAACGGGCACACGCCGTCCGCGGCGTTCGTGCCTCCGCAGATGACCACCCAGCTCTACGCCGCCAATCCGCAGCAGGCTCCAGCGGCTCCGGCGCTCGAGGGCCGTTTCGCGTCGATGCCGTCCGCGGCCGAGCTGAAGCACCTCGAGCAGCGCGCCACCGAGGCGGTGCAGATCCAGGACGCCGAGGTCATCCGCGCCTGGAAGACCCGCAAAGAACTGGACGCCGACTGCGACCTGGCCGAGAAGCACCGCACCGACATGCGCGCTGTTCAGGCCAAGCGCAACGCCTTCGAGATCGAGCAGGCTGAACGCGAGCTCGCGACCGACCAGGAGGTCGCGAAGGCCAAGCAACGTGACGTGCTCGACGCGATCAAGGCCAAGGACAAGCTGCGCGCCCTGACCAGTGCGACCGCGTTCCTGGGTGCGCAGTACCGGTCCCGCAGGCTTTCGCTGGTCCTCGCCGCGGCTCCGGCGGTCGCGGGCGTGATCATCGGCACCGTTCAGGCTCAGGATGCCTGGTCGCGGGTCATGCACCTTGCCTGGACCAATCCGGTCTGGTGGGTGCTGTTCCTGCTGGAGTCCCTGGCCACCGCGCCGCTCGTGGCCATTCTGATCTTCCAGGCCGGGAAACCTGGCGGTTCTGCGAGCGCGATGCGCCAGGCGTTCGCCGAGATGCGCAAAGAGAAGTTCGCCGGCATCAAGGTGCTGCTGCTCGGGATCAGCGTCTTCATCAACGTCGCACCGCATCTGATCCTTAGCGAGCTGTCCGGCCTGATCTGGCTGTGGGTCCCGGTCGCGGTCGTGCTGTCGCTGTGGCTGCTGCCCGTCCTCGCAGCGGAATTCAACGAGCGCATCCTCACTGCGAAGACCGACGCCGAGCTGTCCGCGCCGGCGGGGCAGCTCTCCGGGGAACAGGCGAAGCTCGCCCGCCAGGTGCGCGCGGTCGAGGAGGCCGAGCTGACCGGCGCGCTGAAGATCCCCGAGAACGAGGCCACCGCAGGCGCCGGCTCGATCCGCAAGGTTCTCGCGAACCGCTTCGGGTCGGCCGGGATGCCCGACGCGCAGGTCACCCGTGACTGGCTGAAGTTCAACCGCACCGGCGAACTCGACTAGCCGGCCCCCGATCGGTGATCCGGCCAGGGGCACGCCCCCTACCAGCACCCTCTGCCCCTGGCCGGGCCACCACCCAGAACTGAACAGCGAGGAGTCCGTGGACGCGGTGATGTCCACCAGCCCCGATCTGGTGGACATCACCGGGAGCACGGAAGCCCCCACACCCCAACTGAACAGCACAAAAAGTGCCCCAGCCCGCGAAGGGCTGGGGCAGCGCGGAAACCGCTATCGACACGAAGATCCGCGCTTCCGATGGTACGGGAAGGAGAACGACCGCGATGTCCACACCAATCGACGCCAGCCAGGCCGGCACCGAGACGGAAACCGATGCGGAGTTCACCACGGCGGACTTCGCGCTGCTCGCCTCGACGGGGAACTGGGAAGCCACGACCACCCAGGTTCCTGTGCAGGCTGCGGCTCCCGCTACGGGGAACCCCGCCGCGAACGTCGACCGGGCTACGCCGATCGACGACCCCGAGGCCGCCGGCTGGAACTCGGTCGAAGGGAAAAAGGCCAAGAGGGGAGAGAAGAAGCCCCAGCAAAACCAGCCCGCGGAGAAGGCCGACGTCAAGAAGGCGATCCTGCTCGCCGCGGCGACCTGGACGCCGGGTGACTTCGCCGCGGTCAAGCCCGCAGACCTCGGGGTTCTGTTCACCGAGCACCGCGAGCGCTGCCAGGCCATTGATGTCCCGATCGGCCGGTTCTTCTATCACGGCTATGCCGGAACCGCCGCGACCATCGGCGTCGCCCTGAACGTGGTGTCCTTCATCGCCGCGAAACTGTCGGCCCTGCTGATCGACCCCAAGAACACCGCCGCGCCCGGCTCGACGACCGAGACGGTCACCGTGCACACCCAGCGGGCGAAGAACAGTCGATTCGTCGTGGGGAAGGTCCTCTACAGCGGTTGGGCCACCATCTCCACTCCGGCCACCGTCGCTCTCAACTTCGTGTCCTGGCTGGCCGCGCAATCCGCGGTCGCTCTGAACGACCCGCGCCGTTTCGGCCGGGTGCTGCTCGGTGTGCTGTTCGCGGTGATCGTTATCGCCGGGATCTCGATGGTGGTGGGCTAGCCGATGCCGACGACCAGCAGCCGCAGGCGGAGCCGCGCTGCCGCACCTACCCGACCTGCCCGCCCGGCGGGGCATCTGGGTGGTCGGCGCGCGGATCGCCACGGCGACCCAGGCCACTGGTACAACCGGTTCGAGCGTGAGGTCGGCGAGTACGCCCGCGACATGACCCACCGTGGCCGCCAGGCCCGCCGCCTCGTGTACAAGAAGCGCACCCCCGTGACCCGCACCGGCAAGACTCGCCACGTCCGTGTTGCCGGCCGCGGCCTCCAGGTCGTCGGCCGTGCTGCGGTTGGCACCGCCGCAGTCGCCGTCGCCGGGGCGTATCTGACGACCCGATGGACGGTGCGCCACTCCTACCGCGGCTACCGTGCCGCCCGGCCGCACGTCAATCGCGTAGCGGGGCACGCCGGGCGCTACCTGCACACCCGCGGGATGGTCTACAGCGATGCGACCGCCCGCCGGATCGTGCGGATGCAGGCCCGCAACCGGGTTCGTGTCCGCCGGATGCGATACGCGGCAGCCACGCGGCTGTCCGAATTGCACACCCGCTCGATTCAGCGGGACTGGAGCCGGATCACGCCGGTAGCCGCGCGTGCGGCGGCGGCTGTCGCGCCACGCACGGGCCGGGTGCATCCGACCCGCCAGCTCGGCGTGTTCACCGGGCGCTCCAGTTCGGCGGGGCGTCGGGCAGAGGACGAGGCAATCCGCCGGGCGGCGGCCAACCTCGCCGATGCCGCCCCATCCGACCGCAACAACGGCGGCGCCTCAGCCAGCCGAGGTGGTGTCGGCACTCTCGACCGGCCCGGCAGCGCACCGAAGCCAGCCTCGGGCGTGCGGGTGGAACCTTCGGCCCACGAGGACGCCGCGGTTCGCCGGGCGCAGGCCAAACTCGCCGGGCTCGGCGATGTCGACCTCGGCCGGACGCCGACCGGTGACCCGGACAAGGAAGCCCGCAAGGCCGGGCTCCCCGAGGCCACGCCTGGTGTGTGGCAGCAGGGCAAGCCCGACGTAATCGAGCCGCCAAAGCCGCAGCGCGAGTCCGCGGAAGACAAGCAGAAGCGACGGGAGCTGGAAAACCACAAGCCGCTTCGACCCGACGGGTTCGTGCCCGGCTGGGTCGGGCAGCGCATGGAGTGGGACTACGTGCTCCCGCCGGAGAACAAGCGGGTTCACCGCACCGACAGCGGGAGGCAGCCTACGCAGGCCAAGGCCGAACGCATCGACACCGCCAAAACCTCGAGCAGCGGCGCCCCCGCGAAGCCCAGCACCGCCCCGAAGACGACCTCGATCAGCACCACAGGAGGAAACATGTCGAACAACCCGGCCGCCGAGCTCAACAGGGGTTTCGCCCTGCTCGCGGACTACCACCCCGAGTCCTACCAGGACTGGATGCAGCAGCTCGCCGCCACCGCTCACTCCCTGCGCACCGGGGCTGAGTCGGTCACCCTTCTCGCGCACCGCATGGACATCCAGTACGGCATGGACCCGCGCTCGCTTCAGAAGATCTACCTCGCCGGTCCGGTAATCGGCTCCGCGATGCAGTTGTTTGCCGGAGCCACAAAGGACTTCTGGGTCCTCTACCAGGACCGTTTCGAGGTCAACGGTGCTCGTGGCCGAACGATGCGCGACGAGTCCACCTTCTTCGGCCAGCACTAGCCCGAGCTGGTCGAGGTCAATCCCGGCCACCCCCGAATCCCCTCGCGTGGTGGCCGGGTGTTGTCCCTGACCAACCTCCCTACGAACGATCGTGTTGATCAGAGAGCGAGAACGACTCCGATGGCGGACGCGACGAAGGTCAAGAGCCCGAAGGCACAGGCCAAGGCCGACGCCAAGGCCAAGTCCAAGGCAGCCAAGAAAAAGGCACGCCGCGACAAGATCAAGGCCCAGTCGCATGCGCTAGCATCACGGAACTCCCACCAGCTGCGCCCTCTGATGATCAACGGGTCGGCGGTGACCACTGGAGTGCTCCTGCACGAGATTTCCCCAACCGTCGGCGCAGCGTTCGGACTCTCTGCCGCCGCCCTCACTGCGGTCAACGCGTGGCTTGGACGTCTGTCGGACAACGAGCGCAAGCACATCGCCATCCACGGCCTCACCGCTGCCGCATGGTCCGCCCTGGCTGGGATCATTGGGTTCACCCCGATGGTCGACGTCGCCGGGTTGGTCGGGTTCATCGCCTCGCACCTGACCTGGGCTGAGCGTCGTGGCGTCCGAAAGCCGGCCGCGTCCGAGCGCGCTACGGCGACCGAGTGGAACGCCGTCGCGGAAGACGCCAACGAGAGGGACGGCATCCTCGCCCGCGCGGGCTGGCCCGGTGCGCGCATGTTCTACCGCGAGCCGATCACCGACGCGAACGACAACCAGATCGGTTTCCGCTACCACATCGACCTTTCCGAGGCCGACACCACGGCCGACGCGTTCGTCCTCTCCGCACCGGCGATGATCGCCAAGCACCTGCCTGGCCGCACACGTAAGGGCGCGGTGACCGCGCACGGTGTCGAGGACGACGTGAACCACGTCTACCTCGACGTGATCTGGCGTAAGCAGTGGGATTTGAACACCAGCCTGCTGCATCCGATCGTCCAGCACCTGCCGGAGTTGACCGAGCTGGTGCACTGCGCGATCGAACACCACCAGTCCGGCGGTGAAACCGCCCCGATCGTCATCCCTCGGCACCTGCGCCGCCTCATGCCCGGCCTGGCCACCGTCCGCGACCCGATCATCAAGGGCTTCAAGGCCGACCAGTCCTACGCGACCGAGACCATCTTCAAGAAGGGCTACGGCCCGTTCCACAAGTTCGGCGTCGGCAAGAGCGGCTCCGGCAAGACTTCCGACATCAACTCGGAAATCGCGTCGCTGCTGCCGTGCCGCGACGCGATCGTCTGGGCCATCGACGTCAGCGCGAAGCGCGGCAAGCACTTTGCAGCCTGGGGCAGCTGCATCGACTGGCTCGCCACCGAGATCCCCGACGCGAACGCGATGCTGAAGGCGATCGTCAACATCATCAACGCCCGCGGCCGCCACCCTGCTTACCGCACCGGCGCCGTCGTGTCTCCGAAGACCGCCCCGACGATCGTTCTCATCATCGACGAGCTGCCCGCCCTGTGGGAAGCGATGGGCAGCGAGCGGATGAACAAGTTCCTCGGCGGTATCGCGCGACAGGCGCGAGCTCAGGGTGTCCGCCTGGAGCTGTGGGGGCAGCGTGGCGTGCAGACCGACTACGGCAACGGCTTCCACTCGGTCATCACCCAATGCGACAGCCGCACGCTGCTGAAGGTGCTGCAAACAAGCGAGGCCGCCTACGTTCTGAACAACGCCGAGTTGGTGCAGAACGACGTCACCGCGATGCTGCCCGGTGAAGGCATCGACCAGGACGCTGAGACCGGCGAGATGACCCATCGCCGAGGCTGGCTCGTCCGCGAAGGCGATGACGAAGCCGACGAAGGCACCTTCGAGGCGCTGGGCGACATCCCCGCGATCGCCGCGCTGTACGCACCGTTCCGGCCGAAGCTGGACGCGGTGTCCGCCCAGGCCGCTGGCGAGGCGTACGCCAATCGCGCCATGAACCTGCCGGAGAACCCGCTGCTCACCCCGCAGGAAGTCGTGACTCCGCGCGTCACCGTGGAGCCTCCGGTGTCCGAAGACGACCAGGACGCCGTGATCAGCCAGGTCCGCACCAACATCGCCTGGCTGGACGCGATGCTGGACGGCCGCCTCGCGGTCCCCGGCATCACCGCAATCACCGAGGACGGCGACGCCGTCATGAACGACGAGGACGACACCCAGATGAACATCGCAGAACTTGACGCCGCCAGCGTGCTGCTGGAGATGGGCATCCCGACCGGCGAATCCGACACGGCGAGGGAACAGCGCGGCGAGATGATGCGTGCCAACCTGGACCAGCAACTCGCCGGGGCAACCGCCGAGCTGGACCAGCTCGACGCGGCTATCGCCACCATCGACCCGGCCCTCGGCCTTGCCGACGGCGCCGGTCGTGCCGACGAGCCCCAGGCGTTCCCGGACGAGGACCCGATCATCCAGGCCGCCCTGGAGATCATGGGCAAGCACGGCTCCCAGGGCGCGCCCGTCAGCGCGATCGTCGCCGCACTGGAGAAGACCGGCAAGAAGACGTCCGCTGAGACCGTCCGCGCCCGCCTGCGCGACCTGGCCAACCGCAAGAAGGCCGTGCTGGCCGGCTCCGGCCGTGGCGCCCGTTGGTACCTCGCGCACCACGCTCCGAAAGGCGGGGAGCAGTGACCACCCGTAAACGCCAGCCCTCGAGGACGCGGACGGCGACGCGGAAGCCGGCAGCACGCCGGGGGAGCGGCCGCTCGAAACGCGGAAATCGCACTACGTCTGTTGCCGCGGCGTGGAAGTCGACCGCTCGGACAACAGGGAAGGTCACCCGGGCAGTCGGGAGTACCCGGGAACTCGACGTTCCGCACCAGCGCGACTGCGCAGCCCTCGGGCTGATCGTGGCTGCCGTTGTGGTGGCGGGCACGACCTGGTTCCACATCGGCGGTTGGGTGGGTCAGCGGGTCAGTGACGGCGTTCACACGATGCTGGGCCTGCCCGGCCTCGGGGTCCCGGTGGCCCTCGCCGCGGCGGCGATCACGCTCATGCTCACGACCACGCGGGTGGAACGCCGCCCTCGCCTCATCGCCGGCACCCTGCTGCTGCTGGCGACAATTCCTGGCCTGTTCGACGTGTTCGGGTCCGCCGGCGGCGCTCTCGGCTTCCTCACCGGTGGCCTGATTGCTCAGTCGATCACCGTGTGGCTCACCACGCCCCTTCTGGTCGCGGGCTTCGTTTTCGGGGCCATCCTGGTCAGTGACGTGCCGCTTGCCAAGGTCGGGGCGGCCCTGCGGGAAGTGTTCAACAGCGCGCCCGACGCCGATGACGATGACGACCACGCCGATGCAGGCGTGCAGCCGGCCGCGCCGAGGCCCACCACGCGTCAGCGCAGGGCGCCGAACACCTCGTCGAACACCGCGGCCGAGAACGTCGACGACCCAACGCCGGTCGACGACACGGCACTCGACCTCGACACTCTCCAGTCGGTGCGGCCTGCGGTCTGCCGCGATTCGGCAGGCGGCTACAGGCTGCCCCCTGCGGACACACTCACGCGAGGCGACCAGGCCGAAATCGACCGGAAGGGCGTGAACCAGCAGGCCAAGGCCATTAACGCCGTGTTCGAGCAGTTCAAGGTGGACGCCAAGGTCACCGGCTTCACGTGCGGCCCAACCGTCACGCGGCACGAGGTGAGCCTCGGTGCGGGCGTGAAGGTCGAGAAGGTCACCGCGCTGGCCAAGAACATCGCCTACGCGGTCGCCACGGACAACGTGCGGTTGCTGGCGCCGATCCCCGGCAAGTCCGCGGTCGGCATCGAGGTTCCCAACGTGGACCGGCAGACCGTCCACCTCGGCGACACCCTCGTCTCGACAACGGCGCTGAAGGACGACCACCCGATGATGATCGGACTCGGCAAGGACATCGAGGGCGAGTTCGTCACCGCGAACCTCACGAAGATGCCGCACCTGCTGGTGGCCGGGTCCACCGGTTCCGGGAAGTCCAGCTTCGTGAACTCGATGCTGGTGTCGCTGCTGATGCGGGCGACGCCGGACGAGTGCCGGATGATCCTGATCGACCCGAAGATGGTCGAGCTGACCCCGTACGAGGGCATCCCGCACCTGATCACGCCCATCATCACGCAGCCGAAGAAGGCCGCCGCCGCGCTGGCCTGGCTGGTGGAGGAGATGGAGCAGCGGTATCAGGACATGCAGGCCAACCGGGTGCGCCACATCGACGACTTCAACGCCAAGGTCCGCTCCGGGAAGATCACTGCGAAGTCGGGCAGCGAACGTGAATATCGGCCGTACCCGTACATCGTGGCGATCGTCGACGAGCTGGCCGACCTGATGATGACCGCCCCGCGCGACGTCGAGGACGCGATCGTCCGCATCACCCAGAAGGCGCGTGCCGCCGGCATCCACCTGGTGCTGGCGACGCAGCGGCCGTCCGTCGACGTCGTGACCGGACTGATCAAGACGAACGTGCCGTCGCGGCTGGCGTTCGCCACCTCGTCGCTGACCGACTCGCGGGTCATTCTCGACCAGCCCGGTGCGGAAAAGCTGATCGGCATGGGCGACGGCTTGTACGTGCCGATGGGCTCGTCGAAGTCGGTCCGAATCCAGGGCGCCTACGTCTCCGACGAGGAGATCACCGCGGTCGTCAACTTTGCCAAGGACCAGGCGCAGAGCGATCCCATCGACAGCGTCGTCGTGAACGCCGCCGAGTCGAAGAAGGCCACCCCGGAGATCGGTGACGACCTCGACCTGCTGCTCCAGGCCGCGGAACTCGTGGTCGCGTCGCAGTTCGGCTCTACCTCGATGCTGCAACGGAAACTGCGCGTCGGCTTCGCCAAGGCTGGTCGGTTGATGGACCTGCTCGAGAGCCGTGGCGTAGTCGGGCCACAACAGGGGTCGCAGGCTCGCGACGTGCTCGTCAAACCCGACGAGCTGACCGGCGTCCTGGCGGCCCTGAGCGCCTACTCGAACGTCGAATCCGAGACCGAAACCCGAACGGAGGCATAACCCGTGAACTGGAAGAAGATCGGCATCATCGCGGCCGTGGCACTGGTGATCTGGCTGGTCGTGTCGAACCCGCACGGCGCAGCCGGCGGCGTGCACCACGGCCTCGGCTGGTTGAAGGACGGCGCGAACTCCATCGTCACTTTCATCCAGGGCGTCTTCGCCTGACCAGGAGGGAAAGCCGCATGTCCGATGCTCAGCCCGCTGTCCGCGAGGACCGGTACGTCGTGCATTTCGATCACAACCGCCAGCCGCACCCGGTGGTCGCCTGGTCCCAGGATGGTGAGCCGTTGATCCTCGGCGAGCACGGCGCTCTCGTTCGCGCCAGCGATCTCGGCGTGGTCGCATCGGTGACCGAACGCGAGCACGACCACGTGGTTCCGGCCAACCCCGGCGTCTACCTTCGTGTCCGCGCTGACGTGGGAGAGGAGCTTCGCGTTCCAGTCGCGTACTGGCTGGTCGATCATTTCGGCTGGGCCAAGCCGGTCCCGCTGTCCAACAGCACCTACCTGGACCCGTGCGACGAGAGCGATGTCGTCGGCATCGAATGGGACGACCCGCCCGGACCTCGCCGCTAACAGGCCACCGTGCCGGTGAGGGACGCCCTAGGACCTTCGGGTTCTGGGGCGTTTTCGCTGTTCACCGATGTGGATGTTGTCGGTGGGTGATGAGACAATGACCGGTATCGACACGAAGAAATGCGAGGTCACACGATGAGCAGCCAGCATGAGGGGATGCCGCCGTGGCTGCTGGCCACGCTGGACCAGCTCGACGCCGGCGCCCGCGACTTCACCGTCCGCTCTCGGGCTGGGTTCGAGGAGATGGTTCGCGGACACGCTCACTCAGAGCGCGAGGTCACTGAGGCGATGACCTGGTACGACACCACCAAGGGCCACTTCGACGCTGGGGTGGCTGCCGCGCTCGCCGGCCCCGAGGCCGTCACGACCGTGCCGCCTGCGACCGCAGTGCCGCGGCCGACCTCGTACACGCCCAGTGCGTTCGACGAGGACGACGACCTGGTGCCCGCGCCGCGTATGCGGGTGCCGGAGCCGAACTTCGAGCTGCCGGACGCACCGGACCGCTCTACCCGTCTTTTGCAGGCCCCCGGCGTGTACATCAAGGGCATCTTGATGGGCGCGGTAATGGCCGGCGGGATTTGGTTCGTGCTCACCGGCCTGCTGCACTGGTGGCTCGACTCTGCGTGGTGGGGCTGGTGGCCGTCGTTGCTGATCGTGCCCATCGCCGCCGTGGTGTTCACCGTGTGGTTCACCACCGTCCACGACGACGTGCAGACGTGGATCAAAAAGGGTGGACCGAAGCCGCTGCGCAAGCGGTTCAAGGTCTGACCTCGCTCCGAAATCGTCGGTCCGACTTCTCCTGCTCGGACATCTTCTACCTGCGTAGGATTGGTTCTGCTCCTTTTCACGGGGGAGTAGGCCCGGCCAGCCGGTTGTCGAGGCCGGACAGTCTGGCCGGGCCGTCCAACCCTCACGCTGAGCCTTGCTGTTGGCGCTGGCCGACCGCAGGTCTTCGCGGGGCAGTGCACTACGGCCAGCGATTCTTGAGGAAGTAGACGAGTGTTCGCAGATGTCGAGCGAGCTCTTGCTTGCTGCGTTGAACGCACGTAGCATGTACATGCAACGCACTTCGCAGTGAACCCCCGTGAATGGAGCCGAGATGGCGAACCAGTTCGGAGAGCAGGTCAGCGACGACGTGGCCTACGGCCAGGCACGAGAGGCGCTCGGTCACATCGACGACCTGTCGACGATCAAGAACCTCGCGGACACGCCGGTCAAGCAGAAGGCCCTGGCCGACGAGCAGCAGGCCCGCACCGGACAGAGCAACAGCTAGTCCGAATGCCGCGAACGGCCCGAGTTCCTCGACAACTCGGGCCGTTCACCCATTCCGGCTCAGGCGAGAGGCGCGCTTGCCAGGACCGAAAAGATCCCTTGCCTTGCTACGTTCAACGCACATAGCATGTAGATGCAACGTAGATAGAAGGAAGAAGGTGAGCGACGTGAACGAGCAGGAACTCGAACGACTGCTCACCACAATCCGGGCCCGCCAGGGCGACGCCTTGTTCACCAGTGCCACCCCACCACAAGCCCGTGGGGCCGACCGCCGGCCGCCGGCATCTCGGAAGCCGGAGTGCTCGACCGGAAAACCTCGCTTCCCCACCGAGGCAGCCGCGCGTGCCCGGCTTGACGAGATGTACGGCCGCAGTTACTCCGGGCGGCTCTACGGTCCGATCGACGTGTATTCGTGCCGAAAGTGCACCGGGTGGCATCTCACGGCCAAACAGAAAATGAAGCCTTGCCAGAGGGGAAAACGACGGCACTGACGCCAGCAAAGTCGTACGTGAGTCGGCCGAAATTCAAGTGACTTCACCAAGTCAGCCCCCTGCAAAGAAGTCTTTGTATCGCTCGAAATCGAAGGGAAAGGTCGATGATTTCCGAAAAGATCTCTGAAGTCGACACCGAGGGCCTCGAGTTCCAGATGCCATATGCGCCGCCTCTCGCCCCTGAATTGCTGGTGTTTAACGACGCCGGCGCGAGCACGGAGGTGCGAGCCGAGTCTTCCAGGACATCTTCGGCTTCGATCCCGACGATCATGATCTTCCGGGACGAGACTGCGGTCCTACACCGCGGCTGATCATGACGACAGCCCCCGGCAGCTCTGGCCTGCGATATCCAGCCGCGAAAAGCCCCGCTCCGCAGTTGGACGACCCGGAGCGGGGCTAGGGAACGACACCCAGATGAATGGAGAGGTTCCGGGTGTGAGTGTACGGCACCGCAGCCGCACGTCCAGGAACCGAGCATCCCGGCAGGCCGACGAAGCAACCCACGAAACACGGTTCTGAACTGGAGGGATATCCCGTGAAGAGGAAGACGCTCGTGCACGACGGGCAGACCAAGTGGTACCGGTCGGAGGTCACCACGGTGTGCGGCATGATCCTGCCGAAGAAGCACGTCACCTGGCCGTGGTTCCGCAAGGTCAACTGTCAGAACTGTCTGGACACAAGCATGGGTAACCGGATCGGCCGCCCGGTCATCGGTGTGCTGAAGTGAGTGGCCGGTTCGTGATCAACGTCGCCGGCGCCTGGCTGTAGCGCCCTTCCGTCACATCACATATGCTGCGTTCAACGGACGTTACATGCACATTGGATCGACGCCGGAGGAGGACAGAGTGACGAAGCACATTCCCTTCGTCGCCCGGATGCGAGGTGATCGCCTGCGCGTACAACTCCAGGTTGAGCACCTTTACGACCTGGACGAGGCCGCTGCCGCACTCGCAGTCGTGAAGCCGGAAGCGTCGTGGCGGCTGGGGCGCAGGACGCTGCACGTCAACCTCCAGGAAGCGGCGCGACAGAACCTGTCGGGTCGGTTGGCGAAGGAGAAGGCCGACCCGGAGATGACGGAGTTCTATCGACAGAAGTTGATCGAGTTCGGCATCTTCCCCGAGCCGGACAAGGACAAGGAGGGCACGCCCTCCAGCGACGAGCAGTAGCGAGAGGCCGAGTATCCCGAGAGGAACGCTCGGCCTCTCCCATGCTTCCTATCTACGTTGAACGGAGATAGGATGTAGGTACAACGTCCATTCGACACCCAGATGAAACGGTGAGAATCCGGAGGTGGAGACCAACATGACGACCTTGGTCTACTCCAACATCGAAGACGGTCCAGGCCCGATCCTGGTCGACCACATGTCCATCAACGAAGACGACTACGTAGTGCATGGCGCGTACGGAATGACGCCACTGCACCGCAGTGTCGGTGGCGCCACGGTCGGCTACGCACACGCCTCCTTCACCTGGGCACAGGCGACCCCGTTCGAGTTCACTCTGATCTTCACCCAGCGCAACGGCCGAACCGTCACGTGGACGATCGCCCGTGAACTGATGCGCTCCGGTGGCGGCGAGGGCGACATCAACGTTGTGCAGCTCGGCGACCAGATGGCGGTCACCCTCGACAGCCCGTCCGGGCGCATTGTGTTTTCCCTGGACGCCCCGTGGGTGGATCGGCTGCTCGACGCCACCGACGACATCGTGCCGGCCGCAGACGAGATGAACGGCGTCAAGTTCCCGGACGGCGGCGTGTGGCGATGAACCTGCGCCGCGTCAACGCCGCCTTGGCCCTGGCACTGCTCGTGCTCGCGTTCGCGCTGTTCACCACCGGCAACACGACGGCCGGCACATGCGCGCTCGCATCGGCGTTCGGCGCGGCGGCTATCGCGTTCAGCAAGGGAGTGAGCCGATGAAGTCGAGCATGGAAGAAGACTTGATCTTGCTCGCGGTGAAGCTCGGGATCTCCGTAGTGCTGTTCGGGCTGATCGAGGGCGGTTTCGCTCTAGCAGGTCACCACATCGTGTGGTGGGCCGCCGCGATCATCGCTCTTGCCGCCGTGTTCGGCGGCTGGCTGATCATCGAAAACTGGGACGACCTGGTCGACTAGCCGTCCCTTTCGCAAAATACCGGGCCGGGCCTGGTGATTCGCCCTCTCCACCACAGATCCGGCGGTCCACCAGGACCCGGCCTGGCTTCCCGTCCCCTTTTGCAAGGAACTGGAGCCACCAGTATGTCTCTCACAGGAAAGGTCTTCGCCACAGTCCTACTCGCCACCGGCATCGGCTGCCTCGTCACCGATCCCGATCCTGCGACCGCAGACCGCCCTCGCAACGCGACGCAGACGACCGTCTCCCTCGACATCCCCTCCGACTACCTGGCCCTCTATCACCAGGCCGGGGCCACCTGCCCCAGCGTCGACTGGGCGCTACTGGCCGGTGTCGGGCACACCGAGACCGATCACGGCCGCTCGACATTGCCCGGCGTGCACTCCGGTACGAACCCTCGGAAGGCCCGCGGGCCGATGCAGTTCGTCGACGCGACTTGGGCAACGATGCGCACCCGGCACTCCGACATCGGGTCGAACGTGTACGACCCGGCCGCGGCGATACCGGCCGCCGCGCACCTGCTGTGCGACGAGACCGCGCGGCTGGGCTCAGTGGAGAAGGCGATCTACGCCTACAACCACGACCCCGACTACGTGAGCACCGTGCTCGCGCAGGCCCGCACCTACCGGCGAGAAGCCAGGTAACCAGCCCTCCACCAGGAAGGAAACGCTCATGCGGAGGTTGTTCGCCGTGGGCCTGACCACGATCGCGGCCGCGGCTGCGGCATGCGGAACCGTCGATCCTGATTCGGGCGCTCCCGACCCGAACAACGGGGACCAGACCGGGCACTACGACCACAGCCAGAGATGGGTCGTCGAAGGAGTCGAGTACTCGGGCGCGAAAATCGGGATGCCCGGCGTGCCTCCGGGCCGTCACTTTGTCACCTGCGTCCGCCTCCAGGATTACCACCGCGACTGGGACGGGCCGAAGGACTGGCCGTGGCGGGAGGTCACCGTCAGCCAGGCCGAAGCCGACCGGATCGGTGACCTCGACGCGACGGCGTACGACTCCGGGGCTGCGCCGATTCCTTGCCCCGAGGGGGATGGCTGATGACCCTCACGAAGATCCAGTGGGCCACACGAGTGTGGAACCCGACATCGGGCTGCTCGAAGATCAGTAGCGGGTGCTTGAACTGCTACATCGAGGGCACGATCCCGTTCCGCACCAAGCACCGCCGATTCGACAAGCCGGGTATCGGAGGCACCACCGACGTGCAGCTGCACCCCGGCCGGTTGCCGAAACCGTTCAGCTGGGCCGCCGGCCAAAGGATATTCGTCAACAGCGTCTCCGACTTGTTCCATCGCGAGGTGCCGCTGTCTTTCATCGCGAGGGTGTTCGCGGTGATGTCGTTGGCCGAGCACCAGGTCTTCTTGCTGCTCACGAAGCGGCACGGAAGGATGCGGTCGGTGCTGAACTCGGTCGAGTTCGCCCGCGCCTGGCACGCCGCGGTGGCCGAGCTGGCCGAACTGCGACAGGTTCGACGGCTCGTCGACCGCGGCGTGATCACCGGACTGCCGTCCTGGCCTTCGCCGAACGTGCACCTCGGTGTTTCGATCGAGGACCAGCGCGCCGCCGATCTGCGGATCACCCCGCTGTTGGAGTCGCCGGCCACCGTGCGCTGGTTGTCGTGTGAGCCGCTGACCGGACCGGTCGAGATCGACATGTCCGGACTCGACTGGATCGTCATCGGCGGCGAGTCCGGGAGCAGCGTACGTCGGATGGATGTCTCGTGGGCTCGGTCGCTGCGCGCCCAGGCCGAGGTCGCCGGTGTGCCGGTGTTCTTCAAGCAGGCCGGATCAGTACTCGGCGCGGAGTGGGGTTGTCGTGACCCGAAGGGAGGCGATCCGGCTGAATGGCCGGAGCCGTGGCCACGTGAGTTCCCAACGTATGGGGTCCCAGCTGGGAGCTCGCTACAGAAGACGCCATCTTGATTTAGGCGCTACCTGCATTCGATGGACATGGAACAGACGTACAACGCCGCTGGTGGAGCTGTCGGTGCCCGATCGGCGATCGGGCACCGACAGAGCAAACCTCCACCGGCGTCAACCGGTGATAGGGAGGCGGTCGAGGTGGACCTGCACGAGATGAATGTCGACCGGCTGGCCGCGGCGATCGCCGCGGCTGGATTGGGAACGACCACGTCGGTGGAGGTGATCACGATTCGCGGCACCGAAGTGGTCAAGGTCGATCTCGACGGGACGTCGGCGAGCAAGGCGCGGACTGTACTGCGTTGGCTCGACCTGATCACCGTGTGGGACATGGTCGCCGGGAAGTTCCGCGCCAGCGACACGACGCTCCGGCTGAACGTCCGTGGTCAGTTTCCCAGCGGCGGCCCGGTGGTCGTGGTGGTTCCGTTCGACGAACGGACCGAGGTTGAGCAAGTCGCCTTGATCACGGACTTGGTCGAGCGAGTCGAGCCGGTTGTGTTGGTGAACCAGCTGGTGACGCTCGAATCCTGATCTTCAGCACGCAGTTTGTGCTGAAACAGCTGAAAAAGGCGGCTGGTGTCCGGGTGCAGCCGGTCATCGGCGAGCCACGATCCGAAGGGAGTAGAGGAAATTGAGATTGACGATTCATCCGGAGCAGTGGGCAGGTGAGATCACCGCCCAACAGGCCCTGGACTTCTACGAGCGGCACTCCGCGCTGAGCCTGGTGGCGATGCAGGCGATGTCCGCCACGACGGAGCTGTCGATTCACGCCGCGGCGCTGACCTGGCTGGCCGAGGGTGCAATGGGCGAAGCGGCAGTCGCCTGGCTGGTCTTCAACGACCCGGTTGCCGTCGACCTGGCGGAGTTCACCCCGACCGAGCGCGCCGAGCGCATCGAGGAGCGCATCGAGGACGCGCGAGTGATTCTGCGCCTGGCGGAGGCCGCGCGGGCGAAGACCGAGGGCGAGCCGAGGCCGCGCGGCGCCTGGCCCGAGCTGGAGGTCGTGGCCGGCGCGCTGCTCGACCGGCTGGCTGATCCGGCGGTGACGTCGGCGGCGGAGATCTCGGCTCTGTACGGAGACCTGATCCAGCTGCTGCTGGGCCTCGATTCCTGCCCCGAGACCGTGGCGCACCTGGCGAGCGTGTGGTCCGAGCACGCCGAGCACGAGGAGACCCTGGACGCGCTGGAAAGCGCGAGCCAGTCCTGACAGACAGACGCCCTGGTGGGCGGGGAGTGCAGCCCCGCTGTGCCCACCAGGGCGTCGGAACGCGACCTCATCCGATCCGAAGGGACGACGCTCACTATGAACGATGCACCACGAGTGGCGACATCGCCAACCCCGCCGAGGAACGCCGCGCTGCGCCACCGCCAGGATGTGGTGGTGCGATGACCACGGCGAAAACTTCGGCCACGGCCATGCTCGAGCGCATCCGCGCGCACTACATCAAGCCGATCAAAGTCCAGCCGGGCGGCCACGTTCGTGAGGACGATCTGCTGCCGGGCGCGGTCGTGCTGGCTGAGGTGCCCGCCCCAGGTACGTCTGGCCGGCGGATCGACGCCTTGGCGATCGGGTTGACCCGCGCCCGAGCCGGCCTGGACGGATTCGAGATCAAGGTCAGCCGCAACGACTGGCTGCACGAACTGGACCAGGCGCGCAAGGCGGACGCTTGGTTCGGCCATACCCACCGGTGGTGGGTGGTCGCGCCGTCCACCGAAATCGTGCGCTCCGAGGAACTGCCCGAGGGCTGGGGTCTCATGGTGCCGGACCCGCGGTCGGCCCGTCGGCTCAAAGTCGTGACGAAGGCAGCAACCCGCACGCCGATCCTGGACTGGTCGGTGCTGTGGGAGATCGCCAAGAAGCTCGACCGCAACCGCGCTGACGAGGTCAAGGCCGCCGCCGCCGCGGTGCGGGAACACATGCTTGCCGAGACTGCTGAACAGGTAAAACGCGCTGCGCTTGCGATGCACTCTCCGACCAGCGACCAGACCCGAATCGGGATCGCACTGGCCGAGGCGACCGGGTTGGAGCCCTGGGACCTGAGCTACACGCTCGAGCAGAGCACGTCGTGGACCCAGGAGGCCCTGACGGCCATCTTCGCAGCGGCGCGCGCCACCGAGCGACGCCGAGACCACGGATGGCTCACCGAGCAGGCCAAGCATCTGGCGGACGAGCACCGCAAGACCGCGGACGCTCTGCTGGCCGCGGCAGCCGCACTCGAGCCCACTGCCCTCACCGCTGAACAGCGGGAACGGGGGGTCTCAGCATGATTCGCGATTCACGAATCGAGCGCTTGCTGGACACCGACCGCCCCGTCCTTCTGGCGATGGTCGGACCGGCGGGCGCCGGAAAGAGCACCTGGCGGCTGCGGAACGTGCCGAGCTTGCCGATGGTCAGCATCGACACCTGCCGCAAGGTCGTCTCGCCGTACCACGACGAGGCGGACCAGGCTCCGGAAACCACGGCGCGTGCCGTTGAGCTCGCATTCGGGCTCGCCGGTGCGCTCCTGAGCACGAATCGGTCGATGGTGTGGGACGCCACGAACTGCGAGGCCGGAGCCCGCAAGCTGCTGCTCGAACTGGCCGCCGAGCACGATGCCGTGGCAGTGGCCGTGGTGATCCTGCCGCCGCTGGCGATTTGCCTCGAACAGAACGCTCCCCGGAACGCGATTCCAGGCGCCTGCGGATTTGCCCGTCGCGTTCCGGATGCGGTGATCGACGCGATGCACTCCGAGCTGGTCGCCGACTTCCCCGCTCTTCCGGACGAAGGTTGGGACTCGATTGTGGTCGCTGACGGCGAGGGCCTGCCGCGAGGTGCTGCGGGGGCGAATCAGAACCAGGACAAGGTGGAAGGGCGACCGTCATGACGTGCTGGGACGACCATCCCATGCCCGAGCTCGCAGAGCTCGATGTGGAGCATGGCGGAGATCTGCTCGAAACCGCCGGGGCCGTGTTCGATGCCGCGCGGGTGTACCGCTACGCACTCGGCCGCCGCTGGGGCGGCGGACCGACAGCGGTCTGGGTGCTACTTAACCCTTCGACAGCAACCGCGCTCGTCAACGACGCCACCCTGCGCAGGTGCGTGGACTTCAGCCGCCGCGAGCAGTGCGGTGCGCTGCTACTGCTCAACCTGTTCGCCTACCGGGCAACCGATCCCCGTGCGCTGGCCAGCTGTACCGACGCGATCGGCCCACGAAATGCAGAGTTCCTTCGGATCTGCACCCGGCACGACGGACCCACGATCGCGGGTTGGGGCGCAAACGGCCAACTGCACGACCGCGGCCGCCAGGTTGCCACCGAGCTGACGAGCGCCGGCGTCGAGATGTTGTGCCTTGACACGACCGTCGACGGCCAACCACATCACCCGCTGCGGCTGAGTCGGACGACTCCGCTGCGCCCTTTTCAACTCGCCACGTCGGAGGAGAGCCCCAAATGATCAGCGCTTCCGGGCAGATCCCAGAGGTTGTCGTTGCCCGCTACGTGGCGCCGCGGGTGAGTGTCACGCCGGTGACGGAGGTGGTCCCGACCGAGCCGATCGAGGGCCGGTCGTCGCCGGGGCATTACCAGCATGTGCTGCTGAACGTGGTGACCGGCGAGTTGAGCTTCCACGAGGGCACCCAGCACCGGGAGCCGTGGCTGCCTGAATGGAAGGCGGTCAACGACGTTCCGCGTGAGACGTGGAAGCGCTGGCATCCCGGCACCAGCTTCTCGTTCCGCGGGCCGCACATGTGGTTCGAGCCGGTGCCGGAGCTGCTGTGCTGGGTGATCGATTCCGGCGTTTCGGAGTTGCCCTATCTGGACGTCGCGGCCGCGGGCGCGCTGCTGGAGACGCTGAAGCCGCACGCGCAGGCTCTGCTGGACGGCTTCTTCGAGGCCGGCGGAGAGCTGGACTGGTCGGCCGATTCGGCCCGCGCTGGGCGTAACGTCGGGCGGCTGTGCCAGCGCAGGCCCAAGGTCGCCGATCCGTACGAGGACCGCGATCTGGTCGACTTCGGCGTGATCGTCGAGCGGTTCCCGCAGGTGTATCGGCCGGGGCTGCTGCGGTTGTCGCCGGACGAGCTCGCCGACCGCTGCGAGAGCATCACGCGGTTCCTCGGCTCGAACGAGCACTGGCACTTCGAGATCAAGAAGGTGTTCGGCAAGCCCTTCCGCGACAACAGCGGGGTGGGGCTGGACAAGCTGGGTGTTCGGGCCTGGTACCGGACGGCGAGCGCGATGACCGGGACGAACCCGGAAGGGCTTCCCTGACGCCGGCGCGAGCGCTCGGCCATGCCGACGAGGAGCGGTCCCCCTGAACGACCTGTTCAGGGGGACCGCCGCGTTCTGTGGGACAACTACGGACCGGGTGGGGCGCCATCGCCGTCGACGACCGCGGCCGGGAACGGGGAGCCGGGCTCGACGAGGAGCACGAGGACCTGGTCGCCGGTGCCGAGTTCGTAGACCACGGTGACGTCCCCGACCCGCAGCCGGCGCGTGGCCGGCTGTACGGCCAGGGGCGTGGATTCTTCCGGCCGCGGTTCGGCGCCGAGCTTGTCGACGGCGGTCTGCACGCGGCGCCGCAGGGGCTTGTCCAGCTGGGCGAGCGAGTCGAGCGCGGTGCGGGTGATCGCTAGGGCGGACCGGGTCACCGGCCTCGACCTTCGAGTTCGGCGACGGCCTGGTCCCAGGGCACGGTGTCTCCGGCGTCGGTGCGGGCCTGGGCCGCGCGGCGCGACCAGTAGTCGTCTTCGATGCGCTCGATGTTCTCGGCCATCTCGGCGGGGACGAGCGCGGCGATCCGCCGGTCGTACTTGGTCAGGTAGACGATCCCGCCGGCGCGGACGTCCTCGAGCAGTTCCGGCATCCGCTTGCGCGCGTCCGGCGCGGGCACGTCCTGGACCGACCCGACGTCGGGCAGCCGCTGGGGTTCCTCACTCATGACACAAAACATACTAGGTTCCCGCCGAGTCCTGAAGTCACAAAATGAGAGAACTTGACAAAATGTCATGAACTGCTAGTGTCGGTGGTGTCACAGGGCGCGGCCGATCCCCGGACGAGCCCGCTGAACAGCGGAGATGAGTGATGGGAGACGCCATGAAGCCGACCGCGGACATCAAGGTCACCGGCGAGGTAACCCAGATGAACGTCGAGGCGGACGGCTCGGAGGGCGACATCGTCGCGGTCGCCGACGTCACCACCGAGGACGGCAAGACCGCCCGGATGTTGCTGCGGATCAACGCCGACGGCGCCCGGTACCTGCGCGAGCGGATCGAGGACGCCACTCCCACCCCGGCCGCGATCGTGCAGGGCATGGGCCCCGACAGCCGCGTGTTCCGCACGGAGCTGATCTGGACCGAGACCGACAACGCCGCCTGGAACGAGAAAGCCGGCTGGTCGCTCTACGTCGACGCGGAACTCGTCGCGCACACCGGCGAGAAGCTGACGCACGAGGACGCCCAGGCGTGGGCGAACAAGCAGCTCGCCGAGGGCATGACCTGGTTGCAGGGCCACGAGACCGAGACCTTCTACTGGGTCGCTTCCCCGTCCACCCGCCGCGCGTAGCTCCCGTGCCGGCCGCCGCGGGCCTTCCCCTCTCGCGGCGGCCTTCCATCTCGCCAGCAGCGGCCGTTCGCGCACGACGACCGGCCTTGCGCGTGAAGGGAGGTGAGCAGACGTGAACTGCATCATTTGCGACGACGGCGACTACCACAACGACCCGGACAACTACGTCGACGGGGTTTTCCAGCCGCCGCAGCGGCAGGGGAACGACGACTGAATCCTCAAGCTCCAGCCGCGGCGGCCACGCCGCCGGCACCCGGCCGCAGGGCGGGATTCTCCTCTCGCGCTGCGGCCTTCCACCTCCAAC
Organism: Amycolatopsis sp. NPDC004378; assembly: GCF_053602455.1. Classification (NCBI taxonomy): domain Bacteria; kingdom Bacillati; phylum Actinomycetota; class Actinomycetes; order Pseudonocardiales; family Pseudonocardiaceae; genus Amycolatopsis; species Amycolatopsis sp. NPDC004378. Next base: position 45,081 of record NZ_JBSGDR010000031.1, read on the forward strand.
CACCAGCACCGAAAGGGTCAAGCCGATGACCGCCAGCATCACGACCGTGGAGACCACCGAGCAGCGTCTGGCGACGCTGGCGAAGGTCCGCGAGATCCTGCCCGACGTCGACGCCGCGCAGGCGACGGCGATCGCCGCGTGGGCGGTCAGCGGCTCGATGCCGCTCGACCCGGTCGCGCTCAACATCGCCGCGGAACAGCTGGCGAAGGTCCGCGGCAAGAACTGGTGCCGCGAGGTGGCCAACGACTGCCGCGGCATGGTCACCCAGGTCCTGGACGCCTACTTCACCGCGGCGCACCGCCCCTGAACCCGAGAGGGCCCGGGATGCTTCCCTCCCGCCATCCCGGCCCCCTCTTCCCCTTAGCTTTCTCCTTTTCCCCGCCCCGCACGTCCGCAGCCGAAGGAGGCGCCCGATGGACCTGCCGATGCTGGCCTACGACCTGACCGAGGTGCTGGCCGGAGAGGACTACGCGATCGACGTCGACTCCGAGGACGTCCTGGCCGTGCTGCCGCAGTTCCTCGCCGACCTGCGCGCGCACGTGCGCGCCGACGGGGGAGAGGTGACCTGGTGAGCGTGCGGACCGAGGACGAGCTGCTGGACGAGCGGATCGCCGATCTGACCGCGTGGCTGGAGCTGATGATGCGCCCGGTCGAGAACTGGGACGAGGTCGACCAGCATCCCTACCGGCACTTCGACGACGACGTGCTGGAGCTGGGCGAGCGCGTCGCCGACGACCTGCTCAGCGAATCGTCCTGGGGCTGCGACGCCCTCGGCCTGGCCGTCCTGCTCGAGCAGCACGCCCGCGCCGCCACCGACCGCGCGCCCGACCCGGCGACGTCGCCCGGTGGGTTCGCGCCGGAGCCGGCGGTGCCGGTCGAGCCGGGCCGCGTGGTGTGGTCGGCGCCGGCGTTCGCGCCGTTCGTGCTGCCCTCGCCGGTGCTGCGGGCGGTGACGGCCTGGCTGGAGGACAACCGGGTCGTCGACGTCAGCGGCGCGCACGAGGTGCGGGTCGAGGCCCACCCGGACGGCACCCGCACGATCGTCTTCCAGCAGGGCCTGCGGCGTCCCGGCGACGCGGCGCCGGAGGGCTTGGTCGCGCCGGCGCGGGGGCCGCTGCGCACCGAGCCGCCCGTGCTGCCGGACCTGCCGGACCTGACCGCGCTCGGCGCGGTGCTGGAGGCCCACCCGGTCGGCACCGGTCACTTCAACCTCGCGTTGCCGATCGGCTCGCAGGTGTGCTGCACCTGCACGAGCGTGGCGAACCCGGTGGTGTTCCCGTGCCCGGCGGTGACCGCCGCGGCGGAGCAGGCCGGGGTGCGGGTCTACCCCGACGACGAACCCGGCAACCTGGATGCGTTCGACGACGCTGACGGGGTGGACGGCGAGCATGACGGCGAGGTCCCGCGGTGGGCGGCCGCGCCGTCGGCGTCCGTGCTGTCCCGAGCACCGGCCAGCCCGGCCGCCTGACCGCGCCCGTACCCCCTTTTCCGCGACGACGTGCGACACGACGAGGAACCGATGCCCGCGACTTCCGCTGTTCAGAAGGCCCAGCTGCTGTGGCAGGGCCTCAACGAGCGGCAGCAGACCTGGCTGGTCGTGATCTACCGGGCCGACCAGGATGCCGAGGCGAGCGCGCGGGGCGCGTGGAGCCGCGGCGAGCGTTCCCGGCCCGCGTCGCAATGGCGGTGGCTGGACTACGGCATCGTCGACGACCCGCTGGCCAGCGGCCCGTCCGGGCAGCTGCAATCCGCCCTGAACCAGCGCAAGGTGTGGGACCAGGGCGCCGGGGCGACCATGACCGTCCTGATCGACCACGGGCTGATCAAGGTCAAGCGCGAGCCGTTGATGATCGGCGCGCAGATGCTGATCCAGCTCACCAAGCAGGGCCGCGCGGTCGCGCGCGCCGGCGGTGCCGACGACACCGAGCCCGCGCGGCGCCGGCCGCGCGGGATGCTGAGCGAGACGTTGTGGTCGATGCTCGTCGACGTCCACCGCGCCGGCGAGCAGGGCCTGCTGCGGTACTCGCCCAGCGGCGGCTGGCGGGCCCTGGCCGAGCGCGATCCCGGCCTGGTGCAGTTCTCGCCCGACTCCGCCAGCGCCAAGACGCGCATCACGCTCACCGAGGCCGGGCAGCAGCATTACGTGAAGGAGTGGCGGGAGTACGCCCGGCTCTACCCCGGCGTGGCCGCGCCGCATCCGGACCCGGCGGCCGAACCGATCTGGCCACGCGAGGTCGACGACCGGCTCGCCGCGCTGGCCGGGGCGGTCGCCGCGATCGGGCAGGATCTGGGCGCGCTGGCCAAGCAGCTGCGCGAGCTGGACTCGCTGGGGGAGGCCCCGGCGGCGCCGGGCAAGGGCGCGGTGCCGGAGTTCGCGGCCGCGGTGAAGCTGCGCCGCGAACGGCACCGGCGCGCGGTGAAGACGCGGCAGCTGCTGGGCGAGCACCGCGAGCAGCTGCTCCCGCTGTACCGGGACGCGATCGCCCGGTACGTGGCCGTCGCCGCGGCGGTCGTGGCGGCCGCGGCCGAGGGCACCGACCCGCGCGCGGTGCTCGAGGTGCCGCCGGCGTCGCTCGACGAGAAGGACCGGCTGGTCGGGGTGGAGTGCCCGTGCACCGGGCTGGCCGGGGTGGACCGGGAGATCGCCGTCGCCCACCGGGCCGCGGTCAAGGGCGCCAAGCCGGCGCGGCGGCGCGCCGACCGCGAGTTCGAGGCGAGCATGGCCCCGGCCGGGCGGCAGCTGGCGGCGGTGCAGCAGTTCGCCCGGCACCTGCGCACGCTTCTGGCCGAGGGCCAGCTCGCGCGGCTGCTGCTGCGCCGCGACGACGCCTGACCCGCGCGGCACCCGGTCGGTGGCCCCGCGCTCGCGCTACGGTGAGCGCGGGGCCGAGGCGCTGGCCCGCACCGTCGTCCGGACCGACGCCCACGCCGTCATCCCGGAGCCGCAGTTCGACGGGCAAGGTCTGGTGATCGCGCCGAGCGTGCTAGTCCATCGTGCCCGTGAACGAGCAGGCGCGGAGCGTGGGAAGCCGTGCCGCACAAGGAGTTCCGGCATGACCCGTGATCATTACCGCAAGAAGGCCGTGCGTGCGCACGCCGCCGAAACCGGCCGCACCTACCTCGACGCGGCGACGTCGCTGCGCCGCGCCGGCCTCGACGACGGCCGTGGTGCCGACGGCGGGGGCATGGTGCTGGCCGAGCCGTTGCGCGACGCGCTCGCCGCGGCGCTGGAGACGGCCGGGTGGCCGGTGGTGATCGAGCACCACCCGCAGTTCCACACCCTGCCCGTCTACGCCGGCCCGGCCACGATCCAGGTGGGGCGCGCGGCCGAGCCGACGCTGTCGTCCACCGGGGACGAGCACCCGGACGACCCGGACGTGTTCGACCTGACCACGGCGCTGACGGTGACCGTGTGGGCGCCGCTGACCGTCGAGTATTCCGAGGCCCTGGGCCGGGTCACCGGCGTCGACGCCCACCAGATCCCCGCCACCTGGACCCCGGCGCGGATCGTGGCCGAACTCGACCGTGTCGTCGGGCAGGCCCGCGCCCGCGATCTCGCCGAGGCCCCGCTGGACACCGCGTGCGGGATCTGCGGCGACCGCTACGCCGCGGGCGGGTTCGCGCGGCCGGCGCGCCCGCAGGTCGCGGTGTGTCCGTGCTGCGCGTTCGACGGTGACCTGCTCGACCCCGAACCCGGCCAGCTGGCGTTCGACCTCGACCGCGCGGCCTCGACGAACCTGGCCGCGCCGGCCGGGTGGGCCGGGGTCCAGGCGCTGCTGTGCTGCCTCGGCGGGACCGGGCTGGCGGACTGGCTGCACGAGGACTGGCACAGCCACGGAACCTCTTATCTGCCAAGCGAATCGTGGAGCGCGGCCGGACAGACGTGGATCTGGCTGCCCCCGGCCGATAGCCGCCCGCCGGCCCTGGCCGAGCTCGGCTGCGGCGCGTCGCTGGAACGCGTGCTCGCCGCGGTACACACGGCGCACCCGGACGCGCGCGAGCGCTTCGCCGCCTACCTCGCCGAGCTCGACGAGCAGCTGGACGACGACTACGACGACGCCGACGAGGGGCCGCGGGTGCCCGAGGACGTCTTCGAGCGGTTCTGGCCCGCCGCCGTCGGCTACGTCGTCGCCCTGCTCACCCAGCGCGCCGAGCGGCCGGGGCAGCGCAGCCCGTGGCACGTGCTCGCCTCGCTGGAGCTGCTCGACTGGCTCGCCATCCTCGCCCCCGACCAGGACTACTACCAGGTCGAGACCGTGCTGCGCGGCGGCTTCAGCGTCGTACGCGACCTGCTCGACCCCGCCGAGGACGACGGGCCCGACGCCCCGGCCTGACCCTTGCCGGAACACGACCCTCCGGCCCCGGCACCCCGCGCGGTGGTGCCGGGGCCGTCGTCGTCGCGGGGCGCGACGCCCGCACAGAAAAACGTCCACATCAGTTGACATCGTCTCGGTAAGCCCTAGTATCAACTTCCGAAGCCGTCAACTGATGTGGACGTCAGGGGAGTTTGTCCAGGTTGACGGCCCGTGGACCGGCTGTGGGGGTCGGTCCGGTTGAGCCGGTTCGCCAGGGGAGCCGACCACACGGTCGGCGGCGCAAGCGTGCGTTGTGACGGGCTGGCTCGTGCGTTACGGGAGGGACGAGCCATGTCAACACCACTTCGCCGCACCCTCTGGGGAGCCGCGGGAGTCACGGCCAGCGCGCTGGCGCTGGCGCTGCTTCCCGGGGTGGCCTCGGCGGCGGCCGCGAACACCGCGGCGGCGAACGCGCCGTGCGGTTACGTCGGCTACGAGGGCAGCAACGGCCAGCAGCCGCTGTACAACCACTGCGGCAACGGCGACGTCGTCGTGCAGGTCGACCACTTCTTCTGGCAGACCACCTACGCCTGCGTCGCGCCGGGCGTGCACGAGCTGCCCCAGGGCGACAGCCAGTGGCGGATCATCGGCGCCGAGTACGACGGGCACACCTGCTCGTTCCCGGGTCCGGTGGAGGGCCCGTGAACAGCACGCTGAGCAGGACCGGCCGCACCGCGGCCGCGGCCGCCGCCCTCGGCCTGGCCGCCGCCGGGCTCGGCGTCGCCGGCGCCGGGACCGCCGCCGCGTCGGCCGCCGCGTTTCCGTGCGGGTACAGCTCGCAGGGGATGGACGCGCACTACCGGCACTGCGCGAACACCTTCATCCTCATCCGCGCCGACTGGGACAACGGCAACCACTACACGACCTGCCTCGGGCCGTGGGACGAGACGACGCTGTGGCACGACGGGCCGCACCGCCAGGTCAACGCCTACTACGTGCCCAAGGCACCGGCGTTGATGCAGAACGTCGACGGCCGGTGGATCTGCCGGGCCGGACAGCCCGACTGGCCGTGAACGGAGCGGGTGAACCTCATGCGAGACACCATCATCGCCGTCGCGGCCGACCTGTTCGCCGACCACGGCACCGACAACGTCGGCTTCGACGAGATCGCCGCCACCGCCGGGATCACCGCCCGCCACCTGCGCGTCTACTTCACCTCGACCACGGCCATCCGGGCCGCCGTCGACGCGCGCGCGGCCGGGCACGACCTCGAGGAGGCCGACGGTGCCAGCGCCGACGCGCAGCTGGTCGCCTGACCCTGCCGCGGCCGCCGACCGGCTGCACGGCGCGGTCCGCACCGTGCGCTACCAGGCCAGCGCCGCGGACTCCGTGCGGCAGCTGGCCGGGCGGAGCGCGGAGTTCGCGCGCAAGCCCGACATCGTGGCCTCGGCCCGGCTGCTGGAGCTGTGCGAGTGGCCGTGCATGGACGCCGTGCGCGACGTCATCGAGCCAGCCGAGTGCAGCCTCGGCGCCCGCCAGCGCCTGGACCATCACGCTCCGATCGCCATCGGGGCCGAACTCACGATCACCGCACGGTGCACCGTGGCCGCCCACCCCTACAGCGAGTGGGAGGTCGACGTGCACGACGGCCACGAGGCCGTCGGCCGGGCGACGCTCGCGTTCATCGTCGTCGACCGGGTCGAATTCGAGCAGGAACGGCTCACGCCGAAATTGACTCCTGCGCCGAGAAAAACCGCGTAACCGACTACACGCCAACGCTTTCCGCATTCCGCATTCCGCACACGGGTGACGTGTGCCCAGATCCTGCACCACCGCAACGAGAGGGGAAACCAGTGAAGATCTTGACGAGGGCCCGCAGCGGACCGTCGAAGCGCACCCTGGCCGGGGCCGCGCTCGCCGGGGCGTTCGCGATCAGCGCGCTCGCCCTGGACGTGTCCGCGGCCGAGGCCAGCCCGGACAACCGGGAGCTGGCCAGCCCGGCCGCCGCCACCGCCGCGGCGCACCCGGCGGGGCAGCCGTGCGACTACTGCGTGCCCAGCAAGACGATCTGGGTTGGCACCAACGGTGCGCAGCTGCGCAGCGCCCCGACGACCGGGCGCCGCAACGTCATCGACAGCGCGAACGCCGGCAACGGCTTCACCACCGACTGCTGGACCCAGGAGAACTTCTCCAACGGCGGCTACATCTGGTTCCACGGGACCTTGTGGGGCGGGCGGACCGGCTACATGCGCATCGACATGTTCCGCGCCGGCGCGGACGACAACCCGGTCATCACCCGCTGCTGAGGACGACCTGACCGGCACGACGGTCCGCCCCCGTTATCGCACCGTCCACACGCGACGGTGCGACGACGGGAAAGCCAAAGGGGGAAACATGATTTCGCGGACACGACCCGAACACAGCTCGCCGGGCCCGGTGCGGCGCGGCGAGCGGAGCGCCCGCGCGGGACTGCTGATCGGCGCGGTGGGCGTGCTGGCCGCGGTCGCCGCGGGCTGTTCGGGCTCACCGGCGCCGCCCGCGCCGGCACCGACGACGCCGGGCTCTCCGGTGGCCACGGTGCCGTTGCCCGCGCCGTCGGCGGACGGCCCGGTGCTCACGGTGCAGGGCCAGGCGAGCTGGACGACCGGGCACCCGGGATGCGCGGTGCTGCGCACCGACAGCGGCCAGGAGTTCACCCTCGTCGGCCCGGCGACCGAACAGCGCCTCGGCGAGGTCCGCTCCGGGACGTCCCCGGAGCAGCAGCGGGTGCGGATCACCGGCTACGTGCCCAGGGTCGGCGCGTCGGTGTGCGGCGCGCAACGCGCTTTCGTCGCGGAAAAGGTGACAACCATGGACCGATAGTCACCGAAACAATTTAAATAGACGCTTTCGCGAACCCGGTTTACCCATTGGAACCGGGGCGGTTTTCATGCCCGAAAATAGGGCGGAAAAACCGGCATAAATAATTGCGTGGAAACCGTTGACAGGCTCGATCATCGAGATGCACAGTAGGCCAAGGTCAGCGCATACGCGCTGTTCACAGGCCAGCAAGGGAGAAGCTGGCCGGGCACCGAGGGGGACTCGTCGCCACGTAGGGGGAATCGTCCGGCGTCATTGCCATGCCGGTTTCGTATTTCTCCACATCCGCCCTAATTGCCGATGGCGCCCACCATCGCAAGGGGTCTCGGTGTGTCGGTAGAGCAAACGGAATCGGGGGCATTAATGGCAGTACGACCATCCCGTGCGGCCGGGCTGATTGCCGGGTGCGCGGTACTCGCGGGGATCGCGGCCGCGCCAGCCGCGTTCGCCCAGGGATCGACCACCTCGCCCGGCGCCGACCGCGTCACGGTCGACGGCAACACGCCGAACTGGGCGACGCCATCGGCCCGGACCGGGCACGCCGACCTGCACCAGCAGCGGCACGTCCAGATCGCGCTGACGTTGCGTGACCCGCAGGGTGCGGAGGCGCTGGCCAAGGCGGTCAGCTCGCCGGACTCGCCGCAACGCGGCAAGTTCTTGTCCAGCAAGCAATTCCTCGACCGCTTCGGCCCGACACAGCAGACGGTCGACCAGGTCACCTCGTGGCTGAGCGATCAGGGCCTGAAGGTCGACGGCGTCGCCTCGAACCGCCACTTCGTGGACGTCTCCGGCGACGTCGCGCAGCTGCAAACGGCGTTCGGGACCTCGCTGGCCACCTACCGCCACACGACCCAGAACGGCCGGTCGTTCACGCTGACCGCGCCGGAGACGGCGGTGTCGGTGCCGCGCGAGGTGCGCGGCGCGGTGAGCGCGGTGCTCGGCCTGGACGACTCGAGCAAGACCATCACCACCGCGCAGGTCACCCCGCGCAAGGCCGACGGCTCCCGGCCGGGCGTCACGCCCGCGGCGGGCGACCCGGCCAGCTGCGCACGGTACTGGGGCGAGACGAACAACTCCTCGGTGCCGCAGAAGTACGCCGCCGGCAGCCAGTCGAACTACCTGTGCGGCTACAACAGCCCGCAGATCCGCTCGATCTACGGCCTGAACAGCACCAACACCGGCGCGGGGCAGACCGTGGGCATCGTCGGGGCCTACAACCTGTCCTCGATCGTGGCCGACACCAACCGGGCCGCCGGCCAGTTCGGCGCGCCCGCGCTGGCTCCCGGCCAGTACAGCTCGGTGCTGCCGGGCTCGTATGACAACCAGGACAAGTGCGGCCCCGACTCCTGGGCCGGCGAGCAGGCGCTGGACGTCCAGTCGATCCACGAGGTCGCACCGGCCGCGAAGATCGTCTACTACGGCGGCAAGTCCTGCTACGACCTGTACAACACGCTGAACAAGGCCGTGTCCGACAACCAGGTCAGCCTGATCAACAACTCCTGGCTGTACCCGGGCGAGTCGGAGGTCTCGCAGGCCGAGCGCGACCAGCTGGGCTCGATCGCGGTGCAGGCCGCGGTCCAGGGCCAGGCGCTGACCTTCGCCTCCGGCGACTCGGGCGACAACTCCGGCCCGGCCGCGGCGGGCAAGGCCGAGGCCAGCTTCCCCGCGTCGCACCCGTGGGTCACCGCGGTCGGCGGGACGTCGGTGGCGCTGGACTCCAGCTCGAAGATCAAGTTCACCAGCGGCTGGGAGAACTCCGGCAACACCCAGTCCGGCTCCAGCTGGGTTCCGCAGTCCGACGCGGACGGCCGGTTCTCCGGTGGCGCCGGCGGTGGCGTGTCCAAGCTCTACGACCAGCCGGACTACCAGAAGAACGTGGTGCCCGCCGGGGTCGCAGGCGGCCACCGCGCGGTGCCGGACATCTCGGCGCTCGCCGATTCCTACACGGGCATCGGGATCGGCTACACCACGCCGCAGGGCTACATGGCCTACTCCTCCGGCGGCACGTCGCTGGCCTCGCCGATCCTCGTCGGCCTGGTCGCCAACGCGCAGCAGGCCCAGGGCGGCAACCGGATGGGCTTCCTCAACGACGCGATCTACGCGCTCGCCGGGAAGCCGCAGATCACCGACGTCACGCCGACGAAGGCCGGCGTGTGGTCGCCGTTCATGGCCGGGTTCGGGCACGTCTCCGTGCCGTCGCAGAACGGCTCGTACCTGCTCGACCTCGACTCCAAGCCGCAGTCGCTGGTGTCGGGCACCGGGTGGGACGCCGTGACCGGTGTCGGCACGCCCGCCGCGGGCTTCGTGACCGCTCTCGGCAAGTGATCGGACGCGGTGCGGCCGCCGGACGAACGGCGGCCGCACCGCACATCCCCAGGCCCCCCAACAACAGGAAGGAGGTTCACCGTGATCGACGGCGACGGCGACCGGCACGCCCCCGCGGACCAGGACGATCCGCAGCAGGAGGGCGCGACCGGCCCGATCACCCCCTCGGGTGCGCGGCACAGGCTCGAGCAGCCGCCCGCGGTGACGCGCCGCCGCCGGACCGTGCTCTGGACGCTCGGCGCGCTGGTCGTCGTCGCCCTCGGCGTGACCGGGTGGGCCGCGTGCGGCGCCACTCCGCCGGTCGCGACGAGCGCGACGATCCCCGCCACCACGGCGGGTTCGGACACCGGCGACGGGCCCGCGATCGTGGACCCGCAGCCGGTCAGCCCGCAGCAGCTGGGCAGCCTTCCCGCGGCCACCACGTTCGGCGACGTCGCCGCCGCGCCCAAGGACCCCGCCCCCGGGCAGGTTCCCGGCGGCCGGCTGGTACACCCGTCGACCACGGTCGCGCTCTACGCCTCGCCCGGCGGCCCGGCCGTCGCGGCGCTGCCGCCCACGCAGCTGGTCAGCGACACGTGGCTGCCGGTCGTGGCCGAGCAACCCGGCTGGGCCGAGGTGCTGCTTCCCAGCCGCCCCAACGACACCGCGGCCTGGATCTACCTCGACGACACCGTCACCACGGCGCACAGCCCGTACCGGATCGAGGTCGACCGGGCGCACTTCGCGCTGACGTTGTTCAAGGACGGCAAGGACATCGGGCACTGGACGGTCGGCATCGGCAAGCCGAACTCGCCGACCCCGGCGACCCGCACGTTCGTCCTCGCGTCCATTAAGGACACTCACCCGACTTTCAGTCCGATCGTGCTGCCGACCGGCGCGCACTCCGACACCTACGAGTCCTACGGCGGCGGTCCGGGAACCGTCGGCCTGCACACGTGGCCGAGCCCAGAGGTCTACGGCCACCCCAGTTCTGACGGCTGCATCCGGATTCCGCCGGATGCCCTTCAGGTGATCAGCAACGACGTCCCGATCGGGTCACCCGTGCTGATCAGGTGAAACACCTATCCAGAGGCCCGTTCGGGCCACCACATCAAGGGGGGACCAGTGGTCCGCACCATTCCTCGATCCACACGCACCATCCTGGCCGGCGTCGGCGCCGGCGGTGTCCTGGCCGCGAGCGCGGTCGCCCTGGTGCTCAGCACCGGGGCCCCGGCCAATGCCGCGGCCACCACCTCGACCGCCTACGGCGTGTCCGCCTCGGGCGTTGATCCGGTCGGCGCGACGCCGTCGGTGTCCAGCGACGGCGCGGTCAAGACCGCCTCGGGGTCGGCGTCGGGCAAGGCCGGGACGTTCAGCGCCTCGGGGATCACGGTGAAGGCGGGCGCGGGGATCGCCGAGTCCACCGTGAGCTCGCTGACCGTCGGGGGCAAGAACATCGGGTCGGTCAGCGCGAAGTGCAGCAACGGCACGACGACCTACAGCCACTCCGGCGCCGCGCCGGCGGCCAGCAACCTCAAGGTCGCCTTCGGCGGGGGTGCCGGCGCGACGGTCCAGATCATCGGCGCGGGCGGCAAGGCGGTCGAGACGATCACCGTCGCCGTCGTCAAGTGCGGCACGGGCACGCCGCCCACCAGCCAGCCGACCCAGCCGCCGACGCACGAGCCCACCGGCCAGCCGACTCAGCAGCCGACCGGCAAGCCCACGAGCAAGCCGACCGGCAAGCCCACGCACAAGCCCGGCCAGCAGCCGGGCGACAAGCCCGACCAGCCGGCGCCCAAGCCCGTTCCGCACGACGGCCACCACCCGGTCACCGGCTGACCGGCCGGGGTCGGCAAACGCTTTCGCCAGCCAGAAACACGGTCCGCGATTGCCCTCCGGGGTGAGGGGCGCCCGAGCGCTGCCTCACCCCGGAGCCGAACATCCAAGGGGGACAAGGGAAATGTCCGCATCCACTACGACGCCGTCGCCGGCCGCGGTCCGGCGTGTCCTGGCCGGCGCGTTCATCGGCGCCACGCTCGCGGCCGGAGCGACGCTGGCGACCGCGACGCTGGCGACCGCGTCGCCCGCGACCGCCGTCGCGCCGGCACCAGCGGCACCGGCGGCAGTCACCGCGGTCGCTCACGGGGCCGCCGCGAAGGACTGCCCGCCGGACAGCGCGTTCATCACCGGCGACTACGTGCGCATCCGCGCCACCCCGGGCGGGAACCGGATCGGCTGGGCGTTCCGGTCGGACTCGATCTCCTGGCCCGACCAGTACTCCGGCGGCTGGGCGCACATCCACGACTACAGCCAGAACGTCACCGGCTGGGTCTCCACCTCCTACATCGACTACTACCAGCCGACCTGCCCGGCCTGAACCCGCTGAACAGCGGAAACACCGAGGGGAGCAGCACCATGACCACCATCACGCGGCCCAGGTCGCTCACGCGGGCGGGGGCCCGCGCCGGCGCGGCCGCCCTGGCGGTGGCCGCGTTCACCGCCGGCGCGGCCACCGCATCGGCGTCACCGGGGTCCCCCGCAGGCGTGGAGCAGGCCGCCCCGGCCCACGCCGTCGTGCACGCGGCGGCGGAGCGGGCGGCCGCGGTGAACACCGTCAAGGTCACCGACGCCCTGCTGCGATCGGAGCCGAACACCACCAGCACCAAGCTCGACGTCTCCCAGCCCGGCCGGGTCGTCGACCTGTACTGCTGGGTGCAGAACCCGCCCACCGGCGCCTACTACATCTGGTTCAAGGCGCACCCGCAGGGCAGCAAGTACACCGGGTGGATGCGCGCCGACCTGATCAACTGGGCCACCTACCCCAGCCCCGGCCGGTGCTGAGCGCCGGCATTCCCCGGCGCGAGGGCCTGGACCGCTCAGGGTCCGGGCCCTCGCCCCTGTTCACGACGTTGCGGCTCGACGGACGGCGCGGCTACGGGGTGTTGGGGATCGGGCGGGTGGGCAGTGCCCGCAGCACGTCGACGACGGCCGACAGTTCCGCCGGCCACCGGCCGGTGATGGCCTCCCACGCCTGTCGCAGCGAGACGTTCTCGGCCAGGACGAGGTAGGGCGCGTTGCCCCAGCGGGTCGCGACCACCGTGCCGACCCGGTCCGGCTCGCCGGGGCCGGGTGCGCCGCCGGGCAGGAAGTCCAGGGTGTGGGTCGCCTCGCTGGCGGTCAGGTCGTCGACCAGCCCGGCGCCGGCGCAGGTGAAGCTCCGCAGGACGTTGCGGGCGTCCGGGTTCGGCGGCATCACCGCGGCCGGATAGGCCGTGTTGTAGGCCAGCACCGAGGCATAGGCGGTGTACGGGGGAACGCCGGCTCCGGACGCTGCTGACATGCGCACGATCGTAAGAGGCCCGACGTCGGTGAACGTTCACCGACCCGGCGGGGCGACCGAACACGCGGCCCCGTTCCCGACCCGAACCTGCCGGTCGAGCAGGATGGTCGTTGCCTGGGGCACCCCGTCCCAGGCGGTGGGTGGTATCCCCGGTGCTCGACCCATCGGGGCATCGGGGACCCCACCGGCATTCCACCCGGAGAGCGGGTTCCGGTCCTTCCACGGCGCTTGCCAATCGAGGGTGAACCCCGAAAGATCGGTGTCGAACCCTGTTTTGGAGGATGACGCGATGCCATCGGTACGCCCGCAGGCGCGACGCCGCAACGCCACGGGGGAGTGGGTCTACGACGCGCGTATCCCCGCCAAGATCACGCTGGACCAGGCCGCGACCGCCCTGGCCGTCGTCGACGGCGCGCCGACCCGGGCCCGGGTCGCCAAGGACGCGCTGCCCAAGGCGCTCCAGGAGGTGGTGCGGCTGCTGCTGGCCGGCGAGCCGATCGCGCCGCCGCCCACGCTGGTGGCCCAGTGGCGCGACCGCCTGGTGGCCGACGAGGTCTTCCCCGCGCCCTGAACGCGAGCCGGCAGCACCCGTCGTCGTGGCCTCGACCGTCTTTCCGGTCGGGGCCGCGGTGCGTCATACCCGATGTGCGCCGTTCACCCGAACTAATCAGGGTTGAACCCTGGTAATTCGGGGTCGAACCCTGTTTAGATCATGGTGTCCACGTCAGCGGACGCCGCCCGCTCTTCCTGGCCGGATTCCCGGGCGGCGTCCATGCCCTCGCTGGGAGAGCGCCTTATGGATACCAGGATCACCACCTCGCCCGTCGCCGACGCCGCGGTGACCCGCACCTGCGGGAAGGGACGCTGATGGCCACCGCCGGCGAGCTGCGCGCGGCGCTTGCGAACCTGCGCAACGCATCCGGTCCGGAGAAGAACCGCGCCAAGTCCGTCGCGCTGACGCTCGGCGCGCAGACCGCTCTGGAGATCGCCGACCGCGGCGCCCGCGCGCAGTTCGTCGAGTCCTACGAGGCCGACATCGACGAGGCGATGGACGCCTGAGCGTGTCCCGCTCGCGGCGCGGGGTCCCGGCACGCCATGATCGGGCGTGCACGGGGCTCCCGCCCCGCGACGACCAACTCGCTCGGAGGTGCCGGTGGACCGCATCGCCCCGGGCGGCCAGCCGTTCACCGTGGCCGAGGCCCGCGAGTACGTCGCGACCCTGATCCGCGAGTACCAGGGCGAGCCCGGTGTCGAACTGCTGGGACTGGTCGGTGGCGTGCTCGACAACGTCGCCTGCAACTGCCATCCGGCCGAGACGGGTCCGCTCGCCGAGGTGCTGCCGCTGCGGCCGCGCACTCGCGACTGACCCGCAGCCCGCCCGCTGTTCGGGCAGTTCGCCTCGTTGTCCCGGTGTCGTGTCGTACCCAAGCGGCGAAACGCAGCGCTTCTCGCCCTCGAACCGCGCGTAGTCCGGTATTTGGCGCCGGATGTACGTGGAACGGACATTGCCGCCCCCGTAGGGTGCCGGTCGTGGCTGACGAGCATGGAGCGTGGAAGACGTTCGGTGAGCGGACCGTCTACGACAACAAGTGGGTCCGGCTGGGCCTGACCGACGTGCAGGCACCGAACGGTGAGCGGTGGGAGTACCACGTCGTGCACCTCGCCCGCATCGCCATCGGCTTGATCGTGGACGAGCAAGACCGGGTGCTCATGCTGTGGCGCTACCGGTTCGCCACGGACCAGTGGGGTTATGAACTGCTGGGTGGCCTGGTCGAGGAAGACGAGGAGCCCGAAGCGACGGCGGCGCGCGAGATCCGGGAAGAGAGCGGCTATCAGCCCCTCGGCGAGGCCGAGCACCTGATCGGCTTCGAGCCGCTACCTGGGCAGGTGACCGCACAGACCGACGTGTACCTGTGGCGCAAGGCAGAGAAGGTCGGCGAGCCAACCGATACCGAGGAAGTCGGGCGGCTGGAATGGGTTCCCCTCACCCGTATTCCGGAGCTGGCGCTGCGGAAGGAAATCCTCGGCGCGGGAGCCTTGGTGCCGCTGCTCTACTACATCGCGTCACGCGGCACCGGGGGCACTGCTGCCGGGCAGGATCAGACCGCTCAGACGTCGTAGCTGCCGATCGGACTTGATCTGCATGGCCACCCGCCGCGCGTGGGCGAGCGCCGCGTCCCGATCGCCCGCTGCTGCGTAGGCGAACGCCAGGTCGACCAGCTTTCCGACCGAGCGAGCGCCAGCCGGGAAACCCAGGTAGAGGAGCTAGCGGTCTCTGTGAATGCGTCTTAGCCAACACGGGATCGGCGCGGGGCTGTCGCGATCGTCATCGGCGCGGCGGGGCTGAACGTCAGGCGGGCAAGTGTTCGTGCTCGGGGAACATCTCGTGCGTGATGCGCTCGATGGTCGCCTCCAGGGAGGAGGTCTCCGGCACGATCCGCTCGTCGACGCCGGGCAGCAGGTCCCGCTCGAGGTACCAGCCGCGCATGTGCTCGGGGCCGAACTCGGCGGCCTGGGGGCGGGTGGTGTGCCGGCGAAGCGACTCCTCGAGGGAGACGTCGAAGAAGTAGAACGCGCTCGTCCCGCGGTGGTCGTCGTGCAGCCTCGTGAGCATCGCGCCGTAGCGCTCGGCGGCCAGGATGCCCTCGACGACGACGTCGTAGCCGTGGTCGAGGGAGAACCGCGCGACCTGATCGAGCAGGGCGATGTTCGCCCCGCCCTCGACGTCGCGTTCGCGCAGCACCCGGCGGCGCAGGTAGTCGAGCTCGACCAGGGCTAGGCCGCGGCCGCGGCGCTCGCGCAGGCCCGCGGCGGTGGAGGTCTTGCCGCTGCCGCTCGGGCCGCGCAGCACGATCAGCCGGGTGGTCGTGCTGCCCACCGCGGTCACCGGCAGCTGCTTCCGGTCAGGCAGGCGAGCTCGGCCGCGCGGGCCACGCACCGCAGGCACGGTTTGTCGCCGAGGTCGGCGACCACCTCGATCAGGTCCGGGCCGGCGGGGCGGTCGCACAGGGTGCGCGGTTCACCGGCGCCACCGAGCAGCGCGACATGCACCTCGCCCTCGGCCGGATCTCCGGACGAGTTCGCATCGGGGGATGGGGTGCTCGGGTGAAGCCGCAGGTAGGTGAGCACGTCGGCGTCGTCGGCGGGGGCCTTCCGGGTGGCCGGCCAGCCGTCGTCGTCCATCTCGTTCCCCCTTGCCACCGGTCCCGGTGGATGCCGTCCATCATCGCGCGCTCCGCCGGGAGTTTCACCGACCTGGGAACTTCTGCCCAGATGTCTGCCCCGAACAGCGCATTCCTCACGTAGTTTATGGCTATAGTCATAAGGTGTGTCACCTTGTGGCGATCGCCTCTGGCTTGATCGACACTGCGGCTATAGGCATAACTCCCTATGCCGCCCGCCGAACCGCCCTCGGACTTCGCCCGCGAGCTGGGCAGCCGCGTGCGGGCCGCCCGGCAGGCGAAGAAGCCGAAGCCCTGGAGCCTCGAACGCCTCGGTCACCATGCCCGGGTGAACTGGAGCTACATCGCCGAAATCGAGCGCGCCGAGGCGAATCCGACAGCGCTGGTGCTGGCCCGCATCGCCGCGGCGCTGGAGATCGACCTGGGCGAGCTGCTGCGCGATCTGCCGGCGCCACCACCGGGCAAGGACCCCTACCTCGACTGAGCCGGTTCCACCCCTTCGGGCGAACCGGTAGCGTGCGGCCGCCGTCACGGGCGGCCGATCACGATCATGCGCGGCGACGTGCGCGTGATCTCCATGATCGCGGCCCCCGAAACGGATACCGTGGTGCGCGCACTGCTGCGTAGTGCTCGGGGCTGCCAACGACGGAGGCCCGCGCCGATACTCCCGGCGCGGGCCTCCGCTCGTGCTGAACGAGCCGACCTGCTATGCGATCAGGTCGTCGAACTCTCCGTCCTTCGCCCCGGCCAGGAAGGCCGCGAACTCCGACTTGGTGAAGCCGAGCGTGGAGCGCTGGGACTGCGGGACGTCCTTGTACTCCTTGCTGTCCTGCATGCCGATCCACCCGTCAACGGCGGTGATCATCACGCAGTCAGGCTGGCTCTGCGGCGAGCGCTTGGTCTTGCGATACCTTCCCTTGCGCAGCGCCTCGATCGGAGGCTGAGCTGCTTCCATCTGCTTCTCCTTTTCTCCATCACAGGTCGGGCGGGTACCCGGTGCGCGCCTGGTTCCCGCCACGGCAGCCCGGCACCGACCACACGGTCAGTAAGCCGGGCCGCGGCGACGATCACCGTAACGGCGTGCAGCTCACAGGCTCAGTTCTGCCCAGACCTTCTCGATGCGCTCGCGGGACAACTCGACGTCGAGCGCCTTGCTTTCCGCAACGCTGTACATGTTGTTGTAGTAGCGCAGCTCGCTGGGCTTCTCCAAGAAGCCACTCGACGGCGCGAACTCGATGAAGACGCACTCGGGATCTTCGGGATCGGCGAACGTCATGATCTCGAAGCTCATACCCTGCGCCGCGTAGGCGTCGGCCTCGAACGGCACCACGAGGACTTCGACGGTCGCCGCCCACCGCGTGTCCAAGATGTGGCGGAGCTGGCGGGCGAGGACGTCGCGCCCGCCGACGTGCCGGTGGAGTGCGCCTTCGGCGATGACCACGGTGTACCGGAAGTTCGGGTCGTCGAGCCGGTGCTGACGCTTCATGCGGAACTCGACGATCCGCGACATGTCCGACGGCCGGGCGTTCTGCGAGGAGTACACGACTGCGTGGGTGTATTCCTCGGTGGTCAGGATCGAGGGGACGAACGCCTCGATGTACTGCCTGACGTGCACGGCGTCGGACTCCAGGCCGGCCAGCATCTCGCCGTGTTCCTGGATGACGTCGGCATATTCGGCCCACCAGCCAAGCTGGTCGCCCTGACGCCAGAGCTCGTACCACTCCTCGGCCTGCTCCGGCGTGGGTTGCAAGATCTCGATCGCCTTGCGCAGCTGGACTTCGGTGAACTTGGCCTTGCCGACCTCGATCTTCGACAGCCTGGACTGGTTGATCTTCCCGATCTTGCGAGCCAGGGCCTCTCCCGAGAGCTTCAGCTCAAGGCGGCGCTCGCGGACGTTCCGCCCCAGGCGGCGTCGGCGGAGCGTGGGGCTGACGACATCGCTCATCCTTCATCCCTTTCCGGACCTGAACCACTCTCCGTGGCCACGGTGCCCGTTCGCTGGCCGCTCTCTGCGGCCATTCACCCGATTGGCGTCATTGACTAGTTGGGGACTAGTTCTGGACTATGTTCTACATAGGTTGGGTGCTAGATCGCAACGGTACCTGACCGGCGAAGAAGTCGGGGGAAGGACGCTTCGGCAGCCCCCCAGCCGTGTACAGCGGCCTTCCCCCGGCGCGGAAGAAAGACGGCGAGTCCCGAAGGTTTCCCCCGGCCTTCCCCAGGGATTCGCCGGCGAAGAAGTGGCGGGCCCCGCGGTCCTCCCCCCTGCCGCAGGGGCCCGCCACACCGAGACAGCAGCGGCCCCTCGTGGACCCCCTCGGCGAGGGGCCGCTGCAACCAACCGGCACCGGGAGCCGTGATGGACCTGCCAGCGAACGCGACGAGCGCGCCGTTCCTGGTATGCGGCCGTATCGGTGACACCCCGGTCAAGCGCCCGGTCCCCACGATCGAAGCCGCCCAGAGCCTGGCCCAGGTCGCGGCCGAGGCCGGCGGCGACTTCTGGGGCTCCTGGATGGTGCTGCCCGCCGACTCCGCCGCACGCCCCGAGCCGATCCTGCTGTTCGCCCGCTACCGCAAAGGCGTCACCGGCGAATCCCGCCGCGAAGTCCACGCCATCGGCATCGTCCCGGGCCTGCTGCTCGCCGCACAGCTGACCGCGGCCTGCGGCGCCCGGCTGGAACGCGCCGACCTCGAGTTCGTCGAGCTCGGCGACAACATGCCCTGCGAGCACTGCCTCCAACAGCTCGGCATGGTCGACGAGCACGTCGAGCTTCCTCCCGCGCCGCCCACGATTGCACCGGCGGGGCTGCCGGACCTGCACCCGGAGGTGCGCGACCTGCTGGCCCAGCTCGGGCACCACAGACCTGCCCTTCCCGGAAGGGGACTTATCGAACCACCGTCCGCACGACCAGAGAGGTGAAACCGTTGTGACAGTCCTGACCGACCTGCCCGCCATCGCCGCCGGCGCGCCCGATCCGCTCGACCAGGCGGCCGCGCTGCTGACCGTGATCGAGGCCCGGCCCGCGGTGTTCCTGCGCGGGCTGGATCACCGCGACGCCGGCAAGCTGATCGCCGCGCGCTACCCGACCCTGCGCTACCGGCGCAGGGTCCGCGACGACCACCACGAGCACCTGGTCGTCGACCTCGCCACCGGCGACGGCGTGCGCATCGAGGTGCGCTACGACCCGTCCGAGCAGCGCGTGATCGCGGCCGTCGCGCAGACCGACACCGGGGTGCTGTTCTCCCGGCTCGTGGCCCACCTGACCTGGTGGGACTACAACGGCCGCCCGGCCCCGGCCGACATCCCCGCCGCGCTGGCCACCGCCGCGACCGCGGTGAGGGCGTCGTGAGCACCCCGGCCCGTGTCGACGAGCTCGACCGGCGGGTGCCCGGCGAGAACCTGCACGAAAAGCTGAAGGAAGTCCGGATCGAGTGGCCCACCCGGGACCTCGACCTGGAGGAGCAGGTGGCGTTCCTCGAGCGCGTCCAGAACGCCCTGACGAACCTGTCGGGCTCCTCGGATGTGCCCTCGCAGCTCAGCGCCGCCGACGCCGACGTCCTGCGCCCCGTCGTGGAGAAGATGCGGGCCGTGGCACCGGATGCCGACTTCTCCTTCTTCGCGCCGTACGAGCCGGATGCAGCCGGCTCCCGCAGCGCCTGACCCCACGAAACCCGATCCGAGGAAGTGAACGATGACCAGCATGCTTACCGCGCCACCGGCGGCCCCCGCGCCGTCGCTGATGCTCGCGGACACCAACCTGCCCGAACGCCCGGCCCTGGCCGTGCCCGTGGAGGACCAGGGCTTCATGGCCCTGCTGCGCGAGGCCGAGCCGGACCTGAGCTACGTCCGGCAGAGCCACCGCGCCGCCGGCGAGGTCGTCCACGTCTGGCGGCACACGCGCACCGGCGGGTTCGCCGCCCTGTTCCTGCGCGACACCGGCCGCCACACCGTCAAGGAATCCGGCGACGCCCCGCTCTACGACCGGCTCTCCCAGCTCGCCGGGATGTGGCTGGCCAGCGAAAGCCCGCAGCCGGGCCGGTGCTGATCGTGTGGCAGGGCGCCGGTCTCGTCGTCGGGTGCGTGCTCGTCGGCCTGTTCGTGGTAGCGATGTTCGCCCGGACCGTGCTGTGGGCACGCAACCGCGTCGTCGATCGCCAGCGACCCTACCCCGATTACGAGGAAACCCTCGCGCAGAAGCGGGTCCGCACCATGCGCCTGCGCGACCAGGGTCTCGACGCCACCCAGCCGATCCCCCGGGACCCCGGGTGGACGCGCTGACCTCGAACCAACTGGCGAGTCACCCCGATCCGGCCCGGACATCACCACCACGCGATGTCCGGGCCGGATCGTCTCGAACCTCAATTCCGCACCACCGCACCAACATCTGGAGGAACACCGCGATGTCCGACACGATCACCGCACCCGCCGACACCCTCAGCGGTACCGACGCCGACAGCTACCAGGACCCGCCGCCCTTGACGGTGGCCGTCGACATCGTGCTGTTCGGCGCCGACGGCAACCGGCTGCGCGTGCTGACGATCCGCCGCCTGTGGGACCCGCACGCCGGGTGCTGGGCGCTGCCCGGCGGGTTGCTGGAAGAGGACGAGGACCTGGCCGCGGCCGCGGTGCGCGAGCTCGGCGAAGAGTGCGGCATCCACCTTTCCGCCGAGGACCTGATCGAGATCGGCTCCAGCAGCGATCCGAAGCGCGACCCGCGGCGGCGGGTGCTGTCGGTGGCCTTCGCCGCCGTGCTGCCGAACTGCCCGCCGCCGACCGCGGGCGACGACGCCCGCGACGCCCGCTGGACGCTGGCCGAGGCCATCCTCGACGACCCCGACTCGGTGGCCTTCGACCACCACCAGATCGTCGTGCGGGCGAAAGCGCGGCTGGCCGAGCAGATCGAGCGGGTCGCGCCCGGCGCGATGCCGGCCATCGGCCGGGTCCAGACCGCGCTGCGGGCGTTCGTCGCCACCACCGACAGCCTCGACCGGGACGCGCTGGCCACCGAGCTGGAGGAGATCCGCAAGAGCGAACTGCGCGACCTGCTCCAGGGCCTGGACGACGCCCGGACCCGGGTCGCTCAGCTGTTCAGCGAGACCACCGGTCAGCTCAGCGAATTCACCACCGCGCAGGACGACGTCGACGCGGTCGGCGAATGCCTCGAGGACGCCGGTCAGCGCCTGGAGTCGGTGATCCACGACCTGCGCCCCTGACCGCCAGTTCCTCTGCCTGGCCGAGTCCGGCCCCGGTTCCCACGAGGGACCGGGGCCGGATTCGTGTTCAGCGGCGTAGGCAGGCGCCGGGCGGCGCGGACCCGCTACGGTCGCTTGGTGACCACCGACACCGGCACTGCTGGTCAGGCCAGCGAATTACGTGATCCGTTGTGCGCGCTGCTGGCCGCAGCCTCCCCCGAGCAGGCCGCCGTGCTTCTGCCGGCCGCGGTAGCCCGCGCGGCTGATTTGGCGGCACAGATGCGGGAAACGATCGCCCTGCACAGGCGCGCCACCGACCCGCTGCTGGCCGCCCTGGTCGCCGCTCTGGAACCGGCCACGGCCGCACACGAAGAGTTCGTGGCCACCTGGGCCGACACCGACATGCTCAGTGGTCTCACCCAGGACATGCTTGAGACCGACGTGCACAAGCTGATGCTGGCGATCGCCTCGGTAATCAAGGGCCTCGTAGACGCAGCCCGGCCTACTGCCTGACCGGGCCAGCTCTGCCGACTCGTCTGTCGCCGCTCAGCGGCGGTCGGGGCCGTCCGAGCGATCTTCTGGGCAGTTCGGCGAAAACGTCGGTGGCGGTCGGTACGTTCACAGACGAGAAGCCGGTTCGGCACACACCGTGACCTCGAAGGGTCCCGGTTGCGTGGATATCCGGGTTCCGGATCGACGGACGGGAGGCCCCTGATGGACGAAGAGCAGGCTGTGGAATCCAGGTCGTACGAGCCGCCGCTGATCACCGAAGTCGGCGACCTCGCCGAGGTGACCCAGGGCCAGTACTCGAGGAACCGCTCCGACGACGGCGACGCTGGGGGTTACTTCCCCGGATGACCGCAGCCCGCGGGTCCGCAACGAGAAAACACCGTCGCTTCGGCGCCCCTGGCTGGTGGTGCGCGCTGCCAGATGTCGCCGCCGCCGACTCTGCGGTCACCGTCCTGCGCAGCATCGGCACGGTCACCGTCCGGCACCGGTCCGGGCGGGCGTGGATCATGGCGCATCCCGATCAGCCGCCGCCGGAGGTACTTGCTGCCGGCCGGGTCATGGTGGCGATCATCGGACCGTCGACACTGGGGCGAACACGGCTATCGGCCCTGCGCGCCGCTGCCTCCGCCGGGGACCTGGACTCGCTGATGGCGGACGCCGGCGACGCACACGTGGTGCTCGCTGAGCCCGGCCGGGTTCGAGCTGCGTCGGATGCGGCAGGGTTCCGCCGGTTGTTCACCACTCGCTACGAGGGTGTCCCCGTCGTGGCCAGTCACGCCGACGTCCTTCGCCGGCTTGTCGACGCCCCGCTCGATCGAGCGTGGATCGCGGCCAAGCTGGCCAGCCCGGAGATGCCCCATTCGATCCGGCATGCCCGCTCACCGTTCATCGGTGTCGATCCGGTCCCGGCCGGGCACCTCGTCGAGGTCGAGGGGCAGCGGGTACGGACGCGTCCATGGTGGCGTCCGCCATGCCTGGAGCTGTCGCTGGCCGACGGCGCGGGACATCTGCGGACGGCGTTGCGCAACGCCGTCGGGGACCGGGTCGCCTCGGCGGAGGGGCCGGTGAGCATGCAGCTGTCGGGCGGTCTGGACTCCACGGCGCTGGCCTGCCTGGCGGGCTCGGCGGCGCCGTTGTTGGTGACAACCGCGGGTTCTTCCCCGGTCGATGACGATCTCGCCTGGGCCCGCCGCGTCGCCGCTGCGCTGCCCGGTGCTGAGCATCGGGTGTTCGATCCGCGGGAACTTCCACTGTTCTTCGCCGATCTCGATCAGCCGCTGGCTGGGATGGACGAGCCGTGCTCGTTCACCGCGGGCGCAGCTCGCCAGCGCTACGTGGCGGCGGTACTCGCCGAGCACCGCGTCGATGTGCATTTCAATGGGCAGGGCGGCGACGAGGTGCTGCTCGCACCCACGGCGTTCCTCGTCGGGCTGCCGCGCGCCCGCCGGTCGACGTGGCGGCAGATCCGTGGCCACGCCGCGTTGCGCGGCGTCCCCGTCCCGGCGCTGGTGTCCGCGATACTTCATCACCCGAGTTACCCGGCGTGGCTGCGGCACACGGTCGTCACGTTGCGGCGTGAGGCGCCGGTCGCGGCCGAGCTGGTCGCCTGGGAGGCGGCGCCGCTGCTGCCCGCCTGGGCGAGCGTCGAGGCGGAGCACCTGGTGGCCGACCTGTTGACACAGACCGAGCCAGTGCCGGTGGCCGCGGACGCGGGCATGCACGCGGCGGTCGTGCGGGTCCGGGCGTCGGCGTATCGGGCCGCGATGTACCGGGACGCGATGGCCGCAGCGGGCGCGCCGACGGCCATGCCGTTCCTCGACCACACCGTGATGGACGCGTGCTTGGCGGTGCGGCCCGAACAGCGCACCGACCCGTGGCAGCCGAAACCGCTGCTACGACAGGCATTGCGCGACGTTGTTCCAGAACATCTGTTGTCACGCAGGACAAAGGGGTTCTACAACCACGACATTTACCGGGGCTGGAAGGCGAATCGCGACCAGGTGCGGGGCCTACTCGCCGATTCCCGCCTGACGCAATTGGGCCTGGTTGACGAGTCGATGCTCCGCCGCGAGCTCGCGACCTTCGGCCCCACTGGGCTGCCGCCCGCGTTCGTGACCGACTTGATCGCGCTGGAGACCTGGCTGCGGGATCTGACGCCCGCGCTGCCGAGAGCGGGACGTCCATGTGCCTGATCCGCCGCAAACCGGCACGGACGGCCCTGGTACTGGCCCGTGGTGTCGAAGCCACCTCCGTCGAGGACGGGATGATGCTGGTCGATCGGCGTGGAAGGCTGCTGCACCTCAACACCACCGCCGCGGTCATGCTGGACGCCCTGCTCGCCGGTGGGCTGGAGGCCGCAGCCACCGCCGTCTGCCGGCGGTTCGAGATCACCGAGGACACCGCCCGCGCCGACGCGGCCCGACTGCTGACGCAACTGCTGGACCGCAAGCTGGTGAGGTGGACGTGAGCGCCCCGATCGTGCTGGAAGCCCCGGTCCCGCTCACGGCGGGCGAGCGTGCTCGCGGACTGTTCGCGATCGGCGTGGCCCGGCTGATCCTCACCGCGACCCGCGCCCGTCCGGCCCGGATTCGCGTCGTGTTGCGTGCTCTGCGCACCGGCGCCAACGAGGCTGAGTTCGAGTCCGCCATGCGGGCACGGGCGTGCGTCACCACGGTGTCCCTGCGGTGCGCGAGCGATCACGGCTGCCTGCTGCGCTCGGTGGCGATCGTCGTGGCCTGCCGTCTCGCCGGAGGATCAGTGCGCTGGTACGTCGGGACGGCCTCGCCGCCACCGGCGTCGCACGCCTGGGTGGAGGTCGCCGACGCGCCGATCGGCGAACTGTTCGACCCCCGCCTGCTCTACAACCCGATCGTCACCGTCTGAGCCTGGAAGGATCGTCAGCATGACCAGCGGCACCACCACTGACTTTGACGCCCGGCTGGCGCGCTACGCCGACGACCTGCGCGCCCGCGGAGCAATTCGCAGCGACGCCGTCCACACGGCGTTCGCCACCGTGCCGCGGCACCGGTTCCTGCGCACCTTCCACTTCCGCGCCGACCGGTTCTCCCTGGCGCCCGATGAGCAGCCCTCCGGCGAGCTGCTGGACATCATCTACGCAAACAACTCCCTGGTCACCCACGACGGACACGACGGCGACCCGATGTCCTCCTCGTCCGGCCCGAGCGTCATGGCCCGGATGCTGGAAGCCCTCGCCCTGCGGCCGGGAATGCGGGTGCTGGAGATCGGCGCCGGCACCGGCTACAACGCCGCCCTCATCCACCAGATCACCGGTGCCCCGGTCACCACCATCGAAGCCGGACTCGCCACCTCCGGCGAGGCCGCGGCCGCGATGACCGACCTCGGCCTTGCCGATCAGGTGCGAGTCGTGCACGGCGACGGCTACCTCGGCGACCCGGACGGCGGGACGTGGGACCGGATCATCGTCACGTGCGGCATCGCCGGCGTCCCACCGCGCTGGCTCGATCAGCTCGCGCCTGGGGGCCTGGTGCTGGCACCGATCGCGCACGCGGGCGTGCACCCCATCCTCGCGATCCAGGTGAGCGACTGCTCCGCGACCGCTGTGATCGCGTTGTGGGCGGACTTCATGCCCGCAGCGGGAAACCTTCGACCAGATGTCCTGTTTGGACACAACCCGGAGCACGACATCACCGCCACCCCCGTGCACCGCCTCGCCGCCGCCCCGGCCGTCGACGCCGACCGCTACGACGACCTGTCCTGCTTCCTCGCCGCCCACGACGAGCGGACCACCCGCGCCTACGTCGACGACCCGGCCTTCGACCCGGCCGGAGGGATGACCGCCCTCGTCGAAGCCGGTACCGCCGCGTGGATTCAGCACACCGGCGACCTCGTCGTGGCGGGCGACTCCGAACACACTGGCGGGCTGCAAGCGCGCCTGCGCGCGCTGACCACCAGCTGGCTCGACAACGGACGTCCCGACCTCGAGCATTGGAACACCGTGCTCTCTGAACACCCCGGCCTGGACTCGCCGTTGCTGACTCCCGGCCGCTGGTGGCATGCCGTCGACGGCGGGAGCCGATGACGGCACAGCCAGGACGTTGCGATCAGCTGGCCGGGTCGTTGCTCCAAGCGGGTGCAGCTCTGGTCGCCGCACCATGTCGTGCCCGCCCGCGAGGTCCGCGACCGGCAATACTGGAATTGCTGTCCGTTATCGGTCGCTGACTGAAAGGTGTGGTGCTGAGTGGCGCAGTCGAGTGGGGACGACCAGCTCTTCCAGATCCCGGACGACGCCCCGGCCGAGGTCCGCGAGTTCTTTGACCGCGACCACCAGCGCGCCAGCATCGTCGACGACGGCCGGATCATGATGGACCCGGGCAAGGTGCTGACCAACATCGAGAACACGATGCAGCGAATCCACGCCGACATCTTCACCGAGTTCAGCATCGCCGACGACATCGCCACCGACAAAGAGCTCATGGCGATGATGGGCGACCTGGCGATGGACTCGTTCCTGATCCTGTTCCTGGTCAACACCGGGATGAAGTTCATGTGCGACGGCGGCTACCCGGCCGAGCTGGTGACCAACCCGCTGCCCGACCACTACGACATCACCGTCCTGGTGCCGTCCCTGAAGGTCAACGAGCGCCAGCACCAGGTCGCGAAGGCGATCTTCGACCGGCGCAGCACCAGCCCCGAAGACCTGACCGACGACGACATCGCCGCCGACCTCGAACCGCTCGACCTCGCCGGGAAGATCGAGGTCTTCATCATCCTGTTCTACATGTGGGGCACCAAGATCGGCGCCATGAAGAACGTCACCGGCACCGAGTAGCGCCGGAATCGGGAAAGGGGGAGCTGGGTGCCGAGCGACGCGGGGTGGCGGCTGGTCCGGGAGGCGGTGCTGCCGTTCGGGCAGCTCGGGGTGTGCACCGTTGTGCACGTACGCGCCTACGAACGCGGCCCCGGCGATGCGCCCGTGGTGATCCTCGGTGAGTTTCGGCGGACCGGTGGGTCCGGCCAGTCGCTCACGAACGCGGTCGAGTCGGCCGCCGCGGCCGCGCAGGCCGCGTTCTACCCGGCGGGGGAGCAGCTGCGGTTCATCCAGCACACTCCGTACCGGATGTTGGATTTCCATCCGGTGCCCGGGTTCAGCGAGGTCACGCTGTTCGGGCGGCGCCGGGTCGGGCCTGCCCGCCGGTGGTGGCGCCGCCGCCGGCACGAACGTGACGGCCGCTGGTCGGCCGCCGCCACCGTGGTGACCATCGACGGCGCCACCCGGCACGTGTTACCGCCACCGGAGCTGGAGGACCTCGGCTGGGAGTTCCACGGCGCGAACTGGCGGGCCCTGGAACCGGTGTGGCCGGCCGCCGAAGCCGACGCGCTGCGACGGCAACCCGCCAGCGTCCAGGACGAGCTGATCCGGCCCGCCGAAGTGCTGCTGCCCGAGATCCTCGGCGACTTGCCCGTGGCGGTGTGGCCGAAAGACCTCTACGTGCCCGAGCTCATCGGCGGTCCCGAGGCCGAGCGGATCGCCACCTGCCGCATCGCCGCGGTGCACCGGCGGCAGGAACAGACCATGGGCTTCATCGACGCGGTCACGACTTCCGAGACCGGCGCGATTGTCACCCTGCACGGGGCGCCCGTCGAGAAGCCCGACGACCAGGCTGGCAACCCCGACGCGTGATCGGCGAGTTCGCGGTCACCGTGTTTCGCCGGAGCAGTCTTGCTGCGCCACGACCTCGGCGCGCCCGCGCAGGGCGGCCACGTCCGGGTCGCGGCGCAGGGCGGCGCCGACCCGGATCAGCCAGCGTGCCTCGGCGAGCAGGTCCGGGGTCGCGGGGGAGTGCTGGGCCATGACGACGTCGACGTCTTCGGGGTGGTGCCGCCGCCCGGCGCGGTGGGCGTCGAGGGCGGCGCCGAGCTCCGCCGCCTCCAGCAGGACGTCGCCGGCGACCGGGTCCAGACCGCGTTCCCCGGCGGTCGCGAGCGCCCAGCCCGGAATCCCCGGCGGGATGAAGGGCCTCAGCGCCAGCTGGGCGTCGCGGATCTCCAGGGTGCGGCGGTAGAGCCGGTATTCGGCGCGTTCGGCGCGGGTGAGGTGCTTCTCGTCGAGCTCGTCCAGCTGCACCTGCGGGACGTCCTCGATCACCCGCTTCCACAGCGGGGTCAGGCGCCGGGTGGCGTGGCGTACCTGCCAGCGGATCGGCACGTTGCGCACCGCGGGCCACCAGCTGGTGAACGTCGCTCCGGCCGAGCCACTGCCGACGGCGAGCAGGGCCAGGCCCTCGGCGATCTCGGCCTGGTGCGGGAGCGCGTGGCCGGCCGCGGCGAGCACGACGACCCCGGCGGCCTTCCACGCCACCCAGGTCAGGCTGATCACGGCGGAGGCCAGGACGACGCGGAAGCCGGTGCGCAGCAGCGAGTCCAGTTCCGGGGACCGGACGTAGCGGAGCATCAGCCGCAGGAAGCTGGCCAGCCCCCAGCTCATGTAGGCCAGGTAGATCACCAGGTAGGCGACGATGTGCGGGTCGCGGCCGTAGGTGGCGGCGAATTCCGGCGTGTAGTCGGTGTCCACGCTGGCCAGCTCGACGATCATCGCCGTGAGGCAGCCGAGCAGCACGACCGCGGAGATCACCGACCGGCGCCGCGCGGTCGCGTCGGCCATGGCGTAGTTGAGCACGCCGATGAGGAAGAAGGCGGCGGTCATCGCGAGCACGTTGCCCAGCAGCCGGACGCCGTTGTCGACCGGCTCCAGCCGGTGTGCCGCCTTCAGGGTCGCCGGTGCCGTCGCGGCGAGGGCGAGCGCGAAGCTCATCATGGCGGCCACCAGGTATTTCCGGCTGGTGGTCATCGGCTCGCCTCGGCCGCTGAGGATCTTCGCCGTCGCGGCGGCAAGCGTGAGTGCGGAGCAGAGGTAGGCCAGCAGGTCAACCACGCCGGCCGCCGGCGCGCACCGGGTGGCCGAACGCGGACTCCAGGCCCACGAGCCGGTCGTCGTGGCGGGATGCGAGTCCGAGGTAGGTGTCGCGGGTGGAGCTGACGCGGGCGAGGACCAGCGAGGCGAACAGTTCGGCTTCGCGCTCCTGGTCGGTCGCGTAGACGGTGCGGCCGAGGATGCGGCGCACCAGCGCGGGAGACAGTGTCGGCAGCAGCAGCCGCAGGGCGTCGTCGCCGGCGACGCGCGGGGCTTCGTCGCAGCTGGAGGACGAAGTGCAGTGGTCGAACAGCAGGTGGCCGACCTCGTGCATCACCGTGTGCTGGGACTGCAAGGGCGGCACGTTGCTCGCGCAGTAGATGTAGTCGATCTCGGTCGTGCTGATCAGCATCCCGCAGGGCTGGTCGGCGCCCAGCCGTCCCGGGATGAGCTTGATCTTCTTGCCGCGTTTCTCGGCCAGCGCGGCCAGGAAGCGGTCGATGTCGAACGGGCGCGGAATGATCAGGGTGTCGATCAGGGCTTCGCACCGTTCGGCCATGTCCTCCACGACAATGCTCAACGCACAGCCTCCCCTCTTGCGGTCTTGCGCAGCGGCGCGTCCTGTTCCTCGACCGGGTGCTCGACGTCGGCGCCGCGGCCCGATGTGCCACGTCCCGGCTTCCGCCGGCGTCCGGTGCGGATCACGGGTGTGTTCTCGGTCTGCTGGCCCGCAGCCGGGCGGCGGCCCCCTCCCACGGTCGGCGCCCGGCTCCAGCCCCGCTCCCGGCCGGGGCCGGGAGGTGCGGCGAGGTGCACGCGGGTGTTGTGCCGAGCAGCGCCGGCGGCGTGTGTCCGTTCGCCGGACCGGCCTCGCCGTGCGCGCTCATGTTCACCAACCCCCGTTGTGCCCTCGCTGCCGATGAACGCCTGCTCCCGCCTGTCTCACCGATCCCCTGCGCCGGTGAAACCCCCTCGGGATTGGGTGCCGCCTGGACTCGCGTGCCGATCGCGGATACGCGATCCAGGTCTCATCGACGTAGCAACAATATGGCAGGAATCGGCGTTGTCAACGCGTTAACACGGTTCTGCGTCACCAATTTTCAGGGCCATCTGAAGGGAATGTAGGGGTAACCACGTACCATTTATCCGGAGCGCCACGTAGTGCTCAACACTCGGTAGTAGTTCCTGTTCAGAGCGTCAGCTGCGGCGCTGTCGACGTGGCCGTTCACGGTCGGCATGATGCACTCCCGTCGCTCACGGCCCGAGCCTATTCGACTACGACGCGCCACGCGGGCAATTGTTTGAGTTTGAACGGCAGGGCATTACGTGGCGCAATTCGAGCCGTGAGGTAATTTCAATACGTGGTATATGTCAGCGGTGTACGTGGCCCCTGGGAATCGGTTACGTGGCCGCATCGACGAAATTACGTGGTTGCCCTGATAGTGCTCGAATCCGTGATCGCCGATCCTCGACAGTAGGCCCGTCACATCGGCGGCGCCGACCATGACGCGCGCCCTCCGCGGTGCCTCCGATGCACGCACTCGATGCGGTCGCACTCCGCGCGGGTGCAGGCGTCCGGCAAGAGGAAGGCATCGGCATGACGCTCTGGAGGGCAACCCTGTTCGGCGACGACGACAAGGTCACGTGAGGTGGCGGACGTACCGCGCCCCGCGGATTCTGTGCGCCGCGAGACGTTGCCCAACCAGGTCCGGGTGTGGGTCATCAGCCAGTACGACGACGCCCGCGCCGCGCTCGCCGACGAACGCCTGAGCAAGGACCACGCCGACCTCTCCCAGGTCATCCGCGACCAGTTCGACGCGGCCGGACACGAAGCGCATCCGGCAACCGCCGCGACTGGGGAGCCGCCGCCGTACGGCTCCCCGGCGCGCAGGGCCAGCTACCGGTTCACCACCGAGGACGTCGAATACGGCGGGGTGGTCATTCCCGCCGGCGAGGTCGTGCTCGTGTGGCTGTAGAGCGCCGACCACGACCGTCTGCTGGTGTCCGCTCGGCGCCGCACGGTCGCGCTGACGCCGGCGCGCGAGTCCGGTCGGCCCGCGAACACGGCATCCGCTGCTACCCCGGCGTCTTTCCGACGCTCCGCCCGGCATCGGCGAGGTACCACGCCGCGATCTCCAGGCGCTTGGCGACGCCGAGCTTGCGGTTGATCCGGCGGATGTGCTCCTCGACGGTGCGGAAGCTGATGTGCAGTTGCAGGCCGATCTCCCTGTTGGTCATCCCCTTGGCGACCAGGCCGGCCACCTCGAATTCGCGGTCGGACAGGCCGCCGGGCAGCATCTCCTGTGCCGAGGGCTTGCGCTGTGTCGGGAACGGTGCGGCCGCCAGCGCGTAGATCTCCTCGGTAGGCAGCGATTCGCCGATGGCCACCTGGATCTCGAACTCGTCGTCGCCGAGCTCGCGCCGTGCCGCGGCCTCGGCGCGCTGCTGCACCCGCAGGAACGAGAACAAGCCCAGCACCGTGGCCTGGGTGATCCGCTGGCCCGCGTTCGCCCCGCCGAACAGCTGCCCCGCCAGCTCGAAGTCGCCGCGGGTCGCGGCGATGACGGCGATCAGCCACAGGCTCCAGATCGGCCCCCAGGTGTCGCCGGTCGCCTGCTGAAGCCGCAAGCCTTCCTGCGCCAGGTGGGCCGCGGTGTCCGGATCGCCGTGCAGCAGCTCGGCGAGCGCGTTGTTCCACAGCGCCCAGGAGATGCACCACTGGGCGCCGGATGCGCGGGCGGCCGCGAGCACGCGCGCGGCTTCGGCGAAGGCCCGGTCGGCGTCGCCGAGGAAGGACGTCGCCATCCCCAGGAACAGCATCGCCATGAACACGTCGCCCGGGGTGCCCTGGGTGCGGAACGCAGCCTCGGCCCGCGCCAGCAGATCCAGGGCCTCCCGTGCCTTGACCGGGTCCGCCTCGGTCAGCCATCGCTGGGTGCCCTGCCCGTAGAGCAGCGGCCCGAACGGCTCCATGCCCAGCTGGCGCGCGGCGTCCTCGGCCTGGGCCAGCAGCGGCCCGGCCAGGATCTGGTTGCCCTGGATCAGCGCGACCCAGGACGACATCGACAATCCGGCGACCTGCTGGGCGGTCAGGGTGTCGCCGCGGCCGTCCAGCCCCATCGCCAGCATCCGGCCGGCCTCGTTCAGAGCGCCGCTGAAGACGAAGAACCGGGTCCGGGTCGCGCGGATCGCCATCTCCAGGCCGCGGCCCGCGCTGGCCGGGTCGGCCAGGAAGAACTCCTGCGCGGCTCGCAGGTTCGGCATCTCGACGCGCAGCCGGTTCATCCAGTCGATCTCGCCGGGGCCGAACCACTCCCGGGTGCAGCGCTCGACCAGCGCGTCGAAGTAGTCCGCGTGCGCCTGGCGCAGCTCGCGTTCCTCGCCGGCGGTGGCGATGAGTTCCTGGCCGTACTCCCGGATCGTCTCCAGCATCCGGTATCGGGTGCGGCCGCCGCGGGCCTCGGCCACGAGCAGGGACTGCCGCACCAGCCGGGCGAGCAGGCCGAGCACGTCCGCTTTCTCGATGCCGCGGCCGGTGCAGATGGCTTGCGCGGCCTCGAGGTCGAAGCCGCCCTCGAACACCGAGACCAGTGCCCAGGTCCGGCGCTCCGGTTCCGGGAGCAGGTCGTAGGACCAGTCGATCATGGCGTGCAGCGTGCGGTGGTGTCCCTGTTCGGACGGGCCGTCGGTGAGCAGGTGCAGCCGGCGCGGGTGGTCGACCATCTCCTGAAGCGTCATCGCCGACAGCAGCGGCGCGGCCAGTTCGATGGCCTGTGGAATGCCGTCGAGCAGCTGGCACAGCCGCGCGGCCAGCGGGTAGTCCTCCTCGCGGATGTGTACGCCGGCCTCGGCGGCGCGGTCGATGAGCAGCCGCTGGGCCTCGTGCACGACGTCCTCGGTGCCGTCGCGACCGCAGCGTTCGCCCGGTCCGACGCACAGCGGGGAGACGATCAGCAGGTGCTCGCCCTGCACGCCGAGGCGGACCCGGCTGGTGGTCATCACCTGGAGGCCCGGCGCGGCTTTGAGCAGCGTGGTGAGCAGGCGTGGCACCTGGCCGGACCCTGGCGACTGGCCGACGAGGTGTTCGCAGTTGTCCAGCATCAGCAGCATCTGCCGGTGCCGGAAGTACTCGATGAGCCGGGCCAGGCCCGGCGTGGCGGAGTTGTCCAGGATGCCCAGTTCGGCGGCGATCGTGGATTCAAGCCGGTCGTCGGCTTCCTTGAGGTCGGTGAGCCGGACGACGACCACGCCGTGCTTGTAGGCGCCGGCCTCGGTGAGTTCCTTGGCCATCCGCAGCAACAGGCGGGTTTTGCCGACGCCGCCGGTGCCGATCAGCGTCACCAGGCGAGCGGTCGTGAGCAGCCGCATGCCGTCGCTGAGCAGGCCGGTGCGGCCGATGAAGCTGTTCATTTCCGCCGGGATCGGCGGTGGGTTGACCGACGGGATGAAGTCGTCCGTCGGCTTGTCCTCCCCGTGCTGGTGTTCTTGACGGGTCTTGTTGACCATGCGTGTCCCCCCGACACGTTCGACGATCAACAGGCGACGCGGCCGCGTCGCCTGACGTGCGTTTCGTCGACACGGGTCTGGATCACGCAGCCCCCCATAGCCGCGCCTGCCCCAAACCTCCCCGGTTGGACCTTGAACTCCTCACGAACGGAGGAGACGATCACGCCCCGTGCCCAGTGCAGCGTCGTCCCGGTTCGCGGCGCTTCGCGTCACGAACCCCTTCATGGGACCGGCTACGCCCGGCGACTAACGGGAACGAGCCTGTGACCAGCGCTTCGGCTTGGTCACGATCTAACGAACACTAACCGATCCACCGACACCGCCCGTACGGTTTCTCAGCTCTCGCTCTCTCCCTCGCCTGGGGTACCCCCGTTTGAGCAGCCGAGGTTACCGAAAGTAGTCACACCTGTTCACCCGACTCAGCGATCCTTGACGTGGCGACTGTCCGCCAGCTGGCCTAGTGCGATCTGCCACATAGAGTTGACCGGTGGCGAGTGAACAGTGGGAATACCGACATGGATTCCACAGTGGACTTCCTGGAGCCGCTCCAGGTGCTGGTCCAGACCAGCTCCGTCCGCGAGCGCACGGGACGACCGCCGCGTGCCGGCTCATGCTGACCTCGTCCCGATCGCCGCTCGCCGAATGACCGGGCCCGACGAAGCCGGCGGGAACCGCTGGCGGCATGCCGGACAGTGGATCGTGCTCGATGCCCGGTTGCACCTGCTGGCCATCGGGCCGGCCCTGTACCAGGGGATCTCGCCGCGGCTGGACGTCACCGCCCGGCGCATCCTGTTTCCGCGAATGCGCGCGGCCCTGGCCGATCGCGTCGACCGCGGCCCGCGGACCCAGGTCATGGAGGACTTCGGCCGCCGCTGGACGGTCCGCGTCCAGCCGGTCCTCGGCCCGGCCAGCGGCGAACTGCTCGCCGTGCTCGGCTGCTACGTCCCCGAACACGCCGAACTGCCGGACCCGCCGCTGGTCGGCGGCTGGGAATGGCACGCGACCCCGCCGGGGCCCGGCCAGCAGATGCGCGTCTACTGGTCGCCGGACACGTTCGGAGTCTTCGGCTATCCGGTCCCGCCCGGACCGGGTCCGCACTGGTGGGAAGCAGCGCGATGGCTGGACGAGGTCGTCGCCGGAGCGCACCGCGCCGACATCCAGCGCGTGCTGGAGACCTTCCTGACCGTCACCTCCGACGGGCTGCTCATCCACACCTTCGCCGCGCGCACCGCGGACGGTGCCCGGGTGCATCTGCGCATGGCCGGGCGACGCGACGTCGACGGCGCGGGCCCGGACAAGTGGTTCCGCGGCATCGTCACCCGCGTCGCGAACGACGGCAGCGCGCCGCCACCGTCGACGGCCGCGGTGCTCGACGCCGCGTTCGCGGTGTCGGCCGATCCGCTGTGCGCGATCGACACCAGCTACGAGCACATCTACATGACCTCGGCGAACTTCGCCGGCCTCGGGATCGAGCTGCCTCCGGACCGGCATCTGCCGACGATGGCGCACCCCGAGGACATCGAGACACTGCGCGCCTTCCTCGAGGAGGCGGCCAAGCGTCCGGCCGAGACGATCGGCCCGGTCACCGTCCGCCTGGCGGCCGCGGGCGGGACCGGCTGGAAGCGGCTGGCGTTCACCGGCACCGGGATGCGGCTGTCGGCCTCGGGCCCCCAGCACCACGTGCTGTGCCGGGTCACTCCGGCGCTGGGCTGATCCTGGCATCTCCGCCGATGACGGCGACGGACTCCGCGGTCCCCGTCGCGGCGAACTCGCCGGGCGATGTGCGGGGGATCAGGTCCAGGTGCAGGTGACGGGGCTCGTCACTGGGCCGGGCGTGCTCGCGCGTGGCGATGATGTCGCAGCGCGGGTGGTCGGCGGCGAGCTCGGCGGCCGCGACCATCACCACGCCGGCGACGTGCGGGGCCGCGGCGACGTCGTCGAAGTGGTCGGTCGCGATGAGCAGCAGGTGACCGGGGGCCCGAGGTCGCGGGGCGGCGACGGCGATCACGTCGGGCCAGCACCGCAGCACCGTGGCATCCGCCGAACCGGCGACGATGGCGCACAGCGGGCAGGCCGCGACGGTCATCCGGATCACCGGACTCGGGTCGAGGAGCCGCGGGGGACGCCGGGCAGGACAGCAGGCGAGGAGAGCGGCGCGTGCTCGCGCGGCTGGGCCGGTTCGCCTGTGTCCATGCCCCCAGGGTGTCGTCTTCCGCGAGTCCTCGTCAGGCGTTGCACGGCAATTGACTACTAATTGTCCAGTGGACTGGGATTCCGGCAGCGTCTACTTTTCCGCCGCGCCGGGACTGTCGGTGCCGTCGTCGCCGCGCTCGGCGGCCTGGTCGGCCTGAAGCGTGCGCATCAGCTCCAGGACCTGCGCCCGGTTGGCCGGGGTGAGGCTCAGGGCGCGCAGCGCGACCGAGTGGACGTCGGCCTCCTTCAGTGCCGCGACCAGTTCGAGGTCGGCCTGGATCTGCCGGGACTTCTCCGAGTCGAGGAAGATGGCCGCGTCCACCTCGAAGAACGCCGCGAGTGCTTCGAGATGACTTTTCGTCGGGTTGGTCTTGATCCCGCTCCGCAGCTGGGACATGTACTGCTTCGAGAAGGACCGCGCCTGGTTGCGGTCGCGCAGCCACGCGGCGCACCAGTTGGCGACCTCTTCCATGGAGTGCTCGCGGCCGTTGGGCCGCCTGATCGTCGTGAAGAGTTTGTCGATGATCTCTGCGAGCGTGGTTGCCTCCGCCACGGCAGCCCGCCTCCTTCTCCAGTTCGGGAATCTTCTCAACGGTCCGTGACCGCTTGATCGCCAAACCTAGGCGATCAAGCCCGGAACGTCCACATCAGTTGACATCTTCGCCTCTGGGCATATGCTCTGTCTAGTGGGGACGGAAACTGATATGGACGTCTTGGGAGAGACCGCCAG
This sequence comes from Amycolatopsis sp. NPDC004378, assembly GCF_053602455.1. Lineage (NCBI taxonomy): Bacteria > Bacillati > Actinomycetota > Actinomycetes > Pseudonocardiales > Pseudonocardiaceae > Amycolatopsis > Amycolatopsis sp. NPDC004378. Next base: position 81,085 of record NZ_JBSGDR010000031.1, read on the forward strand.
GTCAGAGCCACCTCGCTGAGGCCGGGAGACGCCGAAATAGGGGTGACCCGGTGAGGGGAAGACCGAACCGGCTGTGGGGGCCGGGGGAACCGACGGAAGCCGGCGTTGCCCGGTGTTTCCGCAGGAGGGGGCTTGATGCACGACCGACCTTCGAGGTCGAGCAGCCGCATCGCGTTGTAGCGACGGCACGCCGACCGTAAACGCCGGCCCCGGTGAACGGGGTGCCCGGCGACAACCACAAGCAGGCGCAGCCGTTGCCGGGCTCGGTCCGCCAACCGTCCCGTCAACGCGTGTGAGCGCGTGAGGCGCGACCGATCGCGCCTTTGACCTCGGGCTTTCCAGCACGGGATCGCACCGGCGACCCGGCGTGCCCCCGCACGCCCTCGACACGGCCGCCACGCGGCTCCGGAGAGACCGGGTCCTCGCTCACCTCTGCGCCGCCGTGGGGGGCCCCCCCCCGGGGGGGGGGCCCCCCCCCCCCCCCCCCCCCCCCGGGGGGCGGGGGGGGGGGGGCGCCCCCCCGCCCCCCCCCGCCCGGCGCCCCCGGCGCGCGCCCG
>NZ_JBSGDR010000032.1:0-25500 GCF_053602455.1 Amycolatopsis sp. NPDC004378
CGGTCCCATTCCGAACCCGGAAGCTAAGCCTGACAGCGCCGATGGTACTGCAACCGAAGGGTTGTGGGAGAGTAGGACACCGCCGAACTTACGTTAGGGAAGGCCCCGGTCGAGGACCAGACATGGTCCTCCCGGGGCCTTTTCTCATCCCCACCATCACGCGAGTCGACCCCTCAATCAAACGTGTCGACCCGGCAGCCACGCGTGGCCACCGTTCAAGCCCATCGCACCGGCGAGACCCGAGGCCGAACCGGCCCGATCGAAGCCGGAACTCACCGCTCCCCGACCGACCGACTCTCGTGCACGCCAGGCCGGCTCCCGCGACCGAGCAGGCATCACCCGCGCCCGAGCAGGCATCATTCGTGACTGGGCGGGCATCACGTGTGATTGCCGGGGCATCTCGCGTGATTTGGAAGGCATCTCGCGTGATTGGCGGGGCATCACGTGTGATTGGGGAGTCGACACGGTGGGTTAGGGGGTGGGGCGGCGGAGGAGGTAGGTGTCCATGATCCAGCCGTGGCGTTCGCGGGCCGCGGACCGGGCCGCGCGGATCTCCGCGGCCAGGGCCGAAGTCAGGGGACCGGACAGCAGGATTTCGTCCGGTGTGCCGACGTACGCTCCCCAGTAGATGTGCAAGCCCGTGTCGGTGAAGTGGTCGAACGTCGTGTGGGCGTCCAGCAGGACGAACACGTCGTCGACCTCGGGGGGCCAGCCGGACGCCAAGCGGCGGCCCGTTGTCAGCTGGACCGCCCGGCCGATCTGGTTCATCGTCGTGCGGTGGCGGGCCACCAGCGCCGAGATGCTGCTGATCCCCGGGATCACCTCGTAGTCGAACGTCACGTTGCCGCGCGCCAGCACCGCCTCGATCAGCGCGATCGTGCTGTCGTACAGCGACGGGTCGCCCCACACCAGGAACGCGCCGGCAGCGCCGTCCGGGAGCTCCGACAGCAGCACCCGCTCGTACGCCGATGCGCGCGCCGCGTGCCAGTCCGCCACCGCGGCCCGGTAGTCCGCCGGCGTGCGGTCGCGGGGCGGGTCCGCGACCAGCACCACGCGGTGGGGCCGGGTGACGAACCGGTCCAGGATTTCCTGGCGCAGCCGGACCAGGTCGGCCTTCTCCTCACCCTTGTCGAGCACGAAGAACACGTCGACGCGGTTGAGCCGGTCGATCGCCTGCACCGTCAGGTGCTCCGGGTCGCCGGCGCCGATCCCGATCGCGTAGAGCTTGCGCATCCCGCGAGTCTGACGGGGCCGGGTGTGGAACCCCTACCCCCGATGGGTATAAAGGAAGGAGATCGAAAGGAGCCGCCGATGACCGAAGCGAGCTACACCGTCGAGGGCATGACCTGCGGGCACTGCGCCACCTCGGTCCGAGAAGAGGTCTCCGAGCTCGCGGGCGTCCGGAACGTGGACGTCGACGTCGAGAGCGGGCGCGTGACCGTGACCAGCGACACCCCGCTGACCCCGGACGCGGTCGCCGCCGCCGTCACCGAGGCCGGTTACCGCCTGGTGGCATGAAGCCCGCCGAAGCGACCACCGCGGAGCGCGTCGAGCTCGCCATCGGCGGCATGACGTGCGCGTCCTGCGCCGCCCGCGTCGAGCGCAAGCTCAACAAGGTCGACGGCGTGACCGCGACGGTCAACTACGCGACCGAGAAAGCCCAGGTCAGCTACCCGAGCGGGCTGTCGGTCGACGACCTCACGGCCGTCGTCGAGGCCGCCGGCTACTCCGCGCGGCTCCCCGAGCCCGAAGCGCCCGACGAGACGCCCACTCTGCGCAAGCGTTTGCTCCTTTCGGCGGCGCTCACGATCCCGCTGATCGCCCTGGCGATGGTCCCGGCCTGGCAGTTCGACTACTGGCAGTGGGTCTCGCTCGTCCTCGCCGCCCCGGTCGTGACGTGGGGTGCGTGGCCGTTCCACCGCGCCGCCGCGGTCAACCTGCGACACCTCACCGCGACGATGGACACGCTCATCTCGCTCGGCGTCGTCGCTTCGGTGGCCTGGTCGCTCTACGCGCTCTTCTTCGGCATGGCCGGCGAGATCGGCATGCGCCACGGCTTCGAGCTGATCAGCTCCGGCGCGGCCGGCGACAGCCTCTACTTCGAGGTCGCCGCCGCCGTCACCACGTTCATCCTGGCCGGCCGCTACTTCGAAGCCCGCTCCAAGCGCCGCGCCGGCGCCGCCCTGCGCGCGCTCATGGACCTCGGCGCAAAGGACGTCACGCTGCTTCGCGACGGCGAAGAGCACCTGATCCCGGTCAGCGAGCTCCACGAAGACGACCTCTTCGTGGCGCGGCCCGGCGAGAAGATCGCCACGGACGGCGTCGTTGCCGAAGGCGGCTCCGCGGTCGACACGAGCATGCTCACCGGCGAGCCGGTCCCGGTGGAGGTCGGCCCGGGTGACGCGGTCACCGGCGCCACCGTCAACGTCGGCGGGCGGCTGCTCGTGCGCGCCACCCGCGTCGGCGCGGACACGCGGCTGGCGCAGATGGCACGCCTGGTCGAGGCCGCGCAGAACGGCAAGGCCGAGGTCCAGCGGCTCGCCGACCGGGTGTCGGCGGTGTTCGTGCCGGTCGTCGTCTTCCTGGCGCTGGCGACGCTGGTGGTCTGGCTGGCGAGCGGCGGGAGCCCCGAAGCGGCGTTCACCGCGGCCGTCGCGGTGCTGATCATCGCCTGTCCGTGCGCGCTCGGCCTCGCCACGCCCACCGCGTTGCTTGTCGGCACCGGCCGCGGCGCGCAGCTCGGCATCCTCATCAAGGGCCCCGAGGTGCTCGAGTCCACCCGCCGCGTCGACACCGTGGTCCTGGACAAGACCGGCACCGTCACCACCGGCCGGATGACGCTCGTCGAGGGTGACGGCGAGGTGCTCCGGCTCGCGGGTGCCGTCGAAGCCGCGTCCGAGCACCCGATCGGCCGGGCGATCGCGGAGGCCGCCCGACAGCGCTTCGGCGCGCTCCCCGCCGTCACGGACTTCCGCAGCACCGCGGGCGTCGGCGTGACCGGCGTGGTCGAAGGACGCGCCGTCAGCGTCGGGCGGGCCGGGAAGACCGGAATCGCCGTGACCTGGGACGGCGAACTGCGCGGCACGCTGACCGTCGCCGACACGATCAAGCCGACGTCCGCCCGGGCCGTCGCCGAACTGCGCGCACTCGGGCTGAAGCCGGTGCTCCTGACCGGGGACGACACGCGCGTGGCCCGGGCGGTCGCCGCCGAGGCGGGCATCGACGACGTCGTCGCCGAGGTGCTGCCCGAAGGCAAGGTCGACGTCGTCAAGCGGCTGCAGGCCGAGGGGCACGTGGTGGCCATGGTCGGCGACGGCGTCAACGACGCGGCCGCGCTCGCCCAGGCCGACCTGGGCCTGGCCATGGGCACCGGCACCGACGCGGCCATCGAGGCGAGCGACCTGACGCTCGTGCGTGGCGACCTGCGCGCCGCCGCCGACGCGATCCGGCTCGCCCGGCGCACCCTCGCCACGATCAAGGGCAACCTGTTCTGGGCCTTCGCCTACAACGTCGCCGCTCTGCCGCTCGCGGCGCTCGGCCTGCTCAACCCGATGATGGCGGGCGCGGCCATGGCGTGCTCGTCGGCGTTCGTGGTGAGCAACAGCCTCCGGCTGCGCCGCTTCCGCTGAACCCCCGGAGGGTATAGTCGGTGGTCAGGGACGCGACAACGGGGACAGGTGGGCGATGACGGGTTACGGCACCGAGCGGGAGGCTTATCTCAAGCGCCTGCGCCGGATCGAGGGGCAGATCCGCGGGCTGCAGCGGATGGTCGAGCAGGACAAGTACTGCATCGACATCCTCACCCAGGTTTCCGCGGCGACGAAGGCACTGCAGTCGTTCTCGCTCGAACTGCTCGACGAGCACCTGGCGACCTGCGTGGTCCAGGCCGCCGCGGCCGGTGGCGAGGAAGCCGACCTGAAGGTCCGGGAAGCGTCCGACGCGATCGCCCGCTTGGTGCGGTCCTAGCGCACCAGCACGGCCAGGGTGAGGCCGCCCGCGTTCGTCGTGAAGTGCACGATCACGGACGCGAGCACGCCCCGCCCGAGGTGCCGCCACCAGTGCAGGAAGATCCCGGCGACGCCCGCCGCGGCCATCGCCAGCACCTGCAGCACCACCACCGGCGTCGAGCCGAACACGGCGTGCACGGCGGCGTTGCGGCCGATCGCCAGCGCCGGCAGCGCGTGCCAGAGCCCGAACAGCGCCGCCGAGCAGAGGATCGGCGGCCAGCGCCACCGCTCGTCCGTCGCGCCGAACAGGCCCGGCAGCACGCCGCGGAAGGCGATCTCCTCGATGAGGACCGTGCCGAACAGGATCCGCCCGCACGTCAGCCAGAGCAGCTGCCCGAAGTCCGGCTCGCCGACGCGGCCGTCCTGGTAGACCGTGCGCAGCGCCGGCACGGCCAGGGCGATCCCGAACACCACGGCGATCAGCGCCGCGCCGGCCAGGCCGACCAGGGCGGGCCGCCGGAGCGTCGCGAGGCCCAGGTCGCGCCACGTGCAGCCGGCCACGCGGCCGAGCGCGACCAGCAGGGAAGCCGCGACCAGCCCACACACCGGGTACGCCCAGCCGGGCAGCACGCGGTTGGCCAGGGTGGTCGACGAAGCCAGCGTCACGAGCGCGGCGATCAGGGCGAGCACCCGCCGGAGAGGCCAGGTCAACGGACGACGTCCCGCGAGGTCAGGGCGATCGTCCGTACTCCCACGTCCCGATCATGCTGGTTGCCCGGCCGCCGGGCAAGGATCAGCCGACGGCGTCGGTGAGGTCTCCCGCGGGTGAGCGCCGCTGGACGGGCATGCGTTTCGACAGCGGCAGGGTGGCCTCGGGGTCGAACTTCGCGGGGCGATCGTCGAGCGCGACGGCCGCTTCGGCCAGCAGGGACCGGCAGCCGGCGAGGCTCGCGTGGAGCTTGTCGCGGACCTCGGTGAGGGCCGTGACCTCCTGTTTCGCGGCGCCGACCAGGGCTTTGCCGTGCTCGGTGGCTTCGGTGACGACCTGCGCGGCTTCGGCCTTGGCGGTCTTGACCAGGTCGGCGGCCTTGGTCTGGGCGGCGGCGAGCTTGCGTTCGCCGGTCGCGATCACCTTGGCTGCCTCGGCTTCGGCGGTCTTGACCAGGTCGGCGGCCTTGGTTTCGGCGGCGGCCAGCTTGTGATCGCCCGTCGCGATCACCTTGGCTGCCTCGGCCTCGGCGGTCTTGACCAGCTCCGCGGCCTTGTTCTCCGCCGCCGCCAGCTTGCGTTCGCCGCCGGCCACCAGGTCTTCGGCTCGGTGGGTTGCGTCGGTGATCAGCTGGTTCGCCTTCGTGCGGCCGGCCGCTTCCTGCTCCGCCAACTCGCGCATCGCGTCCGCGCGGCGGACCGTCATCGCGCGGGTGTGGTCCTCTTCCTGCTGGGCCCGGCGGTGCGCGGCCGCTTCGTCGAGTTCGCGACGGCGCTGCTCGGCCGCGCGCAGGAGTTCTTCGTGCTCGGCGCGCTGCCGCACGGCCTCCGCCTCGGCTTCGGCGACCAGACGGCGTTCCTTCTCGGTGAGCCGGACCGCTTCCTGCTCGGCCTCGCGGCGCAGGCGCTGGGCGGTTTCCGTTGCCCGGGCGGTGATTTCGTTCGCTTCCTCGCGGGTGAGCTCGATCATCCGGCGCGAGCGCTCCTGCAACGCGTCGGGCTCGATCGGGGTGCGGCTGATCCGGTCGATCTTCACCCGGAGCTCACGGTTGTCCTCGGCGAGCGTCGCCGCGCGATACCGCGCGGCATCGCGTTCGGCGGTGACTCTGTGGATCTCGGCCTCGGCCCACGCCACGTATTCCGCGACCTGAGCGCGGTGAAAACCGCGCCACGCCAGGTCGAATCCGGGCTGCGTGCGCGCCACGTCCTCGCCACCGCCGGGGGCCATGCCTCACCTCCGAATTGGATGGTTTTTCCTCGGCCGCACGTTTTCCTTGCGGTACCGGGGAATTCCGTGTGCACCCCAGTGTGCCGCAAACCCGCCCCCGCGCGCTCCCCGGGCGGGTGATCATTCGTCGAGCGGTTCCCCGGGGCCGGCGGACGCGCTCCGCACGCCCGGCAGTTCGGCGAGTTCGGCGGCCAGGTCGTAGAGATCACCGCGGCCGTCGAGGCGCAGCGTCACGACCGCGATCCGTTGTCCCTCTTCGGAAAGGGACTCGTGGTCGACGTCGACGTGGTGCACCACCCAGCCGCGCCCGGTGCACACGGCGAGCGCCGCGCGGAGGACGCCGTGGCCGTCGGTGTAGCTCAGCTGGATCACCGGAGGTTCACGGCGGTGGCGCGCGACGAACCGCTGCAGCGGCGGGAGGCCACGGGTCACCACGAAGTGCCCGGCCGTCGTGGCGACCGCGAGCACCGGCAGGCCCGCGCCGCACGCGGTGCCGACCGCGGCGGTGAGCCAGATCGTCGCCGCCGTCGTCAGGCCGCGCACCGCGTCCCGGCGGACGAAGATCAGGCCACCGCCGATGAACCCGATGCCGGACACGATCTGCGCGGCGATCCGCGACGGGTCGAGCGCGACGTGCTCGGTGCCCAGCAGGTCGGCGAAGCCGTACTTCGACACCAGCATGAACACGGCCGAGCCGACGCCGACCAGGCTGTGCGTCCGCAGCCCGGCGGCCTTCATGCCGGCTTCGCGCTCGAGCCCGATGGCGACGCTGAGCACGAGCGCGAGCACGACCGGCGGCAGCAGTTCCCACTGCGCCGACGTGGACCACAGTGTGGGCAAGGTCACGACCTCCCGGGGTCTCGCGGGGCGGCAAGCAGGGAGAACCGCGGGCGCCGCCACCTGGGCATACTGGGCCGGAAGCACCGATCGTGCCAGGTGAGGTGGGGACACGTGACAACGACTCGGCCGGTCCCGGCGCCGGACTTCGTGGGCTACCCGGAAGTGCGGCGCGGCATTCGCGCGCTGCTGGGCCCGCGTCCCGGTGCACACCGGCACCCCGTGCCCGCGTGTCCCGAGTGGACCGTCACGGACCTGCTCGGCCACCTCACCGAGATCGCCGAGCGCGTGCTCGTCCGCCACGGCGGCACCCCGCCGGTTTCGACGGCGTCGACGGTGCCGGAGCTGCTCGACCACTGGGACGACGTCGGTGAGGAGCTCGACCGGCGGCTCGAGGAGGCGGGCGGGCGGACCGGCGAGATCATGGTGATGGACGCCTACACCCACGAGCTGGACCTGCGCGCGGCCCTCGGCGTGCCGCCGCCCGGCGAGCACGTCGCCCGCGCGCCGAGCTTCGACGTGCTGGTCCGCGGCCTGTCCGGGTCGATCGCCCGCCGCGGGCTCCCGGCGTTGCGCCTGCGCACCACGGACGGCGCCGAGTGGCAGGCGGGCGACGGCCACCCGCCGGCGACCCTGACGGCCCCGGCCCACGACCTGTACCGGGCCCTGGCCGGACGGCGTTCCCTGGCCCAGCTGTCCGAGCTGGGGTGGAGCGCGGAACCGGGGCCGTGGCTGCCCGCGTTCACCTGGGGCCCGTTCGCCCCGCCGGACGTGCCGGGCGTGTGAGGCTCAGCCGCCCGGCGGGGTGACCGTCAGCATCGCCGCCAGGGCGAGCACCACGACGCTGAGCAGGACTTCCACGGCCACGGCCTGCCGCAGGCGGCGCAGGTCCGCCGTCACCGTCTTCGTCGTGCCCTCCGGCGGGCCGGTCATGCTCCGGCGCACCGCGCGGCGTGAGCGGCTCGCGACCGCCAAGAGCGCCGCGAACCCGGCGGTCTTGAGCAGCACGAGCAGGCCGAACTCGGTGGTCCAGAGCGTCTTCAGGGACGGCATGATGCGCAGGGCCAGCACCGCGCCGCTGAGCGCGATCGCCGTCACCGCGCCCGCCGCGAGGCGGGAAAACCGGGCCGCGACCGGGGCCAGGTCCTCCTCCGGCGCCGGGCGGTACAGGCCCATCGCCAGCTGGACCAGCCCGCCCGCCCAGACGGCGATCGCGCCGAAGTGCACCAGGTCCGCCGAGACCGAGACGAACATGATCGGGTCCGTGACCGGGTGGCCGGTGGCCGAGAACGTCAGCAGCACCAGGAAGCCGGTCACCATGGCCAGGTTCTCGTAGCGGGACCGCAGCCGGTCCGGCAGCCCGGGCCGCAGCAGGCGGGGCAGCAGCACCGCCAGCGCGGCGACGGCGGCCAGCCTGAGCAGCAGGAGTTTGCCGTAGGCGACGCGCAGGGTGTCCGCCAGCAGGCCGGTGTCGAACACCGCCTCGAGGTCGCGGCCGGCCGCGTACGGGCCCTGCAGGACGAACGTCGCGGCGGCGGTCACCGCGACGACGCCGGCGCCCCAGCGCAGCAGCAGCCGGGCCCGGCGGTCGGTGCGGGCGGCCGGGCGGCACAGCACGACGAACGCCAGCCCGCCCAGCAGCACGACGCCGAGGTAGGCCAGCCAGCGGACCACCGTCGAGGCGAAGTCGACGCCCGGGTCCGTGCCGGTCGCCGCCGAGACCGCGCCCGCCGACGTCACCAGCGGGCCCGAGCCCACGACGAAGGCGAACGTGCCGCGGACCGGGTGCGAATCGGCCGAAACGAAGGCGTACTCGACGAGGTAGCTGGCATCCGGCAGGTTCGGCTTCAAGCGCACCGCGAGCTGCTCGGCGACCTCGCCCGGCTGGAACACCGGGCCGCTGTCGACCTGGTTGCCCGCGAGGTCCACGACCTTGATCGAGCCCGGCTGGATCCCGACGTTCTCCGACAGGGTGACCGACACCAGGGACGGCGCCGCGCTCAGGCGGGCGCCGTCCCCGGGGGTCGACGAGACGATCTCGACGTGGGCCGAAGCCGGAGTGGCGCCGAGCACCAGCCAGCCGGTGAGGAAGGCCAGCAGGGCCAGCGCGCGCTTCACGACGCGGCGAGTGCGGTCTGCTTCGGCGCGCCGCAGAAGCAGCCGGTCAGCTCGCGTTCGGCGGCCGAGGCGCGCCGGTGCAGGATGACCGCGACGATCATCGGGATGGTGACGATCGTGTTGTAGAACAGGTGCAGCTCCACCCGCGGCACGAGCAGCTGGATGATGCTGGTCGGCACCTTCTGGCCGGCGAGCCGCCAGCCGGTCTGGGCCTGGATGAACAGCAGCAGGTGCTCGATGTGGTGCCAGAACTGGATGCCCAGCGCGAGGTTCCACCACTGGCGCGACCGGCCGGCGAAGCCGTGGCGCAGGACCCACAGGAACACCAGCATCACGAGCGCGTACCCGTAGTGCAGCCATTCCTGGGAGATCAGCCACGGGAACGGCATCCCGAGCACGCCGCGCGCGCGGGACGTCGGCCAGCCGAGGCCGTAGATCTGGACGGCTTGCACGACGTGCTCGGCCCAGTGCGCGAGCACGATGACCATGAACACGGCCAGGGCCCGGTTGTGGTACTTCCCGTTCAACGTCCCCAGGAAGCCGGCCGGCCGAACGAACTCGGAGGTCGACATGTGCTGCCCCTTCTCGACAGGGCCGAAAGATCGGCTGCACCGACCTTAAGGGCCGGATTGCCGGTTTTCGTTACTCCGGATTGCCCATTTCCCGCTTGCGACAAGGGCCGGGCGGGCGCCCCCTGCGCGCCCGCCCGGCCCCGTCGCCGCCTGGGGAAGTCAGTGGAAGGCGATGCCGTCCGGCAGCTCCGGCTTCGGCGGGATCCGGAACAGCTTGGTGAACAGCTCGAGGTGGGCGAAGTCGCCTTCGATCCGCACCCGGCCCGAGGCGAGCGCCTCGGACGCGGTGAGCTGGCCGTTGACCAGGTCGATCAGCTCCGGGCCCTGCGGCTCGATGACCAGGTCGGCGGCCGGGTGCTCGCCGGAGCCGACCTTCAGGGCACCGTCCTCGACCATCGCGTGGATGATCAGGGAGTCGTGGTGGCGCAGGACGTAGGTGACGTGCACGCCGGCCGCGGCATCCGGCTGGAACGTCGTGTAGAGCGACAGGATGGCGGCGTCGTTGGTGAACACGTCGTCGTCCTTCGGGTGCCCGAGCGACCGCGCGCCCCAGAGCCCGAGGTCGAGCAGGATGTGGTCGAGCTCGCTGCCGTACTCGGTCAGCTCGTAGACCAGGCTCGCGTCCAGCTGGGGCAGCACGCGGCGGCGGATCACCCCGGCCTGCTCCAGCTCGTTGAGCCGGGCGGACAGGATGCTGGCCGGGATCCGCGGCAGGCCCAGCTGCAGCTCGGTGAACCGCTTGGGGCCGAGCACGAGGTCCCGGATGACCAGCATGGACCAGCGTTCCCCGACGATCTCGAGAGCACGCGCGAGGCCGCAGAACTGTCCATAGGTGCGAGTGGTCGTCATACTCGGTCCTCACTTGTGGTCTCAGTCGAAAGGCCGGGGGCGGGCGCCCGCGGGGCTGTGCCCTCGCGATCCAGGTTGACGGCCCACCGGCGGCGCCGACCAGTGCGCGATGCACCCCTTGGACATGCGTTACGCGTGAATCGGCATGCGTTTTGCACGTCCCGTTCGGTGCGCGGCGCACTGGCCGCAGGTCGGCGCGCCGGAGAAGAATTCGGGTTCTCGGATCGCGCGCACGGGATGAGGAGTGCAGATGAGCGGATCGGCCGTGCAACCCGCCCCGCACCGGACCCGGGCCGCCGCGCCGCCGGCCGCCGGGACACCCGTGCTCGCGTTCAAACGGCACCTGCGCGCCGAAGTGCGGGCCGGCAAAGGTGCCTACCTCTTCTCCGAACAGGGCGTGATCGCGATGCGCGGCGCGCGCATCGAGTCACTCGCGCCGCTGCTCGACGGCACCCGCGAGCTCGGCGAGGTGCTGCGGGCCCGGCCGGCGGGGATGTCCCCCGAGGAGGTCGCCGCGATCGTGACCGAGCTGGTCGACGCGGGACTGGTGTCGGTGCGCCCGGCGCCCGGGCCGGCCACCGACGAGCGGGAGCTCGCCTACTGGGACGCGTGCGGGGTCGACGCCTCCCGGGACGCCCGCCACGAGGTCCGGCTGCTGGCCGTCGGCGACGACGTCGACACCCGGCCGGTCGAGCACGCGCTCGCCGACGCCGGGCTCGAGATCGCGCCGTCCGGTTCGGCGGCCGGTGAAGCGGACCTGAGCATCGTGCTGTGCACCGACTACCTCGACCCGCGGCTGGGCGAGCTCGACGCCGAGCACCGGCGCACCGGCCGGCCGTGGCTGCTGGCCCGGCCGTTCGCCGCGCAGGTGTGGATCGGGCCGGTCCTGCGGCCGGGCGACTCGGCGTGCTGGCACTGCCTGACCAACCGGCTCTGGGGGCACCGGCACGCGGAGGCCTGTGCCCAGGAGCTCCTCGGCCACGAGGGTCCCGCGCGCCGCCCCGCCGCCGCGCTGCCGTCGCTGACCGCCGCCGCCGCGCACCTCATCGCGCTCGAGGCCAGCAAGTGGCTGGCCGGCTACCGCTACGGCGGCCAGGAAAGCGTGTGGGTGCTCGACACCCTGGACCTGCAGGGCAAGCTGCACGAGCTGCGCCGCCGCCCGCAGTGCCCCGAATGCGGCGACGCGACGCTGGTGGCGACGCGGGCCGCCCAGCCGGTCCGGCTGGAGTCCGCCCGCAAGACGACCTCGACCGGCGGCGGGCACCGCACCGCGACGCCGGCGCAGACGCTCGAGCGCTACCGGCACCTGGTCAGCCCGGTCACCGGGATCATCCGGGACGTCCGGCCCGACCCGGCGGCGCCGTCGTTCGCCAACGTCTACCGGTCCGGCTACAACGTGGCCCGCGGGGTGACCGGGGTGAACGGCATGCAGGCCGGGCTGCGCAGCGAGAACGGCGGCAAGGGCGTCAGCCCGATCGACGCCGAGGTCGGTGCCCTCTGCGAGGCCGTCGAACGCTTCTCCGGCAACTACCAGGGCGACGAGCTCAGGTTCCGGGCTTCCTTCGACGAGCTCGGCGCGGAGGCCGTGCACCCCAACGACTGCATGCTCTTCGCCGAGCGCCAGTACGGCGAACGGGCCGCGTGGAACGCCGCGCACGGCCTGTTCCAGCACGTCCCCCGCCGGTTCGACCCGGCGGCGCCGATCGACTGGACGCCGGTCTGGTCGCTGGCCGGGCAGCGGCGGCTGCTGCCGACCGGGTTGCTGTACTACGGCGCGCCCGCCACCTGCGGCGTCCGCGGGCTGCACCCGGACTCCAACGGCGCGGCGGCCGGGAGCAGCCTCGAGGACGCCGTCCTCCAGGGCACGCTCGAGCTCGTCGAGCGGGACGCCGTCGCCCTCTGGTGGTACAACCGGACGCCGATGCCCGGGGTCGACCTCGGCTCCTTCGGCGACGGCTGGCTGGACGAGATGAGGGGCAACTACGCCGGGCTGGGCCGGGAGCTGTGGGCCCTCGACGTGACGTCGGACCTCGGGGTGCCGGTGTTCGTCGCGGTGTCCCGCCGCACGGACGGCCCGCACGAGCACATCATGTTCGGCTTCGGTGCCCACCTCGACCCGCGGATCGCCCTGCGGCGCGCGGTGACCGAGCTGAACCAGATGATCCCGGACGTCGAGGTCCTCGGGCACGACGTGAACGACCCGGACGCGGCCCGGTGGCTGGAGTACGCGACCGTCGCCAACCAGCCCTACCTGCGGCCCGCGCCCGGCGAGCGGACGCGGACCCTGGCCGACTTCGGGTTCGTGCACCGCCCGGACGTGCGGGACGACGTCGCGGCGCTGGCGAGAACGGTGGCGGCCGCGGGCAGCGAGCTGTTCGTGCTGGACCAGACCCGGCCCGACGTGGGCCTCCCGGTGGTCAAGGTGCTCGCACCCGGGCTCCGGCCGTTCTGGGCCCGCTACGCTCCCGGCCGGCTGTTCGACGTCCCGGTGCGCCTGGGCAGGCTCGCCGAGCCGACGCCCTACGAGCGGCTCAATCCGTTCCCGATGTTCCTGTAGCACACTGCGTGCACAGAACGGCGTTTCGTCGTGAATATAGGAGTTTGCGTTGGCTGCCGAGAGCCCGCGAGGGCACGCCGAGACGGTCCGGCTGTGGTCGTTGACCGAAGACACGCTGATCGAAGCGGGTGACGACGGGTCGCTCGTGGCGATCACCTGGTGGGGCGAGTACGACTTCCCCGGCGCGGCCGACGGGGTGCGCGAATCCCTCGGCAGGCTCGCGCTCGGGCCGGTGTCGATGGCGAACCTGGCCGCTTCGGGCCACGCCGGCAACGACGCCTGGCGGCTGTCCCTGCGCAAGATCCTCACCCGGCTGTCGGGTTCGGTGGTGCACTCCCTGGCGCTCAACGACGGCCGCGGGCCGGTGCTCTCGGCGATCCCCGTGACGCAGTTCCCGGTCTTCCCCGACGGCCCGCTGCCGGCCGGGCGGCAGGTCCGGCTGTCCCGGTTCACCGCGCTGCGGGCCGACGACGGCGCGCTGCTGGCCGAGTCGCCCGGCGCGCGGTACAAGGTCGCGCTGTTCAGTCCGCCCGCGGTCGTGATCGCCTCCGCGCTGGCCTCGCCGGCGACGGTCGGGCAGCTGGCCGAGGCCACCGGGGTTCCCGAGGCCGTGGTCGCCGACGTCGTCGAGTTCCTCGTCGCGGCCGGGGTCGTGCTCCTCGGCGACGCCGAGGGCCGGTTCACCGAGCACGGCGACCCCGACATGGCGACCTGGTCGCACGACGACCTGATCTTCCACGCGCGCAGCCGCACCTGGCAGAAGGGCTCGCCCGCCGACCCCGGCGCCGCCCGCGCCGGCCTCGAACCGCCCGTGGTCAAGCAGGTCACGGCCGGGCCGACGTTCCCGCTGTACCGGTTGGACCCGGCGGCGCCGGAGGCCGGGGAACCGACGCTGACCGCGCTGCTGGAGACCGACCACGCCTGCCCGGAGTTCAGCGAACGGCCGCTGTCGGCGCGGCAGCTCGGCGAGTTCCTGTTCCGCGCCGCGCGGGTGCGCTCGGTCGGCCCGGCCCACCTGCCCGGCGGGCCGTCGCACGAGGCTTCGCAACGGCCGTACTTCAGCGTGGCCTGCCTGTACGAGCTGGAGATCTACGTCGGCGTCAACCGGTGCACCGACCTCGCCCGCGGCATCTACCACTACGACCCGCTGTGGCACACGCTCACGCTGATCAACGACGACGCCGCGGTCCTGGACAACCTGCTGGACATGGCGATGATCGCCGCGGGCAGCCACCGCCACCCCTCGGCCCTGCTGACCATGACGGCGCGGATGGCCCGCATCGCGTGGGTGCTCGGCGGCGCGGCGTACGCGACGACGCTGCTGCACCTCGGCGCGCTGCAGCAGGTCTTCTCCCTCGCCGCGCGGGCGATGGGCCTGGCCGCGCACGCGGTGCCGGTCGACTCCGGCGACCGCGTCGACCGGGCGTTGAAGCTCGAGTGGCCGGCCGAGGTCAGCGTCGGGGAGTGCGTCCTGGACTTCCCCGAGTAGCCGCCGTCCGCCGCGAAAATCCCCCGTGACGGCGAGCCGGATCCTCAGGAACGGCTGTTAGATTGCAGTCTTGGGATATGGCAGCGTTTCTGGGGAGGCGCCGCGGTGGTCGCTTCAGCGAGAATGACCGACGCAAGCGTCCGATCGACGTATTCGCGGTGGGCAAAAGGAGCAACGCGGCCGAAGTCGCGTTCGGACACCGCGAACCGGCTGCCGGGGAAGGCGTTCCCGGCCCGGCTCGTCTACACCGTCCACGCCGGGGTCTGCTTCGGCATCGGCGTGCTCGGCCTGCTGGGTCCGTTGCGCGACGTCCGGTCCTGGCCCGTCTCGCTCGCCGCGTCCGGCTACGCGGTGGCCCTCGTCGCCGTGCACCTGGTCGGGTTCGGCTACGGGCGCATCCGGTTCCGCGGCCCCGCGCTGGCGCTGCAGGCCGTGCTGGGGCTCGTGCCGGTGTTCCAGCTGGGCGTCGCCTGGAGCGTGCTCAGCAGCTTCTTCGTCGGCAGCGTGCTGCTCGTCGCCAAGCCGGTGGTGTCGCTGCCGGTGCTCGTGTTCGTCTCGAGCGGTGTCGGCGTGCTGTCCGCGAAGGCGGGCGAGCCCGGGGAGTCCATTGCGGACGGTCTGCACGGCGCGGCGCTCACCGCGGTCGCCGCGGTGGCCGTGTTCGGCCTGGCCTGGTTCGTCCGCCTGGCCGCGGAACGCGAGCACGGCAGGCGCGAGCTGACCGCCCGGGTGGTCGCCGAGGAACGGATGCGGTTCAGCCGGGACACCCACGACCTGCTCGGGCTGAGCCTGTCGGCCATCACCCTCAAGATCGAGCTGATCCGGCGGCTGGTCGACACCCAGCCGGCGCAGGCCCAGCAGGAGCTCACCGAGCTGGTGACCATGTCCCGCAAAGCACTCGCGGACGTGCGCTCGGTGGCGGCCGGGCAACGGGAACTGTCCTTGGCGGACGAGTGCGCGGCGGCGGCCGCGGTGCTCGACTCGGCCGGGGTGACCGTGCGGTTCGACCGGGCGCTGCCCGATCACCTCCCCGAAGCCGTGGCCACGACGTTCGCCACGGTGCTGCGGGAGAGCGTCACCAACGTCGTGCGGCACAGCCAGGCGTCCTGGTGCGAGTTCGCCGTCGGCGCGGCGCGCGGCGAAGCGTGGCTGCGGGTGGCGAACGACGGCGTCGTGCCGGGCGGAGCCGAGGAGTGCGGAGAGGAGCACGGCTGGGGGCTGCGGAACCTCGCGCACCGCGTCAGCCTGCTCGGCGGGGAGCTCACGGCCGGGGCCCGGCCGGAGGGGACGCACCTGCTGCGCGCCAGCGTCCCGCTCGAGCCCTTCGGGGCCGGTTCGCGTCGCTCGTCCGGCCCGCTCAGAGCCATTCGGCGTCGGTGGCGATCCTGATCGCGTGCACCCGGTTGCGGGCGTTGAGCTTCGTGACCGACGCGGCCAGGTAGTTGCGGACCGTGCCGGGGGAAAGGAAGAGGTCCGCCGCGATGTCGGCGACGTTGCGCCCGCGCGCGGCGAGGGCGAGGATCTCCAGCTCCCGCGGGGTGAGCGGGCAGTCGTCGGCTTCCCAGGCGGACAAGGCGAGTTCGCTGTCGATCACCCGTCTGCCGATGGCGACCGACCGCACCGCGTTGGCGAGCTTGTCCGACGGGGCGTCCTTGAGCAGGAAGCCGTTGACCTTGGCGTCCAGCGCGCGGCGGACCGTGCCCGGACGGCCGAGGCTGGTCAGGATCAGGGTGTGGCACTCCGGCAGGTGCTCGTGGATCTCGGTGGCCGCGGTCAGGCCGTCCTTGCCCGGGAGGTCGATGTCGATGACCGCGACGTCGGGCAGGGTGGACTTGGCGGCGGGCAGGATCTCGTCACCGGAGTCCACTTCGGCGACGACCTCGATGTCGGATTCGAGGCTCAGGAGAGCGACGAGGGCACCTCGGACCATGTCCATGTCTTCGGCGAGCAGAACCTTGATCACGTTGTTCCTCGCTTCCCCCAGTCGAGCCATTTCCCCGTGCGGAATTGTACGCCATTGCGCGATCCCGCCGGAGGATTCGCCGGTCGCACCCGCGCGGCCGGGCCGGTGAATCGGCCGCCGAATTCCCGGGTCGCGGTGCCGTCGCGACCACCCGTTCGGGCGCGGGAATCCCCATTCCCGCGCCCGAACGGGACCCCTCAGACCGCAACCGGGTGCCTGGCCGGGGCGTGCCGCAGGTCGGGCAGCGCCAGCAGGACCGGCGGGTCGAAGCCGTGCCGCGGCCGCAGCCGGACGTCGGCCAGGCTGGCGGCCACGCCCCGGTGCACGGTCACCGGGCCGGTCAGCCCGGTCATGGGCCGCAGCCCGCGGTCGTCGTTCGGGCAGACGCCGAACGCGTGCGTGATGACGTACCACGAGCCCAGCGGCACGTCGCTGAGCGTGTACTGGCCGGCGCCCGGCAGGATCACGTGCCGCGCCGGGGCGCCCTCGGCGATCTTCGCCGGGAAGAGCCCGACGAACACCGGGCCGGTCTCCGCGCCCGGAACGCGCCAGACGTGGCCGCGCACGGTCGCCTCGGACCCCGGCTGACCGGTGCGTTCGGCGATCCGCGGCGAGGTGCCGCGCAACTGCCGGTACCCGGTGGGCGAGAAGCCGACGCTGCCGCTGAACCGCGCGCTGAACGTGCCGACGCTGTTGTAGCCGACCTGGTGGCTGATGTCGGCCACCGAGATGGTGGTGGTCGCGAGCAGCCGCTTCGCTTCGGCCAGCCGCAGTGCCGACAGGAACCGTCCGGGGGACAGCCCGGTCGCCCGGAGGAAGACCCGGGTGAAGTGGAACTTGCTGAACATCGCGGCCTGGGCGAGGTCGTCGATGGTGAGGCGCTCGCCCAGGTTGTCCCGCATGGTCATGATGGCGCGTGCCACGGCCTGCCGCACGATTTCGTCCATGGTGGCCGTCCCTCCCGTCGCCGGTACCCACCGATCCACGCCCCCTGCGGACGTGTTCGGCGCCGGAAAATTGGTATGGCAGAACTGTAGGTCGGAACCCGTCTACTTCTTAAGTGCTCAGTGCACCGTTCCGAATGGATTTCACCGGGTCCCGACATGCGTTTTGCATATGCGCGGGAAGGTGTTTCGCACGGGACGCCGGCGGAGGTGTCGTGCGGGCCGTGAACGGGCATGCACCGGTGTGACGACGAGCGGTTTTGGTCGCTCAGCGCGTCGAGCCGACCTCGTAAAGTGACGGAAAAGCACCCGGTCGGTCGATCAAGCGCGCCCTGTTACTCCATCCGGCCCCGTGAACGGGACTACCCGGAGCAGTCATAAAGCACGGTGGCCCGGTGATGCGGGCACTGGCTCCCGAGAGGCCGTCGGCGCACCATTTATGACACGTGAAGCATTCATCTTCGCCACTGGGGAGTACACAATGTCCGTTCAGTTTTCCGCTGACGTCCACGCGCTTTTCGAAGACCTGGGTATCGAGGTCGAAAAGGTTCGCTCGATCAAATCCGGCCTGGTCATCGACCGGTTCGACCGCCCGTCCGGTGGCGGCGCGGTCCGGGCGACGGCGTGCGTCTCCGTCGCCGTCGCGGTCGAAGAGGTCGGGTTGGCCGCCTGACTGGTTTGGACCAGTATCGGTGCTGGTCCGCGCCGTTGCGAGCCGGTCATCGGAGTGCTTGTGCACTCGGGTGGCCGGCTCTCTCGTATGTCGTGCGTCCACTGGCGACTCGACCTGGAAAATTTTCAACGCGAATGGCAAACGCAAGTTTGCGTTACGTGTGGTAGTGGTCCGGACGCGTATTGCGTGTTTTTCGCGACTTAGTGCCCGCCGCACCGGGTATTGCGCTCTGGAGGCCCCGAACGGACCAACCCGGAACTCGGCCGGAATGTTTAACTGTGCTTCTGGGGAGAACTGGGGAGTTCCTGAGGCGGAGGCGCCCTCGTGATCAAAGTGCTCGTTGCCGAAGACATGCACATCGTCCGCGGCGCGCTGGTGGCGTTGCTCCGGCTGGAGCCCGACATCGAGGTCGTCGCCGAGGTGGCGTCCGGTCCGGAGATCCTGCCCGCGGCCCGGTCGGCGGCCGCCGACGTGGCGATCATCGACATCGACCTGCCGGGCAAGGACGGCCTCACTGCGGCCGGTGAGCTGCACGAGCAGCTGCCGGGGTGCCGGACCCTGATCCTGACCAGCCTGGGGCGTCCCGGGACGCTCAGGCGGGCGCTGGACGCCAAGGTGAGCGGGTTCCTGCTGAAGGACGCGCCGCCGGACAAGCTGGCCAACGCGGTGCGCGGGGTGATGGCGGGCCGCCGGATGGTCGACGGCGACCTCGCCCTGGCGGCGTGGGACAGCGTGGACTGCCCGCTGACGGCCCGCGAGCTGGACGTGCTGAGGATGACGTCCCAGGGGTACGGGACGGTCGAGGTGGCCGCGCGGCTCTACCTCTCGGCGGGCACGGTCCGGAACTACCTGACGACGGTGGTGGCCAAGCTGGGGGCCCGCAACCGCGTGGACGCGATCCGGATAGCCCGCGAGTCCGGCTGGATCTGACGCCCGGCGGGCCGGGCCGGCCGGGTGCCGGGGCGTTGCCGTGCTGGCGGTTGCCGGGTGGATCCGGCCTCGGCCGAAGCCGCGGGCGAGGGCCCGGCCGGGCCAGGCGGCTGGGGGCGGGGGCGTTGCCGTGCTGGCGTGGTTGCCAGGCGGATCCGGCTGGATGCCTTGATCGGGGCCGCGGGCGGCGGCCTGGCCGGGCTAGGCGGCTGGGTGCCGGGGCGTTGCCGTGCCGGCGTGGTTGCCGTGCGGATCCGGCTGGATGCCGCAGGCGAGGACCGCGGCCGGGCGCCGGGGCGCTGGCGTGCTGGCGTGGTTGCCGGGCGAATCCGGCTGGGTGCCTCGGCCGAAGCTGCGGGCGAGGGCCGGGCTAGGCGGCCGGGACCGGGACCACCGCGCGGAGCCGGAAGCGGCCGTCGTCCACTACCTCGGCGGTCAGCTCGCCGCCCAGGTCGGATACCCGGTGGGCCAGGTTGCCGATCCCGCTGCCCGAGTTGCCGCCGCCCGGGGAGCCGTTGCCGTTGGTGGCGGGCTTCGCCGCGGGGCGGGCCGGGCCGTCGACCCCGTCGTTGACGATCTCGAGCGTCACGCCGTCTTCCGTGCGGCGCAACGCGATCTCGCACGTCTCGACGCTGCTGTGCCGGAGGACGTTCGTGACGCCCTCGCGCAGCACCACCGCCAGCGCGGTGCGGACCGGGGCCGGCAGGTCGTCCTGCAGCATCTCCATCCGCACCCGGACGTCGGCCGCGGCCAGCACGGACCGGGCCGACTTGGACTCGCTGTCCAGGGACAGCTCGCGGTAGCCGCTGGCGACCGAGCGGACGTCGGTGAGCGCCTGCCTGGTCAGGCCCAGGATCTCGAGGAGCTCTTCGGTGGCCCGGTCGCGGTCGAGCGGGAGCACCCTGGCCGTCAGCTCGCTCTTCAGCGCGATCGCCGACAGGCTCATGCCGAGCAGGTCGTGCAGGTCCCGCGCGAACCGGAGCCGCTCCTCGGCGACGGCCATCTCGGCCAGCCGGCGCCTGCTGTGGTCCAGTTCGGCGGCCAGCCGGTCGAGCCAGAGCATGCCGAACACGATCAGGCCCGTCATCACGGTGCCGGCCGAGAACAGGATCGCGAACCACGTGTCCTGCCCCGCCTGCCCGGCGACGTACTGCAGCCACAGGTAGACGCCGGTGTTCGCGGCGAACAGCAGCCACCCCGCGACCGGGGGCAGCACCAGCAGCCCGCAGCCCATCAGCAGGGACGGCATGCTCACCCAGTCGTGCTGCAGGGGTAGCAGGGGGAGGTAGATCAGGCAGGCCTGGACGAACAGCATCGCGGTGCTCTGCCCGGAGCGCAGCCGCGTGGTCGGCCGGTTGAAGTAGGCGAACTGCAGGGTGAGCAGGGCCGCCACGGAGCCGGCGACCAGCGCGATGTGCCAGGCGTTCGTGGTCAGGAGCAGCTCGTGGAGCACCGCCGCGACGCCGAGCAGGCCGAAGACCACCGGCTGGAGCACGCGGATGCGCCGTGACTCGGCGTTGGCCGTCCGGTTGTCGTCACCCGCCGGGGCGACCGGTTCTGCCTGGTCGGGGAGCGGCAGCTCGACCCGCAGGCGGAACCGGCCGTCGTCGCCGGTGCCGGTGGTCACCGAACCGCCCAGCGCGGCGACCTCGCCGGGGAGCCGGGCCAGCAGGTCGGACTCGGCGGGCAGCCGCTCGGCGTCGACGCCGTCGTTGACGATCACCAGGCTGACCCCGCCGCGCTGGCGGCGGACGTCGATCTCGCAGTGCTCGACGTCGCTGTGGCGCAGCACGTTGGTGACGCCCTCGCGCAGCACCTTCGCCAGCAGCGTGCGGGCCTGGACCGGCAGCTCGGCCTGGTCGAGGTGGACCCGCACGGCGATGTCGGACGCGGTGAGCAGCGACTGGGCGGTGCGGAACTCCTTCTCCAGCGACAGCTCGCGGTAGCCGTGGGACACCGCGCGGACGTCGGCCAGCGTGCGCTGGGCGATGGCGGTCATCTCGGCCAGCTCGGCCTTCGCCTGCTCGCTCGACTTCCGCAGCAGGCGGTGCACCAGCTCACCCTTGAGGGCGATGGCGGAGAGGCTGATGCCGAGCAGGTCGTGCAGGTCCCTGGCGAACGCCAGCCGCTGTTCGGCGACCGCGCGCTGGGCCAGCTCGGTCCGGGCCCGGTGCAGCTCGCGGATCGTCCGGGCGAGCCGGGTGAGCAGGTAGAAGGACAGGCAGTAGAACCCCACGCTGGCGACCGTGTAGACGGCCAGGAGCGGCGGGTCGTAGAGCAGCTCGACCCAGAGCACGCCGCCCAGGTTGAGGACGAACAGCGGCCACGCGAGCCGCGGCTGCAGGACGAGCAGCACGGCGCCGCCGAAGAACACCGGCATCGCCGACCAGACCGCGTCGAACGTCAGGACCGGCACGTACCCGAGCACGGCCAGCACGACCAGCAGCACCTTGCTCAGCGTCGAGTCGAGGCGGACCGACGGCCTGCTGTAGTGCAGCAGCTGGATCGCCAGCAGCACGGCGACCGCGGCGACCGCGTAGCCGACCTGCAACGGGCTGATCGGCAGCGGGAACAGGGAGGCGAGCAGGACGAACCCGAAGCCCGCGACGACGACCGTGATCATCGCCGCCGCCAGGTAGGCTGCCAGCTTCGGCCGCTGGTCGACGACGCTGGTGCCCCGGGCCTCGGACCCGGCGTTCAGCGCTTCCGGCAGGCTCGTCACGGTTCCCGGAGACATCGGCTGCGGTCCTCCGGCGGGTCGGCGGTGCCCGGAGCCTGCGGCTCGGTCCGGGCGGAACTCGGTGTGCATGCTCCGGGGAATCCTATCTCATGACGGCTCCCCGTCGTTACGGCGAAGAGTGGCTCTGCCTGGGGATTTCGGCCCGTGCCGGGCTGCCGGGTCCGGATACTGGTTCAGCCCAGTTGGGTGCCGGGGACGCCGACGAGGTCGAGGAAATCCAGGTACGGCACGGCGATCGAGCCGAGGTGCCGCACGAACCGACCGTCCAGGCGGAAAAAGCTCAAGCCGGGGGTGTCGGCCTCACCGCGGGCGGTGCCCGCCAGGTACCGGGTGGCCGGGAAGTCGGCGCCGAACCCGTTGTCCACGGCGGAATAGCCGGGCAGCTCGCGGCCGAAGTGGCGCCCGTACTGCGCGAATTTCGCATACGGTGTGTGCGAAACGACCACGAGCCGGGTGTCCGCGGCGTGCAGGACGGCGGCGACCTCGTCGGCGGGCACGGCGGCGCCGGGGTCGCTGACGTCCGGCATCCGGTGGTGCACGGCGAGCCACCGGTGCCCGCCGAACAGCCCGGCCAGGGTGACGCGGCCGGCCGGGCCGACGAACTCGTGGGCCGTGGCGGACACGGTCCGGGGCCGGGGTGGCTTCGCCCGGGTCGGGGTGGGATCGGGCAGCACCAGCTGGGTCATGATCGCCTCCTGGGTGGCAGCTCCTGTCGCACCCGCGGATTCTCCGCCGGGGGACGGGCTGCGGTCACCGGTTGCGCGGCGATCACGGCAAGGTGGGAGACGCCGCCCGGCGCGTCGCGTGCCCGGGCGCTTCGGGGGCCGGGTGGCGGAGCCCCGGCCTCAGGGCGCAGCTCCGGCGGTTACCGCCTAGGCTCGCGCCATGGCTCGGTACTTCGACGTCCACCCGGACAACCCCCAGCGGCGGGCCATCGGCCAGATCGCCGACCTCGTGCGCCAGGACGGCCTGATCGCCTACCCGACGGACTCGTGCTACGCGCTGGGGTGCCGGCTGGACAACCCGGCCGGCCTCGACCGGATCCGCTCGATCCGGCGGCTCGACCGCCGCCACCACTTCACGCTGGTCTGCCAGGACTTCGCCCAGCTCGGCCAGTTCGTGCACGTGGACAACGCCGTCTTCCGCGCGATCAAGGCGGCGACGCCGGGCAGCTACACGTTCATCCTGCCCGCCACCAAGGAGGTGCCGCGGCGGCTGATGCACGAAAAGAAGAAGACCGTCGGCGTGCGCATCCCCGACCACGTGGTCACCCAGGCGCTGGTCGCGGAGCTGGGCGAGCCGCTGGTGTCGAGCACGCTGCTGCTGCCGGACGTGGCCGAGCCGCTCACCCAGGGCTGGGAGATCAAGGAGGAGCTCGACCACGTCCTCGACGCGGTCGTCGACTCCGGCGAGTGCGGGGTGGAGCCGACCACGGTGGTCGACTTCTCCTCGGGCGAGGCCGAGGTGGTCCGCCGCGGCGCCGGGGATCCGGCCCCGTTCGAGTGAGCGGGGGTCAGTCCACTTCGGACGTCCACAGCGGGTTCCGCCGCGAGGGCACCAGCTCCGTCCAGCGGACGGCTTCGTCGCAGACGGCCTCGACGGCCAGGTCGGCCGCCGCGCGGCGGCCGGTGAACAGCAGGCAGAAGTCCACGGCGGGACCGGTGATCCGGTCCGGCGCGCCGGCGGGGCCGAACTCCCACCGCTCGCCCGAAGGCGCGGTGAGCTCGTAGCGGAACCGCCCGGCGGGTGGCTCGCCGTGCCCGGCGTAGACCTCGTCGCGGGTGCGGACGCCGTAATAGGCGACGTGCCCGACGCTGTCGTTGCGGGGCAGGCGGACCCCCAGCACGTCGGCGATGTCCTGGCCGCGGGCGAACAACGCGGTGAGCAGCGCGGCCGCCACCGCCGCCGGGCGCAGCGGCCCGCCGGGCCAGTGCACGTCTTCTTCCGCGCTGGCCAGCAGGTCGGTGGCCTTGCGGTGCTCCGACAGCCACGCGAGCACGGCGTCGCCGAGCATCCCGGAGTTCGTGATGCGGGGAGCGGAAGCGCTTTCGTCGCCTTCGACGCTCAGCACGACCCGGCGGGCGACGACCGTCAGCTCGGCGAGGTGCCCGGTGATCGCGCGGCCGGCGGGCAGCATCACCGACGTCTCGTGGTCGCGGATCAGGTCCGCGAGGGCGTCCGCTTCGGCGGCGAGGTCGGCGTGCACGTCTTGCATGGGGGAATCCTTAAGGCGGTGGGTGGTGAGGCGTCGATGCTGCTCCTGTGGCGAGGCCGCCGACCACTCACAGGTTGCGGTGCCGGATCGGCTATGTTCGCGGGGACCGAACGCGGGGAGAAGCGATGAAGTACCTGCTGGCGATGTACATGAACCCGGACGTCTGGGACGGCCTGTCCGACGGGGAAAAGGACGAGGTGATGACCGGCCACGGCGAGTTCATCCGCCGGATCCGGGAGTCCGGCGAGATGATCGGCACCCAGGCCCTCGACGCGCCCGCGAAGAGCGCGGTGGTGCGGGTGAAGGACGGCATGCCGGCGGTCACCGACGGGCCGTTCGTCGAGTCGAAGGAGTTCCTCGCCGGCTACTACCTCGTCGAGTGCGCCAGTCAGGAGCGCGCGTACGAAGTGGCCGCGATGATCCCCGACGCGAAGATCGAGGGGCTCGGCATCGAGGTCCGGCCGGTGGTGTTCTTCGCCGACGCGACGGGCGAATCCGAGTACACGGGCGGGTGAGCGAGGACGTCGGCGAGCTGCTCCGCCCGCTCGTGCCGCGGGTGCTGGGCACGCTCGTGCGCCGGTACGGGCAGTTCGACGCGTGCGAGGACGCCGTGCAGGAGGCCCTGCTCGCCGCGTCGGAGCAGTGGCGGGACGGCGGGGTGCCGGACAACCCGCTCGCCTGGCTGGTCACCGTGGCCACGCGCCGGCTCACCGACCAGTGGCGCAGCGAGAGCGCACGCCGTCGCCGGGAGGAGTCCGTCGCGGCCCGCGAGCTCCCGGAGCCCGTCGAGACGCCGGGCGAAGACGACACGCTGACGTTGCTGTTCCTGTGCTGCCACCCGGCGGTGTCCCCGCCGTCGCAGGTGGCGCTGACGCTGCGCGCGGTGGGCGGCCTGACGACCGCGCAGATCGCGAAGGCGTTCCTCGTCCCCGAAGCGACGATGACCCGCCGCATCACCCGCGCCAAGGAGAGCATCGCGGCGGCGGGGTCGACGTTCGGCGAGCCCGCGGAGGCCGACTACGCCGGGCGGCTGAGCGTCGTGCTGCAGGTTCTTTACCTGATCTTCAACGAGGGGTACACGGCGACGTCGGGGACGGACCTGCACGTGCCCGAGCTGGCGCGCGAGGCGATCCGGCTGACGAGGGCGGTGCGGGCGCTGCGGCCGGACGACGGCGAAGTCGCGGGGCTGCTGGCGTTGATGCTGCTAACGGACGCGCGCCGGCCCGCGCGCACCGGCGCCGACGGGACCCTGGTGCCGCTGGCCGAGCAGGACCGCGACCGCTGGGACCGGACGGCGATCGCGGAGGGCCGCGCCCTGGTCGGCGCGGTGCTGGGCCGCGGCCCGGTGGGCGTCTACCAGGTCCAGGCGGCGATCGCGGCCCTGCACGACGAGGCACCCAGCGCGGAGACCACGGACTGGACGCAGATCGCGCAGCTGTACGAAGTGCTGCAGGAGCTGGCCCCGAGCCCGGTGGTGACGCTGAACCAGGCGATCGCGGTGTCGATGGTCGACGGCCCGGCACGCGGGCTCGAGCTGCTGGCGTCCCTGGCGGAGGACAGCCGGATGCGGCAGAGCCACCGGCTGGACGCGGTCCGCGCGCACCTGCTGGAGCGCGCGGGCGATCTCGCGGGCGCGCGGGAGCACTACCGGCGCGCGGCCGGGCGGACGGCGAGTCTGCCCGAGCGGCGGTATCTGGAGGAGCGGGCGGACCGGTTGGGTTGAGTGGGGC
>NZ_JBSGDR010000032.1:25597-81042 GCF_053602455.1 Amycolatopsis sp. NPDC004378
GTGGGAAGGTGCGTTGCAGGTCGGCGATCTCGCGGGTGCGCGGGAGCACTACCGGCGCGCGGCCGGGCGGACGGCGAGTCTGCCCGAGCGGCGGTATCTGGAGGAGCGGGCGGACCGGTTGGGTTGAGTGGGGCTTGTGGCCGGGGTGGGAAGGTGCGTTGCAGGTCGGCGATCTCGCGGGTGCGCGGGAGCACTACCGGCGCGCGGCCGGGCGGACGGCGAGTCTGCCCGAGCGGCGGTATCTGGAGGAGCGGGCGGACCGGTTGGGCTGACGACTGCGAGCCGGAGGGCGGAAGGCCCTCCGGCTCGTCAGGTGATCGTCCTCAGTGGACGGCGACGTCGTTCTTCGCCTCGGGGGCCGAGGTCAGGCGGAACAGGCGGGTGAACAGTTCGAGGTCGCGCACGTCGCCCTCGATGGAGACCGAGCCGTTCTCCAACGCCTGGGCCGGGGTGACGTGACCGCCGATGACGTCCAGCAGGGCCGAACCCTGGCTGGACCGGATGATCAGGTCGGCGTCCGGGTAGCGGCCTTCGGAGACCTTCAGGTCGCCGTCGTCGACCATCGCGTGGAGGATCATCGTGTTGTGGTAGTGGATCGCGAACGTGATCTGGACGCCGGCCGCCGCTTCCGCCTGGAACGTCGTGTACAGCGACAGGATCGCCGCGTCCAGGGTGAAGATGTCGTCCGGGCCCGGGTGGCTCAGCGACCGCGCGCCCCACAGGCCGAGGTCCAGCAGGATCTGGTCGAGCTCGCTGCCGTACTGGGTGAGCTCGTAGACCAGGCCGGCGTCGAGGTCGGGGCGGATCCGGCGGCGGATCACGCCGGACTCCTCCAGCTCGTTGAGCCGCGCCGAAAGGATGCTCGGCGGAATCTTCGGCAGGCCGGTCCGGAGCTCGTTGTAGCGCTTCGGGCCGAGCACCAGGTCGCGCACGATGAGCAGGGCCCAGCGTTCACCGACGAGCTCCATGGCGCGGGCCAGTCCGCAGTACTGTCCGTAGGTGCGGTTGCGTGCGGTCATTGATCCTCACTTCGTTCCGTGCGGGGTGGGTCGGTGGCGCGGTGGCTCAGAAGTGGTCGCCCTCCGAGATCAGGTCGTGGTGCAGCAGCTGCAGCTCGTCGCACGGCTCGACGCCGAGCTCCTCGCTGAGCCGCTTGCGGAGGGTGCGGTAGACGGCCATCGCGTCGGACCGGCGGCCGCTGCGGCCCAGCGCCCGCATCAGCTGCCCGTGCAACGCCTCGTCGAGCGGGTTGCCCGCGGTCAGCGAGCGCAGTTCCCCGATCAGCTCGCGGTGGTTGCCGCTGGTGATCTCGGCCTCGATGAGCATGTGCAGCGCGTTGCGCCGCTGTTCCAGCAGCTCCACCGTGTACGGGAGCAGAATGGGTCCACAGTGGACGTTGGCCAGCGGCGGCCCGGTCCACAGGTCCAGCGCCGCGCGGAACCGCAGGGCCGCGGCCGCGTGCTGGTCCTGGCGCAGCAGGTCCTGCGCCTCCTGCTGCAGCTGCCCGAACCGGTGGACGTCGACCTGGCTCGGGTCGATCCGGAAGACGTACCCGGGTGCCTTGGTGGTCAGCAGGTCCTCGGCCCCGTCGGCCAGGCTGTTCTGCTCGAAGCACCGGCGCAGGTGGTAGACGTAGGTGTGCAGCGTGGTCCGCACCGTCCGGGGTGGACCGCTCGGCCACAGCTCCTGCGTGATCGAGTCGACGTGCACCATCTTGCCCGGGCGCGTGACGAGCAGGGCCAGCAGTTGCAGGAGCTTCGGAGCGGTCGGGGTGTGGTCGACGCCGTCGCGCAGCACGCCGAGCGTGCCGAGAACCGTGAACTGGACGACACTTTCGGGTGGTCGGACGGGCCGTTGGGACACGTCGACCAGCCCGTCCGATAGCCTCTTCTCGGAGTACATGTCGCGCGCCTCCAGGTGTTCTGCCGCGATGTCTCTAGCTCCCCAGTACGCCTCGCCGAGCCGGGCACGGCCGACCGCGGGCTGTCCATCGTCGAATGTGACAGAGCGGCGCCACCCCAGCCAGTGAGCGGTCCACCAGACTCGAGATGTGTTTTCCCCGCCGGGCCCGTGCGTTCCGCACGTCTCGCTCGGGTGCTGCCCACCCGTCACAGCCGGCGTGGGGCGGGCAAACCGCAGGTCCCGGACGACGTGGCGGCCGGGAATCGGGGAACCGCGGGCCCCGGGGCTCCTCGATCCGGCCTTTCTGCCAGCCGGGCCCGGTGTGCCGCGCACGACGCGGGTGTGCGTTCGTCACCCGGGAACCCTGCCGTCCGCACGGTCGTCGCTCCGGCGGTGCGCCGTGCTCGCCCGGCTCTCGATCGGGGGTCCACCGGCCCGCGAGGGGTGACGTCTTACCTGGCGAACAGGGAACTTGACGTCGGTAGGGAATTCGAGGTTGGACTGATGATCTTGCGATCGGTGGCGTCCGGGGGCGCCGACGGCGAAGACCCGTCCGCGGGTGCAGAGCGGTACAGGCAGGTCCAAGCGCCGGAACAGGCCGTCCAGCCCGCCGTCCTGCGCGCGATCGAAATGATCCTGGAGCGGTACTTCGAGCCGATCACGTTGTCGGCCCTGGCTTCCGAGGTGTTCGTGAGCCCGTTCCACTTCTCACGCATCTTCGCCAAGGCGACCGGTGTGACGCCGGGGCGCTTCCTCACCGCGGTGCGGCTGTTCGAGGCGAAGCGGTTGCTGCTGACCACTTCGCTGACCGTTTCGGACATCGTCTGCAGCGTCGGCTACAGCAGCGTCGGCACGTTCACGAGCCGGTTCGCCCGCGCGGTCGGGATGACCCCGACCGAGTACCGCGAACCGGAGGTGGGCGAGCTGCTCGTGGCGCACTCGGCGTACTTCCAGCGGCTGCCCGCGCTGCGGTCGCTGCGGGAGGCGGGCAGCACGTGCGCGTCCCTGCAAGGGGGCAACGAACGGCTGGGGGTGCGGCTGCGGTTCCCGAACGGCGCCGCGCCGGCCACCGTGCTCGTCGGCGTGTTCGCCGACGCCGTACCGCAGAGCGGCCCGGTGGCCTTCGGCGGGCTGGCCGACTCCGAGGCGGGCGCGCTGACGATCCACGGGGTGCCCGAGGGCACCTGGACGGTGATCGCGGTCGCCGACCACGGTGCGGGACGGCCGCCCGCGGGCGGGCCGGCCTTCACCATCGGCACGGCGACGACGACGGTCACCCCGTTCGAGCCGGCGGAGGTGTCGATCCGGCTGCGGCCGCCGGCGCTGACCGACCCGCCGATCGCGATCACCCTGGCGTCGCGGCAGACGCCGGGCAGCCAGCAGATGCTCGCCGCCTCGCGCGCGCACCTGCGCGCCGTGGCCTGAACCCGCGTCCCGAGAAGAGGAAACGAGCAATGGCGACATTCTTCGGCGTCCTGCGCAAGCGCGCGCTGGCGCCCTCCCTGGCTTCGGTGGGGTTCGAGGAGCGTGGCTTCCCGGTCACCCCCACCGCGGCGACGGCCCGGCTGGAGGCGGTGCCGCAGGCCGTGGTGTGCGGGTTCGAGTGGGCGATCGAGGGCGCTTCGCTGTGGGAGCTGGAACGGCGGCTCGCGCTCGTCGAACCGGAGCAGCGCGGGTTCGCGTACGAAGGCGCGACGATGGGGTACACGATCCTCGACGCGATGCCGGGCGGCGGCCGCGACCGCACGAAGGCACTGCTGGAGGGCCCGGGGGAGCCGCACATCTTCCTCACCTACATCGGGATCGGGTTCGCGATGGCCCGGCTGCCGCGTCCACTGTGGAAGAACATCCTGCCGTCGCTGGAGGGGGTGCACCACCACCCGGTCATGAGCTGGCTGGCGGTGGACGGCTTCGGGTTCGACCGGGCGTACTTCGACACCGGCAAGTGGGTCGGCGAACAGGCCGAGCCGGCACCGTACCCCTGGGCGGGGCGCCCGGACTACTTCTCGCGTGCCTTCGACCAAGGCGTCGGCCGCGCGCTGTGGTTCATCAACGGCGGCGTGCCCGAGGCCGCCGCGGCCGCGGCGGACGCCTTCGCCGAAAGCCGCCGCCCCGACCTCTGGAGCGGGATCGGGCTGGCGGCCACCTTCGCCGGCGGCGCGGACCGGGCCGGGCTGGAGACGCTGCGCCGGCTCGCCGGGCCGCACCACGCGGAACTGGCGCTGGGCGTGGTGTTCGCGATCAAGGCGCGCACCTACTCGACGTACGTGCCGGAGCACAGCCGCCTCGCCGCGGAGGTGCTCGCGGACCTCACGGTCGAGGCCGCCGAGACGATCGCCGACCGCACTGAGGTGCCCTTCGTCGACGAGGGGCCGCAACCGCCGTACGAGCTGTGGCGGGAGCGGATCCGGGCGGAGTTCCGCGCGGGCTCCCGAGAGCGCGCCGCCTGACGCCGCCGCTCGCGGGCAACCGTGGAGTAGACCGCTGACCAGCGGATAAGTGACCGTGGAGCGGAACGAGCTTTACCACATTTCCTTCTACCCGTAAGGGGGAGAGTGCGTTGGGCAATGGTTGGCGCACGCTCAGGCGTCGCATCCTGACACCGGACGTTTCGGAGACCTCGCTGGAGAAGCGGGGCTTCCACCGCAAGAGCCCAGCCGCTCAAGAACGACTCGAGACGATCGGGGAAAAGTTCCTCCTCGGGTACGCGCACGCGGTCGAAGCGCGGTCGGTGGAGCAGGCCGAGGAATGGCTCGAGCAGATTCCGACGCAGTTCCGCGGCTTTGCCTACGAAGGCGCGGGAATGGGGTACGGCGTCCTCGACGGGCTGCCGTTCGGCAAGAGCACGAACATCGCCGATTTCCTGGCCGGCCCCGGCGAGAAGCACGACTACATCATCTACGTCGGGGTCGGCTGGGCGATGTGCCGGCTGCCGCGGTTCGCCTGGCCGAAGGCGTCGGCGTTCGACCCGCTGCTGCGCTGGCTCGTGCTCGACGGCTACGGCTTCCACCAGGCGTACTTCAAGACCGCCAAGTACATCGGGCAGCAGTACCAGGAGCCGGGCTTCTCCTGGCCGGACCGGCGCTACGACGGGTACGCGCTGCGGGCCATCGACCAGGGCATCGGCCGCGCGCTGTGGTTCATCTGCGGCACCGACGTCTCCCTGGTGACCAAGACGATCGAGGAGTTCCCCGAGTCGCGCCACGGCGACCTGTACGCGGGGGTCGGGCTGGCCTCGACCTACGCGTGCGGCGTCACCGCCGACGAGCTGGCGGAACTGGTCGACCGGGCCGGGATCCACCACGGGCAGCTGGCGCAGGGGAGCGCCTTCGCCGCGGAGTGCCGGGTGCGCTCGGGCCTGATGATCCCGGAAACCGAGATGGCGGCCCAGGCGATCTGCGGCCTGTCCGCCGAGCGGGCCGCCGCGATCACGCAGGAGGTCCGCCCGGCCGTCGTCGTCGACGGCGACGACGTCCCGGCCTTCGAAACCTGGCGGCAGCGGATCGCCGAAGAAGTGCTGACCCACGGAGGTAAGAAGAAATGACCGCGACCTTCGGCTGGCTGCGCAAGCAGCTGGCGGGCATCGTGGCGCTGGTGCTGATCCTCGGCCTGTTCCTGGTCGCCCGGCTGCCCAGCGTCTCCGCCGCCGAACAGGACCAGATGGCGAACCAGTTCCACTTCACCCCGATGACGATCGCGCTGCCCGCGGCGAAGAAGTCGCAGTCGATCCGGACGGTGAACAAGGAGTACGAGCACATCGCCGCCTGGATCTCCTCGGTCGGCGCCGCGATCGCGATCAACGACATCAGCGGCAGCGGCAAGGCCAACGACATCTGCCTGGTAGACCCGCGCAGCGACCAGGTCGTCATCACGCCGGCGCCGGACTCGGGCCCGCGCTACGCGCCCTTCGCGCTCGACCCCGCGCCGACGCTGCCGACGTGGGACTACATGGCCCCGATGGGCTGCGTCCCCGGCGACTACAACGAAGACGGCCGCACCGACGTCCTCGTCTACTACTGGGGCCGGACTCCGGTGCTGTTCCTGCAGAAGGCGAACGCCACCAAGTTCGACGCGTCGGCGTTCCAGCCGACCGAGCTGGTGCCGGGCAACAACCGCGGCCCGGACGGCAAGTACACCGGTCCACTGTGGAACACCGACTCCGCCACGATCGGCGACTTCGACGGTGACGGGCACGTCGACATCTTCATCGGGAACTACTTCCCGGACAGCCGGGTGCTGGACCCGAACGCCGACGGCGGCATCACACTGAACCAGTCGATGTCGCACGCGACGAACTCGGGCGGCAAGTACATCTACCGCTGGACCGGCGCCACGTCCGGGGCGAACCCGACCGCGAAGTACGTCGACGCCTCCCAAGGCATCCCGGAGAGCGCGCGCCAGGGCTGGACACTGGCCTCCAGCGCGACCGACATCGACGGCGACAACCTGCCGGAGCTCTACATCGCCAACGACTTCGGGCACGACCACCTGCTGTACAACAAGTCCACGCCGGGCCACATCGAGCTCGCCGAGGTCACCGGGGTCCGCGGGATCGCCGACCCGAAGTCGAAGGTGCTCGGCCACGACTCCTTCAAGGGGATGGGCGTCGACTTCGGCGACCTGAACCACGACGGCCTGTACGACCTGTTCGTCAGCAACATCACGACCTCGTGGGGCATCGAGGAGTCGAACTTCCAGTTCATGAACACCTCGCGCAGCATCCAGGACCTGCGTAGCCAGCTGCAGAACGGCGTCGCCCCGTTCCACGACGAGAGCGGCCAGACCGGCACGGCGTGGTCCGGCTGGGGCTGGGACGTCAAGATCCAGGACTTCAACAACAGCGGGGAGAACCAGATCGCCCAGGCGACCGGGTTCGTCAAGGGCCAGGTCAACCGCTGGCCGAACCTGCAGGAGCTGGCCACGGCGAACGACGGCCTGCTGTCCAACCCGTTCTGGTGGCCCAACGCCCGCGCCGGTGACGACATCGGTGGCGACCAGACGTTCCACTTCTTCGTGAAGAGCCCGGACGGCCGCTACACCGACCTCGGCCCGCGGCTGGGCCTGGCGGTGCCGGTGCCGACCCGCGGCATCGGGGTCGGCGACACCAACGGCGACGGCCTGCCCGAGTTCGCGGTGGCGCGGCAGTGGGAAGCGCCGATCTTCTACCACAACGACAGCCCGAACCCGGGCAAGTACCTGCAGCTGAAGCTGACCACGGACGCCCCCGTCGCGCCCGGCCCGCTGCCCGCGGCCGGCAACCCGGCGATCGGTGCCCAGGTCACCGTCACGACCTCGGACGGCAAGAAGTACCTCGGCCGGGTCGACGGCAGCAGCGGCGAGGCCGGCCGGCGCAGCTTCGACGTCCAGATCGGCCTCGGGCACGACGTCACCGGACCGCTCGACGTGCACCTGCAGTGGCGCGACCGGACCGGGCAGCTGCGCACGCAGGACCTGAAGCTGCAACCCGGCTGCCACGCGTACCAGCTCGGCACCACGGCGATGGAAGAGATGTGACGGCATGAGCACCCCGACGCTGACCAAGGTGGACACCGCGCCACCGAAACGGACGAACAAGGTCGTCACCGCGCTCAAGCGGTTCGCGATGTCGATCACGATCTTCAACATCCTCGGCTACACGATCCTCGGCTTCGAGCAGCCGTACCTGTACCCGTTCGTCGCGCTGGCGACCGCGTACACCACGGAGATCCTGCTCGAGATCATCAACGCCAAGGTGACCAAGCGGGAAGTCCGGTTCAAGGGCAACGGCTTCAAGGGGCTCATGGAGTTCCTGCTGCCGGCGCACATCACCGGTCTCGCGCTGAACATGCTGACCTACGTCAACGACCAGATCCTCGTGATGGTCTTCGGGGTCGTCGTGGCCGTCGGCGCGAAGTGGGTGCTGCAGGCGCCGGTGTACGGCCGGATGCGGCACTACATGAACCCGTCGAACTTCGGCATCACGATCATCCTGCTGGTGTTCCCGTGGGCCAGCAT
Organism: Amycolatopsis sp. NPDC004378; assembly: GCF_053602455.1. Lineage (NCBI taxonomy): Bacteria > Bacillati > Actinomycetota > Actinomycetes > Pseudonocardiales > Pseudonocardiaceae > Amycolatopsis > Amycolatopsis sp. NPDC004378. Next base: position 33,494 of record NZ_JBSGDR010000032.1, read on the forward strand.
CGCCCCGCCGTACCACTTCAGCGAGCAGATCGCGACCTGGGGCGGCTGGCTGATCGTCGCGATCATCCTGGTCTCGGGCACCGTGCTCAACGCGCTGCTGACCAACCGGATGTTCTTGATCGCGGGCTGGCTGAGCTTCTTCGTCATCCAGGCCTTCGTCCGCGGCTGGCTGTTCGGCACGTCGATCCCCGGCGCGCTGGCGATGGGCACCGGGATCGCGTTCGTGCTCTACACCAACTACATGGTGACCGACCCGGGCACGTCGCCGTCGAAGAAGGGCTCGCAGTTCGCCTTCGGCGCGGGCGTGGCGCTCGCGTACGGCTTCTTCACCGCCGTGCACGTCTCCTACGGCCTGTTCCTGGCCACCGCGACCGTGTGCCTGATCCGCGGGATGTTCCTGTGGGGCCTGCACTTCTCGAACAAGGCGCGGATCCGGTTCGAGGCCGACCAGGCCGCGCAGAAGGCGAAGCTCGAGCTCGCGCCGCCCGCTCCCGAAGCGGACGACGAGAAGCCGGGAGCCGTCGCGGCATGACCGGTCCTTCGGACGACGCCCGGGCGGCGCGCACCGCGCCGCCCGGGCCGCCGCGCCGGGCGACGTTCCGGTTGCTGAAGCAGCTCTTCACCGACCGGCTCGCGCTCATGGGCGACAACGCCGACACCTACGGCGACGTCGTCCGCATCGCCATCGGCCCCAAGGCGATGTACCTGGTGAACCACCCCGACCTGGCCAAGCACGTCCTCGCGGACAACGCGGCCAACTACCACAAGGGCATCGGCCTGCAGGAGGCGCGCCGCGCCCTCGGCGACGGCCTGCTCACCAGCGACGGCGAGATCTGGAAGAAACAGCGCCGGACCATCCAGCCGGTGTTCCAGCCCAAGCGGATCTCACGGCAGGCCGCCGTCGTGGCGTCCGAAGTGGACGGACTGATCCGGCGGCTGGCCGCGCACGACGGCCCGGTCGAGATCCTGCACGAAATGACCGGCCTGACGCTGGGCGTGCTCGGCAAGACGCTGCTGGACGCCGAGCTCGGCGGCTACGAGACGCTGGGCCACTCGTTCGAGGCCGTGCAGGACCAGGCCATGTTCGAGGCGGTCACGCTGAGCATGGTCCCGCAGTGGGTGCCGCTGAAGAAGCAGGTGCAGTTCCGGACCGCGCGCGACGACCTGCGCCGGATCGCCGACGAGCTCGTCGAGCAGCGGCTGGCGAACCCGGTGGAGAACGGCGAAGACGTGCTGTCGCGGTTGATCGCGTCCGGGTCCGAGCAGGGTGCGACGCGCGAGCGCATGCGCGACGAGCTGATCACCCTGCTGCTGGCCGGGCACGAAACGACGGCGAGCACGCTCGGCTGGGCGTTCCACCTGATCGACGAGCACCCCGAGGTCGCCGAGCGGCTGCACGCCGAGGCCGTCGAGGTGCTCGGCGACCGGCTGCCCGAGCACGAAGACCTGCGCCGCCTGACCTACACCGTGGCGGTGGTCGAAGAGGTCATGCGGCTCTACCCGCCCGTGTGGCTGCTGCCGCGGATCGCCCAGGCCGACGACGAGATCGGCGGGTACCACGTGCCGGCCGGGTCGGACGTCGTCGTGGTGCCCTACACGCTGCACCGGCACCCGGAGTTCTGGGCCGACGCCGAGCGCTTCGACCCGGGCCGGTTCACCGCGGACGAGCGGCCGCCGCGCTACGCCTACATCCCGTTCGGCGCCGGGCCGAGGTTCTGCATCGGCAACAGCCTCGGGGTGATGGAGGCCGTGTTCGTGCTCGCGATGGCCGCGCGGGACCTGGAGCTGCGCAAGGTGCCGGGCAAGGTCGTCGAACCCGAGGCGATGCTCTCGCTGCGGGTGCGCGGCGGGCTGCCGATGACCGTGCACCCGCGGGCCGCCGAGACCCGCCGGGCCGCTTGATCCACACTGATGAGGAGGTAGGCCGGTGCAACCCGAGGCCACCGAAGAAGAACGCGTCAAGAACATGACTCTCGAGGCCTACGCCGACACGATCGTGCCGGGGGAGAAGCGGTTCCCGGAGGACCGGGCGATCGCCGGGGCCGCGCCCGGTCCCGGCTCGGTCGTCGCGGGCGCGCTCGAGCTGCTCAACTTCGACGCGACCGGCGTCACGGCCGGCCTGCCCTACCTCGCGCAGTCGCTCAACGACCACGCGAAGTCCTACGCGGGCGAGGTGGATCTGGAGCTCGACCACGACGTCCCGCCGTTCGTCGCGCTGCCCTACGAACACCGCCGCGAGCTGGTGCGGCGGCTGACCACGCCGGGGCACCCGGAGAAGGACGGCTGGGTCAGCCTGGCCCTGTTCTGCAACATGGCCTACGACAGCGCCGCGCACAAGCACACCGCCGAAGCCATCCGCGAAGGGCACCCCGGCCTGCTGGCGCTGGGCTACCGGCCCCCGGACGCGGACGGGTTCTGGCGGTTCCCGAAGTACGGCTACGGCCGCAAGCTGGCCGAACTCCACCCCGACACCACGCCCTCCGGGAGCCCCGCATGAGCGCCATCGACAAGACCGACGTCGTCATCGTCGGCAGCGGCTTCGGCGGCTCCATCCCCGCGTACCACCTCGCCGCCGGCGGGGCCAAGGTCACGGTGCTGGAGCGCGGCCCGTGGCTGGCCGCGGCCGACTTCGAGCACGACTACCTGCTCGGCTCGTCCTACACCCGGGCGTTCGACTTCGTCGTCGGCGACGGGATGAGCGTGCTCGGCGGCAACTGCGTCGGCGGCGGCAGCGTGGTGTACTTCGCCGCGATGCCGCGGGCGCCGAAGTTCGTCTTCGAGCGGCACGGCAGCATCGGGCGCCGGATGTGGCCTTCGGTCATCACGCGCGACTCGCTCGAGCCGTGGTACGACCGGGTCGACGAGTCGATCCCGGTGTCCAAACAGGACTGGAACGACGTCTCCTACGCCGGCGGGCTGTGGGCCGCGGCCTGCAACCACTCGGGCCGCACGGCCAACCCGGCACCGGTCGCGGTCGACAACGACACCTGCGTCAACTGCAACTTCATGATGGCCGGCTGCAAGTTCGACGCCAAGCGGTCGATGCTGACCAACTACCTGCCCGCGGCGCTCTCGCACGGCGCGGAAATCCGGCCGCTGCACGAGGTCCAGCGCCTCGAGCGCACCGAGGACGACGGCTACCGCGTCCACTACGACCTGATCGACGAAGAGGACTACCGGGTCCACACCGGCAGTGGCGTGATCGAGGCGAAGATCGTCATCATCGCCGCCGGCGCGGGTGCGACCCCGGTGATCCTGCAGCGTTCGGAGGCCGCGCTCGGCGCGATGCCGCACGGCGTCGGCCGGTACTTCTCCGGCAACGGCGAGCGGCTCAACACCGCGATCATCGACGAGGACCGCGTGCGCGAGGTGCTCGGACTGTCCCGTGAGGACGGTCCGGTGTACTCGGCCAACCACATCGGCAAGGGCCCGACCGTGGCGAACTGGGACAAGCTCGACGGGTCGCTGCCGGAGTACGAGCGGTACTCGCTGGAGCAGCTGTACTTCCCGCCGGGCCTGGGCACCATCCTCGCCCAGGTGCCCGGCGGCGAGGAGCCGCGCTGGTACGGGGCGCAGAAGAAGGAGATCCTCAACCAGTGGGCCAACTGGCTGACGATCTTCCTGATGACCGAGGACGACAACGAAGGCGTCTTCGGCACCCCGCCGCCCACCGGCAACGCCTACCGGATCTCGCAGCAGATGCTCGGCCGCGGCCCGCTGCGCTACGACCCGACGCCGAACACCCGGCGCGGGTGGGCGCTCGCGGACGCCGACTGCAAGGAGATCATCGAGAAAGACGGCATCGGCAAGGTCGCGCCGTGGACCAACGACGTCGTCGGGGCCTACACCGTGCACCCGCTGGCGTCCTGCCGGATCGGGGACGACCCGGCGACGTCCGCCCTGCACCCGAACCACGAGCTGCGCAACCACCCCGGCATCTTCGTCACCGACAGCGCGTCGGTGCCGGGCGCGCTCACGGTGAACCCGGCGATGACCATCGCCGCGCTCGCCGAGCGTTCGGTGCCGAGCATCGTCCGGGCCGCGCAGGCGCGGGGGGTCGACGTCAAGTACGGCGCACCGGCCCCCGACGGGTCGATCACCGGCCGGCGCGCGGTGTCCAAACTGGACCTCGTCGCCGGCAACTGATGCACGGGTACACCGAACTCGCGCTCCTGGGGATCTGGGAGCGCGAGTTCGCCGGTTCTCGAGGAGGAACGATGGCGCCGGGACTGGTGCGGTTCGCGTTGCGGCGGACCGTGAAGGACGTCAAGCACGTCGAGGCCGTGGGGCCGCGGCGGGCGCGGGGCCTGGTGCGGGAGGTGTACCGGCAGGTCGAACGGGACTTCGGGATGCTGGCGCCGCCGATCGCGCTGCACTCGCCGTCGCCGCCGGTGCTGGCGGCCGCGTGGCTCCTGCTGCGCGAGTCACTGGTCGCGGCGGGCGTCTCGGGCCGCGCGGACCGGGAGGTGGTCGCGGCCGCGGTTTCCGCCGGCAACGCCTGCCCGTACTGCGTCGAGGTGCACGCGATGGCGGTGGGCTCCCTGGGCGACCCGGGCACGGCGGCCGCGCTGGAAGCGGGCACCCCGGACGAGATCACCGACCCCGGCGCCCGCGAGCTCGCGGAGTGGGCGCGGGGCGCGGGCCCGCTGCCGCCGGGTGTCCCGGCCGGGGCGGCCGCCGAGTTCGCCGCCGTGGCCACGGCCTTCCACTACCTCAACCGGATGGTCGCGGTGTTCCTCGGCGATTCGCCGCTGCCCGACCGGGTGCCGGCGTCCGCGCGCGGGAAGGCGAAGGCGGTGCTCGGCCGCTTCCTGCGGCCGGGCCAGGCCCCGCCGGCCGGGCGGGCGCTGGCGTTCCTGCCCGCCACCGGCGCCGACGGCCCGGACTGGGCCGAGCCGGGCAGCACGCTCGCCGACGCCTTCTCGCGGGCCCGCGTGGCCGTCGAAGACGCCGGGGCGCGGGTGCTGCCGCCGCGGGTGCGTGACCTCGTGCGGCGCGAGCTGAAGGCGTGGGACGGCCGCCCGCCCGGCCTCGGCCGGTCGTGGGCCGACGGCCCGGTCGCCGAGCTGCCGCCCGCGGAGCGCCCGGCCGCCCGGCTGGCCCTGCTGGTGGCCAAGGCCGCGTACCAGGTCGACGACCTCGTCGTCACCGCCGTCCGCGGCGACCGCGCCGACGACCGGGGGCTGATCGAGCTCGTCTCGTGGGCCGCTCACGCCGCCGCCGAGGAGCTCGGCAGCCGCCTTTCCCTGCGCCCACGAGGAGAAGACGCGTCACGCGGGCGCGGGTGATGATTCGAAGAGGAGCTGATCGACCGGCCGGATTCCCTCGATCTCTCCCCGGCGGCCGCCGCACCGTGGCCCACCCACCCCCGCCACGAGCACGGCGGCCGCCGAAACCGACGTCCCCAGAACGAGCAGGGAAAGGACAACCGGTGACTGACACGACGGCCGTGATCGCCGACCTGACGACCGAGGCCGAGAGCGTGGACGCGCTCGTCGCCGGCCTTTCCGAAACCGAATGGGACACCCCGACGCCGGCGCCCGGCTGGACCGTGCGCCACCAGGTCGGGCACCTCGCCTTCATCTTCCGCATCGCGGGCCTCGCCGCGGCGCAGCCCGAGGCCTTCGTCGCCATGACGAAGGCGATCGGCGGCGACCTCGACGCCGCCGTCAACGGCGCGCTCCAGGAGTACCTGGGCGGTCCGGCGGAGGTCCTGCTGAGCCGCTGGCGCGCCGAGCGCGACCAGGGCATCAAGGCGCTCGCCGCGGTCCCCGGCACCGATGTCGTGCCGTGGCTGGTCAACCCGCTGCCGCCGTACGTGCTGGCCTGCGCGGGCATGATGGAGGTCTTCGCGCACGGCCAGGACATCGCCGACGCCCTCGGCGTCCGGCCGGTGCGCACCGACCGCCTCGCCCACCTCGTCGGGTTCGCCGTGCGCGTGCGCGACTTCGGGTACCAGGCGCGCGGGCTGACGCCGCCCGAAGAGGATTTCCGATTCGAGATCACGACGCCGTCCGGGCGGCAGCTGAGCTTCGGGCCCGAGGACTCGCCGGAGCGGATCACCGGCGGTGCCGAGGACTTCTGCCTGCTGGTCACCCGGCGGCGCCACCCCGACGACCTCGGCGTGCGCGCCGAGGGCGGGCTGGCCCGGCAGTGGCTGGAGGTGGCCCAGGCGTACCGGGGCCCGGCCGGTGACGGCCGCCGCCCGGGTCAGTTCCCGGCCTGATCCGTCCACTGTGGATGGCCGGGGAAAGTGCGGCGGATTTGTTCGCCGTTGCGCTTCCCGCGGCCGGGGCAGGGAGAAAGAAGAAGCCGGGAGTGCGGAAGCCCATGCTGAGCGGGCTGGGGTGACCACGGGAGAGATCCCGGCGGGAACGACGAACGACCTCGGCGGCGGGTGCGGACCCGTGCGCCGGACAGAACCGGGAACCGTCGCCCTCGCGACGGACGGGCTCGAGAGCTATTTGGGAGTGCGGTGGCATGAGCGGTGAGCGGATAGCGATCGTCGGGATCGGACTGCGGTATCCGGACGCCCGTTCGCTGGACGAGCTCTGGGAGAACGTGCTGGCCGGCCGCCGCGCGTTCCGACGGCTGCCCGACGAACGGATGAACCGGGCGGACTACTATTCCCCGGACCCGGCGGCACCGGACCGGTTCTACGCGCAGAAGGCCGCGGTGCTCCGCGACTTCGAGTTCGACCGGGTCGCGTACAAGGTCGCCGGCAGCACCTTCCGGGCCACGGACACCACGCACTGGCTGGCGCTGGACGTCGCCGCCCAGGCGCTGGCCGACGCCGGGTTCCCCGAGGGCGACGGCGCGCCGAGGGAGGCCACCGGCGTCGTCATCGGCAACAGCCTCACCGGCGAGTTCTCGCGGGCGAACATCATGCGGCTGCGCTGGCCGTACGTCCGCCGGACCGTCGCCGCGGCGCTCGGCGAGCGCGGCTGGGGCGACGAGGAGACGGCGTCCTTCCTGCGGGAGCTCGAGGTCCAGTACAAGGAGCCGTTCCCGGAGATCAACGAGGACACCCTCGCCGGCGGCCTGGCGAACACCATCGCCGGGCGCGTCTGCAACCACTTCGACTTCGCCGGCGGCGGCTTCACGGTCGACGGAGCCTGCTCGTCCTCGCTGCTTTCCGTGGTGAGCGCCGCGAACTCGCTGGCGCAGGGCGACCTCGACGTCGCCATCGCCGGCGGCGTCGACCTCTCGATCGACCCCTTCGAGGTGATCGGCTTCGCCAAGACCGGCGCCCTCGCCAAGCGCGAGATGAAGGTCTACGACGCCGACTCCAACGGCTTCTGGCCGGGCGAAGGCTCGGGCATGCTCGTCCTGATGCGCGAAAGCGACGCGATCGAGCAGGGCAAGCGCATCTACGCCTCGATCGGCGGCTGGGGCGTGTCCTCGGACGGCAAGGGCGGCATCACCCGGCCGGAGGCGGCCGGGCACCGGCTGGCCCTCAAGCGCGCCTACGACCGCGCCGGCTACGGCGTCGAGACCGTGTCCTACTTCGAGGGCCACGGCACCGGCACCGCGCTCGGCGACGCCACCGAGATCGAGGCCCTGTCCACCGCCCGCCACGACGCCGACCCGCTGGCCGCGCCGGCCGCGCTGTCGACCATCAAGGGCAACATCGGGCACACCAAGGCCGCGGCGGGCGTCGCCGGGTTGATCAAGGCGACGCTCGCCGTGTACCACCAGGTGATCCCGCCCGCGACCGGCCACTTCGAGCCGCACGAGAAGCTCACCGGTGACTCCGCGCGGATGTACGTGCCGCGCGAGGCGCAGCTGTGGCCGGCCGACGCCCCGGTCCGCGCCGGTGTCTCGGCGATGGGCTTCGGCGGGATCAACTCGCACGTCACGGTCACCGAGGCGCCCAACGCCGCGCGCAAGACCGAACTCGACGAGCGGACGCGGGCGCTGGTCTCCGGCCGCCAGGACGCCGAGCTGCTGCTGCTCGACGCCGACGACGTCGAGGGGCTGCGGGCCCGGATCACCGGCCTGCTGGAGTTCGTGCCGAAGCTGTCGATGGCCGAGCTCACCGACCTCGCCGGGCAACTGGCGGGCGAGCTCGCCCACCGGCCCGCGCGCGCCGCGGTCGTCGCGACCGGCCCGGAGGAGGCGGAGCGCAAGCTGACCCGCCTGCTCGAGCTGCTGGGCACCGACGGGTCCGTGTTCGCCGCCACCGACGGCATCTTCGCCGGCCACCGCGTCACCGAACCGCGCATCGGCTTCCTGTTCCCGGGCCAGGGTTCGGGGCGCGCGGCCGACGGCGTGCTGCGCCGCCGGTTCACCGGCGCCGACGACGTCTTCCGCGCCGCGGGCCTGCCCACCGGCGCCGACCACGTCGCCACCGAGGTCGCCCAGCCGCGGATCGTCGCCGGCTCGCTGGCCGCGCTGCGGGTGCTCCGCTCGCTCGGCATCGAGGCGCAGACGGCCGCCGGGCACAGCCTCGGCGAGCTGACCGCCCTGCACTGGGGCGGTGCCCTGGACGAGCGCGCGGTGCTGCAGCTGGCCAAGGTCCGCGGCAAGGTGATGGCCGCGACCACCGCGGACGAAGGCGCCATGGCGGGCATCGCCGCGTCGCCGAGCCGCGCGGAGGAGCTCGGCCTGGGCTCCGACGTCGTCATCGCGGGCTACAACGCCCCCGAGCAGACGGTGATCTCCGGCCCGGCCGCGGCCGTGGACCGGGTGATCGCCCGCGCCCACGCCGCCGGCGTCACCGCGACCCGGCTCAAGGTGTCGCACGCGTTCCACTCGCCGCTGGTCGAGCCGGCCGCGACGGCGATGACCGCGCCCCTGGCGGAGATCCCGTTCGCCCGCCTGGAGCACGCCGTCGTCTCCACGGTCACCGGTGACGTCCTGCACGCGGCGGAGAACCTGCCCGAGCTGCTGCGCGACCAGATCGTGCTCCCGGTGCGCTTCCGCGAGGCGGCCGCCAAGGTGGCCGAGCGCAGCGACCTGGTGATCGAGGTCGGCCCCGGCCGGGTGCTCTCGGGCCTGTTCGAGGAGATCGCCCCCCGCACGCCGGTGCTGGCCGTCGACACCGACAGCACGACGCTGAGCGCGGTGCTCCGGGTGGCGGGCGCGGCGTTCGCGGCCGGTGCCCAGCTGACGACCGGCCCGCTGTTCGAGGGCCGCGCGGTGCGCGGCCTGCCCGAGGACGGCGTATTCAACTTCCTCGCCAGCCCCTGCGAGGCGGCGCCGGAGATCGACAGCGAGCTCGCCGCGGAACTGGCGGCCGAGAAGGAGCAGGCGGCGTCGGAAGCCACGGTCGAGGTCGCCGGCGGCGCCAACGCGACGCTCGACCTGCTGCGCAAGCTCGCCGCCGAGCGCGTCGAGCTGCCGCTGGAGACCGTCACCGCGGACACCCACCCGCTCGACGACCTGCACCTGTCGTCCATCACGGTCGGCCAGCTGGTCAACGACGTCACCCGGGCACTGGGCCGGCCCGCACTGGAGGGCATGCCGAACTTCGCGACGGTCTGCCTCGGTGAGCTCGCCGAGATGATCGACGAGCTGGCCCAGACCGCGAAGCCGGCCGACACCGGCGGCGGCGAGGTCCCGGGGGCCGGCCCGTGGGTCCGGCCGTTCGCGGTCGAGTACGTGCCGGCCCCGCGGCCGGCGGCCGACCTGACGCCGGGCCTCGGCCAGGCGCGCTGGGAGGTCTTCTCGACGCCCGGTCACCCGCTGGCCGCGCCGCTGCGCGCGGCGCTGGCCCGCGCGGGTGCCGGCGACGGCGTGCTGCTCTGCCTGCCCGCCGACTGCGACGCGAGCCACGCCGGGCTGTTCCTCGAGGCCGGCCGCGCCGTCATGGCCGCGCCCAACGGCACGCGCTTCGTCGTCGTGCAGCACGGTCTCGGCGCCTCCGGGCTCGCGAAGACCCTGCGGCTCGAGGACCCGTCGGCCCGCACCACGATCGTCGACCTGGCCGACCCGGCCCCGGCCGACCCGGCCGCGGTCACCGAAGCGGTCAAGATCGTCGTCGCCGAGGTCGCCGGGACCACGGACTTCGCCGAAGTCCGCTACGGCGCCGACGGCGGCCGGACGGTGCCGCGCCTGGTCGCGGTCGCCCCGGCGCCCACCGGCCCGATCCCCGAGTCCCTCGACACGGGCGACGTCCTGCTCGTCACCGGTGGCGGCAAGGGCATCACCGCGGAAAGCGCGCTGGCGCTGGCCAAGGACTCCGGCGCGAAGCTCGCCCTGCTCGGCCGGAGCGACCCGGCCGACGACAGCGAGCTGGCCGAGAACCTCGGCCGGATGAAGGCCGCGGGCATCGACTACCGCTACGAGCGCGCCGACGTCACCTCGGGCACGCAGGTGGGCGACGCGATCGCCCGGATGCAGGCCGAGCTCGGCCCGGTCACCGCGGTGCTGCACGGCGCGGGGCGCAACGAGCCCGCCGCGTTGTTCAGCCTCACCGAGGACACCTTCCGCAAGACGCTCGCCCCGAAGATCGGCGGCCTCAACGCGGTGCTGGACGCGGTCGACAAGAGCAAGATCAAGCTGCTGGTCACCTTCGGCAGCATCATCGGCCGGGCCGGCCTGCGCGGCGAGGCGCACTACGCCACGGCCAACGACTGGATGACCGAGCTGACCCTGCGCTTCGGCCGCGAGTACCCGCAGGCACGGGCGGTCGCGCTGGAGTGGTCGGTCTGGTCCGGCACCGGCATGGGCGAGAAGCTCGGCGTGGTCAGCGCCCTCAAGCGCGACGGCATCACGCCGATCCCGACCGAGGACGGCATCGCCATCCTCAAGCAGGCGCTGGCCGACCCGGCGGTGCCGCCGGTGCTGGTCGTCTGCGGGCGCACCGGCGGGCTGGCCACGCTGCCGATCCAGCGCAAGGAGCTGCCGCTGACCCGGTTCGTCGACCGCGCGGTCGTGCACTACCCGGGGGTCGAGCTGATCACCGAGGCGGACCTGTCCGCCGGCTCGGACCCGTACCTGGCCGACCACCTGCTCGACGGGCAGCTGCTGTTCCCGGCGGTGCTCGGGATGGAGGCGATGACCCAGGTCGCCGCCGCCACCCTCGACCGGACCGGCGCGCCGGTGCTCTCGGACGTCGAGTTCCTGCGCCCGATCATCGTCTCGCCGGGCGGGTCCACCACGATCCGGCTGGCCGCCGTCGCCCGCGACGCCGACACCGTCGACGTGGTGCTGCGCAGCGACGAAACCGGGTTCAGCGCCGACCACTTCAAGGCCAGCCTGAGCTTCGCGCGGCCGGCCGAGATCGGCCCGAAGCAGGTCCGCGACACGGACGTGCCGTCGGTGCCGGTGGAACCGCTGTCCGAGCTCTACGGCACGGTTCTGTTCCAGGGCAAGCGTTTCCAGCGGGTCGTGGGCTACCGGCGGGCGAGCGCCCGGCACGCGGTGGCCGAGATCGCGACCACGGCCGACCACGACTGGTTCGCCCCGTTCCTGCCGCAGCAGCGGCTGCTGGCCGACCCCGGCACGCGGGACGCGATGATGCACGCGATCCAGTGCTGCGTGCCCGACGCGACGCTGCTGCCGCAGGGCATCGAGAAGCTGCACCTGGCCGAGCCCGGCGCCCAGCACCCGGAGTACGTGCTGCTGGACGCGAAGGAACGGCTCCAGGACGGCGACAGCTACGTCTACGACCTCGACGTCCGCAACCCGGACGGCGAGCTGGTGGAGCGCTGGGAAGGCCTGATGCTGCGGGCGGTCCGCAAGACCGACGGGGCCGGGCCGTGGGTGCCCTCGATGCTCAGCTCCTACCTGGAGCGGGCGTGCGAGCGGATGCTCGGCGGCACGCGGTCGGTGGTGCTGGAGCCCGACCCCGCCGGGGCCGAGGCGGGCGGCATCGCCGAACGCCGCGCGCAGACCGTGCTGGCCGCGAGCCGGGCGTTCGACAAGCCGGTCGAGATCCGCTACCGCCCGGACGGCAAGCCGGAGGTCGACGGCGGCGGCGCGATCACGGCGTCGCACAGCTCCCGGCTGACCCTCGTCGTGGCCGGCACCGGACAGGTGACCTGCGACGTCGAGACGGTGCTCGAGCGGACCGAGGAGGACTGGGCCGGGCTGCTCGGCGAGGAGCTGCTCTCGGTCGGCCGGTTGCTGGCCGCCGACGCGGGCGAGCCGGTCGCCGTGGCCAACACCCGGGTGTGGAGCGCCCTGGAATGCGTCCGCAAGACGGGCGCCATGACCGAGTCCCTGACCGTGCGCCGCGTCGAGGCCGACGGCTGGGCCCTGCTGGCCTGCGGGCCGGCGCGGATCGCGACCTGGGCCACGACCGTCAACGACCGGACCGAGCCGGTGGTCTTCGCGGTGCTGCAGGCAGAGGAGAACTGAGCATGTCCGACTACTACGAGATCCGCCACACGGTCGGTTTCGAAGAGACGAACCTGGTGGGCAACGTCTACTACGTGAACTACGTGCGCTGGCAGGGCCGGTGCCGCGAGATGTTCCTGAAGGAGAAGGCCCCGGCGGTGCTCGAGGAGGTCCGCGACGACCTCAAGCTCTTCACCCTCAAGGTGGAGTGCGAGTTCTTCGCCGAGATCACCGCGTTCGACGAGCTGTCCATCCGGCTGCGGCTGGAGGAGCTCACCTCGACGCAGGTCCAGTTCGCCTTCGACTACGTGCACCTGCACCCGGACGGCGAGCGGCTGGTCGCCCGCGGCCGGCAGCGGATCGCCTGCATGCGCGGCCCGAACACGGCCACCGTGCCGTCGCGGGTGCCGGAGCAGCTGCGCGAAGCGCTGGCGCCGTACACGACCACCTCGGTGAACGGCAGGGGAGCGTGACGTGGCCGACGCCGGGGAAACCACCGAACGGGCGGTCCTGAAGCGCCTGCCCACCGCGTCGGGGCGGCGGCACCTGTCCACCCAGACCGGGCTGCGCGAGGTGATGGCGCAGTTCGCGACCGGGGTCACGGTGCTCACCGCGGCCGGCGAGCAGGGCCACGGCATGACGGCCAACGCGTTCTCGTCGGTCTCGCTCGAGCCGCCGATGGTGCTGTGCTGCGTGTCCCGGGCCGCCCGGATGCACGCCGCCATCACCAGCGCCGGGTCGTACGCCGTGAACATCCTCGCGGCCGACCAGCAGGACCTGTCGAAGTACTTCGCCGACTGGCGCCGGCCCGCCGGGATGGCCCAGTTCGACTCCGTGGGCTGGGCCCCGGGCGCGAAGACCGGGGCGCCGCTGCTGACCGGCGCGCTGGCGTGGCTCGAGTGCGAGCTCGCCGAGGCCTACGAAGGCGGTGACCACACGATCTTCCTCGGTCGCGTGGTCACGTCCAGCCGCGGCACCGGCGACAACTCGCTCGTGTTCTACGGCGGCGGCTACCACGAAGTCGACGGTCGCGCCCGCGCGGCCTGACCACCCGACCAGGCAAGGGGGAGAGCGATGCTCGTCGCGGTGACCGGGGGCACCGGGTTCCTCGGTGCGCACACCGTGCAGGCGCTGCTGCGGCACGGCCACCGGGTCCGGCTGCTGGCCCGGCGGCCGGACCGGGTGGCGGCCGCGCTGGGCCCGCTCGGGGTGGCGCCGGACGCGGTCGGCGTCGTCGCGGGCGACGTCACCGACCCGGCCGCGGCCGGGCGGCTCGTGTCCGGTGTGGACGGTCTGCTGCACGCGGCGGGCGTCTACACCTTCGACCCCCGCCGCCGCGCCGAACTGCGGCGGGTGAACGAGCACGGCACCGAAGTCGTGCTCGCGGCGGCCCGCGACGCCGGGACCGGCCGGATCGTGCACGTGTCGACGGTGGGGACGCTGTACCCGGCCGCGACCGCCACCATCGGGCCGGACTCGCCGCCCGGCGCGTCGCGTGAGCCCTACCTGGCCTCGAAAACGGCCGCCGAACGGATCGCCCGCCGGTACGGCGCGGTGCTCACCCGGCCCCCGGGGCTGCTGGGCCCGCACGACCCGCACCTGGGCGACCAGAACGCCCGGCTGCGGGACCTGCTGCGCGGGCTGATGCCGCTGTGGCCGGCGGGCGGGCTGCCGCTCGGCGACGTCCGCGACAACGCGGAACTGCACGCGCGGCTGTTCGACGGTCCGGCCGCGCCCGGCCCGGGCTTCTTCGGCCCCGGCACGTTCGTGTCCACTCGCGACTACCTGGCCACCGTGCGCGCGGTGACCGGCCGCCGGCTCCCCGCGGCGTTCCTCCCGGCCCGCGCGCTGACCTTCGCCGGCCGCGCCGCCGACGTCCTCCAGCACTGCTGGCCGGGGCGCCTCCCGGTCCAGTACGGCGCGATCCACGTCTGCGCGGTCGCCGTGCCCGTCGCGGCGGGCGTCCCGGCCGCGGGCGTGCCCGCGCGGCCGCTGGCGGACACGGTCGCGGACACCGTGCGCTGGCTGGCCGAGACCGGCCGGCTCCCCGCGAGCCGCGCCCGGCGAGCCGTTCTCACGACAGCCCCACCAGCCGGCCCCGCCGGGTCCGGCGCGACCGGAAAGGCACTGCCATGACCGCGCACGAGGAGACCGACGACACCACGCGCCCGGTCCGGGCCGTCCCGGACCCGATCGCCGCGGCACCCGAGCCGGTGCCGGCGATCACCCGGCCGATGCCCCGGCTGGGCCGCGGGATCGTGTGGAGCACCATCGTCGCCGAGATCGAGCAGGAGAACCTCGAGCGTCTCGGCCGGCTGCGGGACGCCGCGTGAGCGGTCCGTCCGACGCCGGCGCCCAGCCGCTCGACGACGCCGAAGTGGTGCCCCTGCCCGACGGTGAACGCCGCGGGCAGGGGCACCACCGGCGGTCGGTGCCCACCGGCGACGCCCAGGTCATCTCCCTGCACCCGGCCACCGAGCCGGAGCCGGGGATGCCGTTGCTGCGCAAGCGCCGCGACGAGCTGGCGGCGCACGTGGCCGAGGGCCGGATGGACGCCGTGCGGCGGCAGCACTCCCTCGGCAAGTTCACCGCGCGCGAGCGGCTCGCGCTGCTGCTCGACGACGACTCCTTCACCGAGATCGAGCCCTACCGGCGGCACCAGGCCCGCGGGCTCGGGCTCGAGGAGAACCGCCCCTACACCGACGGTGTGGTGGCGGGTTCCGGCACGATCGACGGGCGCCGGGTGTTCGTCTACGCCCAGGACTTCACCGTGTTCGGCGGGTCGCTGGGCGAGGCGCACGCGGCGAAGATCCACAAGGTGCTGGACCTGGCGGTGGCCACCGGGTCCCCGGTGATCGCCCTCAACGACAGCGGCGGCGCGCGCATCCAGGAAGGCGTGATGGCGCTCAACGGCTACGGCGGCATCTTCCGCCGCCAGGTCGAAGCGTCCGGGGTGATCCCGCAGATCAGCGTCATCCTGGGGCCGTGCGCCGGCGGTGCGGCGTATTCGCCGGCCCTGGCCGACTTCACGTTCATGGTGCGCGACACCGGCTGGATGTTCCTGACCGGCCCGGACGTCGTCGAGGCGGTGACCGGGCGGCGGGTGAGCCACGACGAGCTGGGCGGCGCGGACACCCACGGCCGCCACTCCGGCGTCGCCACGGTGGTGCACGACGACGAGGAGAGCTGCCTCGCCGACGTCCGGTACCTAGTGTCGCTGCTGCCGCGCAACTACCTCGAGCAGCCCCCGGCGACGCGCGAGACCGGGGCGACGGCGGACTGGCGGCCGCGGCTGGCCGAGCTCGTCCCGGCGGAGCCCAACCGGCCCTACGACATGCGGGACGTGTTCACGGAGATCGCCGACGACGGCGAGTTCTTCGCCCTGCACGAAGCCTGGGCGCCGAACGTGCTGTGCGCGCTGGCCCGGGTCGACGGCCGCGTGGTCGGGCTCGTCGGCAACCAGCCGTGCGTGCTGGCCGGCGTGCTGGACGGGCCGGCGTCCCAGAAGGCGGCGCGGTTCGTCCGGTTCTGCGACGCGTTCGGCATCCCGCTGGTGACGCTCGTCGACGTGCCGGGGTTCCTGCCGGGCGTGGACGAGGAGCGCAGCGGGATCATCCGCCAGGGCGCGCAGCTGCTGCACGCCTACTGCGAAGCGACGGTGCCCCGGATCCAGGTCATCCTGCGCAAGGCCTACGGCGGCGCGTACATCGTGATGGACTCCCGGTCCATCGGCTGCGACCTTTCGCTGGCCTGGCCGACGAACCAGATCGCGGTGATGGGCGCCGAAGGGGCGGTGAACGTGCTGTTCCGCCGCGAGCTGGCGGCGGCCCCGGACCCGGCGGCGTTGCGCGCCCGGCTGGTCGCCGAGTACGTGGCGGAGTACCTGAACCCCCAGTACGCGGCGGAGCGCGGCCTGGTCGACGACGTGATCGACCCCGCGGACACCCGTGCGGCGATCGCCCGCGGGCTGGCCATGCTGCAGGACAAGCGCAAGCCCGGCCCCCAGCGCAAGCACGGCAACCACCCCGTCTGAGGAACCGGGAGGACCCGATGGCCGCACCCGAACCCGCCCACCCCCACCTGAGGGTGGTCCGAGGCTGGCCGGACGACGCCGAGCTGGCTGCGGTGGTCACGGCGTTGCTGGCCGTCTCCGCCGCGGCGGGTCCGGCGTCGCCGGCGCCGGACCGCTCGGCGTGGGCCGCCCCGGCGGCGCGCCGGGACGCCCCGCGGACGGCGGGCCCGGACGCCTGGCGGCTGTCCGGTCTGCCGCTCTGACGTCGCGCAACGCAAAGCCGTGAAGGCCTCAAGGGGCCTTCACGGCTTTTTGCGCGCTGTTCGTCAGGCGGCTTCGCCCAGCTCGAAGGCGTCGTAGGCGTCGAACTCCTCGCTGTCCCAGGCCGGGAGCCGGCGGCCGTCCACCGGACGGGTCCTCTCGCTCACCCGATCGGTCCGGATCGGGGCGGGGCCGGCGAATCCGGGCGTGGCTTCGGTGAAGATCTCCTGAGAGCGCTCGGTCATCGTGCACCTCGGTGGTCGTGGCGGGCTCCTGCCCGTCCAGTGCACCGCGGTGGGTCGCCGTCGTGCGTCTCGCCCGCTGCGGACCGGGTGCTTCGATCGGGCCGTCAGCCGGGCGCGACGGGACCTCGACCGCCCGGGCGCACCATGGACAGCGGGCACGAGCGAGACGGAGGTAGCGCGATGACCGTTCCCATCACCCGGAATGACCGCGAGCTGATCGTAGAGGCGCTGGGCGTCCCCGCACCCCGCACCGCTCCCGAGGCGGTGCCCGCCGCGCCGGCCGAGGCGCCCGCCCAGCGCGAGTACCTCACCGAAACGATCGTCCTGGGCTACAACTGATTCCGGCCGTGAGGCCGCAAGATCCGAGATGCCACGACGGGCCGCGAACAGCCAGACTGGAAGCTGTTTCGCTCTCGGTTCGTCGCGCTCGGTAGGGAGGCCAGCGGATGGCTATGCACCTCCGGCTCGCGGAAGGTGTCGAGCTGCTCGACGAATGGGCCGAGTCCGCGACCCAAGCCGAGCGGAATGTTCTTTACGAGGCCTTGTTCGCCATCGGCGACGGTTCCGTATTCCTCATTTACGACGTTTTCGGCGACCCTGATGACATTTCCAATTTCATCGTCATGGTGAAAGCCGACCTGATGGTGAAGATCAACGTCCAGCGGGCCGAATCGTCGTTCGACGTCCTCTACGTCGGCACCCTCGCCGACGACGCGACGGCGAACGCGGCCGAGATCGCGGCCGAGCTCGCCGCCGACGCCGTGGTCGAAGCCGACGTCGAAGAGGCCTGACTCCGCCGCGTCGCGCAGTCCCCGTTGCCCCGAACGGCGGAATTCGCCGTGCGCGTGCGGCCGTGCCCGCGTGTACGTATGGCCGCTGAGATGTGCATTCGTCATCTTGACAGTCTCTCCGGCCGTGTGGAATTCTCTGGCGTGTTCGCAGTTCATGGGGGCTCTCGGGGGTAAATAAAGGAGGCTGCGCGATGTCGTCACCGGAATTCGCGGGATTGGATGTTTCCGGCCGGGTGCGGGCCCGGGACATCCAGATGGCGGGGGTCGCCGACGTCCGGCGCCGCGTGCTGATGATCTCCGGCGCGATCGACACGTCCGACCACGACGTCTCGGTCACGGTCAACCTGCCGGAGCCGGGGCGCTGGCAGATCATCAAGTCCGAAACGAACCTGACCGACCAGACCTGGGTCGCGATGCAGGTCGTGATGGACGACGAGTCGACCTTCGTCAACGACCCGGAAACCCTCGTCATGTCCCGGCAGTTCTCGAAGTCGTTCATGACGCCCGACCAGCGGCGGCTGACCTTCTACGGCGGCGAGGTCCGCCCGGGCGAGGCCGTGCTCAAGGTGTACGAGATGGAGACGAGCGCGCGCAAGCCGGCGTACTCCTACTCGCGGTACAGCCCGATCGCGACCGACAGCATGGAGCAGTCCCAGCAGACGCTGGAGGAGCTCGTCCAGAACGGGATGGCGCGGCGGCCGATGGTCGAGCTCATCGTCCCGGTCACCGTGATCGGCTGACCCGGTGGCGACCGGACGCCGGGGGACCCGGTGACCACCTTCGTCCCGGGGCCGCACCTGCTGGAGTCGCCCCGGGGCCGGGACTGGCCGCGGCTGCCCGCCGCGCCCGCGCCGGGGCGGGACCCGGTGCCGCCGTCGCGGGCCGACGTCGTCGTCGTGGGCGCGGGCCCGGCCGGGCTGGCCGTGGCGTCGGCCCTGTGGCACCACGGCGTGCACGACGTCGTCGTGCTCGACCGCGCCGGCGTGCCGTGCCGCCGCTTCTTCGACCGGATCGACCTGCTCGGCCAGCGCGTGCTGCGCTCGCCGTACGAGCACCACCCCGGCGTCGAGGGCTACCGCGACTGCGAGCTGCTGGACTTCGCCCGGCTGCACTGGTCGCGGCTGACGCCCGTCGAGCGCCGGGAGGTCCGGATGGCGCAGGCCGGGCACCGCTCGGTCGTGCCGGTGGACGTCTTCGAGGCCTACTGCGACCACCTCGTCGCCACCCACGACGTGGGCGGGCGGACCTGGCGGGCCACGGTCCGCGACGTCCTGCCGGGGACGTCCGAGGTCACCGTGCGGACCGACCGGGGCAGCGTCACCGCGCGGCGCGTCGTCCTGTGCCCCGGTGAGGAGCGCCGCGAGGCGCCGCGCGAGTGGTGGGGCGGCGGCGCCGCGCCCCCGGGGGTGGCGTACTGGGACGAGCGGCTGCCGTCGGCGGGCGAGCGCCAGGTGGTCGTGGGCGCGGGGCTGACCTCGGCACACCTGATCTCGAACGCCCTGGCGGCCGGCCGAGAGGTGCACTGGGTGATCCGGGAGCCGGGCGAGCGCTACCAGTGCGCGGACGTCAACTCGAAGTTCTTCCGGCCCGAGGGCCGGGCCCGGATCGGCCACGTCGGCTGGGACGACCGCCTGGGGCTGCTGGCGCAGTTCCGGCGGGCGTCGATCATGTTCGAGTTCCGGCCGCTGCTGGAGCGCGCCGAAGCCGAGGGCCGCCTGGTGGTGCACCGCGGCGAGGCGGTCACCGGGGTGGGCGCCGCGACCGGGGGCACGGCCGTGGTGCGGCTGGCCGGCGGGCAGCGGGTGGGCGGCGACTGCGTGGTGCTCGCGCTGGGCACGACGCCGGAGACCGGCCGTGGGCTGCTGCCCGAGGAGGTCGTCGGCGAACGCGACGGCTGGCCGTCGCTCGACGAGCGCACGCTCGCCTACACCCACGCGCCGCGGGTGTCGGTGGTCGGCGCGGCCGCGGGCATGGTGCTCGGCCCGGCGTCCCGCAACATCGACGGCCACCGCGTCGCCACCGCCCGCGTCGCCGACGCGATCGCCCGGGGGGTGCGCGGCGGGACGCTCGCCACCGCGCCGGTCCGGGCCGAGGTGGGTGCGGGTGTCTGAGCAGGAGCCGTACGACTCGCGCTTCACCCTGCCGGACGTCGACGCCTGGCCCGAGACCGAGGTCGGGGTGATCCTGCTGGGCCTGGAGCCGGCCCGGCTGGTCGCCGGGCTCGGGTTCGCCACCCTCGCGGACGACCCGGCGCTGGTCACCCAGGCCGTCGACCAGGCCCGGCACGGCGTCTTCGCCGCCGATCTGGCCGGCCTGACCGAGGCGGGCCTGGCCCGGTGGCGGACGCTGCGGCCGGCGCTCGAGGCCGTGCCGGGGCGCCCGGCCGCGGGCGCGTTGCGGCAGGAGTGGGCGAACTCGGCCGACCTCGTGGCGGTCGCGGTGCCGGGCACCGGGCCCGCCGCGCTGGCGTACCTGACGGCCTGCTGGATCCGCCGCGACGAAATCGACCGGCTCGCCGACCGAAAGGAACCCGATGTCCTACCTGAAGTCGCTCCCGGCTGAAACGACGCTGCTCCAGGTGTTCCAGGCCTATCCCGAACCGGCGCGGCACCTGCTCGCCTTCCACGAAACGCTGTTGCGCGGCGAATCGCCGTTCACCGTGGGGGAGCGGGAAATGATCGCCGCCTACGTTTCGGGCGTGAACAGCTGCGACTACTGCCACGGCATCCACACCGTGACGGCCGAGGCGTTCGGCGTGCCGGCAGGCGTGCTGACAGCGGCGGTGGCGGACCTGGAAACGGCGCCCGTGGACGACAAGCTGAAGCCGGTGCTGGCCTACGTGGGCAAGCTGACGCGCTCGCCGTCGAGGATGACCGACGCCGACGCCGAGGCGGTGTTCGCGGCGGGCTGGGACGAGCGGGCGCTGCACGACGCCGTGCTCGTCTGCGCGTTGTTCAACTTCATGAACCGGATGGTCGAAGGCCTCGGGATCGAGGCCGACGCGGCGTACACGGCGACCTCCGGCGAGCGGCTGGCCGAAGGCGGCTACGCCGGGCTTTCGGGTCACCTGGCCGGCTGAGGGAGGCCACCGCCCGGGCGGTGGCCTCCCTCTACTCAGGCCGCTTCGCGCCGCACAGCGTCCTCTGTGGACAGCCGGTGGCCCAGCCAGTCTTCGTGGTCGAGCAACCGGAGCCGTTCGTCTTCGGTGCGGGCCACCCGGCCCATCGACAGCCGCAGCAGCGGCGGCGCCATCACCGACGTGACGATCGCGACCAGGACCACCATCGTGTAGGTGGCCGTGGTGAGCACGCCGAGCCGCAGGCCGGTCAGCGCCACGATCACCTCGATCACCCCGCGGGAGTTCATCCCCGCGCCGAGCGCCAGCCCTTCCCAGCGGCTGAGCCTGCTGACCCGCGCGCCGGTGTAGGCACCGACGAACTTGCCGACGATGGCCAGCGCCAGCAAGGCGATCGCGGCCAGCGCGGTCGTCGGGTGCCACAGGGCGGTCAGGTCCATCCGGAGCCCGGCCGTGGCCAGGAACAGCGGCGCCAGCACGGAAAGCACCACCGTGCGCAGCGGCGCGAGCTTCGGTTGCGCCGACCGCGACTGCGTGATCAGGATGCCGCCGACGAACGCGCCGAACACCGGCTCCATGCCGAGGCTCTGCGTGGCCGCGCCGAACGCGAGCAGGATGATCACCGCCATGGCGACCGCCGGCCCCGGCTCCGGCCGGCGGGCCGCCAGGTCCATCAGCTTCCGCACCACCACGCGGCCCACGGTCCCGGCCAGCGCGACGAAGCCGAGCAGGTAGCCGACGGACAGCGAGACGACGCCGGCGGTGACCCCGACGGTCGCCGCCGCCGAGACGACCGACAGCAGCAGCCAGCCGACCGCGTCGTCGACCATGCCGGCCGCCAGGGTCAGCTGGCCGATGGTGCGGTGCAGCAGGCGCATGTCGGTGAGCGTCTTGGCGATCACCGGGATCGCCGTGACGCACATCGCGACGCCGATGAACAACGCGAACACCCAGCGGCTGGAGTGACCGCCGCCGAGCAGCGAACCGGGCAGCACGAACCCGAGCGCGATGCCCAGCCCCAGCGGCAGCAGCAGGCCGAAGAGGGAGACCGTCACGGCGACCCGGCCCTGGCGGCGCAGGATGCGCGTGTCGAGGTGGGTGCCGGTGATGCCGACCAGCAGCAGCACGGCGAACTGGCCGACGGCGTCGATCAGGTGGATCTGCTCGGGCGGCTGCGCGGGCAGCAGCCAGTTCGAGATGCCCGGCGCGAGGTGGCCGAGCAGGGTCGGGCCCAGCAGCATGCCGGTGACGAGCTCGCCGACGACGGACGGCAGCCCGAAGCGCTCGCCGAGGCGGCCGAGCAGCTTGGCCAGCGTCAGCAGGACCAGCAGGCCCAGCAGGAACAACAGCAACGGGTGTGGCGCGATCGGCGCCACGGGTGCGGCAAGGTGCATAGCGGACCTCCACGAGTGCTCGTGCGAGAAATTGTTCCGGCGGTCCGGGAGCGCGGGCGTCTCGAACCATGCGGATCTCACGACCCGGTCCTGTGATGTTCCGGAAACGTGCGGGTCACCTCCGGGGTGCCCTACGATTCGCCACGGGGGTCCGCATTCTGTTTTCCGAATCGCACCGAATGAGGGGAGTTTCACCATGCGCACGACAATCCGAAGAATCGCCGCCGTCGCGGCGGTGGCGGCCGGGCTGGTGACGGCGGTCGCGCCCGCCGCGTCCGCCGCCGCCCCGGTCCGCCTGTTCGCGGCGCCGACCTTCGCCCTGTCCGCCAACGCCACCATCGCGGCCGTGGTCACCGGCCTGCCCGCGAACGGCACGTTCTGGGTCGGCGAATGCGGCTGGGTGCCGACCGGCTGCGCCGGCAACCCGGCGACGGCGACGCGCACGGCACCGCGGTCACCACGATCGTGGCGCAGAAAAAGTACGTCGGCAATATCGGCGACGGGGTCGACGTGACGGTCGACTGCGCGGCCGTGCAGTGCACCCTGGGGGTCTACGACGTTTCCGTGACGGCGCTCGACCGCGTCGACATCCGTTTCCGCTGACACCCGGAAAGGCCGCCGCCGGAAATTCCGGCGGCGGCCTTTTTCACGTCGTTCAGGAGGCGAGGATCGCCGCGGCCCGGCCGTCGTCGCCGCCGTCGTGCGCGGACAGCAGGTCGGCGAACCGGTCCGCGGGCAGGATCCGGACGCCGAGCTCGGCCGCCTTGTCCGCCTTGCTCCCGGACCCCTCGCCGACGACGACCAAGTCCGTCTTCGCCGACACCGACCCGGACGCGGTGCCGCCGAGCCGTTCGACGGCCTGGTTGCCCTCGTCGCGGTTCTTCAGCCCCGGGACCGCCCCGGTGACCACGACCCGCATCGGCGAACCGTCGGCCTTGCGCAGCGGGAGCACGGTGGCCGCGGCCGGCGGCGCGGCGTCCGGCTCGGTCATGGTGAGCCCGCGGGCTTCGAGCTTCGCGATGACGCCGGCCAGCTCGGCCAGCTCGCCCGCGATCGTCTCGGCGCGTTCGAGGCCGACGCCTTCGACCTCCTGCAGCTGGTCGGGCGTGGCCGCGAGCAGCGCGTCCATCGAGCCGAAGTGCCGGGCCAGCCGCCGGGACACCGCGCGCCCGGCCATCCGGATGCCGAGCCCGGTCAGCAGGCTCGACAGCGGCCGCCGCTTGGTGCCCTCGATCGCCGCGACCAGCTTGCCGCCGGAGATCTCGCCGAGGCCGTCGAGCGCCGCGAGCTTCGGCACGTCGAGGTCGTACAGGTCGGCCGGGTCGGCGACCAGGCCTTCGGCCACCAGCAGGTCGATGATCTTGCCGCCGAGGCCCTCGATGTCCATCGCCTCGCGCGTGGCGTAGTGGGCCAGGATCTTCCGGGCGCCGCACGCCCGGCCGCCGGTGCAGCGCCAGCGCGTCTGCGAGCGGTCGATCTCCGAGCCGCAGTCCGGGCAGACCTCGGGCGGGGTGAACGGCTTGGCGTTCTTCGGCCGTTCGTCGAGCTTCGCGCCGGTGATCTCGGGGATCACGTCGCCCGCCCGGCGGACGAACACGGTGTCGCCGACGCGGACGTTGCGCCGCTCGAGGTCGTCGAAGTTGTGCAGGGTCGCGGAAACGACCTTCACGCCGTCGATGAACACCGGCTCGAGCGTGGCGACCGGGGTGATCACACCGGTCCGGCCGACCTGGACGTCGATCGCCAGCAGCCGCGTGCTGCGGGTGTCGGCGGGGAACTTCACGGCCACGCCCCAGCGCGGCGCCTTCGTCGACGCCCCGGCGCCGGCCCGGTCTTCGGGGCGGTCGGCCTTGATGACCGCGCCGTCGACGCCGAAGCCGAGGGAGCCGCGCAGGTCCCGGATCTCGGCGACGGCCGCTTCGATCTCTTCGGCACCCCGGCAGACCTTCAGCGCCGGTTTGCAGCCGGACGTCGTCGCGACGCCGAGCTTTTCCAGCTCCGCCATGGCTTCCGAGTGCGTGCCGTCGTCGGCGAGGCCCTGCACGGCGTAGGCGACGAAGGACAGCGGCGCGGAATAGGCGCGGTCGACCGCGCGCAGCGTGCCGGCCGCCGCGCTGCGCGGGTGCGCGAACGCGGGCTCGCCGTGCCCGGTGCGGAGCTCGTTGGCGGTGCGGAAGTCTTCGTCGGTCATGAACACTTCGCCGCGGACTTCGAGTGACCGTCGCGCGGAAAGCTTGGCGGGCAGGCCTTTCGCCAGGATCGCGCGGGTCGTGACGTCCTCGCCCATCGTGCCGGTGCCCCGCGTGAGGACCAGCGTGAGCCGGCCGCGGGAGTAGCGCGCGGCCACCGCGAGGCCGTCCAGCTTCGGCTCCACGGTGTAGGCCGTCACCGGGTGGTCGAGCACGCGCTCGAGACGCGCGGACCACTTCCGCAGCGACTCGGTGTCGAAGACGTTGTCCAGGCCCAGCATCGGTGTGCTGTGCGGGATTTCGGTGCCCGGCGCCACCCCCGCGCCGACGGCTTCGGTCGGGGTGTCGGCGGGCTTCCACGCCGGGTGCGCGGCCTCGGTCGCGATCGCGCGGGCCAGCAGGGCGTCGTAGGTGTCGTCGTCCATGCGGACGTCCGGGCCGGCGTAGTAGGCGGCCGCGGCGGCGCGGATCTCGGCGAGCGCCTTTTCGTACTGCGCGACGGACGGGAACGGCTTCGCCTTCGCCGGGTCGGCGGGCGCCGGAAGTTCCGTGGTCATCGGGATTCCTCGCTCCTCGGCCGTCGGACGGGCCCACCGGGGACGCTAGTCCCGGCGCCCTCGCCTGCCATCTCCCAAAATGCCGTGAAGGCCGCCTCGAGGGACTCCGAGTCCCTCGAGGCGGCCTTCACCGGTGTTTTCAGCCCTTGACCGGGCTGCTCTGGTGCGAGAACAGGCTCAGGTCGCCTTCGCCGTTGCGGACGACGACCCAGACGGCCCGGATCTGGTTCTCCGGCGCGATCTCGGACTCACCGGGGCGGATGATCCCACCCTCGGTGATCGCGATCGCGATGCCCGGCTCGAGGAACTTGACCTCCAGCGGCCAGCCGTAGACGTGTGCGCCCTTCAGCGGACCCGAGAACCCGGCACGCATGTAGTCGCGGATTTCGTCGCGGCTGGTGAGCTGGTTGTCCTGCAGCAGCAGGCTGCCCTCGGCGGTGAAGACGTCCGCGAACTTGTCCGCGTCGTTCAGCAGCCAGGCGTCCTGGATGCGCTGCGGGACGGTGAGGACGGCCTTTTCGTCCGCGCTGGTGAATTCGCGGTAGAAAGAGGTGTCCTCCTCGACGCCGTGCGCGGCGAGGATCGCGGTGGCGTCGCCCCACGAAGTGGTCGGCACAATGATCTCCCGGATCGGTTCGGTTACCAGCGGAGGGTGGCGCCGGCGCCACGCGGGCTGTTCTGGTAGACGGCCAGCTGCCATTCGTTGTCGCGCTTGACGACGACCCAGGTCGAGCGGACCGCGAGCTCTTCGTCGATTTCGGTCTCGCCCGGGGCGAGGATGCCGCCGTGCGTGCGGATCAGCGCGACGGTGTCCGAAACGAACCGGAGGTTGACCGGCTTGCCCGTGACGCCGGTGCCCTTGAACGGGCCGGCGTACGCGGCGGCCATGAACGCGCCGATCTCGTCGCGGCCCTTCTTCAGCACGTCACCGGGGAGGATGAGGATGCCGTCCTCGGTGAATGCCTTGGCGACGCCGTAGCCGTCGTTCTTGCTCCAGGCGGCGATCAGGCGCAGCGGGACGTCGAGGGCTTCCTTTTCCTTTTCGGCGGTGAAGGGCCCGTAGTAGTCGTCCAGCCTGGCCTGCTCGTCAGAAGTGGGTGCGGACACTGTTGCTTCTCCTTCGATCGGTCGGCCAACCAACGGCGGGGATACGATCGGCCCAGACGGAGTTCATGGTCACACGGGCCCCGGCGCGAAAACCTCTCCTGAGTTGCCGGTCTTTCCCGCAGGGGAGGAGATGCCGGGACACCCCGGTTCCCGGAATCCTGGCCACGGAGATTCGAGCCACATCGTCAGCCAAGGAGAGCCGGATGTCCGAGAAGGCTTCGTCCCTCGTCGCGGGGGCCAAACAGTGGGCCACCTACTACGGGAAGTTCACCCAGGGCGAGGAAAGCGCCGCCGTGACCGCGCAACTGCGCGCCCGCGCCGCGTGGGACGCGAACGACGCCGGCGCGTTCGCGGAGTCGTTCGCCGAGAACGGCAGCATCCTCGTCGACGACGAGCAGATCAACGGCCGGGACGCGATCCGGGCGTTCTTCAGCGACGCCTTCGGCGCGACGCTGTCGGGCACCAAGCTCGTCACCGAGCCGATCGACGTCAAGGTGCTCGAGCCGGGCGTCGCGGTGGTCATCACCGACGGCGGCGTGCTCTACGAGGGCGAGACGGCGGTGCCGGTCGAGCGCACGGTCCGCGGCACCTGGGTGGTCGCCCAGACCGACGGCGAGTGGCGGCTGGTGTCGCAGCAGACCAGCCCGGTCAAGAGCTGAGGGGGCCGGCATGACCGAACGCACGGGTGTCGTGACGTTCCGCGGGAACCCGGTGACCCTGCTCGGCCCGGAGATCGCCGTCGGCGACCGGGCACCGGACTTCACCGCGCTGGGCACCGACCTGGCCCCGGTCCGGTTCGCGGAGCTGGGCGGGACGCGGGTGATCTCGGTCGTCCCGTCGCTGGAGACGCCGGTCTGCGACCTGCAGACGCGCCGGTTCAACGAAAGCGTGTCCCAGCTCGGCGACGCGTCGGTGCTGACGGTCTCGGTGGACCTCCCGTTCGCCCAGGCCCGTTGGTGCGGCGCGGCGGGCGTCTCGGGCGTCCGCACCCTGTCCGACCACCGCGACCTGTCGTTCGGCCTGGCGTACGGCGTGGTGATCAAGGAGTTCCGGCTGCTGTCCCGCGCGGTGTTCGTGGTGGACGCGGCCGGCACGGTGGTCCACGCAGAGTACGTCCCGGAAGTCGGCCAGGAGCCGAACTTCGACGCCGCGATCGTGGCGGCCCAGGGAGCCGAGACCGCGCGCCGTTCCGACGGCCGCGCCGCCTGACTGTCCTTTCGGGACGGTCGCCCGCGAAGGCCGCCGTCCGGGTCCCCTGCACCCGGGCGGCGGCCTTCGCTTTTGCCGTGCCCGGGACCACCCACAAAGCGTGAAGGCCACCTTGGGGACCCAAGGTGGCCTTCACGACGTCGAGAACTCAAGCAGCCCGCGGCAAGGCGTCGATCTCCGCCAGGCGGACCTTCAGGGCCTTCTTGTCCGCCTTGCCGACCGCCGTGTGCGGGAAGGCGGCCAGCACCTCGAGCCGCTCCGGGATCTTGAAGGCCGCCAGGCCGCGCTCGGTCAGGAACCGGGTTATCTCCGCCAGGGACAGGGAACACCCGCCGTGGAAGCGGACGAACACGCAGACCCGCTCGCCGTACAACGGGTCCGGGGCCGGCACCGCCGCCACCTCGGCCACCTCCGGCAGCTCCTGGATCAGCGTTTCGACCTCGCCCGCCGAGATCTTCTCGCCGCCGCGGTTGATCAGGTCCTTGACGCGGCCGCACACCACCGCGTAGCCCTCCGGGGTGATGCGGACCAGGTCGCCCGTGCGGAACCAGCCGTCTTCGGTGAACGACAGCTTGTTCTGCTCCGGAACGCCGTAGTAGCCGCGCGGGGTTCCGGGGCCGCGGGTCAGCAGCTCGCCCTCGCCGCCCGGGGGCACCGGCAGGCCGTCCTCGTCGACGACCAGCAGCTCGTCGAACGCGCTCATCGGCGGCCCCTGCGTGCCGAACGCCAGCTCGTCGGGCGCGTCCGGGGGCGTGTAGCAGACCAGCCCTTCGGCCATGCCGTAGACCTGCTGCAGCCGGCAGCCGAGCGCCCGCGCCATCCGCTCCGCGATCTCCGGCGCCAGCATCGACCCGCCGACGTGCACGTACCGCAGGCTCGCCAGGTCCGGTTTCGCCGTCGCCGCCGCGTCGACCCACTTCAGGACGACCGCGGGCACCGCCGACGTCACCGTCACCCGCTCGGCTTCGATCGCCGCGAACACCGGCTCCGGCCGCGGCGACGCCGAGAACACCACCCGGCCGCCCGCGTGCAGCGCGCCGAAGATGCCGGGGCTGGCCAGCGGGAAGTTGTGCCCGGCCGGCAGCACCGCCAGGTACACCGTGTCCTCGTCGAAGGCGCACGCCCGGGCGCAGTGGGTGATGTTGAACAGGTAGTCGTCGTGCGTGCGGCTGATCACCTTCGGCACGCCCGTGGTGCCACCCGAGAGCAGGAACACGGCGATGTCCGACGGCGCGGGCCCGTGCGCGTCCAGCCACGCCCGCCGCCCGGCGACGTCGCCGTCCGGGTCCATCAGGGCCCGGACGTCGACGGCGCCGGGAACGACCGCGTCGCCGACCACGAGCACGGAGGCCGGATCCGGCAGGGCCGCCGTCACGCGGAACGCGAGCTCCTGGTGGTCGAAGCCGCGCCAGGTGTCCGGCACGACCAGGCCCTTCGCCCGCACGTGCGCGCCGATGGCCGTCAGCTCGTGGTCGCGGTGGGGCGGCAGCATCATCGTCGGGACGACGCCCAGCCGCAGCAGCGCGGCCGTCACGACGGCGAACTCCCAGGTGTTCGGCAGCTGCACCAGCACGGTGTCGCCGCGCGAAAGCCCCTGTTCGCCCAGCCGCACGGCGAGGGCGTCCGCGCGGACGGCGAGGTCGCGGTAGGTCAGCCGGGTGCCGCCGTCGACGACGGCGACCCGGTCACCGCGGGTCTCCGCCCACTCCCACAGGTACGACCCCATCGTCCGGCCCGGCCAGACCCCGGCCGCGCGGTAGGCGTGGGCCAGGTCCGCGGGCCAGGGCACGAAACCGTCGAAACTCATTCAGGCTCCCCCGTCTCCTCGGCCATCCGCTCGGTGAGCAGCGCGGTGACCGCTTCGATCGTCGGGCGGTCCCAGAACAGCGTCGCGGGCAGCGCGAACCGGAAGCGCCGCTCGAGGCCGCGCCGGATCCGCACGGTCATCACCGAGTCCAGGCCCATCTCGATCAGCGGCCGCCGGGAGTCCACTTCGGACGCCGCGAGGCCGGTCTCGGCCGCGACGTGCTTGCGGATCTCCTCGGTGACCGCGGCCGACAGCTCGGCGCCGGTGAGCCCGGCCCACGGCACGTCGACCAGGTCCGCGGCGACGGCGCCGGCCGCGGCTTCTTCGGGCAGTTCCGAGAGCAGGGCCAGCTTCCGCACGCCGGGCTCGGCGGGCAGGGTCCGCAGCATGACCGCGTACCCGAGGTCGTGCCGGGCCGCGAGGTCCCACGCCCCGAACGCCTCGGTGACGCTGATGTCGGCCGTGCCGCGGGCGGCGAGCTCGGCGTCGATCACCGCGGTGGAGGTCGACATGCCCAGGCCGCGCCACGACGTCCACGCGTAGCTGGCGGCACCCTGGTCGCCCGCCGTGCGGCGGTGGGCGGCCAGTGCGTCGAGGAACGCGTTGCCGGCCGCGTAGCTGGTCTGCCCGGGCAGGCCGAGCAGCTGCCCGCACGAGGAGAACAGCACGAAGAAGTCGAGCGAGCCCGGCGGGAACAGGTGGTGCAGGTTCAGCGCGCCCTCGACCTTCGGCCGCATGACGCGGCGCAGCGAGGCTTCGTCGAGCTTGCCGAGGGTGCGGTCGTCGAGCACGCCCGCGGCGTGCACCACGCCGCGGAAGGGCGGCAGGCCGAGCGCGTCCGGTGAAAGCTTCGCCGCGACCTCGTCGGCGTCGGCGACGTCCACGGCGACCGGGACGACGGTGACGCCGAGGCGTTCCAGCGCGATCACCGACTCGACGGCGTCGATCTCGGCCTCGTCGGTCAGCTCCGCCCACCGGCTGCGCGGCGGCAGCCCGCGCCGGCCGGCGAGCACGATGCGCCGGGCACCGCGGTCGGCCAGCCAGTGCGCGACCTCCAGGCCCAGCACGCCGAGGCCGCCGGTGACCAGGTAGGTCGCGTGCGGCCGGGCGGCAAGCCGCGGCCGGGCCGGGTCGCCCTCGAGCCGGTGCAGGCGCCCGACCGAGGCCTCGCCGTCGCGGACGACGACCACGTCCTCGCCGCGGATGGTCCGCAGCACCTCGACCAGGCCGGCGATGTCCGCTTCGGACTGTCCGATGTCGACAGTGCCGCCCCAGAGGTCGGGGTGCTCCCCGCCGATGACCCGGCCGACGCCCCACAGCGGGCCGTGGCCGAGCGCGGCCGCCTCGGCGCTTTCGCGGACGCCTTCGGTGAGGCACCAGACCCGGGCGGTCTTCGCCTGCCCGGTGGCGGCGACGCGCTGCGCGGTGCGGGCGAGCAGCCACGAGCCCTCCGCCGCGGCGTCGCCGGTCGCCCCGGCGGCGGGCACGACGAGCAGCGTGTGGTCCGGGCCGAGCACCCCTTCGGGCAGGCCCTCGGGCGTGGCCGCGACCAGGTGCGCGACACCCAGGGCGTCGAGCCCGGTGGTGACCCGCCGCAGCACCGGCGAGTCCGGCCCGACGAGCACGAGGCTCCCGGACGGCCCGCCGGCGACGCCTTCGGCCGGGCGCCAGGCCAGCTCGTGCACGACCTGGCGCGGGCTGGTGACCGCGCCGGCTTCGCTGTCCAGCACGCCGTACTTGAGCCGCGTCAGCCGGCCGACGACGGTGCCGTCGAGGTCGGCGATTTCGACGTCCACGGTGTCGTCGGCGACCACGCGCACGGTCACGGTCGCCCGCGACGGCGACTGCTCGGCGAGGGTGACCCGGTGGATGTGCGCGGGCATCCGCAGGATCGGCGGCCCGCCGAAGGCGACCGACGCCGCCGACAGCGCGCCGTCGAGCAGCGGTGCCCAGGTGGTGGGCAGTTCGTCGGAGCCCGGGTCGGTGTCGACCGTGACGACGAGCGTGCCCTCGCCGCGCCGGATCTCCCGGACCGCCCACGGGAAGCCCATCGCGGCGACGCCGAGGGTGGCGAGCCGGTCGATGACGTACCCGGTCGGCAGGTCCTCGCTGGTCCGCGCTTCCGAGCGCTGGCCGCGGATCGAGCCGCCGAACGCGGTGACCGCCGCCGTGGTGTGGGTGACCCAGCCCTTGTCGTCGCCGTCCTCGGCGCTGACGTCCTCGATGATCCGCGAAGACAGCCGGAAAGCGCCGTCCTGCAACACGATCTGGAGGTGCCGCGGGCGCGTGACGCTCACCGGGACGCGCAGGGCGACGTCGGAGAGCTCGTGCCAGGCGCCCTTCGCCGAGGCCGCGGCGGTCAGGAAGCTGTTGAGCAGCACCGCGGCGGGGATGATCTCGACCTTCCGCACCGGGTGGTCGCCCGGGTACGGCCGCGAGTCGTGGTCGAGGTAGGTCAGCCAGGCCTGGGCCGGGTTCGCGCCGTGCACGTTGATCCGGCCGCCGAGCAGCGTGTGGCTGTCGAGGTCGTGCTGCTGGGTGAGGAACGAGCGGCCGACCGAGTCGTCGACCCAGTGCTCCTTGCGCTGCCACGCCGTGGTCGGCAGGTCCACCAGGGAGCCCTCCGGCCAGTGCGCCGCCCAGTCGACGTCGGCGCCGCCGCAGTACAGCACGCCGAGGTTGGCCAGCAGGGTTTCCCGCTCGGGCCGGTTGCGCCGCAGGGAGTGCGTGACGACGGCGTCGGTGACGCCCAGCTCGTCGAGGGTTTCGTTGATCGAGTGCTCGACCACCGGGTGCGGCGAGACCTCGACGAACAGCCGGTAGCCGTCGGCCGCCGCGGCCGCGACGGCTTCGGCGAACCGCACCGTGCCGCGCAGGTTCGTGGCCCAGTAGGCGCCGTCGCGCGGGGCTTCCGACCGCGGGTCGGCCAGCGCGGTGCTGTACACCGGGATCTCGGCCGGGGTGGGCGGCAGGTCCGCGGCGGCCGCGGCCAGCGATTCCAGCAGCGGGTCCATGTGCGGGCTGTGGAAGGCGACGTCGGAGTCGACCTTGCGCACGGCCAGGCCCTCGGCGGCGAACAGCTCGCTCGTCTCCTGCACGGCTTCGACGTCGCCGGAGAACACGGTCGAGCCGGTGGCGGCGGCGACCGCGACGGCGACGTCGGTGCGGCCGGCGAGCCGGCGCCGCGCCTCCTCGGGCGGCAGGTTCACCATCGCCATCGCGCCCTGGCCCGCCACCCGCCGCAGCAGCACGGACCGGCGGCAGACCAGCCGGGCGCCCCGCTCGAGGGTGAGCATGCCGGACGTGACGGCCGCGGCGATCTCGCCGACCGAGTGCCCGATGACGGCGTCGGGGTGGACCCCGCGGTCGCGCCACAGTGCGGCCAGCGCGACCTGGACGGCGAAGATCATCGGCTGGATGACGTCGACGGGCTGCGGCTCGTCCGAGCCGATGGTCGCACGCGGCGAGACCCCCATCTCGGCCAGGAAGACGGGCTCGATCGCGTCGATCACGGCCGCGAAGGCGGGTTCGGTGGCCAGCAGCTCGCGGGCCATCCCGGTCCACTGCGAGCCGTGCCCGGAGAAGACCCAGACGAGCTCCTGGCGCGAGGTCTCCGGCAGGGCGCGCCCGGAGACACCGCCGGTGCCCGAAGCGGCGAACTCGGCGAGCTTCGCGCCGAGCGCCGCGGTGCTTTCGGCGGAAACCGCGGCCCGGAACGGCAGGTGCTGGCGCCGCCGGGCCAGCGTGTGCCCGATGTCGGCGAGCTCGGTGCCGGGGTGGCGGGACAGCCAGTTCGCCAGCCGTCCGGCGTACTTCGCGACGGCCGCCTCGGTCGCGCCGGACAGCGGCAGGACGTTCGGCCGGCCGCCCGCCGCCGCGGTGGTGGTCGTCTCGGCGTCGGACTCCGGGGCCGCCTCGAGGATGACGTGCGCGATCGTGCCGCCGTAGCCGTACCCGGAAACCCCGGCGCGGCGCGGCGCGCTGCTCTGCGGCCACGGCGTGTTCTCGGTGACCACGCGCAGACCCGAAGTGTCCCAAGGGATCTTGGGGTTCGGCGTGGTGAAGTTCAGGCTGGCGGGGATCTCGCCGTGCTGCAGGGCCAGCACGGTCTTGATCACCCCGGCGACGCCGGCGCCCGCTTCCAGGTGCCCGACGTTCGGCTTCACCGAGCCGATCAGGCAGGGCGCGCCGGTCGGGCGCCCGGCGCCGAACACGGCCGTCATCGCGCCCGCTTCGAGCGGGTCGCCGACGCTGGTGCCCGTGCCGTGGGCCTCGACGTAGCCGACGGTCGCCGGGTCGATGCCGGACGCCTGGTAGGCGCGGCGCATCAGGTGGGCCTGCGCCTCGCCGTTGGGCGCCATGATGCCGTTGGTCTTGCCGTCCTGCTGCACCGCGCTGCCGCGGATCACCGCGAGCACGCGGTCGCCGTCGCGACGGGCGTCCTTGAGCAGCTTGAGCACGACGATGCCGCCGCCCTCGCCGCGGCCGTAGCCGTCGGCCGAGGCGTCGAAGGACTTGCTGCGCCCGTCGCGCGAGGTGGCGCCGGCGGCGTCGAGCACGACCGACAGCCCGGGCCCGGCCATCACGAGGATGCCGCCGGCGAGCGCGACCGGGCACTCGCCGGAGCGCAGCGCCTGGGCCGCCAGGTGGATCGAGACCAGCGACGACGAGCACGCGGTGTCCACCACCATGC
Organism: Amycolatopsis sp. NPDC004378; assembly: GCF_053602455.1. Classification (NCBI taxonomy): domain Bacteria; kingdom Bacillati; phylum Actinomycetota; class Actinomycetes; order Pseudonocardiales; family Pseudonocardiaceae; genus Amycolatopsis; species Amycolatopsis sp. NPDC004378. The sequence continues at coordinate 67,120 of NZ_JBSGDR010000032.1, forward strand.
TCGGCCCGCGCAGGTCGAGCGAATAGGACACCCGGTTCGCCACCGCGCAGAAGGAGCTGCCGATCCCGGTCCACGCCTCGATCCGCGGCAGGTCCTCCAGCAGCCGCCGCCCGTAGTCGTCGGCGCCGACGCCCATGAAGACCCCGGCGTCCGTGCCGCCGAGCGACCGCGGCGGGATCCCGGCGTGCTCCAGCGCCTCCCACGCCAGCTCCAGGGTGATCCGCTGCTGCGGGTCCATCAGGGCGGCTTCGCGCGGGGTGACGTCGAAGAAGTCCGCGTCGAACTCCTTGACGTTGTCGAGGAACGCGCCGCGTTTGGTCACGTCCCGCACGACCGCGGCGTGTTCGCGGCTCTGGCCGGCGTGCCACTCCCAGCGATCCGCGGGCAGCTCGCCGACGGTGTCGCCACCGTCGCGCAGGAGCGCCCAGAAGGACTCTGGTGACTCGATTCCCGCGGCGAAACGGCAAGCCATCCCGATGATGGCGACGGGTTCGGGGAAGTTCATCGGCCTTCTTTCGATCGTCGGGCGACCGGCGGGCGCCGGGCAAGGACACCGAAGATCCGGGCGAGCCGGTTCCGGCCCGCCCGGATCGGGGGAACCGGGCTACTTGTGGCCCACCACCAGGGCGTGGCTGAAGCCGAGGTCGGCGAACCGCTCGACCCGCGAGAACCCGGCGTCGCGCACGGACTTCTCCATGTCGGCCGCCGACCAGGTCATGCCCTCGCCCGAAGCGAGCGCGAGGAAGTACGGCGAGACGAGCCCGCCGGACAGCGAGCCGGTGCCCTCGTCGTTGGAGACGAAGTTGTAGACCAGCACCGTGCCGCCCTCGGGCAGCGCGTCGTAGCACTTGCGGAGCATTTCGGTGTTCCGCTCCAGCGACCAGATCTCGTAGATGTGGAAGTACAGGATCGCGTCCGCGCCCTCGGGCAGCCGGTCGGTGAGCATGTCGCCCGGGTGGAAGTGCACGCGCTTGCGCACCGACGGGTCCTCGATCTTGTCGGCCGCGAGCCGCGTGACGCTCTCCTGGTCGAACACGGTCATCTCGAGCTCGGGGTAGCGCTCGGCCAGCTTGACCGAGTTGGTGCCGTCGCCGCCGCCGATGTCGATCGCGTGCTTGATCCCGCTGAAGTCGTAGTACTCCAGGAACTGCGCGAACGCGCGGTTCGAGGCGTCGCCCATGTTGTCGTAGAAGACCTTCTGCAGGTCCGGCGTCGCGGTGAGCTTCGAGTACAGCGTGTCGCCGGGGCCCTCGAGGTGGCGCAGGCCGACGTTGGTGCTCTGCCGCATCGACTCGGCGAAGTCGACCAGGGTCTTGTTGATGATCTTGTCCTGGATGTCGATGAGCGGGCCGAGGAACCGCTCGCCGTCCTTCAGCAGCTTCCGGCGCACGATCGGGGCGTTGACGAACTTGCCGTCCTTCTTCTCGACGAGCAGCAGCGACGCCAGGCCGAGCAGCAGGACGCGCGCCGGGTACTCCTCGACGCCGAGCGCCGCCGCGGTCTCGGTGACGTCCAGACCGCCGCTGTCCTCGAGCTTCTGGAACAGGTCGAACTCGAGACCCGTGCGCAGCAGTTCGAACGCGGTGTGGCCGTGGATGAGGATCCGGAGGTAGTCCGCATCCGAGATCGGGACGCTCGTCGCCATGGCTTGTGCTCCTTCGCAGGGGATGGGTCGGCCGCCCGGCTCGCCCGCATACGAGGATGATCGGGGCGAAAACCCGGCGGCGCCTCCATTTCTGCGGTGCGGCCCGGGTGGACCGGGGGGAGCGCACGACGGGAGACGCGGGTCCCGCGCGAGGGCGCCGTGGCGGGCCGGGTCCGTCCTGCGTAGATTCGGGGCCGTGACGGACGGCCGGTGTCCCAGCTGCGGCAAGCCACTCCCCGCGCGGGCGGGTGGCCGCGGGCGCGTGTCCAAGTACTGCTCGCCCGCCTGCCGGCAGAAGGCCTACCGCGAGCGGCAGCAGCCCGCCGGCGCCGCCGTGCCGGACCTGATCGCCGACATCGAGCAGCGGGTGCGCCGGCTGGCGCCGCAGCTGCCCGAGGTGTTCTACACCGACGTCACCGACCTGGCCTCGACCGTGGGCCGGCTCCGGCGCATCGCCCAGCTCGCCCGCGACGCCGCCGTGACCGAAAACGTCACGCCGCCCCGCGTGACGGAGAACCCGCCGGAAAGCGTCACGGCCGCGGCCGTGACGGAAGAGAACGGCGCGGAAAACGTCACGGGCGACCCCGTGACGGAACCCGGGGCCGGCGAGAACGACGAGGTCACCGCCGCCGTGCGGGCCGGGGACGAATGGGACTTCGCCGGGCTCGTCGAGCCGTACCGGCACGAGCTGCAGGTGCACTGCTACCGGATGGTCGGCTCCTACGACGACGCCGAGGACATGGTCCAGGAGACCTTCCTGCGGGCCTGGAACCGCCGGGAGGCCTTCGAAGGCCGGTCGACCTTCCGCGCCTGGCTGTACCGCATCGCCACCAACGCCTGCCTCGACTTCCTGCGCCGCAACCAGCGCCGTCCGCAGCGGTACGAGCCGGTGCCGGGGATGGACAACGGCGCCGCCGAGCCCCCCGCGCGGGTGACCTGGCTGCAGCCCTACCCGGACGCGATGCTCGAGGACGTCGCGTCCACCGACGTCGAGCCGGAGCGCGCCGCGGTCTCCCGGGAGACGATGGAGCTGGTCTTCCTGGCCGCGATCCAGCACCTGCCGCCGCGCCAGCGGGCCGTGCTGATCCTGCGTGACGTGCTCGGCTGGCCCGCCGCCGACACCGCCGAGCAGCTGGACATGAGCGTCGCGTCGGTCAACAGCGCCCTGCAGCGGGCCCGGCCCGCCCTGCGCCGCCACCTGCCCGAACGGCGCAGCGACTGGACCGTGCCGGCCCGCCCGACGGCCGAAGAGCGCGAGATCCTGCAGCGCTACATGGACGCGGCCGACCAGGCCGACGCCGCGGTCGTCGCCGAGCTGCTCAGCGAGGACGTCGTGCTGACGATGCCGCCGAACCCGTTCTGGTTCGTCGGCCGCGACGCGATGATGGCGTTCATCAAACCCTCGATCGACCCGGCGTCGCCGCACTTCCAGGGCACGTGGAAGCACCTGCCGACCTTCGCGAACCGCCTGCCGGCCGCGGCGGGCTACCTGCGGCGGCCGGGCACCACCGTGTACCGGGCGCAGGTGCTCGACGTCCTGCGCATCGAAGCCGGGCGGATCGTCGAGATCACCTCCTTCGAACCCCACCTCTTCCCGGCCTTCGGCCTGCCGCTCACCCTTTAGCCCGATCCGGGCGATGAGTTCTCCGGCGGTCGTGCGTCTCAATGTCCGACAAACGCGGGCACACAGCACGCGAAGAGACGCGAAGGAGAGAGCGATGTCGCTCGAGAAGAAGAACGCGATCGTCTACGGCGCCGGCGGTTCGATCGGCGCGGCGGTGGCCAAGGCGTTCGCCGCCGACGGCGCGCACGTGTTCCTCGTGGGCCGCACCCTCGAGCCGCTGCAGGCCGTGGCCGACGAGATCGAGGCCGCGGGCGGGTCGGCGTCGGTGGACGTCCTCGACGCGCTCGACGAGTCGGCCGTCGAGGAGCACGCCAAGACCGTGGTGGTCGAGGGCGGCAGCCTGGACGTCTCGATCAACCTGATCACCCGCGGTGACGTGCAGGGCGTCCCGCTGGTCGACATGAAGACGGCGGACTTCACCAGCCCGATCATCACCGGCGTCACCACGAACTTCATCACCATGCGCGCCGCCGCCCGGCACATGGTCGAGCAGGGGTCCGGCGTGATCCTCGCGCTGGACAGCGGGTCCGCGCACGGCAGCCCGATGATGGGCGGCACCGGGTCGGCCGACGGCGCGATCGACACCCTCGTCCGGAACCTGGCCGCCGAGATCGGCCCGAGCGGCGTGCGCGTCGCCGGCATCTGGACGGCGGGCCTGCCGGAGACGCTGTCGCCGGAGAAGCTGGCCGCGTTCAGCGGCGCGCCGAAGATGGACGACGCGGCGTTCCAGGGCCTGCTGCAGCACCTGGACGGCATGCGCATGACCAAGAAGTCGCCCACGCTCGCCCAGGTCGCGCAGACCGCGGCGTTCCTCGCCTCCCCGGAGGCCGGGGCCATCACGGGCACCTTCGTGAACGTCACCAGCGGCATCTTCCCGAGCTGAGTTCCGCCGTTCAGCGGTACTGAATAACCCGTTGGGCCGAACTTCGGTACGGCCGAACGCAGTCGGTGAGCGCACTTCGGAAGATGCGGCCCGCCTCGCGAAGGCACAACGATGTGCTCGGATTGTCGACCCGTTTCCGCCGTTCGGGGGCGGCCCGGGTCGGCGCGATGGCTGGGGGGCCAGGCCACGTCCGTGTGCACCGGGCACACGTCGAACAGGAAAGGAAAGCTGATGTCCCTGGAGAACAAGAACGCCATCGTCTACGGGGCCGGCGGTTCGATCGGCCGCGAGGTGGCCAAGGCGTTCGCCGCGGCGGGCGCACGCGTCTACTGCGCGGGGCGCACCCGCAAGAACCTCACGCCGGTGGTCAAGGAGATCACGAACGCCGGCGGCTGGGCGAAGGCCAACGTGGTCAACGCCCTCAACGAGGCCGCGGTCGAGCGGCACGCCAAGGCGGTGGTGGCCGAGAGCGGCAGCCTGGACATCTCGATCAACCTGATCACCCGCGGCGACGTGCAGGGCACGCCCCTGGTCGAGATGATCGCCGAAGACGTGACCGGACCGGTGCTCACCGGGCTGACCACGAACTTCCTGACCGCGCGGGCGGCCGCGCGGCACATGGTGGAGCAGGGGTCGGGTGTGATCCTCGGCCTGAACAGCGGGTCGGCCAACGGCAGCCCGATGATGGGCGGCACGGGCCCGGCCGACGCGGCACTGGACACGCTGTTCCGCAACCTCGCGAACGAGATCGGTCCCGCGGGCGTCCGCGTGCTCGGCATCTGGACGGCGGGCCTGCCGGAGACGCTGTCGCCGGAGAAGCTGGCGGCGTTCAGCGGCGCGCCGAAGATGGACGACGAGGCGTTCGCCGGGCTGCTTCAGCACCTGGACGGGATGCGGATGACGAAGAAGTCCCCGACGCTGGCCGAGGTGGCGGCGACGGCGACGTTCCTCGCCTCCGACCGGGCCGGCGCCATCACGGGCACGTTCGTGAACGTCACGAGCGGCACCTTCCCGAGCTGACCCGGGTTCCGGGCGGAAGGGGATCCTCGCGACCGCGGGGATCCCCTTCGGCGTTCCCGGACCCGGCGGATTTCTTCGAACGTTCCCCCGCTCGCCCGCGGGGCAAACCATGAGACGTCCACCGCCCGACCCGGGTGTGAGGCTGGCAGCAGGCCGCTCCGCAGCACGTCGAAAGGCACTGCGCGACGGCCCTCCACGTACCTCTCACGCCAAGGAGGCCGGCAGATGGCCGGACAGGTCGGAAGCGTCGCCGTCGTCCTCGGTGGCAGCATGGCCGGTAGCCTGGCGGCCCGGGTGCTGTCCGAGTCCTACGAGAACGTCCTGGTCCTCGACCGCGACACCGTCCTCGGGGTGACGAAGCCGCGCAAGGGCACGCCGCACACCCGGCACGCGCACGGGCTGCACGCCCGGGGCCAGCGGATCCTCGAGGACTTCTTCCCCGGGTTCACCGAGGACCTGCGCGCCACCGGCGCGCCGGTCGGCGACCTGGGCGAGATGCGCTGGTACTTCAACGGCCTGCGCCTGCCCTACACCCACACCGGTCTCGTCTCCGTGACGCCGACGCGCCCGGTGCTGGAGAACCACGTCCGCACCCGCGTCGACGCGCTGCCGAACGTGACCTACCTGGAGCGCCACGACATCCTGGGCCTGGTGTCCACTTCGGACAACGAGCGCGTCATCGGCGTGCGCGTCCGCGACGACGCCGGCGTCGAGAAGGTGCTGCGCGCCGACCTCGTGCTCGACGCCACCGGCCGCGGCTCGCGGACGCCCGCCTGGCTGGAGCAGCTCGGCTACGCGCGGCCCACCGAAGACCGCGTCAAGATCGGCCTGGCCTACACCACCCGGTTCTACCGCCGCCCGCCCGGCTCGTTCACCGACACCTGGTCGATCAACCCGGTCGCGTCGCCGGCGCACCCGCGCGGCGCCTTCTTCGGACTGTCCGATGAGGACACCTGCATCGTCTCCCTCACCGGGATCCTCGGCGACCACCCGCCGACCGACCACGACGGCTTCGTCGAGTTCGCGAAGTCGCTGCCGGTGCCGGACGTCTACGACGGCATCAAGGACGCCGAGCCGCTCGACGACGCGACCTCGTTCGGCTTCCCGGCCAGCGTCCGCCGCCGCTACGAGCACCTCGACCGCTTCCCGGCCGGCCTGCTCGTGCTCGGCGACGCGATCTGCAGCTTCAACCCGGTCTACGGCCAGGGCATGAGCGTCGCGGCGTGGGAGGCCTTCACCCTCCGCGAGCACCTGCGCGGCGGCGAAGTCGACCAGTACGCCTACTTCCGCGACATCGGCCAGGTCGTCGACGCGCCGTGGGCGGTCTCCGCGAGCGGTGACCTCGCCTTCCCCGGCGTCGAAGGCGAGCGCACTCCGGAGATCGAGCAGGGCAACGCCTTCATGGGCCTGCTGCAGTACGCGGCGTCGAAGGACCAGGAGATCGTCAAGGCGTTCATGCGCGTGGCCGGGCTCATCGACCCGCCGACCGCGCTGATGGACGAGGCGCTGGTCCAGCGCGTCCTCTCGCACCAGCCCGCCGAAGGCCAGGCCGCCTGATTCTCCTTGCCCGGCAAGAACAACCCCCGCAAACGCGGAGACGTGGGTCACCCGCGCCCGTGGTTAGCGTCGGAACCGGCGCTGCAGGATTCGAGGAATTGGAGTGTGATCATGTCCCGGTCCGTTCATGAGGCGTTCTCCGCGCAGGCCGCGCGAACCCCCGACGCGGTGGCGGTCTCCGGCTCGGACCGGACGCTGACGTACCGGGAGCTCGACGAGCGCGCCAACCGGCTCGCCCACCGGCTCGCCGGGCTGGGTGCCGGCCCGGACGTCCCGGTCGCCGTGCTGCTCGAGCGCAGCACCGACGTCGTCGTCACGTTCCTGGCCGCGCTCAAGGCCGGCTCGTTCTACCAGCCGATCCACTCGGCCTACCCGGCCGACCGGCGCCAGTGGATCGTCGACCACTCGAAGACGACCATCCTGGTCACCGACGAAGCCTCGAAGGGCCTGGGCATCCCGTCGGTCGCCGACGTCGTGCTGGCGTCGGAGGACCTCGCGGACCAGCCGGTGACGGCCCCCGCGGTGGCGCTGGACGAGAACGCCCCGGCCTACGTCATGTACACCTCGGGCTCCACGGGCGAGCCGAAGGGCGTGGCCGTGCGCCACACCGACGCCCTCGCGCTGGCCCTGGACTCCACCTGGGACACCGGCCACCACGAGCGGGTCCTGCTCATCGCGCCGCACGCCTTCAACGTGTCCACCTACGAGATCTGGGTGCCGTTGCTGCACGGCGGCACCGTGGTCGTCGCGCCCGAGGGCAAGCTCGACATCCCGACGCTGGGCACGCTGCTGGCCGAGAACCGGATCACCGGCGTGCACCTGACGGCGGGGCTGTTCCGCGTCGTGGCCGAGGAGGCCCCGGAGAGCCTGGCGGGCGTCCGCGAGGTCCTCACCGGTGGCGACGTGATCGCGCCGACCGCGGTCGCCCGCGTGCTGGAGGTCAACCCGGGCCTGACCGTGCGGGCGATGTACGGCGCGACCGAGGGCACCGTCTTCAGCACCACCTCCGCGATCACCGCGCCCTACACCCCGGGCCCGGTGGTCCCGGTCGGGCGCGCGATGGACGGTGTCGAGCTGCACGTCCTGGACGAGCGGCTCGACCCGGTGCCCGACGGCACCGTCGGCGAGCTGTACTTCGGCGGCGTCGGGGTCGCCCTCGGCTACGCCGGCCGCCCGGACCTGACCGGCGAGCGCTTCGTCGCCAGCCCGTTCGGCGAGCCGGGTTCCCGGATGTACCGCACCGGCGACCTCGTGCGCCGCACCCCGGCCGGGGAGATCGAGTTCGTCAGCCGCGCCACCGACCAGGTGAAGATCCTCGGCTTCCGGGTCGAGCTCGCCGAGATCGAGGCCGCGATCGCCGGGCACCCCGGCCTCGCCGACGTCGCCGTCGTCGCCCGCGAGGTCAAGGCCGGCGACGTCCGCCTGGTCGCCTACCTGGTCGCCGAGTCCGGCGAGCCGGACACCGGCGCGATCCGCGAGCGCGTCCGCGCCCGCCTGCCGGAGTACATGCTGCCCGCCGCGTTCGTCGTCGTCGAGCGGCTGCCGCTGACGGCGAACGGCAAGCTCGACCGGGCCGCGCTGCCGCAGCCGGAGTTCGAGACCACGGGCGCCTCCCGCGCGCCGAGCGGCCCCAAGGAAGAGGCGCTCTGCCGCGCGTTCTCCGAGGTGCTCGGCATCGAAGAGGTCGGCGTCGACGACAGCTTCTTCGACCTGGGCGGCCACTCGCTGCTGGCGATGCGCCTGCTCAACCGGATCCGCGCCGAGCTGGGCGTGGAACTGAAGATCAACACGCTCTTCGACACTCCGACCGTGGCCGGCCTGGCCCAGGTGCTCTGAGGGAGAAACCGAGATGACGAACCCCTTCGACGACCCGGACAAGAACTACACCGTCCTGGTGAACGCCGCGGGCGAGCACTCCCTGTGGGTCTCGGGCATCCCGGTGCCCGCCGGCTGGGAGGTCGCGCACGGTCCGCGCGGGCGCACGTCCTGCCTGGACTACATCGCCGAGAACTGGCGCGACCTGCGGCCGAACCCGGCCGCCCGCCGCGCCGCCTGACTCCCGGACGCCGCCCACCGCGCTCATCCCGGCACAGAGGAAAGAAGGTTCCCCATGGCCACCCCGAATCCGTCGGCCCTCGACGGTCTCGAGCTGGACTACGTCCGTTTCTACGTCGGCAGCCTCGACACGGCACGGGACTGGCTGGTGCGCGGGTACGGCCTCGGCGAGCGGCCGCTGGGTGACTCCGGCCCGGACTGGGCCACCGTGCGCTCGATCGAGATCGGGGCCAACGACGTCCGGTTCATCTTCAGCGAACCGCTCGTCGAAGACCACCCCGGCACCGCCTACGTCGACCACCACGGCGACGGCGTCTCGGACATCGCCCTGCGCGTCACCGACGCCAAGGCGGCGTTCGAGGCGGCCGTCGCCCGCGGGGCGCGCCCGGTCGCCGGGCCCTCTCGCGCCGGCAACGTCGTCACGGCCAGCATCATGGGCTTCGGCGACACCCTGCACACCTTCGTCGAATACCCGGACGGCGTCCCCGCGCCGATCGCGGTCAACGCCGAGGAACCCGGTGCGCTGCTGGAGATCGACCACTTCGCGGTGTGCGTGGAGAACGGGCACCTCGACGCCACGGTCGACTTCTACCGGGACGTGCTGGGCTTCGAGCTGATCTTCGCCGAGACGATCGCGGTCGGCGCCCAGGCGATGACCACCAAGGTCGTGCAGAGCAAGTCCGGCACCGTCACCTTCACGCTGATCGAGCCGGACACGTCCAAGGAGCCGGGCCACATCGACGACTTCCTCAAGGACCACGGCGGCGCGGGCGTGCAGCACATCGCCTTCACCACCAACGGGATCATCGAGGCGGTCGACGTCCTGCGCGACCGGGGCGTCGAGTTCATGGGCACCCCCGCCTCCTACTACGCGGACCTGCTGCAGCGCGTGGTGCCGGAGCAGTACTCGGTGGCGAACCTGCGCGAGCAGCAGGTGCTCGTCGACGAGGACCACGACGGCCAGCTGTACCAGATCTTCGCCGCCTCGGTGCACCCGCGGAACACGATCTTCCTCGAGCTGATCGAACGGCTCGGCGCGCGGGGCTTCGGCAGCGGCAACATCACCGCGCTGTACCAGGCCGCCGAGCGCCAGCGCGACCACCACTGAAGCCCGGGCAGGGAAAGGGAACCCCGATGAGCGTCTCCGACACGGCCGGCCGCTACCCGCTGTCGGCCAACCTCGGTCTGCTGTGCATCTTCGACAAGGGCGAGACGGACGGCGCGTTCGGGCCCCGGCACCTGGTGATCCACGGCTGGCGGGTGCGCGGCGAGCTGGACCTCGGCGCGCTGCGCGGCGCGCTGGACGACGTCGTCGAGCGGCACGAGATCCTCCGCACGGAGATCGTCCGCGAAGGCGGCGAGCAGTTCCAGCGCGTCCACCCGCCGTGCTCGCCGGAGCTCGTCCTGCACGACCTGACCGACGACGGCCGCCCGCGCGACGAGCAGGTCGACGAGTTCGTCAACTCCGTCGAGGCGGGCCGGCTGGGCGCCGACGAGCTGCCGCACCTGCGGGCCGAGCTGGGCCGCTTCGACGACCGGGACGGCGTGCTGGTGCTCATCGTGCACCACACCGCCGGCGACGGCTGGTCGCTGCACGTCCTGATCCACGAGCTGGCCGTCAGCTACGCGCGGCGCCGCGGGTTCGACCTGCCGGCCCTGGGGAAGCCGCTGCAGTACGGGGAGTTCTCCGTCTGGCAGATCGACGACCTCGCCAGCGAGCAGTCCGAGGCGTCGCGCGGGTACTGGGGCGGCAAGCTGCGCGGCGGCCGCATGCTCGACATCAAGGCCGACCGCACGCTCGCCCCGGACACCCCGGCCGTCTACGCCGTGGAGCGGTTCCTGCTCGACGCCGAGCTGGCCCGGGCCACCACGCAGCTCGCGCGCGGCATGCACTGCTCGCCGTTCATGGTGCTGCTGGCCGCGTACAACGCCCTGCTGGCGCGGATGTCGGGGGCCACCGACCTGGTGGTGCCGATCATCACCTCCGGCCGCGCCGACCAGGCGCACTACGAGACGATCGGCCCGTTCTTCAACCTGGTCCCGCTGCGGACCGACATCGACGGCTGCCGCACCTTCTCCGAGCTGGTGCTGCGGATCCGGGCCACCTGCCTGGAGGCCTACGCGCACGAGCTGCCCTTCAGCGAGGTCGTCGCGCAGGCGCCGGAGATCAACAAGACCTACGAGCGGGACGACAACGCCGTCTGCGCCATCCAGGTGCTGCAGTTCCCGGGCATGACCGAGGCCGAGACCGTCGGCGACGTCGAGTACGCCGAGGTCCGCAAGCGCACCAAGTCGTGCCAGGACACGTCGGACATCCCGAACGGCGTGCTGTGGGCGCTCGACATCCTCGCCGACGGCGAGATCGCCGGTACCGCGCGCTACAACACCGAGCAGTTCGACCGGGAGACGATGGTCCGGATGATCGAGGACTACCGCGGCATCCTCGCCTCCGGCCTGGCCGACCCCAACCGTCCACTGTGGGCACTCTGACGTACACCGGCAGCAGCGGCGATCTCGAGGAGGAAGGGCGCACATGAGCGCAAGCGATGAGGCATACGACGTCGTGGTCATCGGCGGGGGACCCGGTGGCGCGGCGACGGCCGGGCTGCTGGCCGGCATGGGCCACCGGGTGCTGGTGCTGGAGCGCGAGAAGTTCCCGCGCTACCACATCGGCGAGTCCCTGATCACCGGTGCCCTGCCCACGTTGGACGACCTGGGCCTGCTCAAGCGCCTGGACGACATGGGCTTCACCAAGAAGTACGGCGGCACGCTGCTGTGGGGCAAGAACCAGGGCACCTGGGGCTTCCGGTTCACCGAGTCGGCGCTCTACGACTACGCCTACCAGGTCCGCCGCGCCGACTTCGACGCGCTGGTGCTGGGCCGGGCGCGCGAGCTGGGCGCGAAGGTGCTCGAAGAGGTCACCGTCCGCGAGCCGATCTTCGACGGCGAGCGCATGGTCGGCGTCACGTACGCGGAGAAGGGCAGCAAGGAGACGACCGAGGCGCGCGCGAAGTTCGTCATCGACGCCTCGGGCCAGAACCACGTGCTGGCCAAGCACTTCGACACCGTCGTCTGGCACGACGACCTGCGCAACATCGCCACCTGGACGTACTGGCAGGGCTGCAACCGCTACAGCGGCACCAAGGCCGGCGACATCATCTCGGAGAACCGCCCCACCGGCTGGTTCTGGTTCATCCCGCTCCACGACGGCACGGTCAGCGTCGGGTACGTGACGCCGCTGGAGGAGTACCAGAAGTCCGGCAAGTCGCTGGAGGAGCTGTACTTCGAGGAGCTCGGCAAGACCGAAGAGGTCAGCACCCTGGTCAAGGGCGCGACGCGGGCGAGCGGGTTCCGCAACATCCGCGACTGGTCCTACACCGCCGAGCGGTTCCACGGCCCCGGCTGGGCGCTGGTCGGCGACGCGGCCGCGTTCGTCGACCCGCTGCTGTCCACCGGTGTCACGCTGGCGCTGCGCGGGGCGCGGGCCCTGGCGGACGCGCTCGACGGCGTCCTGCAGGACCCGTCGAGCGAGAACGAGCTGCTCGGGCTGTACGAGGAGAGCTACCGGACCTTCCTCGACTCCGTGCTGGACTTCGTGCGGTTCTTCTACGACCGCACGAAGAACAAGGAGGACTACTGGGACAAGGCCCAGGAGCAGATCGACCCGAACAAGCTGCGGCCGCGTGAGACGGACTTCGCGACCATGCTCTCGGGCCTGACCGGGATCAACGACATCTTCCAGCAGCGCCGGCGCGCGGCGTAGCGGCTTAGGAGAGCACGAAATGACCGAACACGAGATCCTCGCGCCGCGGGGGAGAGGTCTCACCTACCGCGGCGTGGCCTACGACTGCGGGTCAAACCACGAGACCGGCCAGGGCCACAACTCGCGCATGGTGTGGAACGACGACATCATGCGCACCGAGATCGACTCGATCGCCGACGGCCTCAAGGCCAACTCGGTGACGATCTACGGCACCCTCTTCGACCGCCTCGAGGCCACGACGGCGCACGCGGTCGAGCGCGGCCTGCACGTGTGGCTGCAGCCTCGGTTGATGGACGGCGAGCAGCCGGACGTGCTGGAGCACATCGCCGAGACCGCGCGCCTCGGCGAGAAGTTCCGCAAGCAGGGCGCGGACATCCACGTCAGCGTCGGGTGCACGCACGCGATCCAGACCATGGGGATCATGCCGGGCGAGTTCTACCACAACCGGATGGGCAACGCCTTCCCCGACTCCGACCACCACTTCCTGCGCCCGGTCGGCCCGATCGACCACGACGACGTCGAGCGGAAGCTCAACGCGTTCCTGGGCAAGGCGGTCGAGGTCGCGCGGGCGAACTTCACCGGCGGCATCACCTACTCGGCCGGCTCGTTCGAGCGGGTCGACTGGACGCCGTTCGACTACATCGGCATCACGGACTACTACCACGCGAAGCCGAGCCGCGAGGCGTACATCGCCGAGCTCGACGCGTACCGGAAGTGGAACAAGCCGATCATGATCGCCGAGTACGGCACGTTCACCTACGCCGGCGCGTCGGCGAAGGGCCTGCTGGGCTTCGACATCGTGGACCGCACGGTCGAGCCGCCGCGGGTCTTCGACGGCTTCGTGCGCGACGAGCAGGCCCAGGCCGACTTCCACCTGGACCGCCTGCGCCTGTACGACGAGTTCGGGATCTACAGCGTCGCGGTGACGGAGTTCGTCCACCCGACCCACCCGCACTCCGACGACCCGCAGTGGGACCTCGACACGGCGAGCATGACGATCACGAAGTCCATCCGCGACGACTACTTCGACCACTTCTCGACCTACCGGATCGAGCCGAAGGAGTCGTACAAGGCGATCGCCCGCTACTACGCGGCGGTCACCGAGCGCGAACGCCGCGCGGCAGCCTGACCTGGGGGCCTCCCGAGCCGCCTCGCACCGACGGGTGCGAGGCGGCTTTTCCGTGTCGCCCCTCCAATCACGCGTGATGCCTCTCCAATCACGCGTGATGCCTCTCCAATCACGGGTGATGCCTCTCCAATCACGCGTGATGCCCGCTCAATCACGCGTGATGCCTCTCCAATCACGTGGAGTTGCCCCGTGGGGCCGGACACCTTGATTCCAGACAGTGGTCTGGAGGGAGGATGTCCTGGTGTCT
>NZ_JBSGDR010000033.1:0-28242 GCF_053602455.1 Amycolatopsis sp. NPDC004378
CCCCGCGCCCCCCCCCCCCCGGCCCCCGGGGCCCTCCCCCCCGTCGGGCCCGGCCGCCGCCCACCCCCGGCGCCTCCCCCCCCCCCGGGCCCCCCCCCGCGACGGCGCAGCTGCGCCAACGCCTCTTCGTCCAACCGCCCGCCGCGGCCGGCCAGCTTGCCGCCGATCCGCTCGCGGTCCTCCGCCGTCTTGTTGCCGCCGAACTTGAACTTCGCGCGCACGCCCGTGATCGTGAACTCGATCCCGCGGATCCCCGGCAGCAGCCGCCGGTCCGGCGACTCGGCCGCCGCGCTCACCGGCGCCCGCGAGCCGTCCGTCTCGAAGTGCCGAAGCTGCTTCTCCAGCAACTCGGCTTTCGCCGCCGGGTCGTCGACCAGCCGGACGTCGCCTTCGAGCTGGACCGTCGCGTAGTACGACGTCGGGACGCCGAACGCCGGATCCGCGGCCGTGTTCCAGTCCGCGCGGATGTAGGTGTAGTCGTCGACCACCGTCAGCAGCGCTCGCGGGTGCTCTTCCAGCAGCGGCCAGATCGGGTTGGGGCGCGCCAGGTGCGTGACGACCGTGCGGTCGCCGTCGAACGCGAAGTGCGCCGGGGTCACCACCGGCAGGTCGCGGCCGGTGCCGCCGGCGATCAGCTGGCCGAAGTCGTGCCCGGCCAGCCACGCGCGCCATTCCGCGTCCGAAGCGGCGTCCCAGGGGTGGATCAGCATGACCCCAGTGTCACCACCGCAAGTGGCCTGGACGAAGGGCCATTATTGCGCTACTTCTGATGGCCACTTTCGGCGAGTTCGTCCTCGGCGAGGATCTCCGCGACCGACTTCCGGCGGGCCGGCGCCTCCGACGCGTCCAGCGCGCCGCCCGGCTTCAGCTCGCGGACGGTGAAGTACAGCCAGCCGAGCAGCGCCATCGCGCCGAACGCGATCCACTGCAGCGCGTACGACAGGAACGGCCCCGAGTCCGTCTGCGGCAGCGGCAGCGCGCCCAGCACGCCGGGCTGGCCGGCGTCGAGCTGGAAGTAACCCGGCCGGATGTCGAGCTTGCCCGCCCGCGCGACGACCTGGGAGTCGACGACGTAGCTCTGCAGCTTTCCGCCGGTCGACGCGTCGGCGAACGCGTCCCGGTTCTTCGGGTCGGTTTCGTCGCTGCGCACGCGCGCGGTGACCTGCACGGTCCCGGCCGGCGGCGGCGCGAACGGCAGCACGCCGGACTTGCTGTCGAGCCCGACGTACCCGCGGTCGACCAGCACGACCGTGCCGTCGGTCGTCCGCAGCGGCGTCAGCACCTCGTACGCGCCTTCGCCCTGGACCGTGCGCAGCCGCGCGATGACTTCCTTGTCCGCGAGGTACTGGCCGGTGATCGAGACGAGGTGCCATTCCGTGTGCGGCCCGGGCAGGCTCCCGGGCGGCAGCAGCTGCGTCAGCGGCACGGGCGCGGCGGTGAACGACGCCTCCAGCGCGGAGTTCTGCTGCTCGCGCTCGGCGTTGCGGCTGAACTGCCAGGGGGAGAGCAGCGTGAAGCAGCAGATGGCGAAGGCGAACACCACCACCGTCAGAGCCAGCCACCCGGGCTTGAGCAGGAACCGCAACCGCACCCCACCACGGTAGGCCGTGTCCCGCGCAGGCCGCCCGCCGACCTCCGCCGGGTGTGACCTTCAGCCGCGCGAACGGACCCAATCGAGCAAACCGGGCACCGCGCGTTCGATCATGCCGAGGACGTCCTCGAAGCCGTCGTCGCCGCCGTAGTAGGGGTCCGGGACCTCGGCCCCCTCGGGCGCCGACGGGTCGAACGACCGCAGCAGCCGCACCTTCGCCGGGTCGTCGACGCGGGCGCGAAGGAAGTCGTAATGCCCTTCGTCGGCGGCGAGCAGCAGGTCGGCGGCGAGGTCCTCGGCCGACACCTCGGACGCGACGTGCGAAGCCGGGTAGCCGTGGGCCTTGAGCGTCGCCCGGGCGCGCTTGTCGGCGGGCTCCCCGGCGTGCCAGGGCCCGGTACCGGCACTGGACACGCGGACGGCGTCACCGAGCCCCGCCTCCTCGAGCCGCGCGCGGAAGACGAGCTCGGCCATCGGGGAGCGGCAGATGTTGCCCGAGCAGACGAAGACGATGTGGGACACATCGCGAGCGTAACCGCCGGTTCACCCCGTCACCCGCTCGCTCGGCGGTACCCCGGCGCCGCGCCGGGCACCTAGCGTCGATCACGCGAGGACGCGAACCGGAAGGAGAGCGACATGCACGGGTGCTGCTCGAAGTGCACGGGTCAGGGCTGCGGCTGCTGCGGCAACTGCAACTGAGGTCCCGTCCGGCGCTCGCGGCGGCGGTGAGCCCGCCGCCGGAGCGCCCCTAACGGGTGAAGCAGGTCGCCGACGTCGCTTCGCGCAGCGCGCGGACGTGCAGGACGTCGAAGTGGTGGACCACGTCCGCGAGGCCCGCCGCCACCAGCTGGTGCACGGGGCACGAGCGGGACAGGCGCGCCCGGAGCGTCGCCGCCAGCTCGGTGAGCAGGCCGGCGTTCAGCTTGTCGATCACCGGCCGGAGCCGGCTCAGGTCGGGCCGCGTCGCCGGGACCTCCGACGGGTGCGCGTCCCAGCGCGCGTACAGCCCGCGCTGGACCAGCTTGTTCGCCTCGATCTGGGCGCGGAAGAACCGGACCGCGTCGGCCGGGTCGAGACCCAGGCCGGGCGCCTGCGCCGAGACCGAGTCGTAGATCTGCTGCTCGCGCACCGGGTCGTCGATCGGGGCCGGCGTGCCGTACTTCGCCGCCGCCACCTGGTCGGCGATGCGGACGCGCTGGGCCGCCAGGTCGGTGAGGTGCCACAGCGAAGCCGGCGGTGACGCCGAAGCGGGGACCGTGGCCAGGAGCAAGCCGGAGACAACTGCGAAGAGCACTGCCAGTACTCGCATGGCCCGCGACGGTACATGCGAAGATCCCCCGGTGCCCGCGCTTTCCGAAATCATCACCGCCCTGGAGCAGGCCTACCCGCCCGCGCTCGCCGAGTCGTGGGACGCCGTCGGCCTCGTCTGCGGCGACCCCGCCGAACCGGTCACGCGCGTGCTGTTCTGCGTCGACCCCGTCGCCGAAACCGTCGACGAGGCCGCGGATCTCGGCGCGCAGCTGATCGTCGCGCACCACCCGCTGCTGCTGCGCGGCGTGCACGGCGTCCCGGCCGACACCGCCAAGGGCGCGCTGGTGCACCGGATGATCCGCGAAGGCATCGCGCTGTACTGCGCGCACACCAACGCCGACTCGGCCGACCCCGGCGTCTCGGACGCGCTCGCGCACGCGATCGGGCTGCGCGTCACCGGTCCCCTGGAACCGAAGGCCGACGGCGTCACCGGCATCGGCCGCCTCGGCGAACTGCCCGAAGCCGAGCCGTTCGCGGTGTTCGTCCAGCGCGTCGCCAACGCCCTGCCCGCGACCGTGCCCGGCGTCCTTGGGGCGGGCGACGCGGACCGCCCGGTCCGCCGGGTCGCCGTGTCCGGCGGCGCCGGCGACTCGTACCTGAAGCAGGCCACGGACGCCGGGGTCGACGCCTTCGTCACCGCCGACCTGCGGCATCACCCCGCCGGGGAGCACCTGGCGAACCCCGGCGCCGTGCCCGCGCTGGTCGGGCTGACCCACTGGGCCAGCGAATGGCCGTGGTGCGGGCAAGCCTCGCTGGTCGTGGCGGAGGCGTTTGCGGGTAACGTCGACGTTCACGTCTCCACGCGGTGCACCGACCCGTGGACCGTCCGCGCCGAGCGCACATCGATTTAGAGGAGCACCGTGAAGGCCGAACCCGCCGTGCAGCGCCAGTTGCTCGAGCTCGCCAAGGTGGACGCCGAGCTCTCGCGCACCGCGCACCGCCGCCGCACCCTGCCCGAGCTGGCCGAGATCGACGCGGGGGAGAAGACCGTCCGCGAGCGCCGCGACGCGCTCGTTTCGGTGGAGACCGCCGCGTCCGACCTCGACCGCGAGATCGCCCGGCAGGAGAAGGAGATCGAGTCGGTGCGCGCCCGCGAGGACCGCGACCGCAAGCTCCTCGAGTCCGGCTCGGTCAATGCGAAGCAGATGACCGACATCGAGCACGAGCTGCAGACCCTGCAGCGCCGGCAGAGCGCGCTCGAGGACGACCTGCTGGAGCTGATGGAGCAGCGCGAGGCCCTCGGCCTGGACGCGCAGCGCACCGGCGCCGAGGTCGACAAGGCCGAAGCCGAGGTCGCGGCCGCCGTCGCCCGCCGCGACGAGGCGTTCAAGGACCTCGACACCACGCAGGCCCGGCGCGTCGAGGACCGCGAGAAGCTGGTGCCGCGCTTCCCGGAGCCGCTGCTCAAGCTGTACGAGCGCGTCCGCGAGCACAAGGGCATCGGCGCGGCCCTGCTGCGCGCCCGCCGCTGCGGCGCCTGCCAGCTGGAGCTGGACCGGAGCACGATCGCCGAGATCAAGGCCGCGCCGGAGGACGACGTCATCCAGTGCGAGAACTGCGGCGCGATCCTGGTCCGGACCCTGGAGTCGGGTCTGTGACCTCGCACGTCATCGTCGAAGCCGACGGCGGCTCGCGGGGCAACCCCGGGCCCGCCGGCTACGGCGCCGTGGTCCGCGACGCCGACGGCGAAGTCCTCGCCGAGCGCAAGGAAAGCCTGGGCGTCGTCACGAACAACGTCGCCGAGTACAACGGGCTCATCGCCGGGCTGACCGCCGCGGCCGAGCTCGGCGCGTCCACTGTGGACGTCCGGATGGACTCGAAGCTCGTCGTGGAGCAGATGTCCGGGCGCTGGAAGATCAAGCACCCGGACATGCAGCCGCTCGCCGAGCGGGCCAAGGAGCTGGCCGCGGGCTTCTCGCGCGTGAAGTACGAGTGGATCCCGCGCGCGGAGAACGCCCACGCCGACCGGCTGGCGAACGAAGCCATGGACGCCGCCACCGGAAAGCCCGCCACCACGCCGAAGCTGCCGACCCGCAAGCCCGACCGCGCGACCGTGGCGTGGACCGGCGCGAAGGGCACGCCGACCCGGCTGCTCCTGCTGCGCCACGGCCAGACGGAGATGTCGGCCCTGCGCCGCTACTCCGGCCGCGGCGACGTCCCGCTCACCGAGCTCGGCCGCGGCCAGGCCGCCGCGGCGGCGAAACGGCTGGCCGCGATGGACGGCCTGGTCGTCGACGGCGAGGCCGCCCCGATCGTCTCCTCGCCGCTGACCCGGACGAAGCAGACCGCGCAGGCCGTCGCCGACGCGCTCGGCGGCCGCGTCGAGACCCACCCCGGCCTCATCGAGACCGACTTCGGCGAGTGGGAGGGCCTGACGTTCGCCGAAGCGGCCGACCGCGACCCCGAACTGCACCGCTCCTGGCTCGGCGACAGCTCGGTGCCGCCGCCCGGCGGGGAGAGCTTCGACGTCGTGCACCGGCGCGTCCGCAAGGCCCGCGACGAGCTCATCGCCGAGCACGGCGGCAAGACGCTCGTGCTGGTCAGCCACGTGACACCGATCAAGACCCTGCTCCGGATGGGCCTCGACGCCGGCCCGCAGCTGCTGTTCCGGCTGCACCTGGACCTGGCGTCGCTGTCGATCGTCGAGTTCTACCCGGACGGGAACGCGTCGGTCCGCCTGGTCAACGACACCTCGCACCTGGCCTGACCGGTCGAAGTGTGGGGTGGATCACGCTCAACGGCGACGCGTGGCCACCCCCCGATGGGGTATTGGCTACAGTATCTCGACCGCGTCGCCGCGGTGGCGGGTCCGAGGCGTGGGCCCACTCAGGGGGCGCCAGCTCGCGCGTATCCCACCGGCAGAGGCCTGCGGGCGGAACAGTGACGAGGACATGACGGCTAGCGCACTCACCGAGACCTCCCAGAGCGACGACGTCCCCGGGGACCCCGCGCCCACCACGGTCAAACGCGGCTGGGGCGCGCGGCTGGCGCCGGTACTGGCCGTGCTCGCCGGCGTCGCGGCGGTCGCCGTGCACGCCGCCCGCTACGGCCACTGGATCGTCGACGACGCGGCCATCACCTTCTCCTACGCGCGCAGCTTCGCCGACGGCCTCGGCCCGGTGCTGCAGCCGGGTGCCCCGCCGGTCGAGGGCTTCTCCGACCCGACGTGGATGGTGCTGCTCGGCCTCGGCAAGCTCGCCGGCCTGTTCGACCACGGCCTGCTGTTCGGCATCCCGGACTACGTGCTGTTCCCGAAGGCGCTGGGTCTGCTGTTCACCGCCGGCATCCTGACGGCGTGCCACATCGCGGCGAAGCAGATCTTCACGCGCTTCGCGTGGCTCGCCACGCTGATCGTCGGCCTGACGCTGGCGACGATCCCGTCGTTCGTCATCTGGGTCGTGTCGGGCCTGGAGAACTCGCTGTTCGCGTTCGCCGTCGTCACGCTGGCGGTGACGCTGTTCGTCGCGGTGCGCAACGACCGCCTGCTGACCCCGAAGGTCGCGCTCTGGGCGGGCGTCCTGGTCGCGTTCGCCGCGCTGACCCGCCCGGAAGGCCTGATCTACGCGGGCGCGTACCCGCTGGCGGCGCTGGTCCTGCTGCGCGGCGGGCTGTTCTGGAAGAGCTTCCGGCTGGCGCTGCTGTCGGTGGCGGCGTTCGCCGTGCCGTTCGGCGCGTACGTCGTCTGGCGGCACGCCGAGTTCGGGCGGCTGCTGGCCAACCCGTCGGTGGCCAAGCAGCAGGGCCTGCCCGGGTTCGACGCCCTGAAGCGGCCGTTCGAGCTGGCGGGCTACGCCGGCTGGGCCGGCGTGGTCCTGCTGGTGCTGGTGATCGTGTTCGCGCTGGTCAAGGCGCCGTGGCGGCGGTCGCTGACCGCGCTGCTGGTGCCGCTGGCGCTGGGTGTCGTCGCGTACGGCGTGATGGTCGCCGACTGGATGTACCAGCACCGGTTCGCCAGCCCGGTCTGGCCGCTGGCGGTCCTCGCCGGGACGCTCTCGGCGGGCGAGCTGCTCAAGCACCGCCGCGCGCTGCTGCGGGTCGGCATCGTCGTGGTGCTGGTGGGCGCGTTCATCCCGTCGGCGGTCGGGTTCGCGGCCGCGGCGGACAAGTTCGCGAAGAACCCGAACATCACGGCGTGCCTGGTGGCCGACCGCTTCGGCCGCGGCTTCAACACCTACGCGGACATCCTCGGCATCCAGAAGGCGTCGCTGCTGCTGCCGGACCTGGGTGGCTCGTCGATGACCAGCCGCCTCGACCTGGTCGACATGGCCGGCCTGGTCAACAAGCCGATCGCCGACCTGGTCCACGACGGCGACCTCGCGGGTCTCCGCGACTACGTGTTCGACACGGTGAAGCCGACGTTCATCCACTCGTGGGGCCCCTGGGCAGCGGGCAACGGCATCGCGCTGGACCCGCGCCTGGACCGCGACTACGTGCTGATCTACTCGTCGCCGATCGAGGGCCTGCGCAACGGCGACTGGGTCCGGCGCGACGCGGTGACGGACCCGGCCAAGCTGAAGGCGGCCCAGGACTACGCGGCGAAGACGATCCCGGCCGTGGCGGCCGACCGGTTCGGCGGCCCGCTGGACGACTGCGGGCCGACGATGAAGCCGGGCCAGACCCTCTCGATGCCCGGCTGAGCCCGGGTCAGCTCACCAGACCCAGACTGAGCCACAACGCCACGGTCGCCGCGGCCAGGCACAGCGGTGTCGTGATCGCGCCCAGCGCGTGGAACGTCTTCGCCGAGGGGTGTGCCGGCAGCGTCCGGCGCCACAGCAGGGTGGCCAGCGAGCCCAGGTAGCTCGCGTTCGGGCCGATGTTGACGCCCAGCAGGACTGCCAGCAGCACGCCGGGCGCCGGGTGCGGGCCCAGCACCGAGAGCAGGATCAGCGTCGCCGGGAGGTTGTTGACCAGGTTGGCCAGCACGGCCGCCACCGCCGCCGCCAGCAGGAGGTCCAGCAGGCCCGTCGACGTCGGCAGGAGCGTGCGGAGCACCCCGCCGAGGAGGTGTTCCGAGACCGCCTCCACCACGACCGCCAGGCCCAGCACGAACAGGCACAGCTGCGGCGCCGCCTCGGTCACCAGCTGCCACGGCTTGATCTTGCCCGTCGTCAGGGCCCGGACGCCCAGGATCAGCGCCGCCAGCGCCGCGATCCAGACCGGCTCGACGTGCCCGAGCGGGCCGAGCCCGAAGCCCACCAGCGTCAGGCCCAGGATGACCAGCGCGAACGTCGGCGTCTCGAGGTGGCGGGCCGGTGACGCCGTTTCGCGCGGCTTCAGGTCGAGCGCGAAGAACCGCAGGAAGACCAGCAGTTCGATGGCCAGGGTGACCACCCACGGCAGCGCCATCACCGCCGTGAACCCGGCGAACGTCAGCCCCGACGCGCCGAACGCCAGCAGGTTCGTCAGGTTGGACACCGGCAGCAGCGTCGAGGCCGAGTTCGCCAGGTGCGCGCACGCGTAGACGTGCGGGCGCGGCGGCAGCTTGAGGCTCGTCGCCGTCGCGAGGACGACCGGGGTGAGCAGGACGACCGTGGCGTCCAGGCTGAGGATCGCGGTCGTCCCGGCCGCCGCGGCGAAGGTGAGCACCAGCAGCCGGCGCGGCTTGCCGTGGCACGCCTCCGCCAGCCGGTTGCCCAGCCACGCGAAGACGCCGTCCACACTGGCCAAAAAGGACAAAAGCAGGATCGCGGCGAGGAAACCGAGCGTCGGGAGGATCTCGACGGCCCGGTGCCCGGCCGCGGCGGGCTTCACCAGCCCCAGCAGGAGCGCCACGCCCGCCGCCGGCACCGCGGCCACCGCCTCCGGCCACCCCCGCGGCCGCACGATCGCGAAGACCAGCACGGCGACCAGCAGCGCCAGGCTCCCCGCCCCTGCCCAGAAGTTCACCGGCCCACGCTAATCGACGCCGGACCCGGGCTGGCGGGGGCGCCCCCGTTTTCCACGCTACCGGAAGGCACCGACAGTTCCGGCGGCCCGCGCTCAGACGCCGAGCGGCTCCGGAGTGGCGGCGCCCCGGGCGAGGTCCTGCTCCTTCGCCCGGATCACCGGCAGCACCTCCTTGCCGAAGTGCTCGACGTCCTCGAGGTAGTGCAGGAACCCGAGCAGCAGCAGGTTCGCGCCGCGCTTCTTGTACTCGATCGCCCGGTCCGCGATCTGCTCCGGCGTGCCGATCAGGCGGGTCCGGAAGCCGTCGTTGTACTGGACGAGGTCGTCGAACCCGGAGTCCGCCCACATGCCCTTCGAGTCCGAAGTGGACTTCCCGGCCTGCGCCACGGCCGACCGGAACCCTTCGACGGCCTCGACGTTCGCCTTGTCGACGATCTCCTTCAGGACCGCGCGGGCTTCGCTTTCCGACTCCCGCGCGATCACGAACCCGTTCAGTCCGAACCGGACGGTCCGCGCGTTCTCCCCGGCGTAGCCGCGAACCTCCGAGACCTGCTCGGAGAAGCCGTCGAAGTCCTTGCCGTTGCTGAAGTACCAGTCCGAGACGCGGCCCGCGAGCTTGCGCGCCGCCGTGGAGTTGCCGCCCTGGAAGATCTCCGGGTGCGGGGCCGCCACCGGCTTCGGCTTGATGTCGAAGTCGTGGATGCGGTAGAAGTCGCCGCGGAACTCGGCGTGGTCGTTCGTCCAGAGTTCGCGCAGCACGCGGATGAACTCCTCCGTGCGCCGGTAGCGTTCGTCGTGCTCCAGCCACGGTTCGCCCAGGCCGGTGAACTCGCCCTTGAACCAGCCGCTCACCACGTTCACCGCCGCGCGGCCACCCGAAATCACGTCGGCGCTGGCGATGAACTTCGCCAGCACACCGGGGTGCCACAGTCCGGGGTGGACGGCCGCGATCACCTTGAGCCGCTGCGTCGCGAGCAGCAGCGCCAAGCTGAACCCGGTCGACTCGTGCTGGTACGCGGCGCCGTAGCTGGCCGTGTAGCGGACCTGCGAGAGGGCGTACTCGAAGCCGCTGTTCTCGGCCAGCACAGCCAGATCTCTGTTGTACTCGTAGCCCCAGTCCGTCCGCTGTTCGATGTCGGACGTGACGAGGCCACCACTCACGTTCGGGACCCAGTAGGCGAATTTCAACGGCTCTTCGAGCGACATGGCCCGAGTAGAGCAACGACCCCGGATCGGGTCAACGACCGTCCACGCGGTGGGAAGACTTCGCCAGTGCCCCGCCGAGTTCCGCGCGCCCGGGGATGCCGAGCTTGCGGTACGCCCCCGACAGGTGCAGCTCGACCGTCCGCCGCGTCAGGTGCAGGGCGGTCGCGATCTCGCGGTTGGTCAGGCCCTGCGCGGCCATCACGGCGATGCGGTTCTCCTGCCGCGTCAGGCCGTGCTCGTTGTCCTTCGCCGGCGTCAGCGCGCGCCGCGCGGAACGCAGTTCTTCCGCCGCCCGCCGGGCCAGCGGGCGCGCACCGCAGTGCTCGCTCAGCTCGACGGCCTGCCGCAGCGTCTCGATGGCCTTTTCGGACTGGCCGTGCCGCGCCTGCAGCGTGCCGAGCTCGGTCAGCGCCGTCGCCAGCTGCAGCCGCGCGGGGGACGAGCGGAGCGTCGTGATCGCCTTGTTCAGCGCCCGCTCGGCTTCGTCGTCTTCGCGGACGAGCCCGATGGTCGTCAGCGCCGTGCCCAGCGGCCGCGCCGCGCCCCAGCGGGCCGCGGTGTTGATGTCTTCTTCGGCCAGCCGGGCCGCGTCGTCGGCCTGGCCCAGCGCCAGCGCCGCCCGCGCCGCGTGCGCGCGCCAGGGCACGAACCCGGGGAACCGCATGCCGTGGTGCGCGAGCCGCCGTCCGCAGCTGAGCAGGTCCTCGAAGCCGAAGCGCGTGTACCCGGTCGCGACGCGCAGGCGGCCGCGCGCGTAGAGGAGGTAGGTGTGGGTGAACAGGCCCTGACTGGCGACGAAGTCCATCCGGTCCAGCAGCGACGTAGCCGCCTCGAACCGGCCGAGGTCGACCCAGCACTCGACGAGCTTCGCCGCGCACAGCACACCGACCGGGCACGTCGTGGTGCCGCCGCGCTCGTCGAACCGGCGCAGCAGCGACTCGAAGTGGACACTCGCCCGCTGCAGGTCGCCGCTCGCCTGCAGGGCGATCCCGCGGGCCAGGGTGGGCAGCGCGCCGTGCGGCACGTGCACGTCCCACGGCTCGCGCTCGACGTCGAGCACGCGGCACAGGCGGTCGACGTGCGCCGGCTCGTCCGCGAGCACCGCCGTGGCGAGGGTGAAGAAGTAGTGCTGCTCGAACAGCTCGGGGTCGTCGCCGGTCAACGCGTCGGCGAAGTGCCCGACCGCGTCCGTCGCCGATTCCCCGCTGCGGACGGCGTCGAGCGCGAGCAGCGCGGAACGGCCGCGCTGCGCGGCCGGGTCGGTCAGCGGCGCCCACTGCTCCTCGAAGTCGCGGAACTCCGGCGGCGGGCCGAGCCGGCTGCCCGCCTCGGCGAGGTAGGTCATGCACAGCAGTGGCCACACGGCGTCGGGCCCGCCGGCGTCGAGCCGCGCGGCGATCTGGCCGGCCGCGCTGATCGCGAGCCGGGCGTCCTGGCCGCCGCAGAGGGAAAGCAGCATCGCCGAGGCGATGAACGCGGCCGTGTCGCGGCTGCCGATCGTGTCGACGGCTTCCCGCACCCGCTGCGCGGCGGCGGGCGGGTCGAGCTGGAACTCCGCGTGGGCGAGCTGCAGCAGCACGGCGACCCGGCGCCCGGACGTCAGCCGCTCTTCGAGCGCCCGGCGCAGGTGCCGCGCGGCCAGCTCGGGACGCCCGGAGAACACGGCGTTGCGCGCGCTCAGCCGCAGCACGTCCACGCCCCACGGGATCCGGATCGACGTCGCTTCCAGCAGGTGCGCGGCGACGCGCTCGGCCGGTGCGCCCGTCTCGGACAGCAGCTTCGCCGCGCGCGCGTGGTTGACCGCCCGCGTGGTCCGCGGCATGTCCTTCAGCACGGAGTTGCGGACGAAGGACAAGGTCAGCTCCGGGCGGCCGCTGTTGTGCAGCAGGTGCAGCCGGACCATCGTGTCGATCGCCTGCAGCGCGTCGAGCTCGTCGACGCCGGCGAGCTGGGCGAGCAGGTCGAACTCCGCGTCCTCGCCGAGGATCGCGGCCGCGTGCAGGATCGCCGGTGCGTGCGGGAACTCCTGCATGCGCGTGTGGAGCACCTGGCCGATCAGCGACGAGCCGAGCTCGTGCGGGTCCGCGCCGGGCAGCAGCCGCGGCCGCAGCGCGTTCAGCAGGTACGGGTTGCCGCCGGTCGCTTCGCGGCAGGCTGTGGCGAGCTCGCCCGGGGCGAGGCCGAGGATCTCCGCCGCGGCCGCGTCGCCGAGGCCGTTGAGGGCGATCGTCGCGGGCGTGCAGCCCGCCATCTCCAGCAGCGCCACCTCGCGGTGCGGTGGGTGGCCGGTGAGGGAGGTCAGTATGATCAACACCGGCAGGTCGAGCACGCGGTGCCGGATGTAGGCGAGGCAGCGCATCGACCAGGCGTCGGCGAGGTGCACGTTGTCGATGCCGAGGAACAGCGGCCCCCGCTCGGTCGCCTCGCGGACGATGCGGAAGAAGCGTTCGAGGGCTTCGGCCTCGCCGGCGGGCCCGCACTCGGCGGCGAGCGGTTCCCGCGGGCGCGGCGAGCCGGTGGTTTCCTCCAGCGCGTACGCGAGCTGGCGGGCGAGCCCGCCGGACAGGTGGCTCTCCAGCCGTGACCCGGTGGCGGTCGCGACGGTGAAGCCCGCGTCCGCGGCCAGGGCCGCGGCGGTGTGGAGCGTGGCGCTCTTGCCCATGCCGAACTCGCCGACCAGCACCGCGCTGGCCGCCGTGCCGCCCCGCACCACGGGGAACAGGCTGGTCAGGCGGCTGAGCTCGGGTTCGCGGCCGGGGAGCCGCGGGGCGGGGCGCTTCGGTACCGAAGGCCCGCTTACGGGGTGCTCGGAATTTACTTCGGTATCCACCGTAAGGACTTTCATGTTGGGTTGGGGCAGACTACTGGAAACCGGCCTGCCACGGGAGATCCCGCAGGTCACGGCCGGTACCGGCCACCACCTGAGCAGGGGAGACGATGGACGCAGCGGATGCGAACCAGGTCCTCGCGACGGCCGGCCGGGCAGCGCAGACGACGGTCACGGCCACGCCGAGCGCCAGGAGCAGGAGCGCCCCCGTCACCGGCCCCCGCCGGCCGGAGAAAGCGCACGGCTTCCGGCGCCGGGCCGCACCGTCGCCCGGCGGCGGGTAGCTCCCGGACGGCGGGCCGCCCTCGGTGGGGCCTCCGCCCGGCAGGTAGCCGAGGCGGGCCGCCTGGGCCAGCGCCCCGGTCACCGGCTGG
The DNA here is from genome assembly GCF_053602455.1 of Amycolatopsis sp. NPDC004378. Lineage (NCBI taxonomy): Bacteria > Bacillati > Actinomycetota > Actinomycetes > Pseudonocardiales > Pseudonocardiaceae > Amycolatopsis > Amycolatopsis sp. NPDC004378. The sequence goes on from NZ_JBSGDR010000033.1 coordinate 13,196, forward strand.
AAGCCGGCGACGAGGTCCTGGCAGCGAGCGCAGTCCCGCAGGTGCGTTTCGAACTCTTCCGGATCGTCCAGGACGCCGAGCTCGTAAGCCGCGGCGTCGCGGTGCTTCCCCTTCATCGCACCGCCACTTCCCCGAGCGCCTTCCGCAATTGCCGCATCGCCGTGTACAACCGCGATTTCACCGTTCCCTCGGGAATTCCGAGAATTGTTGCCGCCTGCCTGACCGTGTTTCCGGCGAGGTAGGTCTCGGCGATGACGGACTGATATTTCTCATCCAGTTCCGACAATGCGCGGCTAATCGTTAGTGCGGCTAACGAACTGTCCGCCCGGTCGGCTGACTCGGCGTTTTCCGGGATCTCCAGAGCGACCTCCTGCGGGCGGACCCGGCGATTTCGCCAGCCGTCGATGACGATCCGGCGCGCCACCGTGAGCAGCCAGCCGCGCAGCATTCCGGGCTCGCGCTCGAGCGTGTCCGAGTGCTGCCACGCGCGGATCATGGTCTCCTGCACGACGTCTTCGGTCCACTGCCGGTCGTGGTTGGTCAGGGCCAGTACCTGGGAAAACAGGGTGGCGCGGAAGTCCTTGTACAGCAGCGGGACGAGGTCGTCGCCGATGTCGGGGCGCGCGTCGACCGCGGTGGCGGACGAGACGGATCCGACGTGGCCGCGACATTCTCTGCCCAGTGCTTCCATAAAGCTCGCAACCTCACCTGACTGGCGGACCGTGGGGCCTCCGGAGCGTAGCGCAAAAACACTTAATAGGCCATATGCATTAGTTTTGCGAACGCCATTAACCGAACCGCTACGACGACCGCCGACGGCCGGTTCAAATTGTGTCTTGTGATGCAAGTCACAGTCACTAAAAGGTGACGGCGAGAACCGCGTCACACCTTCCCCGCGTAGCTGGAGGTAAGGACTGCTTCGCGAAGGGACATCGGTGATGCCGCTCCGATTCGTGGCACTGCTGGCTGCCACGGCCGCGCTCTTGGTAAGCGCTGTCTTTCCCGCGTCCGCCGGCGAACTGCAGCAGTCCGACCGCGCCTTGCTGACGCGCTTGAAGCAGCACGCGCTGTGGGCCGGCCCGGCGAGCAGGCTCGCCGCCGGGCGGGCCACGAACCAGCGCGTGCGGGCGGTCGCCGGCCGCATCGCCGACGACCAGGCCCGCCTCGACGTCGCCCTGCGCGCGGTCGCCGACCGGCTCGCGGTCACCCTCCCCGCCGAACCCACCGAGCAGGAACGCGCGTGGGCCGGCGAGCTCGCCGCCGACTCCGGCGACGCGTTCGACCAGGCCTACGTCAACCGCCTGCGCGCCGAGTACGGCTCCCTCTTCTCGCTCGCCTCCGAGGTCCGCGCGGGCACCCGCGACGACGACGTCCGCGCGTTCGCCCAGACCGCCGTCGACTCCGCGCTCGGCCACCTGACGCTGCTCGAGAGCACCGGACTGGCCCAGACCACTTCCCTGCTCGTCTCCGCCACCGAGGACGACACCCTCGGCGGCGGCGACCTCGTACTCGGCGCCGTTTTCGTGGCCGTCGCCGCCGTCGCCACGTTCGGACTGCTCCGCCTGCTCGGAACCCCCGGCAGGACCCAGCCGCGCACCCGGAGGTAAGCCGCCCATGTCCTTGTCCGCCGCGCTGGTCCCGGTGTCGCCGCACGACACCGGGATCGCCGAGGCCGCCGCGCTGTCCGGCCGCCTGACCTACCTCTGCCTGTGCCTCACCCTGTGCTGGGGCGTGCTCGCCGCCACCGGCTGGGTCCGCCGGTTCGGCGGCCAGGAGGCGCTGCGTGCCGGCCACTTCCTGCTCGCCGCGTTCACCCTCGCGACCGGCACGGTGCACGGGCTGACGTTCCTGTTCCTCGAGGACGACCCGTTCGGCGTCGCCGACCTGCTCGTCCCCTTCTACGACGGGACGCCGAGGCACGCGCTCGGCATCGCCGGCCTTGAGCTCGTCGTCGCCGTGTCCGTCACGGCCGGCCTGCGCCGCGGGGCCCGCGAAGGCCGCTGGCTCCGCTTCCACCAGCTCGGCTACCTCGCGATCGCGCTGCTGGCGGTGCACGCCTGGCTCGGCGCGATCGCGAGCGGCCACCTGGCGGTCGTCTGGCTCGCCGGGATCACGCTGCTGGTGCCCCCCGTGGTGCTGTCGGCCCTGCAGGTGCTGCCCACGTCGGCCCTCGTGCGGGCCGGGCTGATCGAACCGGAGCCCGAAGCCGCCTCGCTGCGCGTCGACGTCGACAGCCACCGCTGCCACTCCTACGGCGTCTGCCAGTCCGAGGCCCCCGGCGTCTTCAAGCTCGGCCGCGACGGGCAGCTGGCGTACGAGAAACGGCCCGGTGCCGGGGAAACGCCGAACGTCCGCGCGGCCGCGCGCGCCTGTCCCATGCGAGCCATCCACCTGTTGGGAGCCACCCGATGAGCGAACGCATCGTCATCGCCGGAGCCGGTCTCGCCGGCCTGCGCGCCGCGGAACGGCTGCGCGAGCTCGGGTTCGACGGCGAGGTCGTCGTGTTCGGGGCCGAGCCCGACATCGCCTACCACCGCCCGGCGCTGTCCAAGAGCCTGCTCACCGGCGCGGTCAGCCGGGCCCAGACGCTGCTCGCCGACCCCCTCGAAGTCGACGCCGAGTGGTACTTCGACTCCCCGGTCACCGCGCTGTCGCCGCACCGGCAGGTCGTCCACCTGCGCGACGAGGAAGTCCGCTACGACGGCCTGATCATCGCGACCGGCGTCGAGCCGCGGCGGCTGCCGGGCGCGCCGCACGGCCACCCGCGGGTCGTCGTGGTCCGGACCCTTTCGGACACCACGGCGCTGCAGCGCGCGCTGGCCGGCAATCCAGGGCCGGTCGCCGTCGTCGGGGACGGCTTCATCGGCTGCGAAGTCGCTTCGAGCCTGCGCGAGATGGACCGCGACGTCGTCCTCTTCGGCCGGTCGCGGGCGCTGCTGGCCGACGTCCTCGGCCCCGACATCGGCGAGTGGCTCACCGCGCTCCACACCGCCCGCGGCGTCCGGCTGGAGCTCGGCACCACGATCCGCCGGTGGCGGCCCGGGCCCACGTCCGTCGGCCTCGAGTTCGCCGACGGCCGGGCGCTCGACGTCGCCTGCGTCGTGGTCGCCGTCGGCAGCGTCCCGGCCGTGTCCTGGCTGCGCGGCGCCAAGCTGCCGCTCGACGACGGCGTCGTCTGCGGGCCCACCTGCCACGTTCTCGGCTCGGACACGATCGTCGCGGCCGGCGACGTCGCCCGCTGGCCCAACCTCCGCTACGACCCCACGCCCCACCGCGACGGGCACTGGCTCAACGCCGTGGAGATGAGCCGGGCGGCCGCGGAGAACCTGCTGGCCGGGCCGCAGGGCTCGCCGGCCTACACGCCGGTGCCGCGGTACTGGTCCGAACAACACGGGGTGCGGATCCAGGTCGCCGGCCGTCCGATGCTCGGCACGGACACGGTGCTCCTGGAGTCCCCGGTGCCCGGCACGCGGCCGATCACCGGCTTCGTCCGGCACGGCAGGCTCATCGGGCTCGTCGGCCTGGACAGCCCCGCCGCGGTCCTGCACTGGACGGCCGAGCTGGCCCGCCAGCACCCGGCGCCGTCGATCGCGCCACCCCAGCGGCCCCCGGAAGCCGTCCGGCCACGTCACCACAGCCGCGCCGCGGCGGGGTACTGAGCCCTCGCCGAGGCAGACCCACCCGGCCGCGGGCACTGGGCTACCATCTGCTCCGCGGACGAGCCGGCAGGGCGGCCGCGAGCCGGGGCGACCCGGCTCGAGGAAAGTCCGGACTCCACAGGGCAGGGTGGTTGCTAACGGCAACCCGGGGTGACCCGCGGGAAAGTGCCACAGAAAACAGACCGCCACGGCCCGCGAGGGCCGGGGTAAGGGTGAAACGGTGGTGTAAGAGACCACCAGCGTCCCGGGTGACCGGGGCGGCTGGGTAAACCCCACCCGGAGCAAGGCCAAGAGGGAGCCTTCGGGCTCCTGCGCAGGCGTTCGAGGACGGCCCGTCCGAGCCTGCGGGTAGGCCGCTGGAGCCTGCCGGCGACGGCAGGCCGAGATGGATGGCCGCCGCCCCGGGAGCCGCGAGGCGACCGGGGAACAGGATCCGGCTTACATGCCGGCTCGTCCGCCCACGCCCGTCGTGAGTGTCCAGCGCGGTTGGAACCGCCCTGGACACTCACGACCGTCAGGCGTCGCCAGCGGTGGTTACCCGGTAGTAGGGTGCCGCTATGGCGGGTGACGAGAAGCGGTTCAAGTCGGCCTTCGATTCCTTGCACGCTCTGGCGTACTTCGCGCCCGAAGTGGACGAAGCCCTCACCGGCATCGGGCTGCGGCCGGGGCGGATGCCGTACTTCGCCGGGCGGTCCGCGGCCATGGGCCCCGTCGGCCCCGAAGTCGTCGCCGCCACCTTCTACAACTTCAACCCCGAGGTCGTCGCCCGCGTGATCCCGCGTGCCTGGACCCTCGCGACGCCGGAGCAGGTCCTCAAGGCCCGGCTCGAAGGCGTCGACAAGGCCCTGACCCGGCTCATCGGCGAAGGCGAGCTCAAGAGCGACCAGGTCGTCGAGGCGGCCGAACTCGCGCGCGAAGCGAGCGAAGCGTGCACGGGCGAAGGACGTCCGCTCTACGCCGCGCACGCCGGGCTGGACTGGCCCGAGCTGCCGCACCTCGCCCTCTGGCACGCCATCACGCTGCTTCGCGAGTACCGCGGCGACGGCCACATCGCGGCGCTCGTCCTCAATGGCCTGAGCGGCGTGGAAGCGCTCGTCACGCACGTCGCCACCGGTGCCGGCTTCACCGTCGACTCGGCCAAGCTGACGCGCGGCTGGAGCGACGAGCAGTGGACGGCCGCCGAGCAGGGTCTGCGCGACCGCGGGGTCCTCGACGGCGAAGGGGCGCTCACCGACGAAGGTGTCGCGGTGCGTGACCGCGTCGAGGTCGCCACCGAAGCCGCCTCGAAGGCGCCGTGGGACCACCTCGGGCCGGAAAAGACGGCTCGGCTGGAGGAGCTGTGCCGCGACCTGACCCGCCGGGTGGTCGCGGCCGGGGCCTTCCCTGCCGGTGTCTTCGCCCGGCGCCGGAGCTGACGACCAAGATCACGCTATGTAGTGAAAATCGCGTGAGGTTTTGAGCGCCCTGTGACGGACGGCGGCGGCCGGCAAGATCGACATGGCCGCCGACCGGCCGAATGGCCGTCACACAACGGACTCATGCGACAGGGCCGTTCGGGTCATGTCACACTGTTCCAGGCCGCACAACGGCCACGGCGCAAGTACCCACAGTGAGCAAATCCCGGGCAATGGGGTGAGTTCGTCAGCACACTGAGAAGTATGGGTGCCCGGGCTTTAACCCGAGGGCCCTTGCCGCGATGATGGTGGGCGTGGAGTTTTCGTGTGCCGTGCGCGCCACACCGGTTGACAAGCCAGCCGTCATCTACGCAGCGCGCTTTGACCACTACCCCTCGTAGCCTCCATGATGTTGTTCGAAGCACCGCCTGAGCCAGAGCCGCGCGGGCCCCACCGCGCACCGGGAGTATCACGATGACGACCTTGACCACCCTCGACACGCTGGCCGCCAACGGCGAGCTGGGCACCGGCAACGTGCGCCAGTGGCTGCTCGACAACATCATCCCCCTGGTGCTGCTGGCCGTCGCCCTCCTGCTCCTCTGGCTGGGCGGTGGCAAGGGCGACAACGCGGGCGTCATGCGGCGCCTGGCCGGCGTGGTCATCGCGCTCGCGATCATCGGGCTCGCGGTCAGCGGCGCCGGCGTGAACGTGGGCCAGTGGATCGCCGGCCTGTTCACGGGCTGAGGCGGACGGCGTGCGCATCAGGACCGACGACGAGGTTTACCGGGTCGACGCCGTGTGGCTCGGCCCGCCGAAAGCGACTTTTCCCTGGCGGGCCCGCTACGTGGCGTGGCTCATCGGCATCCCGGCGTTCTTCGTCGTGCTCGGCGTCGAGCGCTGGGCCGGGTGGAGCTTCGGGTTCTTCTCGACCGCGTGGGCGTTCGTCGCCACCATCGTGATCACCCGGCTGCTCACGGCCAAGATCAGCCACGAGCGCCCGCTCGGCGCCGTGGTCGCGATGGCCGGACGCGAGCTCAACACCCCGAGAGAGGTGACCACGGGCACCGGCGGCGCGGTCAGCGCCAGCCGCGTCCGGGTACGGGCCGAGCGCCCGCTGCCGAAGCACCGGCGGAGGCGGCAGTACCAGCACCACGGCGGGCCGCCGGGTGCTGCCTTCACCCAGGGAACACCACGAGCGCGCCGGAGCCGCGGCAACGCGGCTCGGGCCGGGAGGTAGTCGTTGTTCGGTCGCGGCGGTAGCCGAGGAAAACGGGGTCGGGACGCACACTCGGGCGCGTGGCAGCCGCCCGAGCAGGTCCGCGCGTCGCGGAACGGCTCGGGGGGCGGCAAGGGCCGTCGCCTGACCGGTGAGCAGGCGATCCCCGCGTATACCCCGTCGATCGCGGTGCGAAGCATCGACGGGCACCTCGTGCGCACGGGCTACGAGGTCTACGCCTGGTACCGGCTGGCGCCGCAGCGCTGGTCGTTCCGCTCGGACTCGCAGCGGCGCGACCTGATCGCGGCCATCGCCGGCCAGTACGCCGAACTGCAGGGCCGCTGGCTGCACCTGCGCGTGACGAACCGGCCGTACCCGATCCGGATGTGGGCCGAGGCGCACGTCTACAACGCGCACGGCCGCCCCAACGACGTCCCGGGCGCCCTGTCGTTCGACGACTACCTGATCGGCGAGCAGCAGCAGCTCATGGGCCGCTCGATGGCCGAAAAAGAGGTCTACATCGGCGTCCAGGTGCAGACGCGGCGGATGGTCGACCGCGCGGTCGAGCGGGCCGCGCCGGTGCTGCGCAAGATCCTGCCCGAGGCCGTCGACGCCGAGCTGACCGCATTGGACTCCGAGGTCGAGCACCTCGACCAGGTCATCGGCAGCGCCGGGCTGGAAGGCCGTCCGGTGCACGCCGAGGAGATGTCCTGGCTGATGCACCGCTCGTGCTCGCTCGGCCTGCCCGCGCCGCGGAACATGCCCGCGGTGCCGGGCGCGGCCTGGGAGCCGGAGGACCTGGCCAGCTTCACCGACGCCGCCGACTACTACGCCGAGCCGTACGCGCCGACGGTGACCGTCCGCGGCCGCACCGGCTCGAACGCCGGCGTCTCGCGGCACCTGGCGATCCTCACCGTCGGCCAGATGCACGGCCTGCAGATCCCCGAGGTCGACGACCCGTGGATCCAGCACGCCGACCGGCTGCCCGCCGCGGTCGAGGTGTCCGCGCGCATCTACGTCCGGCGTCCCGAAGAGGTGGCCGGCGAGCTGCAGCGCCAGATGAACAAGGTGCGTTCGCAGGTCAAGCACTACACCGACGAGCACGAGCTGGAGCCGCCGCAGTCGCTGTCCCGGCAGGCCGGGCGCGTGCTGGAGATCGACGACGAGATGACGTCGGGCTTCACCGCGCTCGCCACCCGCGTGCGCTCGTGGTGGCGGCTGGCGGTGTCCGGCCCGACCGAGCGCGACGCGCTGCGCCTGGCCCAGCAGCTGCTGGACCTGTACAAGCCGAAGATCGCCATCGAGCACCCCGAAGCCCAGTACGCGATGGCCCGCGAGTTCATCCCGGGCGAGCCCCTCGCGTCGGCGGCGTACATGCGCCGCGGCTCGGTGGTCTGGAGCGCCTCGGCCGTCCCGACGGCGACCGCGGAGGTCGGCGACCGCCGCGGCATCCTGCTCGGCGAGACGTGCACGGCCACCCGGCGCCCGGTGGCCTGGGACCCGTGGATGGCCCAGGAAATCCGCGACGGCTCCGGCCTGACGGCGATGGTCGCCGGTCTCGGTGGTGGTAAGTCGTTCCTCGGCGGCGGCATCGTCTACAAGACACTCCGCGCCGGGGCGAACTGGACGATCCTCGACCCGTCCGGCCCGCTGTCGCGGCTGTGCGACCTGCCGGAGCTGCGCCCGTACGCGCGGCCGATCAACCTGCTCAACGCCCAGCCGGGGATCCTCAACCCCTACCGCGTGGTCGCCGAGCCGTTGATCGAGCACTTCATGGACGAGGACGACCCCGAGCGCTCCTGGCGCCGCGAGAAGGCCTTGGCGGGCGCGACGCGGCGACGTCTGGTGCTGGACGTCCTCACGGGTGTCCTGCCGTACGAGGTGTCCCGCATGGCCCAGACCCGGATCGTGCTGCTGCGCGCGGTCCGCGCGGTCGGCGGCCGCTTCGACGCGGACCCGGGCCAGGTGATCGACGCGCTCCGGCGGGATTCGTCGGAACACCACGAGCACGCGGTCGTCGTCGCCGACTTCCTGGACGAGATGCGCGAGCGGATGGCGCTGCTCATCCCGGAGACGGATGCGGACCCGTACTCGGAAACCCGCGACGACCGCCTGACGGTCCTGACGATGGCCGGGCTGACCCTGCCGAAGGACGGCGTCCCGCGCGAGTACTGGACGGACGCGGAGTCCCTCGGCGTCGAGATGCTGAACCTGGCGGCGTGGCTGACCCAGCGCTCGGTGTACGAGAAGCCGAAGGAACTGCGCAAGGGCGTCTGGATCGACGAGGCGTTCTTCCTTTCCGAGGTCCCGACCGGGCGCGTGCTGATGAACCGCTTCGCGCGTGACTCGCGGAAGTGGAACGTCCGCGTGCTGCTGTCGTCCCAGATCCCGGCGGACTTCCTGAAGATCCAGGGATTCGTGGCCCTGCTGGACTCGGTGTTCGTGGGCCGCCTGGACGACGACGACGCCCAGGCCGACGCCCTGCGGCTGTTGAAGGTCCCGGTGGGCGTGGGCTACGAGCAGGTCGTGGCGGCGCTGGGCCGCCGCCCGGGCTCCCAGCGCAGCGGCTTGGAGCGCGACGTCGAGCCCCGCCAGTTCATCTTCGGCGACGGCGCGGGCGGCGTGGAGCGCATCCGCGTCGACTTCTCGGGCCCGCACCTGGACCACCTGCGTTCGGTGATGGACACGACCCCGGGCTCGAAGGACGCGGCATCGCCCCCGCGCCGCCCGGGCAACGAGCTGGCCCTGCCCGCGGAGGAGAAGAAGCCGTACGTCGCGGTCCCACCCGAGGACGACATCGAGCTGGAGCAGGACTTCGAGCTGGCGGCGGAGCTGGAGGTCGGCCTGGCGGACGAGAACCTCCTGGGCGCACCGGACCCCCTGGCCTCCGAGACGGGCGAGGTCGAAGGCGGCGTCTCCCCGAACGGCAACGGCAACGGGAACGGCGGGCAGCAGCACGCCCGCACGGGCGGAAAGGGCGGCACCGGCCGGGACGCCGCATGAGCGCCCGGGTCCGAAGTAGCCACACCGTCCCCGGCTGCCCGAGGCGCGCCCGGCGCCTCCCGCGGGCGACCGCGGAGGGTGCCGCATGAACACCCTGCTGACGTTGGCGGTGCTGCTGACGCTGGCCGCCGCATGGCACGCGCTGAAGCGCCGGATCAAGGAAGGCCCGCGGGCCCGCCGCGTGCCGAGCCGCCGGGCGACGATGTTCGCCGTCATGCTGGTCCTCGGGCTGCAGGCCATCGCCACGGCGCCCGCGGCGAACGCGGCCGCCTGCGGTGAGGCGCCGAACCCGGAGCGTCCGGGGGCCGGCATGGTCGGCGCGATCGACCCGCCGGAGGGCCACGGCGAGCCGAACAGTGCCTACATCGACTACAGCTACGCCGGCATGGTCTGGAACACCTTCGAGACCAACTGCTCGGGGCTGAACCTGACGCCAGCCGGGTCCACTTTGGACACCTGGGGCGGCAACCAGTTGTTCAACCTGGGCAAGAACATCGTCGGTGCCACCAACTCGCTGCACTACACGGTGCTCGAAGGCGGCCTGCTGAACCCGATCTACGCGGCGGTGAAGTCGGGCGCGGAAAAGGTCTACAACAACATCTACGCCCAGCTGTTCGGCCTGGTCGCGCTGATCCTGTCGATCATGATGTTCCGCAACATCTGGCGGGGTGACCTGGCCGCGGTCAGCAAACGGGCGCTCTACGCGCTGGCGGGGATCTGGCTGGCCGCGTCCTCGCTGGCCATGTTGCGCTACTTCGACCCGATCGACAAAGCGATCGTCCAGACCACCACGAACATCCAGGCGGGCTTCGTCGACGAGAGCGGCGACCGGATCATCCGCGACATCCTGCCCACCCAGCTCCACACGCAGATCGTCTACAACAACTGGTTGCGCGGCGAGTTCGGCACCCCGACGGCGCCGCAGGCCGAGCAGTACGGCAAACCGCTGCTCGACGCCCAGGCGTTCACCCGCAACCAGCTCGTGAACGGCGACGACGGCAACCAGTCCGTCATCGACGGCAAGAAGAACGCCTACAAGGACATCTCCACCAAGCTCGGCCCCGCCACCGGCTACTTCACCGGCGAGGCCGGCGGCCGCACCGGGGCGGGCTTCCTCTCGCTCGGCCAGGCGCTCGTCTACTCGCTCTTCCAGCTCCTGGCCAAGGCGAGCGTTCTGCTCGCCCAGGTCCTGATCCGGCTCTTCGCGCTCACCGCGCCGCTGATCGGGCTCATCGCCCTGCTGCACCCGGAGATCCTGCGCCGCGTGCTCAAGGTCGCCGGCGGGGTCGCGTTCAACCTGGTCGTCCTTTCGGTGCTCGCCGGGGTGCACGCCCTGTTGCTGCAGGCCATCTTCGACGCCGGCAACTCGCTGAACATGCTCACGCAGATGGTCCTCGCCGGACTGATCACCGTGCTGCTGTTCATGGTCGGGCGGCCGGTGCGGCGGCTGTGGCAGATGGTCGAGATGTCGGTCAGCATGGTCGGCGCCGCGGTGCCGTCGCCGGGCGGCGGGATCTTCTCGCGGTTCCGGCGCCACAAGAGCGGCCCGACGCCGCAGGACGAGTTCTGGCAGCACATGCGCGAAACCGACGACGTCGTCGACGGCGACCAGCGCGGCCCGCTCGGCGCCACCGCCGGGGGCGGCCGGTTCCGGCCGGAGGCCACGATCTTCGCCAACGCGCAGCGGCTCGACAACGGCTCGGGTGCGGCCCGTCCGGCCGCGGCCTGGTCCGGTGCGCCGTGGCCGGGTGCCGTCGGTGGTGGCGGGTCCGCGGGCGCGCTGCCCGCGGGCGGGCGGCCCGGCTCGCCGGTGTTCGGCCAGTACAACCCGGCCAACGGCGACCCCGGCGACTACGTCGTCGTCGGGGCCGGCGGGCGGCCGGTCACGCGCGAGGAAAGCCGTCGCGTCGACACCTCGCCGGTCGCCGACCGGCGCTGGAACGACGAACCCGAGCCGGTCGTCGTGCCGTCCGACCTGCGGGCGCCCGAATCCGGCTTCAGCGACCACACCCCGCAGGACGTGCCGCGGACGCCGGGCGTGCGCGCCCAGCCGCGTCGCGTCGACCCCGAAGTCGTCGCGGGGAAGCCGGTCTTCGTACTGTACCGGCCGTCGCGCGGCATCGAAGTCCGCGAAGAACCGCGTGACACCGACCAAGTGATGGGGCGGTGACCGATGCCGATCCGCACCAACCGCGGCCGCGCCGCGGTCTACCGCCGCCTGTGGGGCTGGCCGCTGCGCTCGCCCCGGCACCTGATGGGGACGCTGGTCTTCCTGGCGATCCTCGTCACCGCGCTGGGCATCGTGCTGCCCAAGGTCGTCGGCAAGCCGCAGGCCAAGGCGGCGCCGCCCGCCGGCACGTCGACGTCCTACACCGCGACCCCGCCGGGCGTCGCGGCGCCGGTGCCGACGTCCAACCTGCCGACGCGGCTGTCCGCGCCCCTGGCCACCCCCACCACCGCGGCGCCGAACGGGGACGCCGTCCGCGTCGCGAAGGAGTGGGCCGCGGCCTGGGTCGACCACCCGGCGGGCATCACGTCCGCGCAGTGGCTGGAGAAGCTGAAACCCTTCACCACCGAGGAATACCTGCCGGTGATGTCCTCGGTGGACCCGGCGAACATCCCGGCGACGAAGGTCACCGGTGAGCCCGTGGTCGGCACGTCCTACACCAGCTCGGTGCAGCTGACGATCCCGACCGACGGGCCCAAGCTGGCCATCACGGTCGTGAACACGAACGCCGGCTGGCGGGTCGCCGACTACGACCAGGCGAGCTGAGCGTGCGGCGGCTGGGGCTGTGGCTGGGGCTGGTCGTGTTCGTCGCGATCGGCGCCCTGGTCGTCACCGCCGTCGCCGCCAAGGTCGTCGTGGACAACCAGCAGGCGCAGGCCCGCGGCGTTTCGCTGATGAGCTGCGACGCCTCGGTCGGGCCGACCCAGCCCGGTCAGGGCGAGCGCGGCACGGTCGACGCGTCCAAGCTGGACGACGAGCAGAAGGGCATCGTCGCGCTGATCATCACGATCGGCAAGCAGCGGACCCTGGCCCCGCGCGCCTGGCAGGTCGCGATCCAGGCCGGCATGACCGAGTCCGGCCTGCACAACCTCACCTACGGTGACCGCGACTCCCAGGGCATCTTCCAGATGCGCCCGTCGATGGGCTGGGGCTCGGTCGCGGAGGTCACCAACCCGCAGTACGCGATCAACAAGTTCTACGACGTGCTGCTCGCGGTGCCGGACTGGGAGAACAAGCGCCCGGGCGACGCCGCGCAGGCCGTCGAGCGCTCGGGCTTCCCGGACCGCTACCACAAGTGGGAGCCGATGGCGGCGACGCTGGTGGAGAACGTCGGCCAGGTCGCCGACGTCGTCGCCTGCGGGACCGGGCTGGGCCAGCTGCTGCCGCCGAGCCAGGCGGCCGGGAAGGCGATCAGTTTCGCGCTGGGCGAGCAGGGGAAGCCCTACGTGTGGGGCGCCACAGGGCCGAACTCGTACGACTGTTCCGGGCTGATGCTGCGGGCGTACGAGTCGGCGGGGATCATCCTGCCCCGGGTGTCCCGCGACCAGTACCACGCCGGCGCGCTGCTGCCGGTGCGCGAGGCGCAGCCCGGTGACCTGCTGTTCCTCGCCACCGATCCGTCGAACCCGGACACGATCCACCACGTGATGATGTACCTGGGCGACGGCAAGGTCGTCGAGGCGCAGCAGACCGGCGTCCCGGTGCACACCCGGCCGTTCTCGTTCGACGAGGCCGAAGTGGTGCCCCAGGCCGTCCGTCCCGGCGTTTAGCATGGGTTGAGGGCCCTTGACAGGACCAGGCCCGGCGGATTCGGCCGACAGCGGAACCGATTCACCCGACGTCGCGGCGCTTCCACGAGCAGGTGGCCGCGTACTGGCAGAGGATGAGCACGTGGGACGGAAATTCGGCAAGCGCGGCAAGCCCGGCCAGGGCTCGCCCCAGGACCCGGCGACGCTGTTCGGCGCGCCCCAGCCGCCCCGGCAGTCGGCACGTCCCGCGTCGAGCACCCCGCTGGCCGACCAGCTGAGCCAGGGCTACCCGGGCGTCGACCCGGGGTACGTCGTGCTGCCACGCTCGCTGGCGGAGGGCATGTCGCTGCCGTGGCAGCACCAGATGGCGGCGCTGCTGGCCCAGTTCCACGCGGAGCACGCGGCGCTGGCCTGGCCGATCTACCGGGTGGTGCCCTCGCGGTACGAGATGTTGTCGGACCTCGACGAGGAGCAGCTCGCAGAGGCGGGCTACCTGGTGGAGATGGACGCCGACGGCGAGATGGTCTACCGCGAGCGAAGCGGCCGCAAGGTCGAGGACCCGGAGAACACCTCGGTCCTGGTGTCCTGCCTGGACCCGATCCCCAAACCGGCGGCGCGCCCGACGCCACCCCCACCGGGAGCCCCGCCCGGCGCGGCCCCGGCCCCGATGAACATCGGCCCGGCACCCGTCTGGCGGACGGTGCCTCAGCCGCCTCCCGCGCCTCCCGCGCCGTCGCCGGGATTGAGTGCTACGTGGACTGAGGACGCGCCTGCTGCGTCGGCCTGGGGGCGGCATGGAGCGTCTCCGCCGGGTGATCGGTCGGGAGCGGACTTGCCGGGCCCGGTCAGGGCGCCTCAGCAGGCCCGCCACGCAGCCCCGGAGCCAAGGGCCGAAAGCGCCGTCACGGAGCCCGGGCCGCGGGAGGCAGCCCGGTCTGAGGTGGCTGGCAACGGGCCGATCCATCCGATCCCGCCCGACTTCCAGGCGGGACCGTCCACCGAGCCGCAGCCTGCCGGGGCGCGGTCCGAGGTGTCGCAAACGCCTGCCGCTCCGCGGATCGGCACGCCGGATGTGTCGGAGGCCGCACCGGCACAGCCGGTGGCCCGGCAGCCTGAGGCGGCCGCCGTTCAGCACCAGTCGCAGGAGCAAGCCCCTGCTGCGGCTGAGTCACCGGCCGCGGCCCGGGCGACCGGATCGGACCAGCTGCCGGCTGCCGCCCAGGAATCACTGGCCAAGCTGGCCGAAACGCAGGAGCAACCCCCTGCTGCGGGCGAGCAACCGCCTGCGGTGCAGGAGCCGTCGGTCGCCGCCGAGGAGTCGCGGGCTGCCGGGGCGCGGGAGCAGTCGGCTGAGCCGCGCGAGGTTCCTGCTGCCGCCGAAGAATCACCCGCGGCCGCCGAGTCGCAGGAGCAGCCGCCGCGTGACTCGCACGAGGTTCCCGCCCATGAATCCTCGGCGGCTGAACCGCAGGAGGCGACCGGACACCAACCGTCGCCAGGTTCGTCGCCCGAGCCATCGGCTGCCGGTCCTGAGTCGCTGGCTGCGGTGCAGCCGCCCGTGGAGCACCAGGAAGCGACGGTTGCGTCGCACGAGACGCAGGCCGCTGATGAGTCGCTGGCTGCAGGTCAGGCGCCCACCGGGCACCAGGAGCCGGGGGCTGAGGTGTCCCAGGCGCCGATCTCGCAGCAGGGGCCCGGCGGGTCGCAGCCGTCGGACGCGGTTCAGCAACCGGCTGGTGCACCGCAGGCGCCCGCTGCGCAACACCAACCGGCGGCGGAGCCTCGGCTACCAGCTGCGCTCCAAACGCCCGCCGAGGAGCACCAACCACCGGCTGCGACGCAGCAGCCGCCGGCTGCTGCGCAGCAAGCCCCGACGTCGCCGCAGCAGCCGCCAGCTGCTGCGCAGCAAGCCCAGGCTCCGGTACAGCAGCCTCCGACTGCCTCGCAGCAGGAGGCTGCCGTGGCGCAGGAAGCGGCGCACCTGCCGCCAGCTGCTGCGCAGCAGCCACCGGTTGTCGC
>NZ_JBSGDR010000033.1:28339-71206 GCF_053602455.1 Amycolatopsis sp. NPDC004378
CGCTCAGGAAGCGGCGCACCAGCCTCCGGCTGCCTCGCAGCAGCCACCGGTTGTCGCTCAGGAAGCGGCGCACCAGCCTCCGGCTGCCTCGCAGCAGCCACCGGTTGTCGCTCAGGAAGCGGCGCACCAGCCTCCGGCTGCCTCGCAGCAACCTCCGGCTGTCGCTCAGCAACCTTCGGCCCCGCCGCACCAATTCCCCGCGTCGCCGCGACAGCCGCCAGCTGCTGCGCAGCAGCCACCGGCTGTCGTGCAGCAAACTCCGGCCCCGGCGCAGCAGCCACCGGCCGTCGCGCACCAGGCCCCGGCGGCCCCCCAGCCGCCGCCAGCAGCCGCGCAGGAAGCGCAGGCCCCGGCGCACCAGCCAGCCCCGCACCAGCCCCCGGCCACCCCGCCGCAAGCACCGGCCACCCCGCAGAACCAGCCCCCACCGCAACCCCCGGCCGGAACCACCCCACCGGCGCGCCCCAAGCCGGTCTTCCCGGGCCCGGAATCGACCCCCCAACCGTTCCCGACCCGCCACGCGGCCCCGGCCCGCCCGGTCTTCCCCGGTCCGGGAACGATGCCCCCGGCACCACCGAACGCCGCCCGTCCGGTCTTCCCCGGCCGAGACACCCCTCTGCCGCAACCCTCGACCCGGCAAGAGCCCGCCACTCCGCCCAGGGGCAACCCGCGCGGGTGGTTCGACGAGTTCGACGACCCCGAGGCCCGGGAACCCGAAGAACCCCAGGACTTCGGCCCCACCGGGCAGCCGACCGAGATCCCTTACCGGTACAAGCGCTGACAGGCGGGCCTTCGGGTGCGAACCTAGGACCATGTCCAACGATCCGAACCCGGACCAGGGGTGGTACTACAACACCCGCACCCACGAGGTCGAGCACCTCGAACGCAGCCGCGGCATCGACCTGCTCGGGCCCTATCCCGACGAGGCCACCGCGCGGCGGGCGCTCGAGATCGCCCGTGAGCGGACCAAGAAGGCCGACGCCGCCGACGCCGCCTGGAACGACGACTAGACCGACAGTCCTGGGCCCAGCACGAACTCCGGGTCGACCTGGGACGCCAGGTCGGCGCCGGCCCAGGCGCGGGCGTTGCGCAGGTGGAACTCCACCGCCTGGCGCTGGTAGCGCGCCCAGTCGCGGCGCTCCGCGTCCACCGTCGACCGCATCAGTGCCAGCGTCTCCAGGTTGCGCGGCTCCAGCTCGGTGATCGGCCGGGTCGTGCCGCGCTCCGCCGCGCGCACGTGCCGCGAAGCCGACAGCCACCCCAGCAGCGCGTCGCCGACCTGGTCCTGCAGGAACTCGACGTCCTCGGCGTCGGTCACCTTGTTGCCCACCACCACGAGCCGCACGCCGAAGTCGCGTGCGTAGTCCGCGTACTGGCGGTACACGCCCACGCTCCGCACCGTCGGCTCGCACACCAGGAACGTCACGTCGAACCGCGTGAACAGCCCCGACGCGAACGCGTCCGCGCCCGCGGTCATGTCCATCACGACGTACTCGCCCTCGACGTCCACCATGTGGTTGAGCAGCAGCTCGGCCGCCCCCACCTTCGAGTGGTAGCACTTGACGCCCAGGTCGTCCTCGTCGAACTGGCCGGTGACGCCCAGCCGCACGCCGCCCAGCTGCCGGAAGCAGGCCGAGAACACCGGGTTGTCCTCGAAGGGCCGGACCAGCCGCGAGCCGCGGCCCGGTGGGGTCGTCTTGATCATCGACGCCGCGTCGGGGACGCGCGGGTTCTCGCCGCGCAGGTAGTCCTTGATCAGCGCCATGTTGTCGCCGAGCGTCGGCCAGGCGAGCGCTTTCTCCTCGGTCGCGCCGAGGGCCACCGCCAGGTGCTGGTTGATGTCGGCGTCGATGGCCAGCACCGGCAGGCCGGCATCGGCGAGGGACGCGACGAACAGCGACGAAAGCGTGGTCTTGCCGCTGCCGCCCTTGCCGACGAACGCGATCTTCACTTCTCGGGTTCCCTTCTGACAATGAAGACGGTTTTCATTATTGCCGAGAAACGTACACCCGACCGGCCCGCGCCCGATCGGGCGATCATCGGGCCCCGCGAGGGTTAGGGTTGGGGGGTGCCTCCCCTCGTGATCAGGACACACTCGGCGGGCGGGGACTTCGGCCCCCTGCGCGCCGAGTTTTCGCTGCCGGAGTCCTTCGGGCCCGAGGTGCTGGCCGAGGCGGAGGCGGCGGTCCTCGATCCGCTGGCCTCGCCCGAACCCCGCGAGGACGCGACGGACCTGCCGTTCGTCACCATCGACCCGCCCGGCTCCAAGGACCTGGACCAGGCGATGGTCGTCGAACGGACCGCGCACGGCTTCCGCGTGCACTACGCGATCGCCGACCTGGCCGCGTTCGTCCCGCCCGGCGGCGCGCTGGACCGCGAGTCGCGCCTGCGCGGGCAGACGCTCTACCTGCCCGACGGGAACGTCCCGCTGCACCCGCCCGTGCTGTCCGAGGGGGCGGCAAGCCTGCTGCCGGGGGAAATCCGGCCCGCGGTGCTGTGGACCATCGAGACCGACGACGCGGGCGAGCCCACCGCGACCCGGGTGCGCCGCGCGCTGGTGCGGTCGACCGAACAGTTCGACTACGAAACGGTGCAGGCGGCGCTCGACGCCGGTCACCCGCACCCGTCGGTGGCCGCGTTGCCGGAGCTGGGCCGGCGGCGGCGCGAACTGGCCGTCCGGCGCGGCGCCGTCGAACTGCAGCTGCCGGAGCAGGAGATCAGCGGCGACGCGGACGGCGGCTGGGTCCTCGCCCGCCGGCCGCGCACCGCCGTCGACGCCTGGAACGCCGAGATTTCGCTGCTCACCGGCATGGCGGCGGCGCGGATCATGCTCGACGCGCGCGTCGGCGTCCTGCGCACGCTGCCCGACCCGGAGCCCGAGGCCGTCGACTGGCTGCGCCGGTCGGCGGAGGCGCTGGGCATCACGTGGTCGCCCGGCGCGACCGTTTCGGAGTTCCTGTCCCGGCTGGACCCCGGGCAGCCGGCGTCGATGGCGCTCTACGCCGACACGACGCGGCTGCTGCGCGGCGCGGGCTACACGGCGTTCGACGGCGAACTGCCGGCGCTGACCACGCACGCCGGGATCGGCGGGTCGTACGCGCACGTCACGGCGCCGATCCGGCGGCTGGTCGACCGGTTCGCCACGGAGATCTGCCTCGCCGTTTCGGCCGGTCGCGAAGTCCCGGAGTGGGTGCGGGCGGCGCTCGCGGACGTCCCGGACCGCATGACGGCGTCGGACACGCTCGCCGCGAAGGTCGAACGCGCGTGCATCGACCAGGTCGAGGCGTGGGTGCTGGCCGAGCACATCGGCGGCGAGTTCAGCGCGGTCGTGCTGCGCGCGGACGAGAACAAGGCGGAGATCCTGGTCGAGGACCCGACGGTGATGGCGAAGTGCGCGGGGGAGCGGCTGACCGCGGGGGAGCGGATCGGGGTGCGGCTGACCGCGGTCGACGTCGAGAAGCGGAAGGTGTCGTTCGAACGCGCATGACCTTCGTCGACGATCTCGGGGAGCCGGTGCCGGTGCGCGGCCCGGCGTCGCGCGTGGTTTCGCTGGTGCCGTCGCTGACGGAAGCGGTCGAGGTCAGCGCGCCCGGCCGGCTCGCCGGCGCGACGGACTACTGCACGCACCCGTCCACTTTGGACGTCCCGCGGGTGGGTGGCTCGAAGTACCCGAAGCTGGACCGGGTGCTGGACCTGGCGCCGGACCTGGTGCTGGCCAACTCGGAGGAGAACCGCCCGGAGGACGTGGAACGCCTGCGCGCCAACGGAATCCCGGTGTGGGTGATGGCCGCGGCGGCTTCGGTGCCGGCGGCGCTGGGCTCGCTGCGGCGGATCCTGACACAGGCGTACGAGCTGGACGAGCCGGAGTGGCTGGTGACGGCGGAGGAAGTCTGGCGCGAGGTCCGGCCGGTGCGGTTCCACGCGGTCGTCCCGGTGTGGCGCAAGCCGTGGATCGTGCTGGGCCGCGACACGTTCGCGGGCGACGTCCTGCGCCGGGCCGGGGTGGCGAACGTCTACGCGGCTTCGGACGAGCGGTACCCGAGGCCGGACGTGGAGGAGCTGCGGGCGCACTTCGCGGCGGACGCGGACCTGCTGGTGCTACCGGACGAGCCGTACCTGT
The DNA here is from genome assembly GCF_053602455.1 of Amycolatopsis sp. NPDC004378. NCBI lineage: Bacteria > Bacillati > Actinomycetota > Actinomycetes > Pseudonocardiales > Pseudonocardiaceae > Amycolatopsis > Amycolatopsis sp. NPDC004378. The sequence continues at coordinate 32,460 of NZ_JBSGDR010000033.1, forward strand.
TCACCGAGGAGGACGGGCCGGACCACTTCCCGGACGCGCGGTACGTCCTGGTCTCGGGCCGGCACCTCACCTGGTACGGACCTTCGCTGGTCGACGCCCACGCCGCTTTGACGCAGGCACTGGCGCGGCTGTGAAGTCGAAGCCCCGCGCCACCGCGGCGCGGACGGCCTCGGCGACCTCGGCCGGCTGGACCGGTTCGCCCGGCGGGCACACCCAGTTGTCCGGTCGCGGCCGCCCGGTGTCGACGACCAGCGTGGCGCCAGGATGCCCGGCGAGCTCGACGGCGAAGGTCATGGTGGCGCCGATCGCCTGCGAATAGGTCGCCTTGGGGCGGACAGTCCAGCGGTAGTCCGTGCCGTCGACGGTGATGCGCCGTGCGCCCTTGCGCGCCAGGGTCATGCGATTCCCCCAAGCCACGCTTCGAGGTGCGCGAAGTGCTCGACGTAGCCGGCGGGCTTCGCGTGGCGCGGCGCCGCCCACGGGCTCAGCGGGCCGTCCACGTCGAGCAGGATCAGGGGTCTCACAACCCCTTACAGCGTCAAGCCGGTCAGGACCGTTACCCGCTCCTCCGTGAAGTCCGCCATCGCCGACGCCGGGCCCTCGCGGCCGACTCCGGAGTCCTTCACCCCGCCGTACGGCATCTGGTCCGCGCGGAAGCTCGGGACGTCGCCCACCAGGACGCCGCCCACGCGAAGGGACGCCGAGACCGAGAACGCCGTCGGAAGGTCGCGCGTGAACACGCCCGCCTGCAGGCCGAAGCGGGACGCGTTGATCCGCGCGACGCCCTCTTCGACCGAAGCGACCCGGACCAGCGAGACCACCGGTCCGAACACCTCCTCGGCCATCACCGAAGCGTCCTCGGGGACGTCCGCCAGCACCGTCGGCTCCACCGTGGCGCCCGAACGTCCGCCGCCGGTCAGCAGGCGGGCGCCGGCCGAGACCGCGTCCGCGACCCAGGAGGAGACCCGGGCAGCGGCGTCGGAGTTGATCAGCGGGCCCACGTCGACGCCGTCGGCGCGCGGGTCGCCCGTGCGCAGTGAGGCGACCTGCGCGAGCACCTTCTCGGCCAAGGCGTCGTAGACGTCGGTGTGCGCGTAGACCCGCTGCACCGAGATGCACGACTGCCCCGCCTGGTACATCGCGAACGTCGCGATCCGCTGCGCCGCGAAGTCGAGGTCCGGCCAATCCGGGCAGACGAGCACCGCGCCGTTACCGCCCAGCTCCAGCGCGACGTGCTTGCGCGGGACGCGGTCGCGGATCGCCCAGCCGACCGGGACCGAGCCGGTGAACGACACCACCGGCAGCCGCGGGTCCTCGACCAGCTGCGACGACGTCTCGTTGTCCACCGGCAGGATCGACCACGACCCGGCCGGCAGATCCGTCCCGGCCAGGATTTCGCCCAGCAGCAACGCGGTCAGCGGCGTCGCCGGTGCGGGCTTGAGCACGATCGGCGCGCCCACCGCGATCGCCGGGGCCACCTTGTGCGCCACCAGGTTCAGCGGGAAGTTGAACGGCGTGATGCCCAGCACCGGGCCGCGCGGCACGCGCCGCACCAGGGCGAGCCGGCCGGTGCCGCCCGGGTCGGTGTCGAGGCGCTGCAGCTCGCCCGAGAAGCGGCGCGCTTCTTCGGCCGCCCAGCGGAACGTCGAGACCGCGCGGCCGACCTCGCCGCGGGCCCACTTCAGCGGCTTGCCGGACTCGGCCGTGATCAGCTGGGCGATCTCTTCGGACCGCTCACCCAAGGCCCGGGACACGTGGTCCAACGCCCCCGCGCGGACGTGCGCGGGCAGCGTCGCGAACTCGTCCGCGACGTCGTGCGCGGCCTGGACCGCGGCTTCGACGTCCGACGCGGACGGCACGAAATGGGCCCCCGCGGAAGAGCCGTCATAGGAGTGGCGGACGACGGCCGTCGAGCCACCGGTCACCGGCTTTCCGGCGACCCAGAAGGGGAAAGTCATGCGCGAGCCTCCGTGCGGACAGCGTGCTCGAGGACCGCCAGGCCCTCGTCGAGCAGGTCGTTGGACAGGGACAGGGGCGGCAGCAGCCGGACGACGTTGCCGTAGGTGCCGCAGGTCAGCACGACCACGCCGGCGCGGTGGCAGGCCGCCGCGACGCGCTTGGTGAGGTCGGCGTCGGGATCGGTGGTCCCGGGCCTCACGAACTCGGCGGCCAGCATCGCGCCGCGGCCGCGGACGTCGCCGATCACGCCGGTCTCGTCGGCCAGGGCCCGCAGCCGCGGCAGCACGGCACCCTCGATGCGCTTCGCGGACTCAGCCAGATTCTCGGACTTCATCGTCTCGATCGAGCCGAGCGCGGCGGCGCAGGCGATCGGGTTGCCGCCGTACGTGCCACCGAGGCCACCCGGCCCGACCGCGTCCAGCAACTCCGCGCGGCCGGTGACCGCCGACAGCGGCAGGCCGCCCGCGATGCCCTTGGCCGTCGCGATCAGGTCCGGGACCACGTCTTCGTCGGTGGAGGCGAACCAGGAGCCGGTGCGGCAGAAGCCCGTCTGGACCTCGTCGGCGACGAACACGACGCCGTTTTCGCGGCACCAGGCCGCAATCGCGGGCAGGAAGCCGCGAGCGGGCTCGATGAAGCCGCCCTCGCCCTGGATCGGCTCCAGGACGACCGCCGCGACCTGGTCGCCGCCGATCTGCTTCTCGATCCGGTCGATGGCCAGCGCGGCCGCCTCGGGGCCGGACAGGCCGTCGCGGTACGGGTACGACCCCGGCACGCGGTAGACCTCGGGCGCGAACGGGCCGAAGCCGTGCTTGTAGGGCACCGACTTCGCGGTCATGCCCATGGTCAGGTTGGTGCGGCCGTGGTAGGCGTGGTCGAACACAACGACGGCCTGGCGCCCGGCCGCCACGCGCGCGATCTTCACGGCGTTCTCGACGGCCTCGGCCCCGGAGTTGAACAGCACCGACTTCTTCGCGTGGTCACCCGGCGTCAGCTCGGCCAGCGCCTCGCAGACCTCGACGTAGCCCTCGTACGGCGTGACCATGAAGCAGGTGTGAGTGAACCAGCAGGCCTGCTTGCGGACGCGGTCGACGAGCGCCGGCGCCGAGTGCCCGACGTTGGTCACCGCGATGCCGGAGCCGAAGTCGATCAGGACGTTGCCGTCGGCGTCGGTGAGCAGGCCGCCGCTGGCCGAGGTGACGTAGACGGGCAGCACCGAGCTGACCCCGGCCGCGACGGCGTTCGCGCGGCGCTCCTGCAGCTCGCGCGAGACGGGACCGGGGATTTCGGTGCGCAGCCTGCGCTGCCGGGGTGCCGGGGCCTGCGGCTCGGCGGTGGTGCTCGTGGTCACGGCGTGCTCCTGGGGGAAGTCGGTGGACGTCCTCAGGATGAGTCCGCGCGCGACCGCCGTCAGCTGGCCGTTCTGTACAAATCAGGGCGTAGAATGTGCCGTTATGGCACTCACGCTGGCCGGACTGGCCGCCGACCGCCCGCTCGGGCTGCGGGTGCTGACCGGCGAAGACGTCTTGGACCGCCCGATCGGCTGGGTGCACCCGACCGAGCTGACCGACCCGCGGGCCTTCCTCGAAGGCGGCGAGCTCCTGCTCACCACCGGGCTGGCCCTCGACGAGGACACGTCCCCGGCCTACGTCCGGCGGCTGGTCGACGCGGGAGCCGCCGGGCTCGGCTTCGGCGTCGGGCTGAGCCACGACTCCGTCCCGCGCTCGCTCGTGGCCACGGCGGCCGAGGTGGAGCTCCCGGTGCTGGAGGTGCCGCGCGAGACGCCGTTCATCGCGATCACCCGCGCGGTGTCGCGGGCGGTGGCGGCGGACGAGTACGCGACGACGGTCCGGATCGGCCGGGCCCAGCAGGAGCTGACCCGCACGGCGGTCGGCAAGGGTGGCCCGGCGGGGGTGCTGCGGAAGCTCGCGAAGCTCGTCGACGGCTGGGTGCTGCTTCTCGAGCGCACCACGGCCGTCGAAGCTGCTCCGGCGAGCGCACGCGCGTACGGCCCTTCTCTGCGCGAAGAACTGGAGCGGCTTCGCACCGGCACGCGGGTTGTCGTCCTCGACGGCGAAGAGGTCGTGCTCCAGACACTCGACACGAGCGCGCGCCGGGTGCTGGCCGTCGGGGCGTCGCTCGACACCGCGGGGCGGCACATCGTGAACACCGCGGTGTCGGTGCTTTCCCTGGCGCTGGAACAGGATCGCGCGCAGGCCGCGGCGCGGGAGGCGTTGCGCACGGGACTGCTGGAGCTGCTGGCCGGCGGTCAGGCCGAGCTGGCCCTGCGGGTGTTGGCGGCGACCGGGACCGAGCCGCCCGCGGCGCCGTGGTCGGTGCTGGTGTTCGCCGGCTCGCCCGCGGCCCGGCGCAAGCTGCTCGGCGCGCTGGAGAGCGAGCCGGTGTTCGCGGCGCGGTGGGGCTCGTCGGTGGTCGCGATCGGCGAGGCGGGACCCGTGACGGACGCGGCGGTCCGGATCGGCGCCCTGCACGGCGGCGTGGCCGGCCCGGTGTCCACAACGGACTTCGCGGCCGGCTTGGAGCAGGCGGAACTGGCGGCCGGAGTCGCGCTGGCGGAGGACAAGGTCCTGGTGTCGGCGGCCGAGCACACGGGCCGGGGCCTGCTGTCGCTGATCGAACCGGCGGTGGCGCAAGCGTTTGCGCGCGGCGTGCTGACACCGTTGCGCGAGCACGACGAGACGGGCCGGGGCGACCTCGTCGATTCCCTGCGCTGCTGGCTGGAACACCACGGCCACTGGGACATCGCCGCCGCCCGGCTCGGCGTGCACCGCCACACGCTGCGGAACCGGATCCGGAAGGCCGGGGAACTGCTCGGCCGGGATCTGGACGCGCCTGGGGTTCGGGCGGAGCTTTGGGTGGCTTTGCAGGCCTGAGCAACACCAGCGCCGGGTCGGACGTCCTCTTCTCGTGGTCTACAGACGCACGGCACTGGTGGCACTCGCGGTCGTCCTCCTCGCGGCGGGCGGGCTCGCGTTCCTGCCCTGGACGGCCAACCACTTCGGCTACGCGCTGCCGGGCGACCACGGGCTGCCGTACCGCATCCACCACGCCGGGCGGGACTACCGCAGCTACACCACCTGTGCTGGAGCCGGGTGGTGTCACGACGAGCCGTACTGCGTGACGTCGGCGAACCTCGACGCCACCCTCGCCCAGGTCGACGAAGTGGACACCTGGTTCGGGGCCGCGCACCCCGTGTTCGTCAGGAAGCCGGTCCCCGAAGGCGCGCCGATGATCGTCCTCGTGCAAGACGGGCCCGACTGCTACGTGGGCTACGCGATGATGGGCGGCCCTTAGTCCCCGGTCACCAGCACGATCGGCGAATCGCCGCACCGGCGCAATGACGGCCCCGGCTCCGCGCCCGCGGACCACCAGGCCGGGACGTCGGCCTCGCGCACCAGCGATCCCGTCGGCTGGCGGACGCTGTTCGACACGATCACCCGCCCCTGCGCGTTCAGCAGGGCCGCCCCGCGGCCCAGTGACCGCAGCCGCGGCCGTACTGCCCGCTCGAACTCGCGCACGTAGACGTCGGCGCCCACCACACCCGCGAAAGCTCCGCCCAGGAACACCGGGATCGTGAACGTCAGCGTGTACTCGTCCGTGCAGAGGTAGTCGACGTACGGGCCGTTGATGTGCCGCCGCCCGGTGTCGCGCGGGACCGTGAACCAGGACTGGCGCGTGTAGTCGAGGAAGTTCTCGCTGCCCGGGTCCAAGCTGATGAACAGCTGCGACGGCGGTTCGGAAGCCGAACGCGTCCACCACTCGAAGCCGAACTCGGAGTCCGCCAGCACGTTCGGTGCGCTGACGAAGCCCGCGCCGATGATCAGGCCGCCGAGGGCCTCGGTGACCTGCGGGCGGATCCGGTGCAGCGCCGCCGCGGACGGGGTGTCCGCCAGGACCGACTCGGCGGCCGCCAGCAGCGGCTTCAGCCGGTCGAAAACCCCTTCCACCAGCGCCGAAACCTGCTCGACGACCTCGTCGCCGGCCAGCGTGCGGGTGTCGTTCACGGTGCTCACCTCGATGCGCGGGTTGTGCGGAGTTTACGGGGCGAGCAGGCCGAGGTGCACGTCCGCGAGGCGGTCGAGCGCGCCCAGGATGTGTTCCTCCGTCAGCTTGCGGGCCAAGTCGCCGTCGGCGGCGTCGATCGCGGCGGTGATCGCCGCGTGCTCCTCGTGCGCGTGGGCCTCGGAACCGATCGGCAGCCACAGCAGCCCGCCCAGCTCGGCCTGCAGGTGGACCTCTTCGTGGGTGAGCCGCGGTGACTGCGCCGCGGCCGCGACCTCCAGGTGGAACTGCCGCTCCGCCCGCGTGAAGTCGATGCCCCGCGCGGTGCGGAGGTCGTCGGTCGCCAAGCCGAGCCGGGCGACGTCCTCGGGGGAGCTGCGTTCGGCGGCGAGCTTCGCGGCGGCCCCGGCGATCGCCAGGTAGTGGTCGCCGACGTCGCGCAGGTCCGACAGCGACACCTCGCTCAGCCGCGCGCGCCAGGCGTCCGACGGCGGGTTGGCCGGCGCGCGGACGAAGCTGCCGCCGCTGCGTCCTCGCCGCGTCTCGACGAGCCCCTGCTGCCGCAACGCCACCAGCGCTTCCCGGACCGTCACGGTCGAGACGCCGAACTGCGTGGCCAGGTCGGCTTCGCTCGGCAGCTGCTCCTGGTCGGCGAGCAGGCCGAGCGTGATGGCGTCGACCAGCCGGGCCGCCACCGCTTCCGCGCGGCCGACCTGGCCGAGCGGCGCGAACATGGCGGACCGCGCGCTGTGCGACATGCCCTTGCGCATCGTGACCCTTCGTCGTCGGGGCTACCCGTTCGCACCAATCTTGCCTGATCCACTTGTCCTATTACATATGGACTTATATGTTTTAGCCCCGCGAACCCGAGGGAGTCCACCGTGCAGGAGCTGAAGCACTACGTCGGCGGCGCGTACGTCGAGTCCAAGTCGGGCCGGACGGCGGAGATCACCGACCCGGTCACCGGGCGCCCGTACTGCACCGCGCCGGTCGCCGGGCCCGAGGACGTCGACAACGCGCTGCAGGTCGCCGCGACCGCGTTCGAGACCTGGCGGGCGACGACACCGGCCCAGCGCCAGCTCGCGCTGCTGAAGATCGCCGACGCCCTCGAAGCACGCGCGGAGGAGATCGTCCGGGTCGAGTCCGCGAACACCGGCAAGCCGGTCGCGCTGACCATGGCCGAAGAGATCCCGATGGTCCTCGACCAGGTCCGGTTCTTCGCCGGCGCCGCCCGCGTGCTGGAGGGCCGCTCGGCCGGCGAGTACATGGAGGGCCACACGTCCTTCGTCCGCCGTGAGCCGGTCGGGGTCTGCGCGCAGGTCACGCCGTGGAACTACCCGCTGCTCATGGCCATCTGGAAGATCGCGCCCGCGCTCGCGGCCGGCAACACGATCGTGCTCAAGCCGTCGGACACCACGCCGGCCTCGACGCTGCTGCTCGCCGAGATCGCCGGGGAGTTCCTGCCGCCGGGCGTGTTCAACGTCGTGTGCGGCGACCGGGACACCGGCCGCGCGCTGGTCGAGCACGACATCCCGGCCATGGTGTCGATCACCGGCTCGGTCCGCGCGGGCATCGAGGTCGCGAAGTCGGCGGCCACCGACGTCAAGCGCGTGCACCTGGAGCTGGGCGGCAAGGCGCCGGTCATCGTCTTCGCCGACGCCGACCTCGACGCCGCCGCGGAAGCCATCGCCGTCGCGGGCTACTTCAACGCCGGCCAGGACTGCACCGCCGCCACCCGCGTGCTGGTCGCCGACGAGGTGCACGACACCTTCGTCGCGGCCCTCGCCCGGCAGGCCGAGGCCACCAAGACCGGCAAGCCGGACGACGAAGACGTCGCGTACGGCCCGCTCAACAACGCGGCCCAGCTGGCGAAGGTGTCCGGGTTCATCGACCGGCTGCCGGGGCACGCGACCGTCCACTGTGGAGGACACCGCGCGGGCGACGAGGGCTACTTCTTCGAGGCCACGGTCGTCTCCGGCGTCCGCCAGGACGACGAGATCAGCCAGAACGAGATCTTCGGCCCGGTCATCACCGTGCAGCGGTTCTCCGACGAGGCCGAAGCGCTGAAGGCCGCGAACGCCGTCCAGTACGGCCTCGCGTCGTCGATCTGGACCCGCGACCACCAGCGCGCGATGCGCGTCTCGGCGAAGCTCGACTTCGGCTGCGTCTGGATCAACACCCACATCCCGCTGGTGGCCGAGATGCCGCACGGCGGGTTCAAGAAGTCGGGCTACGGCAAGGACCTCTCGCTGTACGGCCTCGAGGACTACACCCGGATCAAGCACGTGATGAGCGCACTGTGAGGCTGGCGATGCCCAACCAAGCACCCACCGAGACGCGCGAGGACCCCGCGCCGTCGAACGAGACCGCGCGGCCCGCGATCCGGCTTTCCGGGCTGCGCAAGCACTTCGGCGACGTCCACGCGGTCGACGGCGTCGACCTCGACATCCCGCCCGGCGAGTTCTTCTCGATGCTCGGCCCGTCCGGCTCCGGCAAGACGACCGTGCTGCGCCTGATCGCCGGGTTCGAGCTGCCCACCGCGGGCTCGATCGAGCTCGAGGGGCGGGACGTCACGCACCTGGCGCCGTTCGAGCGGGACGTCAACACGGTCTTCCAGGACTACGCCCTGTTCCCGCACATGACGGTGCAGCAGAACGTCGAATACGGCCTGAAGGTCAAGCGCGTCCCGAAGCAGCAACGCCGGGAGCGGGCGCTCGAAGCGCTCAAGACCGTGCGGCTGGAAGACTACGGCGCGCGCAAGCCCGCGCAGCTGTCCGGCGGCCAGCGCCAGCGCGTGGCGCTCGCCCGGGCGCTGGTGAACCGGCCCAAGGTGCTGCTGCTCGACGAGCCGCTCGGCGCGCTCGACCTCAAGCTGCGGCAGGCGATGCAGCTGGAGCTCAAGCAGATCCAGCGCGACGTCGGCATCACGTTCGTCTTCGTCACCCACGACCAGGACGAGGCGCTCACCATGAGCGACCGGATCGCCGTCTTCAACGACGGCAAGATCGAACAGGTCGGGACGCCCGAAGAGGTCTACGAACGGCCGGCCAGCGCGTTCGTCGCCGGGTTCGTCGGGACGTCCAACCTGCTCGGCGGCCGCGGTGCCGAGTCCGTGATCGGCCGGCCGGGGCTGTTCAGCATCCGCCCGGAGAAGATCCGCATCGACGACGCCCTGTCCGAACCCGCGGCGCCGGGGGACACCAGCGCGACCGGCACGGTCACCGACGTCGTCTACGCGGGCGCGACCGTGCGCTACTCGGTCGCCCTGGACGCCGGTGGCCAGCTCTCGGTCGTCCAGCAGAACACCGAGGGCGCCTTCGCCGCCGGGAGAGTCCGGCTCACTTGGCGCAACGAGCACAGCTTCCAGGTCCAGTAGCACCGCGAAAGGGATGCCATGAAGAACAGGAAGACGCGGCTTGCCGGGCTCCTCGGCGCCAGCCTGCTGTTGGCTGCATGTGGCACGTCGGGTTCGAACTCCGCCGCGCCGCCGGGCGCGCAGGGGTTCACCCCGCCGAAGCTCGAAGCGCTGAAGGCGCTCGGCCAGCCGGAGGGCGCGCTGAACGTGCTGGCCTGGCCCGGCTATGCGGAGAACGGCTCCAACGACCCGAAGGTCAACTGGGTGACGCCGTTCGAGCAGCAGACCGGCTGCAAGGTAAACGTCAAGCCGTTCGGCACGTCCGACGAAGCCGTCACGCTCATGAAGACCGGGCAGTACGACGTCGTCTCCGCGTCGGGTGACGCGTCGCTGCGGCTGGTCGCCTCCGGGGACGCCGAGCCGGTGAACACCGCGCTCGTCCCGAACTACAACGACGTCCAGCCGTTCCTCAAGAACAAGTCCTGGAACAGCGTCGGCAACGTGGCCTACGGCATCCCGCACGGATGGGGCGCGAACCTGCTGACCTGGCGCACCGACAAGGTGACCCCGGCGCCGGACTCGTGGTCGGTGATGTTCGACGCGAACTCGCCCTACAAGGGCAAGGTGATCGCCTACGACTCGCCGATCTACATCGCCGACGCCGCGCTCTACCTGATGGCGCACCAGCCGGACCTGGGCATCAAGAACCCGTACGCCCTCGACGACAAGCAGTTCACCGCCGCGGTGAACCTGCTCAAGCAGCAGCGGCCGCTGGTGTCCGAGTACTGGTCGGACTACCTGAAGGAGTCCCAGGCGCTGAAGAACGCCGACGCCGTCGTCGGCACCGCCTGGCAGGTCACGGTCAACCTGACCAAGGGCGAGGGCGCGCCGCTCGAGGCGTCCGTGCCGAGCGAAGGCGCTACCGGGTGGTCGGACACCTGGATGGTCGCCGCGAAGTCGCCGCACAAGACGTGCGCCTACAAGTGGCTCGACTACATCATCAGCCCGAAGGTGAACGCCCAGGTCGCCGAATACTTCGGCGAGGCGCCGGCGAACACCAAGGCGTGCGCGGAGATGACCGACAAGACGCTCTGCGACACCTACCACGCCAACGACTCCGCCTACGCGTCGAAGATCGCGTACTGGACCACGCCGATCCAGCAGTGCCTCGACGGCCGCACGGACGTCAAGTGCAAGGACTACGGCGAGTGGACCAAGGCGTGGACCGAGATCAAGGGCTGACATGACCGCCGTATCGGCCTTCTTCTACAGGAAGCCCAGGCTGCGCTTGGGCTTCCTGCTCTCGGCCCCGCTGCTCTGGCTCGGCCTGGCCTACCTGGGCGCGCTCGCCGCGTTGTTCGTGACGGCGTTCTGGCACACCGACGCGTTCACCGGCCAGGTCGCCATCGAGTGGTCGCTGGACAACTTCAAGACGTTGTTCAGCGACGCGGTCTACCGCACGATCACCTTCCGCACGGTCGGGATCGCCGCGCTGGTCACGGTGATCGACGCGGTCATCGCGTTCCCGATGGCCTACGCGATGGCCAAGCTCGCGTCGCCGCGCGCGCAGCGGATCCTGGTGATCGCGGTGATGACGCCGCTCTGGGCGAGTTACCTGGTCAAGGCGTACGCCTGGCGCTCGATGCTGTCGGGCAACGGCGCGCTGAGCTGGATCTCACCCGGGTACGGCGTCACGGCCACCATCATCACGCTGTCCTACCTGTGGCTGCCGTACATGATCCTGCCGATCTACGCGGGCCTCGACCGGCTGCCGGACTCCCTTGTGGACGCTTCGGGCGACCTCGGCGCCCGCTCGCCGCGGACGTTCCGCTCGGTGATCCTGCCGCTGACGTTCCCGGCGATCGTGGCCGGCTCGATCTTCACGTTCTCGTTGTCGCTGGGCGACTACATCGCCGTGAAGATCGTCGGCGGCACGTCGCAGATGCTCGGCAACGTCGTCTACGACAACATCGGCGCCGCCAACAACCTGCCCTTCGCGGCGACGGTGGCGACCGTGCCGGTCGTGATCATGCTCGTCTACTTGGCCGCGGTGCGCCGCACCGGCGCGCTGGACAACCTCTAGGAGTCGCGGTGCGGACGTCCCGGGCGCTGCTGTGGACCGCGCTGGGCCTCGGCCTGGCGGTGATCTACTTCCCGCTGGTGGTGGTGCTGCTCAACTCCTTCAACGCGGACACGACGTTCGGCTTCCCGCCGTCGAGCTTCACGCTGGAGTGGTGGGGCCGCGCGGCGTCGAACGAGGGGGCGCTGCACGCCCTGTGGACGAGCGTCGAGGCCGGTCTGGCGGCGACGGCGATCGCGCTGGTGCTCGGCACGATGGCCGCGTTCGCGTTGCAGCGCTACCGGTTCTTCGGCCGGAACCCGGTGTCGCTGCTGATCATCCTGCCGATCGCGTTGCCGGGCATCGTCACCGGCATCGCGCTGAACAACGCCTTCCGCACGATCCTCGGCATCGACCTCGGCCTGCTGACGGCGATCATCGCGCACGCGACGTTCTGCATCGTGGTGGTGTTCAACAACGTCGTCGCGCGGCTGCGGCGGATGGGCGGCAACCTCGAGGAAGCGTCGATGGACCTCGGCGCGACCGGCTTCACGACGTTCCGGCTGGTGACGTTCCCGATGCTGCGCTCGGCGCTGCTGGCGGGCGGGCTCCTGGCGTTCGCGCTGTCGTTCGACGAGATCATCGTGACGACGTTCACCCTCGGCACCGGCATGGAGACGCTGCCGATCTGGATCTACGACAACCTGTTCCGGCCCAACCAGGCCCCGATCGTCAACGTCGTCGCGGCGGTGCTGATCGTGGTGTCGACGGTGCCGGTGTACCTGGCGCAACGGCTTTCGGGCGACACGGCTTCAGGCGGACGTCTCTGACTTCCGGCCCCGGACCGTCCAGAACTCGGGGCCGAAGAAGCCGAACCCGGGATCGGCCAGCCGCGCCCGGGTGTGGTCGACGTCGGCGTCGGTCACGCCGAGGGCGCGAGCGGGCTCCCGGATCCGTTCGAACGTCAAGCTCATCGCGAGCGAGCCGACGCTGCCGCCGAACTCGTAGGTCCGGTAGGCCTCGGCGTGGATCTCGGTGAGGCCGCGGTGGACCAGCATCCCGGCGAGCTTCGGGCCGAGCGCGGGATCGCCGCCCGCGCTCGCCGACGCCGCCGGGTAGGCGTCGGCGACGCGGGTGAACGCGGCGTCGTCGCCGTCCGGCCGGGTGGTGCCGAAGTTGATGTCGCCGACGACCACCCAGCCACCCGGGCGCGCGGCGCGCACCAGCCGGTCGAGGACCTCTTCGCGCTCCGGCAGGTGGGTCAGCACGAGCCGCGCGTGGACGAGGTCGAACGCCCGGTCCGGCAACGGGTCGCTCCGCAGGTCGAGCCGGCGCACGCCGAGGTTCTCCCGCTCTTCCAGCAGACTCGGGTCGAGGTCGACGGCCAGCACGGCGCCACCCGTCCCGACCCGGCCGGCGAGCCACCGGCTGATCGACCCGGCGCCCGCGCCCGCGTCGAGGCAGCGCCAGCCCGCCGTGACGCCGGTGGCCTCGAGCCCGCGGATCGTCGGCGCGTCGTGGTACTCCTGCAGCAACGCCAGCCGCCGCCGCTCGGTTTCGCGGTCCGGCGCCTGGGCGAGGATGTAGTCGCTCATGGCGCCAGTGTCCTCAGCACGGGCCGCCGGGCCGGGCCCGAACGGGCGAACTTCAGTGCACCGAACGGATCGTGCCGCCGTCGACGCGGATCGTCGCGCCGCTCACGTACGCCGCCGCCGGGCTCACGAGGTAGCCGACCGCGGCCGCGATCTCCTCGGGACGCCCGAAGCGCCCGACGTCGTTCGGCACGAAGTCGCGCGCCGCGTTGCGCTCGATGTCAGCCCATGCGTCGCCCCAGCCGTGTGCGGGTGCGATTTCCGTGAGCAGGTCCCGCACCGAGTCCACCAGGATCGCGCCCGGCGAGACCACGTTCGACGTCACGCCCGTCCCGGCGAGGTCCCGGGCGAGCGACACCGCGAGGTTGTGCCGCGCGGCGAGCGTCGCGGTGTAGTGCGGCTGCAGCGCCATCGGCTGGATCGCCAGCCCGCCGCCGATCTGGACCACGCGGCCCCAGCCGCGCTCGCGCATGCCCGGCACGAACCGGTGGATCATCCGGACCGCCGAGACGACGTTCGCCTCGTAGGCCGCCGTCCAGTCCTCCGGCGTCGCGTCGGACCACGACAGGTGGTCGTACGAGCCGGCGTTGTTGACCAGGATGTCGACGTTCCCGGCCGCGGCGGCCGCCGCGGCCGCGCCCTCGTCGGTCGACAGGTCGCCGATGGCCACCCCGGCCGCGCCGATCTCGGCCGCGACCTTTCCGGCGCGGGTCGCGTCCCGGCCGTGGACGACCACGGCCGCGCCCTCCGCGGCCAGCAGCCGCGCGATCGCCGCGCCGAGACCCGCGCTGGAGCCGGTGACGAGGGCGCGCCGGCCGGTGATTCCGAGGTCCACGAGACCCCTCCGATCTATGTATACACCTGTAGACTTAACGCAAGTCTACACTCGTATACATGAAGACCCGCAACGCCGCCGCGACCCGGGAAGCGATCCTGGCGTCCGCGCTCGAAGCGTTCACCCGGGCCGGCTACGACGGCGCCGGCGTGCGCGAGATCGCCCAGTCCGCCGGGGTCACGGCAATGCTCGTCAACCGCTACTTCGGCTCGAAGGAAGGGCTGTTCGCCGAGGTCGTCGAGGCGGCGATGGCCGAGCGGACGGTGCTGACCGACGACCCGGCGACGCTGGCCGCCGACATCGCGGCCGCCCTGGTCCGGCGGACCGCGCCGGACGCCGGCCGACTCGACCCGTTCCTGCTGATGCTGCGCTCGGCGCCGAACCCGCGGGCCGCGGAGATCCTGCGCGCCGGCATCGAGCGGCACGTCGAGAAGCACCTGACCGACGTCCTCCCGGCCCGCGACGGCACCGAGGGGCCCGCGATGGTCCTCGCGGTCATCGCCGGGTTCTGGGTCATGCGCGCGCTGATCGGCAGCACCGGGCTGAACCGCGCGGACGAAGGGACGCTGCGGCGCAAGCTCGAAAAGGTGTTCGCGGTGCTACTCGCGGAATGAGTCCGTCGCCGCGCGCAGGGCGGCCAGCACGCCCGGGTCGGTCACCGCGTGCCCCGCGCCCTCGAGCAGGTTCAGCACCGAACCCGGCCACGCGCGGTGCAGTTCGTACGCGGTGACCGGCGGGCACACCGCGTCGTAGCGGCCCTGCACGATCGTGCCGGGGATGTCCGCGAGCTTGCCCGCGTCGCGGATCAGCTGGCCGTCTTCGAGCCACGCGCCGTGGGAGAAGTAGTGGACGGCGAGCCGCGCGAAGGTCAGCGCGAACTCCGGGTCGGCGTACTGGCGGAGGAACGACTCGTGCGGCCGGACTGAGACCGTCGCGCCCTCCCACGTGCTCCACGCGACCGCGGCCCGGTTCCGGACGCCTTCGTCGGGGTCGTCGAGCAAGGTGGCGTAGGCGGCCAGGGGGTCGTCCCGGCGGTCCGGCGGGATCGGGGCGAGGAAGGCCTCCCACTCGCGCGGGAACAGGTTCGCGGCCCCGCCCCGGTAGATCCAGTCGAGTTCGCTGCGGCGCACGGTGAACACGCCCCGCAGGATGATCTCGCTGACGCGCGAAGGGTGCGTCTCCGCGTAGGCGAGCGCGAGCGTCGCGCCCCAGGAACCGCCGAAGAGCTGCCAGCGGTCGATGCCGAGCCGCTCGCGCAGCACTTCCATGTCGGACACCAGGTGCCACAGGGTGTTGGCGCCCAGGTCGTCCGCGCCCGGTGTCGACCGGCCGGACCCGCGCTGGTCGAACAGGACGATCCGGTAGGCCGCGGGGTCGAAGTGCCGCGCCGCCATCGGCGCGATCCCGCTGCCCGGCCCGCCGTGCAGCACCACGACCGGCTTCCCGGCCGGGTCGCCGGCCTCCTGGCAGCGGATCCGGTGGCCGTCGCCGACGTCCAGAAAACCTTCCGCGCGCAGGGGAACCGGCGGGTAGAGCTCGTCCATGGGTGACACTTTGCCGGAGGGTCCTGACCGTCGCCCCGATGCCCCGCCGCCGGGTACCGGGACGACGGCCAAGAAAGGTGGGAGCCCGCCCCCGCCGCCGGGCTGAGCGGGCTCCCGGTCGATGACGCGTCAGCGGCCGGTGGCCGCGTCCGCGAAGTTCCCGGCTCCGGAGGGGGCGGCGGCCCAGATGCGGGTCCCGCGGTCGTGGTGGTGAACACCGCGGCCGTCGGGGTGGTCACGACGGCCGGCAGTCCGCTCACGCATTCCGGTCCTCCTCGTCGAGGGTTCGAACTCTTCGTCGTGGCGGCGACGGGCTAAACGCTAAGCCACGACCGGAACACCAGTCAAGAACATGATTGATTTTCATGGATGTGAACGTCTGGTAGAGGATCCGCTGAGGGAACGCTGAGTGACCACATCCCCCTTGCCCGGTGTTAACGAATGGGCCGGTACTTTCCGGTGACGAGATCTCGGAAAGCGGTACGGAAGGACCCGGAATGTCCGCGGTGACCTATGTCGAGGCGATTGTCGTCGGCGCCTTGCAAGGGGTGTCGGAATTGTTTCCGGTGTCCAGTCTCGGCCACAGCATCCTGCTGCCCGCCTGGCTCGGCGGGCAATGGCAGCGGGACCTGAGCATCGGCAAGGATTCGCCGTACCTCGCGGTGCTCGTCGCGATGCACGTCGCCACCGCACTGGCGCTGGTGCTGTTCTTCCGCAAGGACTGGGTGCGGATCATCGGCGGCCTCTGGACGTCGATCCGCCGCCGCGAAGTCCGCACCCCCGACCAGCGGCTCGCGTGGCTGCTCGTGCTCGCCACCATCCCCGTCGGGCTGGCCGGCCTGCTGCTGGAAGGGCTGCTGCGCGACTTCCTCGGCAAGCCGGTGCCGTCGGCGATCTTCCTGGCGCTCAACGGCGGTGTGCTTTACGCCGCCGAGAAGTTCTCGCGCGCCAAACCGTCCGACGAAGCGGACACGGTGGACTTCTCGGCCGAGGAAACCCTGGTCATGCGGGCGGTCACGGTCGAGGAGGCGACCGACGTCCGGCTGGCGAAGCTGGGGGTCGGCGAGGCCGTGCTGATCGGCGCGGCGCAGATCTTGGCGCTGCTGCCCGGCATCAGCCGGTCCGGCATCACGATGGTCGCGGGGCTGCGCCGCGGGCTCGGCCACGAAGACGCCGCGCGGTTCGCCTTCCTGCTCGCCACCCCGGTCATCCTCGCCGCCGGCGTCCTCAAGATGCCGACGCTGTTCGCCCCGGAGAACCAGGCTTCGCTCGGCCCGGCCCTCGTTGGCAGCGTCATCGCCGGGGTGGCTTCGTACATTTCTGTCCGGTTCCTCACCGGATACTTCGAAACGCGAACTCTGACCCCGTTCGCCATTTACTGCGTGGTCGCCGGAATCGGCAGCCTGCTCTACTTCGCGGTGTGACGTGCCTCTGACGTTCGACGCCCCGGCCGTCATCGTCGTCCTCGTGCTCGGCGTGCTCTACGTCCGGGCCGCCCGCGGCCGCGGCTGGCCGGCGGGCCGCACGACGGCGTTCCTCACCGGCCTCGCGACGATCGTGCTGGTCACCTGCTCGCCGCTGGCCGTCTACGACACGACGTTCTTCTGGGTCCGCGCGGTCCAGACCACGACGCTGCTGATGGTCACGCCGCTGCTGCTGGCCCTGGGCGCGCCGATCCGGCTCCTGCTGGACACGCGGCCCGCGGCCTGGCTGCGGCGCCACGGCCGCGGCCCGGTGGCGCGGGCCCTGACGTTCCCGCCGGTCGTCACGGTCGTGCTGGTCGCGCCGGTGCTGGTGGTCTACCTGACCCCGCTCTACGACCTCACGCTGCGCTCGCCGGTTGCCGACGGGCTGGTCCGGGTAGTTCTCGTGCTGTGCGGCTTCACGTACTTCTGGACGCGCCTCGGCCTCGACCCGACGCCGCGCCGGGACCCGCACCTCGTGTCCGTGTGGATCGCGTTCACCGAGGTGATCTTCGACGGCGCGCTCGGCCTGGTGCTCTGGCTCGGCCCGCTGCTCGCCCCGGACCACTACGCCGCGGCGCACCCCGGCCGCGGCCCGGACCCCCGGACCGACCAGATCATCGGCGCGGGTGTGCTGTGGATCGGTGGCGACGTCGCCGGCCTGCCGTTCGTCGTGGCGTTGTTCGTCCGCTGGGCCCGCGACGACGAGCGGCGCGCGAAGCAGATCGACGTCCAGCTGGACGAACAAGCCGCTTCGGGCGCCGCTTCGACGTCGGGGCTGTGGTGGGAGAACGACCCGGCGCTCGCCGAGCGGTTCAGGAACCGGGGTTAGTCGTGGAAAGCGTGTTCCGGAGCCGGGAACTCGCCGCGGCGGACGTCCTCGGCGAAGGCCGTCGCCGCGTTCTGCAGCACGGTCGCGACGTCGGCGTAGCGCTTGACGAACCGCGGTGCCTTGCCGCGCCGCAGCCCGGCCATGTCCTGCCAGACCAGCACCTGGGCGTCGCAGTCCGGGCCGGCGCCGATGCCGACCGTCGGGATCTTCAGCTCCGCCGTGACGCGCTTCGCGGCTTCGGCGGGCACCATCTCCATCACCACCGCGAACGCCCCGGCCTCCTGCAGCGCCAGTGCGTCGGCGAGCAGCACGTCCGCCGCTTCGCCGCGCCCCTGCACCCGGTAGCCGCCGAGGTTGTGCTCGCTCTGCGGGGTGAACCCGATGTGACCCATCACCGGCACCCCGGCCGAGGTCAGCGCCTCGACGTGCGCGGCGAACCGCCGGCCGCCCTCGAGCTTCACGGCGTGCGCGCGGCCCTCCTTCATGAACCGCACGGACGTCTCGAGCGCCTGCTGCGGCGAGAGCTGGTAGGAGCCGAACGGCAGGTCGGCGACCACCAGGGCCCGCTTGACCGACCGGGTGACCGCCCGGACCAGCGGCAGCAGCTCGTCGACCGTCACCGGCAGCGACGTGTCGTACCCGAAGACGTTGTTGGCCGCGGAGTCGCCGACGAGCAGCACGGGGATCCCGGCCTCGTCGAACAGGGCGGCGGTGTACATGTCGTACGCGGTGAGCATGGGCCACGGTTCGCCGCGGTCCTTGAGCTCGCGCAGGTGGTGGACGCGGACCTTCCGGCCCGGCGCCGGCTTGGCGGCGGGTCCGGTGCCGTAGGGGGCGGGTTCTTCGGCGCTGGCAGACATCGTCGTCGACCGTCCTTCCCTCGAGGCCTCGGTGAGGTCCCCGGGTCGTGGAGCAGAGGCGTCTCAAAGCGTGACACGCTGACGCACGGGCCCCAACCTGGTGGGACCAGCTTCACACCCTCGTGCGGCGGGACCAGACGCCGTCAGCCTTCAGGTTGATGCCCGGGGACAACCAACCTGTGTTCACTTACGTCAAGTAGAGGGCATGACCCCCGATCGGCCGCGAAAGGCGACAAAAGCACCCATGGGAAACCTCGCGAGCACGCGCCCGCGCCTCCCCGCGTGGAAGGCGAAGGCGGGCGGCATCGTCGCGACCGTGGTCCAGCTGGCCGCGGTGTTCTCGGTGATCCTCCTGTTCACCAACGGCCCGCACGGACGGCTGCTCAACGGCATCGACATGGCGTTTTCGAGCCTGAGCGTGCCGACCAGCGCGAGCCTGGTGATGGTGCTGCTGATGGCGGTGCTGGGCGCCGCGCTGCGCCGGCGCAAGAAGGCGGCCCTGTACACACTGGTGCTGTTCCAGGTCGTCGGCCTGGTGCTCACGGTCGCCCTGCAGGCGACGCTGCTGTGGTCGCCCGAGCTGCTCTCGCTGGGTGCGAAGCAGGCCCGCCACATCCCGGCCCAGCTGTGGGCCCTCACCGCGGCCGACGTGCTGTCGGTCGCGCTGATCATCTTCCTGCTCGCGCTGCGCAGGGCGTTCCCCGCCCGGCTCGCGCCGAGCGCCTGGCGCGACGGCCTCACCATGCTGGTCGGCGGTTTCGCCACGGTCATCGCGGTCGGCTTCCTGCTGGCCGAGGCGTTCCCGGGCCACCTCGGCGACGCCTGGGAGCGGTTCGCCTGGGTCGTCAACCACGCCACCGGGGAAAACCTCCAGCTGCGCCGGATCGGCGTCGGCGAGGGCCCGGCCTGGCTGGACGTCCTCATCGACCTGGGCGCGACGGCGGTCGTCACCGGGGCGCTGTACTTGCTCTTCCGCGGGGTCCGCAGCCGCCGCCTGCGCACCGACGAAGAAGAGCTTCGCGTGCGTGAGCTGCTCGCCGAGCACGGCGAGGACGACTCCCTCGGCTACTTCGCCACCCGGCGCGACAAGAGCGTCGTCTTCTCGCCGAACGGCCGCGCGGCCGTCACCTACCGGGTGCTGGCCGGCACCAGCGTCGCCAGCGCCGACCCGGTGGGCGACCCCGAGGCCTGGCCGGACGCCGTCCGCGTGTGGCTCGACGAGGCGCGCACCTACGGCTGGACGCCCGGTGTGCTCGGGGCGAGCGAACGCGGCGCCAAGGCGTACACCGACGCCGGCCTCCGGGCCCTGGAGATCGGCGACGAGGCCGTGCTCGACGTCCGCGAGTTCAGCCTCGCCGGGCCGGAGCGCCGCTCGGTGCGCCAGGCCGTGAAGCGCATCGAGCGCGCTGGGTACACCTCGCGCGTCCGCCGCCACGGCGAGATCCCCGACGACGAGATGGCCGAGCTGCTCGCGCGGGCCCAGGCCTGGCGCGGCGCCGAGACCGAACGTGGGTTCTCGATGGCGCTGGGCCGCCTCGGCGACCCGAGCGACGGCCGCAGCGTGATGGTCGAGGCCTACGACGCGCGCGGCGACCTGCGCGGCCTGCTGTCGTTCGTGCCGTGGGGGCGGCGCGGGCTGTCCCTCGATCTCATGCGCCGCGACCGCGACGCCGAGAACGGCCTCAACGAGTACATGATCGCCGAGGTCGTCGCGGCCGGCCCGCACCTGGGCGCGCAACGGATCTCGCTCAACTTCGCGATGTTCCGCGCGGTGTTCTCCGAGGGCGAGCGGATCGGCGCCGGCCCGGTCCTGCGGGCCTGGAAGGGGATCCTGAGCGTCGCCTCGCGGTTCTTCCAGCTGGAGTCGCTGTACCGGTCCAACGCCAAGTACGGGCCGGACTGGGAGCCGCGGTTCCTCTGCTACTCCTCGGCGCGGCGCCTCCCGCGCGTCGGCATCGTCGCGGGCGCGCTCGAGGGGTTCGTCCCGACCGGGCGGTCGCGGTCGCTGCGGCTGGAGACGGTCACCGACGACTTCGTCGCGCGCGTCAAGGCCATCGAGGAGTCCGCGGCGGTCCCGGCGGCGAAGCCGGTGCGGCGGCCCGAACAGGTCCGCGTCCGGATGGCCAAGCTCGCCAAGCTGCGCGAAGCCGGGATCGACCCGTACCCGGTCGGGTTCCGCCGCGACGACCACATCGGCGACGTCGTCAAGAAGTTCGGCGACCTGGACCCGGACACCGCCACCGGCCACCGCGTCCGGATCGCCGGGCGCGTGCTGGCGCTACGGACCATGGGCGGGCTGTGCTTCGCGCGCGTCAAGGACTTCAGCGGCGAAATCCAGTTGATGCTGGAGGCCGGCGAGCTCGACCTCACCGGCTGGCGGACGGGCGTCGACCTCGGCGACCACGTCGGCGTCAGCGGCCTGGTCGTGACGTCGAAGCGCGGCGAGCTCTCGGTGCTCGTCGACGAGTGGACGGTCACCGCGAAGTGCCTGCACCCGTTGCCGGACAAGCGGAAGGGCCTCACCGACCCGGAGACGCGGGTGCGGCAGCGCTACCTCGACCTCGCGGTCAACCCGGACTCGACGGCCATGCTGCGGCTGCGGTCCACTGTGGTCCGCGCGGTGCGCGACCGGTTGCACCACGCGGACTACCTCGAAGTCGAGACGCCGATGCTGCAGACGGTGCACGGCGGCGCCAACGCCCGCCCGTTCGTCACCCACATCAACGCCTACGACATGCGGATGTACCTGCGGATCGCGCCCGAGCTGTACCTCAAGCGCCTGTGCGTCGCGGGCGTCGAGCGCGTCTTCGAGCTGAACCGCAACTTCCGCAACGAAGGCGTCGACGCGACGCACAACCCCGAGTTCACGATGCTCGAGGCGTACCAGGCGTACGCGGACTACGACACCATGCGGACGCTGACGCGCGAGCTGGTCCAGCACGCGGCCGAGGCGGCGTACGGCGCCCAGGTCGTGCGCCGGCCCGGCGCGGACGGCCGGGTCGTCGAGCACGACATCTCCGGCGACTGGCCGGTGATCACGGTGCACGACGCCGTCTCGGCGGCCTTCGGGGAGCAGGTCGACTCGGGGACTTCGGTGGCCGACCTGCGGCGGCTGTGCGCCGCGTCGGGCGTGCCGGTGGGGGAGGACCCGAGCCACGGCGACCTCGTGCTCAAGGCGTTCGAGCACCTCGTCGAGGGCGCGACCGTGCTGCCGACGTTCTACACGGACTACCCGACCGACGTCTCGCCGCTCACCCGCCAGCACCGCGAGGACCCGCGGCTGGCCGAGCGCTGGGACCTGATCGCGTTCGGCTCCGAGGTCGGCACCGCCTACACCGAGCTGACCGACCCGGTCGAGCAGCGGCGGCGGCTGGAGGCGCAGTCGCTGCGCGCGGCCAGCGGCGACGTCGAGGCGATGGAGCTGGACGAAGACTTCCTGCTCGCCCTGGAACACGGCATGCCGCCGACCGGCGGGCTCGGTCTGGGCGTCGACCGGCTGCTGATGATGCTGACCGGGGCGTCGATCCGCCAGACGGTCCTGTTCCCGTTCGTCCGTCCGCAGGCATAACGACTCGGTCGAACTGATCACGCTGGTTCCGCCGGAACCGCCGGGGTCGCTTAATGTGTGCCTCGTGCGCACGGCTCGGATCGCCTCGGCCTTCCTCATGGGGGTGGCCGTCCTCGCGTATTCGGGCTGGCTCCTGGAGTTCTTCCTGCCGACGGGCGTGTCCCCGGTGGACGATCCGGCGTCGGCGCTGCTCGCCGGCCCGCCGGTGTTCCGGGTCCTGCTCGCGGTGTCCGGCGTCGCGTTCCTGCTCGCCGGGCCGCCGCTGCACCGCCTCGGGCCCGTCCAGTGGTCGGCGCGGCTCAGCTCGATCTCGGTGAGCGCGTTCGGCCTGCTCGTGCTGATCCAGGCCGTCTACCCCGAGCACAGCGACGTCCTTTCGTCGCTGCTCAGCGTCGTGCTCGCGGTCGGGGTGGTCAGCCTGATCCTGTGGTGGCCGCCGGGCTGGCGGGCCCTCGCCGTCGCCGGTCTCGTGCTGGTGATGGCCACCTGGCTGGCCGTCGTGCTGGCCCGGCAGACGGGCTCGTACGAGGGGATCTTCACGCGCGCCCAGCTGGTGGTGCGGGCCGTGCTCTACGGCGTCGGCGGGACGTACGCGTTCGTCAAGCCTGCGCCACGACATGCTCCTCGAGCCGGCTGAGCAGCTCCAGCAGCGTCTTGCGCTCGGCCGGGTCGAGCACGCGGAACGTCTCGTCGGCGTGGCCGTGCTGGATCTTCTCGATCTCCCCGAGCCGGTGCCGTCCGGCGTCGGTGACGGCCAGCAGGCTCGCCCGCCGGTCGGTCGGGTCGGGTTCACGCCGCAGCAGCCCGTCGCGCTCCAGCGCGTCGACGGCGGAGGTGATCGCCCGGCCGGTCACCCCCAGGCGGCGCTTGACCTCGCCCATCCGCGGCCGGTCGCCGAGCAGGTCGACCATCAGCAGCAGCTGGATCTGGGCGGTCGGCCAGCCGCGCTTGGCGTAGGGCGCACCCGCGTACCGGCGCAGGACGTGCGTGATGCGCCGCAGCGCGTCGGCCAGCTCCGCACCGCTGGGGGAGTTCTCCGTTGACACGCTCCCGACTCTACCCGCAAAGTACATAGACGAAATTGATACTGACTACTTTGCTCATGACTGCGCGGAAATGTCGGTGGCCGGTGGGAAGATGCGGGCGACCAAGCCGAAGGAGTGGATCAAGATGGCGGGAAACGTGTCCCCGGTGACCGACGAGCGTGACGGGCTGGTGAAGTTCCTCGAACAGCAGAGGTACGTGCTGAAGCTGGCGGCGCACGGCTTGACGGACGAGCAGGCCCGCCTGACCCCGACGAAGAGCGCGCTCTCGGTGGGCGGCCTGGTCAAGCACGTCGCGACGACCGAGGACGGCTGGCTGGACATCATCCTGCAGCTGCCGCAGAAGCCGTTCGACGAAGCGATGGCGGACTACCGGACGGGGTACAGCCTGGGCCCGGACGAGACGCTGGCGGCCGTCCTGGCCCGCTACGACGAGGTGGCGGCCCGCACGGCGGAGGTCATCGCGGGCATCGAAGACCTCGGCCAGGCGGTCCCGGTGCCGAAGGGCGTGCCGTGGTACCCGCAGGACGTCGAGGCGTGGTCGGTCCGCTGGGTCCTGCTGCACCTGATCGAGGAGACGGCCCGCCACGCGGGCCACGCGGACATCATCCGCGAACACATCGACGGCGGCACGGCCATTCCCCTGATGGCCGCGGCAGAGGGCTGGCCGGAGTCCCCGTGGATGAAGCCCTGGAAGCCACAACCCCAACCCGCCTGACCCGCCCCGCCCACCTCACCCCACGCCTCGGCCCGGCCCGGCGGCACCCCCGCCGGGCCGTGTCGACCCTCCAATCACGTGTGTCGGCTCCCCAGTCACGCGCGTCGACCGCTCAATCACGCGTGCCGACCCTCCGCGCACAAGCCCGGCCCCGACCACACCACCACTCCGGCCCCGCGCCCACCCAAGCGGCCAGGCCCCACAGCCCGTCAGAACAGCGTCCCGTCAAAACAGCGTCGGCTCGTCAGCCAACGCCCCCTCGATCACGAGCATCCGCCGCTTGGTCTCGACGCCGCCCCGCGCCGAAAACCCGCCGTCCTTCCCTCCCGCCGCCAGCACCCGATGGCACGGCACGATGATCGGGAACGGGTTGTGCCCCATCGCCTGCCCGACGGCCTGCGCCGAACCGGGCTGACCCAGCCGGTGGGCGATGTCGCCGTACGTCAGCGTCTTGCCCGGCGGGATCGTCCGCGCGATCTCGTACGCGCGGCGGTTGAACTCCGGCACCCCTGCCATGTCCAGCTCCACCGACGTCAGATCCGCCCGCGCGCCGCCCAGCAACGCCACGATCCCGTCCACCGCCGCCTGCGCCCCCGGCCCCGGAGCGCCCTCCGGGAACCGCCGGCTGAACCAAGCCCGCAACGACGAAGAAGGCAGCGAAGTCCCGACCACCACGTCGTCACGCCACGCGAGCCCGCACTCGCCGATCGCCGTGTCGAACGCCGTCCACCCCGATGTCATCTTGCGAGCCTACGACCGGGGTACGACAAAATGACTCCGTGCTCGATCACCTCGTCTACGCCGGCCCGGACCTCGCCGAGGCCGTCGCCCGCGTCACCGCGCTCACCGGCGTCACGCCCGCGCCCGGCGGCAGCCACGTCGGCCTCGGCACCGCGAACCACCTCGCCGACCTCGGTGCCGGCATGTACCTGGAGGTCGTCGGTCCCGATCCCGCGCAGCCGGAGCCAGAAAACCCGCGCCCCTTCGGCATCGACGACCTGACCGAGCCCGCGCTCGTCGCCTGGGCCGTCCGCACCACCGACCTCGACGCGACGATCGCCCAGGCGAGAGCCCGCGGCTTCGACCCGGGCGACGCCGTCGAGATGTCCCGCGCGACCCAAGACGGCGAAGTCCTCCGCTGGCGCCTGACCCCGCCGAGCCTCCCGGGCACGCTCCGCCCGTTCCTCATCGACTGGGGCACCACGCCGCACCCGACGACGCGCGGCCTGCCGTCGATCCCGCTCCTGATGGTCACCGGCGCCCACCCGGACCCGGAGTCGGTCAAGACCGCGACGGAAGCGCTCGGCCTCGAACTCCTGGTCCGGCGGGCGAACCAGGCGAGCCTGACGGCGGCCCTCCAGGCGAAGGACGGCCGTCAGGTCGCGCTGACCTAAGCCTTGCCCTCGCGCCACGCGTTCGTGATCGGCAGCCGCCGGTCGCGGCCGAACGCCTTGAACGTGATCTTCGTGCCCGGCGGGTACTGGCGCCGCTTGTACTCGGCCTTGTCGACCATCCGCACCACGCGGTCGATGGTGTCCGGGTCGAACCCGGCGGAGATCAGGTCGGCGTAGCCGCGGTCGCCCTCGACGTAGTCGTCGAGGATGTCGTCGAGCAGCGCGTAGTCCGGCAGCGAGTCGGAGTCCATCTGGCCCGGCCGCAGCTCGGCCGACGGCGGCTTCGAGATCGAGTTCTCCGGGATCGGCGGGGTCTCGCCGCGTTGAGCCGCTGTGTCGTTCCGCCACCGCGCGAGCTGCCAGACGTGCGTCTTGAAGACGTCCTTGATCGGCGCGAACGCCCCCACCGCGTCGCCGTAGATCGTCGAATACCCGACGGCCAGCTCGGTCTTGTTACCCGTGGCCAGCACCAGGTGACCGTCCAGGTTGGACAGTGCCATCAGCAGCATGCCCCGCGTCCGCGCCTGGATGTTCTCCTCGGCCAGGCCCGTCAGCGAAAGCTGCTCGACGTACACCCGCACCATGTCCTCGACCGGCTCGACGCGGTAGTGCGCCCCGATCCGCCGCGCGAGGTCGGCCGCGTCGTCCTTCGAGTGGCCCGACGAGTACTTCGACGGCATCGAGACGCCGTAGACGTTGTCGCCGCCCAGCGCGTCCGCGGCCAGCGCCGCGCAGACGGCCGAGTCGATGCCGCCGGAGAACCCGAACGTCACCGACGAAAAGCCGTTCTTGTGCACGTAGTCCCGCAGCCCGACGACCAGCGCCGACCACACCTCGGCCTCGTCCGACAGGGGCTCGCTGATCACCGGCTCGGCCGTCGGCTCGTAGGGGGGCAGCGGTTCCGAGCTCACCACCCGGCGCCGGACGTGCAGGCCTTCGAGCTCGCCGTCGCCGGCGTGCCCGCCCGCGGTGAGGTCCATGTCCAGCACGAGCAGGTGCTCGACGAACTGCGGCGCGCGCGCCACCACCGAGCCGTCCGCGCCGACGACGAGCGAGTCGCCGTCGAACACGAGGTCGTCCTGGCCGCCCACCTGGTTGGTGTAGACCAGCGGCGCGCCGGCTTCGGCGGCGCGGCGGGCGATGAGCGGCAGCCGCTGCTCGTCCTTAGACCGCTCGTACGGCGACGCGTTCGGTGCCACCACGAGGTCGACGCCGGCGCGGCCCAGCGCCGAGATCGGCCCGCCGTCCTGCCAGATGTCCTCGCAGATGACCATGCCGATGTCGAGCCCGTGGAACCGGACGACGTCGAGTTCGGTGCCCGGCTTGAACCAGCGGTGCTCGTCGAACACGCCGTAGTTGGGCAGGTGGTGCTTGAACTGCCGCGCGACGACTTCGCCGCGGTAGAGCGCCGCCGCCGCGTCGCGCGGGCCGGCTTCGTCGAGGTCGAGGTAGCCGACGTAGGTCAGCACGTCGCCGCAGCCCGCGTCGTCGAGCCGGCGGGCCAGCGACTCGACGCCCTGCCGGGAGGCGGCGGCGAAGGTGCCGCGCAGCGAAAGGTCCTCGACGGGGTAGCCGGTGAGGGACATTTCGGGGAACACCACCACGTGGGCGCCGGCTTCGGCGGCCCGGCGGGTCCATTCGACGTGCAGGTCGGCGTTGCCGTCGAGGTCGCCGACCGTGGGGTTGACCTGGGCGAGCGCGATGCGCAGTTGCGGCATGCCGTCATTCTGAACCACGGCCACCCGCACGGCCGAGCGAATGTGGGCGAAATGCCACGCTAGGTCGACGCGACGGCGTCCCGGTGCTTCAGCTTCGCCATCCGGCCGTCCCGGTGGTGCCAGACGACGCCCTCGAACTCCGGGTGCGCGAGCAGCCACGCCATCAGCCCGTCGAAGTCGCGTGGGACGTCGGCGAACTCCTGCGCGCTCGCGTGGGGGACCAGCCGGTGCGCGCCGAGCTGCTCCGGATCGCCGTTGACCTTCGGGCCGCACAGTTCGTACGTGCCGGGTGCCGCCCCGAAAAGCCGCTCCTGCGCCTCCTCGAAGAACGCCGCGAACGCCGATTGCCCGATCGGCTCCCAGCCGACGGTCTTGCCCGTCTCGGGGTCGGTCTGCACGGCCTCGAACCCGGCCGGCGCGTCCTTGCCCGGCTTCACCTCGCGCCGCGCCCACCAGGTCCCGGACTCGTCGAGCCGGACGCAGGTGCCGTCGTACTTGCGGGTGGGCACGCCTTCGCCGTCGAGGACCCACTGGCACGCGGGGTGCACTTCGCGGGTCATCCGCCGGAGGTCTTCGGGGTCGCGCCGGAACAGCGTCGGGATCTTGCGCATGGCGCCGATTCTGCCGCTCGCGGCAACCGAAAAAACCCCCGCTCGGACGAACCGGGCGGGGGTTTTCGGCGAAGTTACTTCCGCTTGATCATGCTCCGGACCTTCTTGATGGTCTGCTCGAAGTCGGAGTCGAACGGGTTGTCGTGCACGAGGTACGTCCACGTCGTGTTCGCGCGCCGCACACCGGCCTCACCGAGGTCGATGCCTTCGTCGGTCAGCTCCGCCTCTTCGAGCGTCTTCGCCGCCCGCGAGTCCGCCTCGCCGATGATCTTGTGGAACTCGGGGATCGCCGCGCGGTGGAACTCGTCCAGCGGCGTCTCCCGCGCCAGCGCGCGCAGGTGGATGCTCTCGCGGACGTCGGTCAGGTACGCCAGGTGGTCGGACCACAGCTGGTCGATGTGGAACAGCAGCACCTCGCGGCACATCTGCTCCAGCTTGTCCTGGTCGTCGAGCTTCTCCTTCAGTTCGGCGAACTTCTCCGGGTGCGCCTTCTCGAGCTGCTCCGCCGCGTACGCGGTGCGAAGCACCTTGTCGCGGTGCACCAGCAGGTCGCGCCGCTGCCGCTCGATCAGCCGGGTGTAGCGCCAGGTGTTGCGGTGGATCTCCAGGTCGACGCCCTCGGCGACGCGCTGGGCGTGGTTCAGCTGCCGCAGCGCCGCGTTGTCGACGATCTCGCCGGTCTCCTCGTCGTCGGTGATGCCCTCGGGCACGTCCGGCGCGTTCGACAGCACGAGCTCGTCGTTCAGGCTGGCGAAGAAGATCGCGCTGCCCGGGTCGCCCTGGCGGCCCGACCGGCCGCGCAGCTGGCCGTCGAGCCGGCTCGACGGGTACCGCGCGGTGCCGATGACGTGCAGCCCGCCCAGCTCGACGACCTCGTCGCGGGTCGCGCCGTCGGTGCCGCCCAGCCGGATGTCCGTACCGCGGCCGGCCATCTGCGTGGACACGGTGACCGCGCCCTTCTTGCCGGCCTCGGCGATGATCGCGGCCTCCTGGGCGTCGTTGCGCGCGTTGAGCACGACGCACTCGAGGTCGACCTTCGCCAGCTTCTCGGCCAGCTCTTCGGACTCGGCGACGTCCTGGGTGCCGACGAGGATCGGCCGCCCGGTCTCGTGGACCGTCCGGATCTCCTCCTCGATCGCCCGCAGCTTCTGCGACGGCGACGCGAAGATCCGGTCCTCGAGGTCCTCGCGGATGTTCGGGGTGTTCGGCGGGATGACCGCGACCTCGAGCTCGTAGAACTCGCGCAGCTGCTCGGCGACGGCGACCGCGGTACCGGTCATGCCGGCGACCTCGGGGTAGCGCGCCAGCAGCGCCTGGACGGTGATCGAGTCCAGGATCTCGCCGCGGTCGGTCGCGGTGACCTGCTCCTTCGCTTCGACGGCGGCCTGGAGGCCGTCCGGCCAGCGCTGCAGCTCGGCGACGCGGCCGCGGGCGGCGTTGATGAGCTGGACCTTGCCGTCACGCACGAGGTAGTCGACGTCGCGGGTGAGCAGCGCGTGCGCGTGCAGCGCGACGTTCACCGCGGGCAGCCGGTCGGACGCCGTCTCGCCGTAGAGGTCGTCGACCTCCAGGCCGAGCGACTTCGCGACGACGGAGGCGCCGGCGTCGGTCAGCCAGGCGTTGCGGCCTTCGCTGTCCGTTTCGTAGTGCAGGTTGAGCCGCAGCCGCCGGACGACCTTCGCGACCTCTTCGTCGGCGTCGGTGTGGTCGATCGAGCCGGCCATCACCAGCGGGACGCGGGCCTCGTCGACGAGCACCGAGTCCGCCTCGTCGACGATCGCGACCTCGGGGGCCGGCTGGACCAGGTCGTCGACCGACGTCACCAGCCGGTCGCGCAGCACGTCGAAGCCGATCTCGGCGACCGCGCCGTAGGTGACGTCCTTGGCGTAGGCCTCGCGGCGCTCTTCGCGCGAGTGCGCGGGCTCGACCCAGCCGACCGACACGCCGAGCAGGGCGTACACCGGGCCCATCCACTCCGCGTCGCGGCGGGCCAGGTAGTCGTTGACCGTGACGACGTGGACGCGTTTCCCGCGGATCGCGTACCCGGCCGCGGCGAGCGCGCCGGCGAGCGTCTTGCCCTCACCGGTCTCCATCTGGACGACGTGCTTGGTGAGCAGGCCCATCGTGCCCAGCACCTGGACGTCGAACGCGCGCTCGCCGAGGGCCCGCCGGGCGGCCTCGCGGCCCAGTGCGCACACCTCGATCAGCTGGTCGTCGCCGAACGCGGTGTCCTTCAGCGTCTCGCGAAGCTTGCCCGCGCGCTCGGTCAGCTCTTCGTCGGAGAGCTTCTCGAGCTCGGGTTCGAGCTTCTCGACCGCGGGCAGCAAGGCTTCGTAGCAGGTCAGCTCGACGCTGCCCGGCCGCTGGATGATCCGGCGGAGCTTCTTGCCCACCCGGCTGATCAGTGCTGCCACCCCTGGTCTCCCGTTCTCTCTTCGCTCGACCGGCCTCCACCACCCAACGCGGCAGTGGTGCGTCGGAGTTCCGCGGCCGGATGGGACGATCCAACCGTGTTCCCTCATCCCAGCGCCAGGTCCGGTCGTCGCCGGATCACCGCAATTGCGACATCCGTGCTGATCGCGGCCTCTCTGGCCGCCTGCACGTCCACCGGTGGGCCGGCGCCGGCCGCGCCGACCACCGAGTCGCACCCGCCGTCCGGGCCGGTGCCCGCCGGGCTGGAGCGGTTCTACGGCCAGAGCCTGACCTGGGCTGACTGCGCACCCTACGCGACGTCCGAGGACGCGAGGTCGGCGTTCCAGGCGAAGGACCTCCAGTGCGCCCGGCTGACCGTGCCGCTGGACTACGCCAAGCCGGCCGGCGACACGATCACGCTGGGCCTGCTCCGGCACAAGGCGACGGACGCGGGCGCCCGGATCGGGTCGCTGGTGGTCAACCCCGGCGGCCCGGGCGCGTCCGGCATGGTCGCGGCCGCGGGGCTGGTCAAGCCGACGGCGAAGTCCGACCTCGGCAAGCGCTTCGACCTGGTCGGCTTCGACCCGCGGGGGATCGGGGCCAGCCAGCCGGCCGTCCACTGCCTGACCGACCAGGAGCGGGACGCCGACCGGGCCGACGACAGCGAGACCGACGGCTCGCCGGCGGGTGTGCTCAAGCAGGAATCGCAGGAAAAGGACTTCGCCGCGAAGTGCGCCCAGCGCACCGAAGACGGCACCGGCATGCTGGCCAACCTCGGCACCCGGGACGTCGTCAAGGACCTCGACGTCCTCCGCTCGGTCCTCGGCGACGAAAAGCTCACCTACCTGGGCTACTCCTACGGCACCCGGATCGGGTCGACCTACGCCGAAGCGTTCCCGAAGAACGTGCGCGCGATGATCCTCGACGGCGCGGTCGACCCCGAGCAGGACGCGGTCGAGTCGCTGGTCGCCCAGGGCCAGGGCTTCGGGACGGCCTTCACGCAGTTCGCGAAGTGGTGTGCCGGTCAGCAGGACTGCGCGCTCGGCCAGGACGCGAACGCCGCGGTCAAGGCGTTCCAGGACCTCGTCCGGCCGTTGATCGACTTCCCGGTGCCGGTCGGCGACGGCCGCAAGCTGTCCTACGAGGACGCGACCACCGGCGTCATCCAGGCGCTCTACCAGCAGAGCCTGTGGGACGCGCTCAATTCGGGCCTCAACGAGCTGAAGCAGCAGCGCGGCGCGACGCTGGAGAAGCTCGCCGACATCTACAACGAGCGTGACTCCGACGGCAAGTACGGCACCACCCAGGACGCCTTCACGGCGATCCGCTGCGTCGACGACCCGCGCGTCACGGACCCGGCGGTGATCCTCAAGGCGCAGGAGGAGTACGTGAAGGTGGCGCCGTTCCTCGACGACGGCCGCCCGGCTTCGGCGGCCCGGGACGCCTGTGCGTTCTGGCCGGTGCCGAACACGTCCGAACCGCACGTGCCGAACGTCGAAGGCCTGGCGAAGACGCTGGTCATCTCGACGACGAACGACCCGGCGACGCCCTACCAGGCGGGCGTCAACCTCGCGAAGGGCCTGAAGGGCGCGTTGCTCACCTTCGAGGGCACGCAGCACACGGTGTTCCTGCAGGGCGTCCAGTGCGTTGACGACGCCGGCACGGCCTACCTGGTCGACGGCACGGTGCCGCCGGACGGCAAGCGGTGCTCCGGGCAGTAGGAGCCGTCGGCTTGGCGGTGCTGCTGGCGGCGTGCACGAGCACGCCGCCACCCGCGCCGCGTGCTCCTGAACTGGGAAAGTTCACCTCGCAGAAGCTCGCGTGGACGCCCTGCGGGGACGCGCTGGACTGCGCGCACCTGACCGTGCCGCTGGACTACGCGAAGCCGGACGGCACGACCGTGACCGTCGGTCTGCTGCGGCACAAGGCGGCGAAGCAGCGGATCGGCTCGCTGGTCGTCGACCCGGGCGGGCCGGGCGGCTGGGGGACGGCGACGGCGGCGTCGCTGGCCAGGACACCCGCCGCGGCGCCCCTGCTCGACCGTTTCGACCTGGTTGGCTTCGACCCGCGCGGCGTCGGCACGAGCGAGCCGCGGATCACCTGCCGCTCCGACGCGGAGCAGGACGCGGACCGCGCCTCCGACAGCGAAAGCGACATGTCGCCTGATGGGGTGAAGAAGCAGCTCGCCGAGACGACCGCGTACGGCGCGAAGTGCGCCGAAGCGACGAAGTACGGCAAGGAGTTCCTCGCGAACGTCGGCACGCGAGACGTCGTACGCGACCTCGACGTCCTTCGCGCCGCTCTCGGCGACGAGAAGCTGACCTACCTCGGCTATTCGTACGGGACGCAGATCGGCGCGGCCTACGCCGAGGCGTACCCGCGCAAGGTGCGCGCGCTGCTGCTCGACGGCGCCATCGACCCCGCGCAGGGCCTGGTCGACTCGCTGGTCACGCAGGCCGCGGGGTTCCAGGACGCGCTGAACGAGTTCGGCAAGTGGTGCGCGGCCCGCCACGACTGCGCGATCCCCGGCGGCACCGAGGCGTTCCAGCGGCTGGTGCGCCCGCTGATCAAGAACCCGGCCCCGGCCGGCAGCCGGCACCTGTCGTTCGAAGACGCCATCACCGGCACCTTCGGCGGCCTCTACTCCCGCGGCGACTGGGCCGCCCTGAACGCCGCCCTCGCCCAGCTCGCCGCGGGCAACGGCCGGACGCTGCTGGCCTTCGCCGACGACTACTACGAGCGCGACAACAACGGGCACTACAGCGGCGCGATCGACGCGTACTTCGCCGTCCGCTGCGTCGACCACACCCGCGTCGCGGACCGCGCGACGATCGACCGCGCGCACGAGAAGATGCTGGCCGGCGCGCCGTTCCTGGCCGGCGGCACCCCGGACACGAGCGAGCTGGACATCTGCTCCACCTGGCCGGTCCCGCCGACGTCGGCCGAGCACGCGCCGCACCCGGCCGGGGTGCCCAAGCCGCTGGTCATCTCGACGACGCACGACCCGGCCACGCCCTACCGGCAGGGCGTCGACCTGGCGAAGGACCTCGGCGGCACGCTGCTCACCTACGAAGGCGTGCAGCACACGGTGTTCCTTCAGGGCAACGCGTGCGTGGACCGCGCGGGCATCGCGTACCTCATCGACGGAACGGCCGCCGAGACCCGCTGCTAGCCGAGGTTCGCGGGCTCGTTCTGCTTGGTCAGGGAGAGCTCGATCATCACCGGGCTGAGGTGGTCGCCCGCCGACGGGATCTGCGCCCAGAGCCGGACGAACCGCCGCGGCCCGTCCGCCGAAACCCACACCTTCACGACGATGTCCGTGGTGACCTGCGGCAGCACGCCGTGCGCGACGGCCGCGGGCACCCGGCCCCCGACGCGCAGGGCGGCGGCGCCGTCGACGTTCTCCTTGCCCTCGGTCTTCGCGTCGGCGACGCCGTCGAGCAGCCGCTTCAGCCCGGCGGACGGGCCGAGGAACCTGCCGACCGCGTAGATCTCGGGGAGCGGCGAGTTCCCGGCGTCGGTGCTGACCTGGCCGTCCCGCGCGGTGAAGCGGAACTTCGTGTGCCCGTCCCCGTCCTGGACGTCGGCCGTGCCGGTCGCGGAGCCGCCGCCGTCGAGGGTCGCGTCGCCCTCGATCTGCCGGAGCGGGAAGCCCGCCAGCACGCCGTTGACGCCCGCCGCGAAGTGCACGCTGCGGACTTCGGCGAACGACGTCGCCGCGTCGCGGACCAGCTCGGACCCCGCGGGGAACGGCCCGCGCGTGTCCGGTGAACCGGTGCACCCGGCGGTCAGCAGGAGCACGAGCAGGAGGGCGGCGCGGGACATCCTCCGAGCCTAGTGGTGGCCCGATCCTTGCGGACGATGTCCTTCAGGCCACTTTCGGCGGCTCGCGCGCACGGTGACACTGCTGAGGTGACTGTTGAGACCCGCCCTGCCCCGAGGCTGCACCGCGCGTGGCTGATCGCCGGCGCCGCCTTCGTCGCGCTGCTCGCCTCCGCCGGCTTCCGGTCCGCGCCCGGCGTCCTCATCGACCCGCTGCACCAGGAGTTCGGCTGGTCCACGGCCACGATCAGCTTGGCCGTCTCGGTCAACCTCGTGCTCTACGGCCTCTTCGCGCCCTTCGCGGCCGCGCTGATGGAGCGCTTCGGCATCCGCCGCGTCTCGGCGACGGCGTTGTTCGTCATCGCCCTCGGTGCGGCCGGCACGGTCTTCATGAGCGCGAGCTGGCAGCTGGTCCTGTGCTGGGGTGTGCTGATCGGCGCGGGCACCGGCTCGATGGCGATGAGCTTCGCGGCGACGGTCGCGACGCGGTGGTTCGTCCGCAGCCGCGGCGTCGTCACCGGCGTCCTGACCGCGGCGGGCGCCACCGGCCAGCTGATCTTCCTGCCGCTGATCGCGAACCTGGCGGTGGGCTCGGGCTGGCGGACGGCGTCGCTGGTCATCGCGATCGCGGCGCTGGCCGTCGTCCCGGTGGTCCTGCTGGTCATCCGAGACCACCCCGCCGACATCGGCACCACGGCGTACGGTGCTCCGGCCGACGCCGAGGTCGCCCGCCCGGAGGCGAAGACCGGCTCGGCCCGCCGCGCGCTGTCGGTGCTGGGCCAAGCCGCGAAGACCCGGACGTTCTGGCTGCTCGCGATCGGCTTCGCGATCTGCGGCGCGACGACGAACGGCCTGGTCGGCACCCACTTCGTCCCGGCCGCCCACGACCACGGCATGCCCCAGACGACCGCGGCGAGCCTGCTGGCCCTGGTCGGCGTCTTCGACGTCGTCGGCACGATCTTCTCGGGCTGGCTCACCGACCGCGTCGACCCGCGCATCCTGCTCGGCGTCTACTACGCGCTGCGCGGCCTCTCGCTGGCGCTGCTGCCGCAGCTGTTCACGAACTCGGTCCAGCCGAGCATGTGGGCGTTCATCCTGTTCTACGGCCTGGACTGGGTGGCCACGGTCCCCCCGACAGTGGCCCTGTGCGTCCGCGCGTTCGGCGAAGCGGGCCCGATCGTGTTCGGCTGGGTCTTCGCATGCCACCAGCTGGGCGCAGCGTTCGCGGCATCGGCGGCCGGCCTGGTCCGCGACCAGCTGGGCAACTACAACGTGGCCTGGTACTCGGCGGCCGTCCTGGCGGTGCTGGCGTCGGCGGCATCGCTGGCCATCACCCGCGCGAAGAAGCCCGTTCCGGTGCTCGCGACGTGACTTCGTCACCCCCGGCGCGTCGTGAAACATCCCGTTAACACGCTGTCGTTAGGGTGCGGCCATGGATCGCCAGCAGGAATTCGTGCTCCGCACGCTCGAGGAGCGCGACATCCGTTTCGTCCGTCTCTGGTTCACCGATGTGCTGGGGTTCCTCAAGTCCGTCGCGGTCGCGCCCGCCGAGCTGGAGGGCGCTTTCACCGAGGGGATCGGCTTCGACGGCTCCGCCATCGAGGGCTTCGCGCGCGTCTACGAATCGGACATGGTCGCCAAGCCGGACCCGGCCACGTTCCAGGTCCTGCCCTGGGAGACCCCCGACGGCAGCCCGTACTCGGCCCGCATGTTCTGCGACATCGCGATGCCGGACGGCTCGCCGTCGTGGGCCGACCCGCGCCACGTCCTGCGCCGCCAGCTGTCGAAGGCCGGTGAAGCGGGCTTCACGTGCTACGTGCACCCGGAGATCGAGTTCTTCCTGCTGGCCAACCTGCCCGAAGACGGCAGCGAGCCGGAGCCCGCCGACAACGGCGGCTACTTCGACCAGGCCAGCCACGCCACGGCGACGCACTTCCGCCGGCACGCCATCGAGACGCTCGAGGCGATGGGCATCTCGGTCGAGTTCAGCCACCACGAAGGGGCACCGGGCCAGCAGGAGATCGACCTCCGCTACGCCGACGCGCTGACGATGGCCGACAACGTGATGACGTTCCGTTACGTCGTCAAGGAGGTCGCGCTGACCCAGGGCGTGCGCGCGACGTTCATGCCGAAGCCGTT
Source organism: Amycolatopsis sp. NPDC004378 (assembly GCF_053602455.1). NCBI lineage: Bacteria > Bacillati > Actinomycetota > Actinomycetes > Pseudonocardiales > Pseudonocardiaceae > Amycolatopsis > Amycolatopsis sp. NPDC004378. The sequence goes on from NZ_JBSGDR010000033.1 coordinate 68,407, forward strand.
CACGAACCAGCCCGGCTCGGGCATGCACACCCACATCAGCCTGTTCGAGGGCGACCGCAACGCCTTCTACGACGCCGAGGACCCGCACGAGCTGTCGGAGACCGGCAAGGCGTTCGTCGCCGGCCTGCTGCACCACGCCAAGGAGATCTCCGCGGTCACCAACCAGTGGGTCAACTCGTACAAACGCCTGATCAGCGGCAGTGAGGCGCCGACGACGGTCTCGTGGGGCCGCGCGAACCGCTCCGCGCTCGTCCGCGTCCCAATGTATTCACCCGGAAAGGCGTCATCCCGACGGGTGGAGATCCGTACCCTGGACTCGGCGTGCAACCCGTACCTGGCGTACTCGGTCATCCTGGCCGCCGGGCTGAAGGGGATCGAGAAGGGCTACGAGCTGCCGCCGCCCGCCGAGGACAACATCTGGCAGCTGAGCGATTCCGAGCGGCGCGCCGCCGGTTACGCGCAGTTGCCGCAGAACCTGGGGGAGGCCCTGGCCGAGATGGAGAAGTCCGAGCTCCTGCCGGAAGCCCTCGGCGAGCACGTCTACGACTTCTTCCTCCGGAACAAGCGCGTCGAATGGGACAACTACCGGAGTGCGGTCACCCCGTACGAACTCCGGACGCTCCTCCCGGTGCTCTGATGGGGCGGCGGCCGGTGTTCCTCGCGATCCTGGCCGCCGCGTTGCTCCTCGCGACCGCGGTGCCGGCGTCGGCCTCGTCGAAGTTCGACCTCGACTCGGCCGACATCCCGGCCCTGCAGGCGCGGATGGCGTCCGGCCGGCTGACCGCGGTGGGCCTGACCAGTGCTTACCTCGAGCGGATCCACCGGCTCGACGGCAAGGTGAACGCCGTTCTGGCGCTCAACCCCGCCGCCCTTTCGCAGGCCTCCGCGAGCGACGCCCGGCGTCGCGCGCACCACCTGCGCGGTCCGCTCGACGGCATCCCGGTGCTGGTCAAGGACAACGTCGACACGCGTGACCAGCAGACGACGGCCGGGTCGCGCGCCCTGCGCAGCCTCCCGGCGAAGGACGCCACGCTGATCACCCGGTTGCGTGACGCCGGGGCGGTGCTCCTCGGCAAGGCGAACCTTTCCGAATGGGCGAACTTCCGCGCCGCGAAGCCGACGTCGGGCTGGTCGGGCGTAGGCGGGCAGACGAACAACCCGTACGTGTTGGACCACAACCCATGCGGGTCGTCCGCCGGATCCGCGGCCGGCGTCGCCGCGTCGCTGGCCCAGGTGGCGATCGGCTCGGAGACCGACGGCTCGATCGTCTGCCCGGCGGGCATGACGGCGACGGTCGGGCACAAACCCAGCCTCGGCGTGGTCAGCCGCACCGGCGTGGTGCCGATCTCCGCCGAGCAGGACACCGCCGGCCCGATCGGCCGCAACGTCGTCGACGTCGCCCTGACGCTCTCGGTCCTGCAGGGGCGCGACCCCGCCGACCCGGCGACCTCGCGGTACCCGAAGACCCAGCCGACGGACTACGCGAAGCTGCTCCGGCCGGGTGTCCTGCGCGGCGCCCGGATCGGCCTGTGGCGGCTGCCGGTGCTCGGCCCGGCGACGGACGCGATCCTGACGTCCGCGCGGAACTCCCTGGTCAAGGCGGGTGCGACGGTCGTCGAAGTGACGCCGCCGTACCAGGACCGGCTGGCCGAGCTGGAGTTCCCGGCGCTGCTCACGGAGTTCCACCGCGACATCGACAGGTACCTGGCCACCCGGCCGACCGGACCGCGGACGCTGGCCGACCTGATCGCGTACAACCGGTCCGACCCGCTGGAGCGGACGTGCTTCGCCGGGCAGGAGCTGTTCGAACAGGCGCTGGCCGCGCCGCCGCCGACTGACCCGGGTTACCTCGCCGGCCGCGCGGAGCTGTCGGACCTCGCCCGCCGGTCCCTGGACGAGACGCTGGCGAAGTACCACCTCGACGCGATCGCGTCGCCCACCAACCCGCCGGCGTGGAAGACCGACTGCGCGACGGGCGACGACGACGTGATCCCGTCGTCGACCCCGGCCGCGGTCGCGGGCTACCCCGACGTGACGGTGCCGGCCGGCTTCGCGGGACCGCTTCCGGTCGGCATCTCGTTCATGGGGGCGCAGTGGTCCGACGCCCGGATGCTCGCGCTCGCGGCCGACTTCGAACGCGTCGCGCCGGCCCGCGTCCCGCCGCGTTACCTGCCGGCCTTGCCCCAGTAGCCCGTTGAACACGCTCTGACCTGCGGCAATGGCGTTAAGTGACCCCCCTGTTCGGGACCGGTTTCGGGGCATGTAATCTTCTCTTCGTCGCCAGGAACACCGGGTCACACCGGGGCCGCAAGCCCCGGAGATCCGGACGGGACGAGCGGGTTGACACCGCGGATCGGACCGGGTAATGTTCAGCGTCGGCCCACGAGCGGCCGCCGATCCCCTACGACTAACACCGTAGGCTGAGGCATGCTCGACCAAAAGCTTTGAATATCGCTTGGAACAAACGCCGAGGACGAAGCCGCTGATAAGGCGGTCAATCCAGAGTGTGTTGCTTGAGAACTCAACAGTGTGCTAGTGAACTAAGCCAGTAGAGCTTATGTATTGAACCTCGTATGAGGTTCCTTTGAGAGCATTGAATTGCCTCGATTGAATTCGAAGACATTGTTGGAGAGTTTGATCCTGGCTCAGGACGAACGCTGGCGGCGTGCTTAACACATGCAAGTCGAACGCTGAACCCACTTCGGTGGGGGATGAGTGGCGAACGGGTGAGTAACACGTGGGTAATCTGCCCTGCACTCTGGGATAAGCCTTGGAAACGGGGTCTAATACCGGATATCAC
>NZ_JBSGDR010000034.1:0-70222 GCF_053602455.1 Amycolatopsis sp. NPDC004378
GGTTTTTCGGTAACGGGCGGTTGCAGGTGCCGTTGGGGATCATCGACCGGCCGTATGAGCAGCGGCGTGACCCGTTGTGGGCGGATTTCTCGGACTCACGACAAGCCGCGGCAGAACGGGAGGTCAAGGGATGACGGCGATCGCCGAGACGACTTTCGTCGAGACGTTGCGGGCCCACTCGCGCCGGTACCACGACCAGCACCCGTTCCACGTGCGGATGAACGCCGGCCTGCTGAGCCCGGAGCAGCTGCGCGGCTGGGTGGCGAACCGCTTCTACTACCAGGAAAACCTCCCCCGCAAGGACGCCGCGATCCTCGCGAACTGCCCCGACGTCGAGGTCCGCCGGCGCTGGATCCGCCGGATCACCGACCACGACGGCCGGCACGCGGGGGAGGGCGGGATCGAGGCCTGGCTCCGCCTCGGCGAAGCTGCCGGGCTGACCCGCGAAGAGGTCCGCGACCACCGGCACCTCGTGCCCGGCGTGCGGTTCGCCGTCGACTCCTACGTGACGTTCGCCCGGACGCGCCCGTGGGTCGAGGCGGTCGCGTCGTCGCTGACCGAGCTGTTCGCGCCCGACCTGATGGCGCGGCGGCTGGCCGCGTTCGAGCGGTGGTACCCGTGGATCGACGCGGACGGCCTCGCCTACTTCCGCGCCCGGCTCGAGCAGGCCCCGCGCGACTGCGAACACGCCCTCGAGGTGGTCACCGGGCACTGCCCGACCGCCGAGTCCCGGGCCCGCGCCGTCGACGCGCTGTCGTTCAAGTGCGACGTCCTGTGGAGCCTGATGGACGCCGTCGACCGGGCGTACCCGCGGTGACCGAGGTGTCCACAAAGGACCGTCCCCGGCTGGCGCGCCACGTCCGGCTCGGCTACGACCGGGCGCGGCGACGGCCGATCCTGCTGCTCCCCGAGACGGTCGTGCTGCTGAACGGCACCGGCGGGGACATCCTCGGGCTGTGCGACGGGCACCGCACCGTGGCCGAGGTCGTCGCCGAGCTCGGCGCGCGGTACCAGCGCGTCCCCGACGACGAGGTGCGGCGGTTCCTGACCCGGCTCGTCGCCCGGCGCTGCGTGGAGCTCGCCGATGGCTAGCCCGTTCGGCCTGCTCGCCGAGCTCACCTACCGCTGCCCGCTGGCCTGCGCGTACTGCTCGAACCCGCTCAACCTGGCGGACTACTCCGACGAGCTCACCACCGGCGAATGGCGGCGCGTCCTGGGCGAGGCGCGCGACCTCGGCGTGCTGCAGTGCCACCTGTCCGGCGGGGAACCGCTGCTGCGGCGCGATCTCGCCGAAATCGTCGCGGAGGCTCATGCGCTCGGGCTGTACACCAACCTCGTGACCAGCGCGCTCGGGCTCACCCGCGCCCGCGCCGAGCGGCTGCGGGCGGCCGGGCTGGACCACGTGCAGGTCAGCGTCCAGGCCGACGAACCCGTGTTGTCCGACCGGATCGCCGGACTGCCGTCCTTCCGGCGGAAGGTCGAGGCGATGGGCGTGGTCAAGGAGCTGGGCTGGCCGCTGACCCTGAACGTGGTGCTGCACCGGCAGAACATCGGCCGCGTCGCCGAGCTGCTCGCGCTGGCCGAAGAAGCCGGCGCCGACCGGGTGGAGCTGGCCAACACCCAGTACTACGGCTGGGCCTGGCGCAACCGGGCCGCGCTCCTCCCGACCCGCGCCCAGCTCGACGCGGCCGAGGCCGTCGTCCGGGCCGCGCGCGAACGGCTGCGCGTGGAAGTGATCTACGTGCTGCCCGACTACTACAGCCGTTACCCGAAGCCCTGCATGGGCGGCTGGGCGTCGCGGCAGCTGACGGTCACCCCGAACGGCGACGTCCTGCCGTGCCCGGCCGCGCAGTCCCTGCCGTTGCCGCGCGCGAGTGTCCGATCGGATTCCCTGGCGCGGATCTGGGCGGAAGCACCGGTGATGACGGCGTTCCGCGGCACGGATTGGCTGCCGGAGCCCTGCCACGGCTGCGCCCGGCGCGAGATCGACTTCGGCGGCTGCCGCTGCCAGGCGTTCCAGCTCACCGGCGACGCCGCCCGCACCGACCCGGTCTGCCACCTCTCGCCGGACCACCACCTCGTCGAGCGGGCGGTGGAGGCGGCCGGTCCGGCTCGGCTGGTGCCCCGCCGAAGGCAAGCCGGTACGACGTGACCGGTTCGCGTCGAGCCGGGAGGCTGCGACAATCCGGTACGCGGCAGGGTCAGGCGGGCAGGGCGCGGATCCGGGTGAGCAGGTTCGCGGCCGTCGTCCCGCAGAGCTCCGCGAGCCGCGCCAGGGCCGCGGGGTCCAGGTGCACCTCGTGCGGGGCGCCGGTCGGGTCGCCGCACTCGGCGAGCCTGCCCTCGGCCCAGCGGCGGAACGGGGCCAGGTCCTGGTGCGGGGCCCGCACGACGCGGCGCAGGTCGACCCGGACGCCTTCGGCCTCCGTGGTGCCGAACGTGCCGAAGTACCGCTGCCCGACGCGGGCCAGCAGCGCCTCGGGCGACTCGTCCAGTGCGAGGCACAGCTCCACCAGCCGCACGACCGAGCACTGCCGGGTGCCGAGCTCGTAGGTCGCGAGCGTCTGCAGGGAGAGGTCGCTGTGCAGCCGGTGGTTGAGATCGCGACGGGTCAGGCCGCGCTCGTGGCGCAGCCGGCGGAGCTCCTCGCCGAGCATTCGCTGGTAGGCACCGGCATCCAGCTGCACCCTCGCTCCTCTCCGTCGCGCGTCCGCCGCGGCCGGGGCGCACCGACACACTAGCCTCGCCCCCATCCCGGTTCCACGCCGAGCGGCCGCCGGAGCGTGAGTGGCACGCGCGCGGGCCGACCCCGTACATTGTGGCGGGCCGCGGCTCCGGCGGGAGCGCACTGGACGAGGAGGTGGCCGGCGGGTGCCCGACAGCTCCGCTTCCCCCGACCCGGTGACCGGGCTGCCCGGACGCGCACTGTTCGAAGCCGGGCTGGCGCCCTTGCTGACCGCCGAAGACGGCGCGCAGGTCGCGTTGCTGCTGGTGGGCCTCGACGGGTTCGCCGTGGTGCGCGACGGCCTCGGGTTCGACGCGGCCGACGAGCTGCTCGCCGGGGCGGCGCGCACGCTCGAGGAGATCTTCGGTGACCGCAACGCGGTGCTGGCGCTGCTGCCCGGCGACGTCTTCGCCGTCGCGCTGCCGGGAGAACACGACGCGACGTCGGCGGGGGAGCTGGCGGAGGCGGTGATCGCCGCGCTGAGCCGTCCGTCCTATGTGGACGGCGTCGGCGTCGGGCTCAGCACGAGCATCGGCGTCTTCCTCGTCGGCACGAACAAGGCGCTCCCGGGCGAGGCGATCCGCTCGGCGCAGGTCGCGTTGCGCCGGGCGAAGGAGCTCGGCCGGACGCGGTGGGTGCTGTTCGACCCGGTCGCCGGGCACGCGGACGCCGAGCGCTACCGCCTCGCGTGCGGCATCGCCGGCGCGCTGGAGTCCGGGGAACTGGCGGTCGTCTACCGCCCGCACGTCGTGCTCCCGGACGCGCGGATCATCACGTCGCTCAACGCCGTGCTCCGGTGGCGCCACCCCGAGCTCGGCGAGCTGCGGCCCGAGGAGTTCTACCCGCTCGCCGAGACCACCGGCATGACGGTCGCGCTCGGCCGGCACCTGCTGGCCGAGACGTTGCGCGCCGCCGGCGACTGGCGGGCCCGGTTCGGCGACGACGCGTCCACGGTGTGCCTGACCCTGCCGAGGCGGATGGCGATCGACGGCGACCTCGTGCGCATCGTCGGCCAGGAGCTCGACCGCAACGGCCTCCGGCACCGGCACCTCGTGCTCTGCACGGACGGGCCGTCGCTGCTGGACGACCGCGGCGACCTGCTCGGCTCCCTCGGCGAGCTGGCCCGGGCCGGCGTGGTGTTCGTCGTCACCATCACCGGGATGTCGGAGCTGGAGCTGCTGCCCGCGCTCGAGGTGCCGGCGCCGGCGGTGATGCTCACCGGGGCGGTCATCGACGCGCTGGAGGTCGACGACCCGCCGGAGCGGGCCGTGCGCACCATCCGGCAGCTGGTCGAGCGCGCCGAGGAGCTCGGGATCAAGGTCGGCGCCCGCGGCGTGCTCTCCGAGGCGCACGCGGAGCTGCTCTTCGGCATCGGGGTGGTCGTCGCGTCGGGGCCGTACCTGCCCACGTACTCGACCGCCGCGGAGGCCGAGACGTGGGTGGGCCGCAACTTCCCCCTGGGCTAGCGGCTCCCGCCTGGTGACGCCGGGAGACGTCCGCTCGCCGGCCTACTGGTGCACGTGGGTCTGCCAGTCGGCCGGGACCCGGCCTTCGGGACCCGGCACCGGCTGCGTGACCGGCCGGTGCTCCGGCGGCGCCAGCGCCGGGCCGTCGTAGGCCTCGCCCGTTTCGAAGCTGTAGAACCAGTCCTCGCCCGGCTCGAAGCTGCGGATCAGCGGGTGCCCGGTCGCCTTGTAGTGCGCCGTCGCGTGCTGGGCGGGCGAGGTGTCGCAGCACCCGATGTGGCCGCACTGGGCGCAGCGCCGCAGGTGCACCCACCAGCCGCCGGCGGCGAGGCATTCCGCGCAGCCGGTGCCGCTCGGCGGTGCGGTGACGTCGATTCCCTCGATTTCGGCCATGCCGCCAGTCTGCCCCGTGCCGGGGCGCGGCGCATCAACCGGCCCGCGCGGCGGCGCGCGCCGCGGCGGCGTCCCGGCGTTCCTCGAACCGCGACGCCTGCGAATCGAGCGTCTTGAGGAACAGGTCCAGCTCGTCACGGGCCTGTTCGCCGACCTCGCCGAGGCCGGTCAGCTCGAACACCTTCCAGTACCGCAGCAGCGGCAGGACGACGTCGTCGTGGTGGATGCGCAGGTCGTAGATCCCGGCCTTGGCGATCAGCGCCGCCTTGCGCGCGAAGCTCGGGATGACGGCGCCCGGCATGGCGAAGTCGAGGACCTCGTCGGTGATCGCGCGCATCGCCGCGTCCGGCGAGATCTCCAGCGCGGCCTTCATCAGGTTCCGGTAGAAGACCATGTGCAGGTTCTCGTCGGTGGACACCCTGGCCAGCAGCTTTTCCGCGAGCGGGTCCTGGGTGTACTTGCCGGTGTTGCGGTGCGAAAGCCGGGTCGCGAGCTCCTGGAACGAGACGTACGCGCAGACGCGCAGCAGCGGCTTGTCCCCGCTGTCGTACCCGGCCTGCATGGTCTCCATCCGCATCCGCTCCAGCTCGACCGGGTCGACCGCGCGCGTGACGAGCAGGTAGTCGCGGATGCAGATGCCGTGGCGGCCCTCCTCCGCGGTCCAGCGGTGCACCCACGTCCCCCACGCGCCGTCGCGGCCGAAGGCGCGCTCGATCTCGCGGTGGTAGCTCGGCAGGTTGTCCTCGGTCAGCAGGTTGACCTCGAGCGCGGTCCGCGCGATGGGCGTCACCCGCGACTGCTCCGGGTCCCACGCCTCGCCCCCGAGGTCGGCGAAGTCCCGGCCCTGGCTCCACGGGACGTACTCGTGCGGCATCCACTCCTGGGCCACGGCGAGGTGCCGGTTGAGGTTCTCTTCGACCGTCCCCTCGAGCTCGTACATCATCCGGGTGCTCTCGGAAAGGGTCATGTCGGCGTCCTTCCGCAAACCTACGGGTCCGTAACCTACGGTACCGTAACTACGAACGAGCGGGGTGCGAAAGTGGTTCCCGTCTCCCTCTCAGAAGAGGGTGGCGGGCCCGGCCGGCGCCGGCTCGGGCAGCGGCTCGAGGCCGGGGACGAGCGCTCGCACGTCGTCGTGGAAGCGCCGGGCGAGCGCCGGCGCGCCGGCGTTGTCGGGGGTGTGCAGGAACACCGTCGGCGACCGGCCCTCACGCAGCCACCCGGCGACCACCTCCACCCACGGCCGCCACCCGCCGACGGTCTCCTCGACCGAGTCCCGGCCCAGGTAGCGCACGACCGGCCGGTCGGTCAACGCCCGCGTCCGCCGCGGCAGCCGCGGCTTCTTGCCCCAGGCGTCCTGCTCAGCCTCGCTGGTTGGCGGCTTCCCGAAGAAGACCGTCGTGTCGAACGGCACCCACTCGGCACCGGCGTCGCCGAGCGCGCCCTCGAGGAGGGACGTCGAGCCGGCATCGGTGAAGAACCCGGGATGACGCACCTCCACGGCGCGCCGCCGGCCGGCGGGCAGCCGGCGCAGGAACCGGCCGAGGGCGTCGACGTCGGAAGGGCCGAACGAGCCGGGCAGCTGGGTCCACAGGACGGCCCGGTCCCCGAGGGGCTCGATCGCGTCCAGGAACGCCCGCATCTCGCCCTCGACCCCGGCGAACCGCTTTTCGTGCGTGACGACCTTGGGCACCTTGACCACGAACCGGAAGCCGGGATCGGTCTGCGCCGCCCAGGTCTCGACGGTGGCACGGGCGGGGGTCGCGTAGAAGGTGGTGTTGCCTTCGACGGCGTTGCACCAGCTCGCGTAGGCCCGCAGCCGCTCCTTGGCCGGCGACGGCGGGAGGAACCGCCCCAGCCAGGCCTTGTGCGTCCACATCGCGCAGCCGACGTGCAGACGGACCACCGGCTTCGGCTCCTTCGCTCGTGGGTGAAACCCGTCGAATGGTAGCGAAGGGCGAAGCCGCGCGCGGTGCGCCCGCGCGCGGCCCGGTTCCCGTTGTGGCGGCTAGCGCTGCAGGGTCAGGACTCCCGGCCGCCACGGCAGCTGGTCGTACGGGCCGCTCGCGCCGGGGGACTTCCCCTGGTAGAGCAACTGAAGGTTGCAGGGGTCGACGGTCATGGTCTGGTCCGGGTTGGCGCGGACCAGGTCGCCGTGACTGATGTCGTTGGTCCAGCCCGCGCCGCTGTTGGCCTTGCCCGCGAACGGGGTGCTTTCACTGGCCGCCTGCGGTGTCCACGAACCACCGAGGCTGCTCGCCGTGAACGAGCGGAAGTAGCGTCCGTTCGCGCCGATCGCCTCGACGATCATGAGGTACTGGCTCTGTCCCTGGACCTTGTAGACCTGGACCGCCTCGAACAGGTTGTTCGTCGAGTCGCTCATGACCGTCGTGTACGACGAGCCGAAGCTGCCCGGGAAGGTCCCGATCGGCATGCTCGCGCGGTAGATCTTGCCGTTGTCGCCGGCGAAGAACAGGTACATCGTCGAGCCGTCGGCGATCAGGGTCTGGTCGATCGGGCCGGTGCCGGAACCCGCGATGCTGCCGGTGAACAGCGGCTGCGGAGACGACCAGCCGTTCGGGTTCGCAGGGTCGCTGGACGTGCGGTAGATGAAGGGCCACGCACCCCACTGGTACGCCAGCACCCAGATGTTCTTGGGAGCGAAGTAGAACAGCGTCGGCGCCACCGCGGCCTGGCTCATCCCGGTCTGGCCGGCCGAGGCCATGTCGGACCAGTTCGTGAACGGGCTGAACGCCATCGAGCCGTACGAGGACCCCGAGACGTTCGACGCGTAGACGAGGTGCTTGCCGTTGTAGACCACGTCGGTGAAGTCCTTGAGCGACACCCACCCGTTGCGCGGCGTCGCCAGCACACCCGTCGACGACCAGCGGTACGTCGACGGGAGCGAACAGCCGCTCGAGGTCGGGGTCGTGGTCGGGGTGGAGCCCGGCAGGCCGGTCCACTTCTGGTTGCTGCCGCCGTGGCACGTCCAGATCTCCACCGCGGTGCCGTTGGCCGTGCCGGCGCCGACGACGTCCAGGCAGAGCCCGGACTGCACGCCGACGACGGTCCCGTCGGAGTTCACCCGCCACTGCTGGTTGGCCCCGCCGTGACAGGTCCAGATCTGCAGCCGCGTCCCGGCGGTGGTCGCGCTGCCGGGGACGTCCAGGCACTTGCCGCCGTACACCCTCAGCTCGCCGGCGTCCGTCGCCGTCCACTGCTGGTTCGCGCCGCCCGAGCAGTCGTAGATCTGCAGGGCGGCACCGTCGGTCTGGCCGGCGTTCGCCACGTCCAGGCACCGGCCCGAGCCGGCACCGCGCAGGGCGCCGGTGACGTCGGCCCGGGCCGCGCCGGCCCCCAGCGTCAGTGGCACCGTGACGGTCGCCGCGGCGGTGAGCGCGGCGATCAGGAACCGGCGCCGGCGGCTGGTTTTTCCGTTGTCCATGAGGAATTCCTCCTTGTCCGCTCGAAGTCCGCGTCAGGCGCAGGCGGTGCCGTTGAGGGTCGCCGACCGGAAGGGCGGTGCGCTGCCGGAGTAGTTCGCGTTGTAGCCGATCGTCGTGGTCGCGCCGGTGCCGAGCGCGCCGTTCCACGCCGCGCTGGCGACCTCGACGACGTCGCCGGTGTCGGTCCAGGTTCCGTTCCAGCCTTGGCTGACGGTCACGCCCGGCGCGGAGAAGGTGAGCGTCCAGTGGTCGACCGGCGCTCCGTCGTTTTCGATGACGATCTCGCCGGTGTAGCCGGTCGACCAGGTGCTGACCACCCGCTGCGTGACCTTGCAGCCGCCGGACGGCTGCGGGGTCGTGCTGGTCGGCGGAGTGCTGGTGGGAGTCGTGCCGGTCGGCACCGGACCGGCCGCGACGGCGAGGTCGTAGGCCCGCTGCGGGACGAACTGGCCGGCCGCGGCGAGGCAGCCGTCCGCCTCACCCGGCGGCTTGACCCAGAGGAAGGCGGCGATCCGCCCGTCGCCGGTGCGGTCGGTGCTCGGGGTGCCGATCGCGCGCCCGGCGGGGTCGCACCACTCGCTGCCCTGCGGCCCGTTGCCGTTGCGGCTCGTGTCGACGACGGCCTTCAGCCGCGAGTCGCCGACCTGGTCGAGGACCGCTTTGTCGTAGGCGACTTCGTCGCCGGTCGCGCGGTAGTTGGACACGTTGGTGGAGATGCCGTCGGCGCTGTTCGAAACGTCCGCGGCCCGCAGCCGGGCGGCGGCGTCGCCGGGCGAAAGCCAGGCGGAGTGGCCGATGTCGAAGTACACCTTCGCCTGGGACGAGCCGGCTTTGAGCCGTTTGCCCGCGTACGCGAGCGACGCGGTGGTCTGGCTCTGCTGGTCGGCGCTCTGGCAGTTCGTCATGAGCGCGAGCACGTCGGGTTCGAGCACGATCGCCGCGGGCCGGCCGGCCAGGCCGGCCGCCACCTGGTCGACCCAGGCGCGGTAGGCGTCGTGCGAGGGTGCGCCGCCGCCGCTGGCACCCCCGCAGTCGCGGTTGGGGATGTCGTAGACGACCAGGATCGGGATCTTCCCCGCGGCGGCCGCGGCTGCGGTGTAGGCGTCCACTTCACCGCGCACCGTCGACGTGTTCGTGGTGGTGAACCACCTCGCCTGCGGTACCGCGGCGATGCGGTCGCGGATCACCGCGGCGCGCGAGTCGCTCGGGTTCGCCGCCACCCACTTGGCCGCGTTGGTGCCCGGGTCGGTGTAGTACGCCGACTCGGCGGCCTGTGCACCCGCCCAGGTGGTCGTGGCGACGACCCCGGTCGCGGCCAGTGCGGCCAGCGCTCCGGCTGCCACTGTTCTGCTTCGCATGCACCTTCTCCTTCGAACGACATCGCCGAAACCGAAAGTGCTGGGAGCGCTCCCACTAGGTCAGCACTGTAGCCGGGCGGACCGGATCGGGGAAGTGCCGGTCCGGCTGCCCCGGTTCGAAGAGTTCTCCCGTGAGCGGCCGCCGGGCCTGGTGCGGTTCGGCACCCGGCGGTCGGGAACGCCCGGATCCGCCGCGGTCGTCCGCGAGCCCGTCGCCTGCATTTATCCGTGCGACCGGTACGCGAGTAGTCGCGTTCCATCGTGAACAAGCGCCAGCTGAAAGCAACCTGGAAATGATCAACCTGACGAAGGGGCGGACACGCGGGTTGAAACAGGTGACAGTTTGTGTAACGATCGCCGCCGTTCTGGCAACCAATTCTTCACGCAGTGACCTCGGTCAAGGAAGAAGCGCTATGCGATCCTCTCTTCGTCGAAGAAGCCGAAGCATGATCCTCGCCGGGGCGGTCATCGGGACGGCCGTCGCCGGGTGCACCGTGGGCACCGATTCCGCGGTCCTGGCCACCGCGACCAACCTCGCGGTGGTGCAGTCCCTGCGTGACGCGCTGCCGCAGGCCGTCAAGGACGCCGGGGTGCTGCGGTTCGCCGGTGATGCGCACCCGCCGTACCGCACCGTCGCGCCGGACGGGTCGGTCACCGGGATCGACGCCGACTTCCAGGCCGCGATCGGGCAGGTGCTCGGCGTGAAGACCCAGACCGTCGTCGTCGCCGGGTTGCCGGCCGCGCTGCAGGGCATGCTGAGCAACCGGTACGACGCGTTCAACGGCCCGGTCAAGGCGACGGCCGAGCGCGAGAAGCAGTTCGACACGATCACCTGGATGACCACCCGCACGGCCTACGTGTTCCCCACCGATTCGACCGCCGGGATCGCCAAGGCCGAAGACCTCTGCGGCAAGCGCGTCGCCGTGGTGACCGCCAGCGTCGTCGAAGAGCAGCTGAACAAGCTTTCGCGGTTCTGCACGCAGAACAAGCGCCCGGCCACGCAGACCGTCGGGCTCGATGACACCGACGCCACGCTCCTGGCGACCCGCTCGGGCCGCGCGGACGCCGCGGGGATGACCGAAGCCGCCGCGATCGACGTCACGCACCGGCAGGGCGGGAACCGGTACGTCACCCAGACCGAAGCGCGGGGGGCGACCAAGGACAACCTCGCGCTGTACGTCCCCAAGTCCTCGAAACTGGGGCCGGTGCTGCAGAAGGTCTTCGAGGAGCTGTTCGAAGACGGCACGTACGTCGGGATCATGTCCCGCTGGGGGCTGAACCAGGTTTCGGTGCCCAAGCCGGTCTTCGACGCGGCCACATCGGGCTAGCCGAACACCCGACGCTGGATTTCGCGGCGGTAGTCCTCGAGCGTGTTGTCGAGGTGGACCGCCGCGGCTTCGGCGGCCGCTTCCGGGTCGCCGTCGCGGATGGCCGCGTAGATCGCCGCGTGCTCCTCGATCGCCTCCGCCGCGTGGCCGCCGACCGTGCCGTGCAGGCCGATCGTGCTGGACTGGCGCTGCAGCCGGCGGGCTTCGCGGACCGCGGCGAAGAGGAACTGGTTGTGGGACGCGGTCGCGATGCCGAGGTGGAAGTCTTCGTCGCCGCGGTCGAACAGCGCCGCCTGCTTCGTCAGGTGGCCTTCGCGGCAGGTTTCCGCGGCCGTCTCGATCGCCCGCAGTTCGACCGGGGTGGCGCGGGTCGCGGCCAGCCGGCTGGCGGTCATCTCCTGGACGCGGCGGAACTCGAACAGCATGTAGACGTGGTCGAGGTCGGTCGGCAGGAAGTACCCCGACCAGCGGGCCGAGCCGAGCATGCCCTCGTCGTCGGCCACGTACAGCCCGCGGCCCTTCTGCGCGCGGACGCGGCCGAGCGCGGACAGGATCTTGATCGCCTCGCGCACCACGGTGCGCGACGTGCCCAGCCGTGTGGCCAGCTCGTTCTCCGTCGGCATCCGGTCCCCGGGCCGCAGTTCGAGGTCGGCGATCAGCTGGAGGACCTGTTCGGCGACGAGTTCGTAGCCCGGCCGGTACGGGACCGGCTCGGGCTCGCTCGGTGCGGGCATGTCGACCACCCACTGGCCTCCTTCGTGCTGGGGTAACCGTCCGTGTGGAGACGATACATCCGCGGTCCTCGACCTCAAATGTGTACGACTCATTTGCCGCCGACCCTTGACTGACGCGCGTGGAAGGACTGTGATAGGGCCGCCGACGCCGATATGTGTCTGACACATATCGGCAGCCACGACGAAGTGGGGTACCTCATGACAGGTCATGCGCGCGCCGCCGGAGCCCTCCGGCTGGTCCTCGGTGTGGTGGCCGTTCTCGCGGCGGTCACGGCCTGCGGGAACGGCGGCAGTGGCGGCGCTCAAGGCGGGTTCCAGCCGGCGCCGCAGACCGGCGGGAAGATCACCGTCTGGGTCGACTCGACGCGGCTGCCCGCGGCGCAGCTGTACCAGAAGCAGCACCCCGCGGTGCAGCTGGACATCGTCACCTACGACGGCGACGCCAACGGCTCGAACTACCTGCAGACCAAGGTGGGCCTGTTCAACCGGACCCGCAGCGGCTGGCCGGACGTCGTGTTCAGCTCGCAGAACAACGAGACGGCGTGGGCGGTGCAGGCGGGGTTCACGGCGCCGCTCGACAAGGGTCAGATCCCGGACGCCACGCTGAAGGGCTGGACCGCCGGCGCGAACGACCCCTGCACGGTCGACGGCACGCTGTACTGCCTGCGCAACGACCTGGCGCAGACCGTCCTCTGGTACGACGCGTCCTTGATGCGGTCCTGGGGTTACCAGGTCCCCAAGACCTGGGAGGAGTACCAAGCGCTCGGCGAGCGCGTCGCGGCCGAGCACCCGGGGTACCTCGTCGGCGCGGCCGGCGACAGCTTCGCCCCGGAGATCTACCTCTGGGCGAGCAAGTGCGGTGCCAACGAGATCACCGGCCCCAAGGCGGTCAGGGTGAACACCACGAGCCCGAACTGCACGCGGATGGCGGCCCTGCTCGACACCCTCGTCAAGAACAAGACGATGTCGACCGGCAGCGTGTTCAGCTCCGACTTCGCCAAGAACGCCGCGGACAAGATCCTCATGCTGCCCGGGCCGTCCTGGTTCGGCGGCTCGGTGTTCCAGGAGTCGCTGAAGACGCCGGCCGGCCGGATCGCCGTCGCGCCGATGCCGCAGTGGGCCGGCGACCCGGAACCGTCGGTGGGCAACGTCGGCGGCGGCACCTGGCTGCTGTCCGCGCACAGCGCCAACCTCAAGGACGCCACCGACTTCCTCACCTGGGTCACCACCGCGGACGACTACCAGGGCCAGGTGGCGCCGGGGTACCCCGCGTACGCGGCGGCGGCGAAGACGTGGCTGGCCAAGCAGTCCTCCGGCAAGTACTACGCCAACGACGTCGCGGCGCCGCTCCAGGCGGCCGCCCCGCAGGTGTGGCGCGGGTGGGGGTACGGGCAGTTCAGCCAGGAGGCGATCTGGGCCGCGACCCTCACGCCGGGGCTGACCGCGGGCAAGTCGATCGTCTCGATGCTGCCCGAATGGCAGACCGCGATCACGAACTACGCGCAGTCCAACGGGTACGAGGTCAGCCGGTGACCACCGCGCGGCGGGGGTCCGGGCACCTGTTCGTCGCGGCCTACGTCGTCCTGCTGATCGCGTTCGGCGTCATCCCCACGGTGTACGCCGTGTACTTCGCCTTCACCGACGCGGGCGACCACTTCGCCGGCCTGAGCAACTTCGTCCGGGCCGCCACCGACTTCCGGTACTTCGCCGCCGTCGGGCACGTGGCGCTCTACCTGCTGTGCTGGCTCGTGTCGCTGGTGGTGTTCGTGGTCGGGCTGGCGCTGCTGCTGCACCGGCTGACCGCGGACGCCGTCGGCAAGACGCTGCGCTTCCTCTACTACATCCCCGGCGCGCTGGCCGGGGCCGCGAGCGTCATGGTGTGGCTGTTCCTGTTGGACCCGGCGGTGAGCCCCGTGAGCGGGCTGCTGCGCGTGGCCGGGTTCGACACCTTCGGCCAGGTCGTCGCGCCGGGCCACCTCCCGGTCCTGTTCACGCTGATCGCGTTCTGGACCGGGGCGGGCGGCTGGATCGTGGTGATGTACGGTGCGCTGAACAACATCTCACCCGATCTGCTGGAGGCAGCCCGGATCGACGGCGCCGGCCCGTGGCAGACGGCCTGGCGCATCCAGATCCCGTTGCTGCGCAAGTGGATCGTCTACATGGTGATCCTGGCGTTCGCCGGCGGGACGCAGCTGTTCGTCGAACCGCAGCTGCTGTCCCAGGCGAGCGTCGGTGTCGCCGGGCGGGACTACTCGCTCAACCAGCTCTCCTACGACTTCGCCTTCCAGAACGACAACGTGAACACCGCCGCGGCCATCTCGGTGGAGCTGCTGCTGGTCGGGCTGGTGGTCGCGGGCGTGTTCGTCGCACGATCGGGGTTCTTCGATGCCGGCTGACACCGCCGTCCGGGCACCCGAGGCCGTGGCCCGCGTGCGTTCGGTGCGCCGCAGCCGGAAGCTGCCGAACCCGGTTTCGGCGCTGGTTCTGGTGCTGTTCCTCGTCTTCTTCGTGCTGCCGGTGCTGTGGCTCGTGCTGGCGGCGACGAAGACCGACGACCAGCTCGTGCACGGCAACCCGCTGTCGTTCGGGTCGTGGCGGGCGCTGGCGGACAACTGGACCGCGCTGACGTCCTTCCAGGACAACGCGATCTTCCTCTGGCTGGGCAATTCCGCCCTGTATTCGTTCGTGGCCTTGGCGATCACGTTGTGCGTGGCGATCCCGGCCGGCTACGCGCTCGCGATGACCGAGTTCCGCGGCCGGAAGACGTTGCTGGTCGCGACGCTGGTCGTGATGCTGATGCCGAACGCGACCCTCGTCGTGCCGCTGTTCCTCGAGCTCAACGCGGTGCGGCTGATCGGTTCGATGTGGTCGGTCGTCCTGCCGTACGCGTTCTACCCGTTCGGCGTGTACCTGACCTACATCTACTTCACGACCGCGGTGCCCCGCGACCTGATCGACGCGGCGAAGCTCGACGGCTGCACGCAGTTCGGCGTGTTCCGCCACGTCGCCCTGCCGCTGGCCGCGCCGATCGTCGCGCTCGTCGGGTTCTTCAGCTTCGTGGCCAACTGGACGAACTACTTCCTGCCCTACGTCCTGCTGCCGCAGAGCGACCAGTTCCCGGTGCAGGTGGGGCTGGGCACGTTGCTGAACTCGGTGCCGCAGTTCAACCCGACGGTCGGCACCGCGGCGGTGGAGCGGCCGGAGCTCGCGCTGGCGACGCTGCTGGCGATCACCCCGGTGCTCGTCGTTTTCCTGTTCTCCCAGCGCTTCCTGGTCGCCGGGATGCTGGCCGGCGCGACCAAGGAGTAGCGTGCACCCCCACATCACGGCCTCGGTCCCCCTGCTCGAACCGCCGGGCTGGGCGATCGCCCAACGAGAACTCTTCGCGCTGTTGGACCGCGCGTGGCGGCGGTTCTCCCGCGACTTCACCGGCCCGGACGGCCGTCTGGCCTACGAAGACCGGCTGACCTCCCGCGACGGCGTCGACGACTTCTACGAGACGTTCTTCAACTGGCCCCAGCTCTACCTGCTCGGCGGCGCCGACGACCTGCTCGCCGAGTCGGAGCGGCACTGGGAAGGCGTCACCCGGCAGCTGACCGGGCTGGGCATGCTGGCGGGCGAGTACGAACGCGGCTACGACTGGTTCCACCAAGGCGAAAGCCTGCTGCTGCTGTACTTCCTGTGCATGGCGGCGCCCGAGCGGTGGCGCGGGCGGGCGCTGCGGTTCGCGGAGCTCTACGTCGACCCGGCCCACGGCAACTACGACCCCGCGCACCGCATCATCCGCCGTCCCCACAACGGCAGCGATCCGGCGCGCGAAGGGCTCTTCGACGGCGACTCCTACCCGTGGCTGCCCGCCGAGGCCGCGATGTACGGCTTCCCGCTGGAATGGCTGGTGCCCCCGGACGCCGGGGAACCGCCGCGGGACCGCGATCCCCGTCTGGGCGAGGAGATGCGACGGCGGATCGGCGTCGGGGACACCGCGGTCAACCTGGCCGCGGCCGGGCTCGTGTTCAACGCGGTGCTGCTGTCCGGCGACGAGCGCTACCGCGACTGGCTCGCCGAGTACGTCGGCGCGTGGCGGGACCGCGCGGCGGCCAACAACGGCATCCTCCCGGACAACGTCGCCCCCGACGGGACCGTCGGCGGGCTGCTGGACGGCCGCTGGTACGGCGGCCACTACGGCTGGTCCTGGCCGCACGGCTGGTACAGCGTCGGGCACGCGGCCGTCGTCGCGGCCCTCTCCGCCGCGCTCGCCACCGGCGACGACACCTTCACCGATCTCGTCCGCCCGGCGCTGGACGAAGTGATCGCGCACGGCAAGGTCATGGCGTTCACCGAAGCGGACTCGAGCCTCGCTTCCAAGTGGACGGCCCAGCTGCGCGAAGACGTGGACACCCCGGCGCTGCACGTCCCCTTCCGCTACGACGACCGGGGCTGGTTCGACTACAACCCGATGCTCATGGGCGTCCCGGTCGCGCTGTGGCACCACTCGGGCGCGCCGGCGGACCGGGAGCGCCTCGACCGGCTGCGCGCGGCGGACGGCCACGACTGGCGGACCGTGGTTCCGTTCCGCAGCAAGGAGGAGGCCGGGCACGAACAGCCGTGGTTCGCCTACCTCGCCGGGGACAACCCGGACTACCCGGAGCGGATCCTGGCCGCCGCCCAGGCGCAGGTCCGGCACCGGCTGGCCCGGATGGAACGCCACCGCGGCCGTCCCGTGCCCGAGGCCGACATCCACCTGTGGCAGCAGTCCAACCCCGTGGTGACCGAGGCGCTGGTCCAGCTCACCTGGGGCGGTCCGCAGGTCGTCTACAACGGCGGGCTGCAGCAGGCCCGCGTCCGCTACTACGACGCGGACGCGCGCCGGCCCGGCCTGCCCCCGTCGGTGGCGGCGCTGGTGTCCGCGATCGATCCCGAGGCGACACTGGTCGAGCTGGTCAACCTGGACCCGGAGCGGCCGCGGTCGGTGCTCGTCCAAGCGGGAGCGTTCGCCGAGCACCACATCCGCACGGCGGGCTACACCCGGTGCGACGACCCGTCGTGGCTGGGCGGCCTCTACGACTACGGCCACCGCGAACCGGTCGTGACGCACGGCTCGATCGACGTCGACGGCCCGTGGCTGCGGGTGGACCTGCCGCGGTCCACCCGGATCCGCCTGACCCTGCGGCTCGCGGTGCGGGTCCGCCCGCCTTCCTACGCGATGCCGTTCGACGAGAGGGCGGCATGATGTCCGCCGTCGAGGCGGTACTCCGCGTTCCTCGGACTCACGGGTTCAGGGCGAACGCGGCTCCGGTGAGCCGCTCGGAGGTCTGCCAGACGCGCTGGGCCTCGTCCGCGTCACGCAACGGCCGGTACAGGCTCTGCGCGGCGGGCGGGCCGCCCAAGCCGCCGGGGCCGCTGGGGCCGTAGAAGGGGGCGGGCTCGGGGTCGGTCGCGGCCAGCAGGGCGGGCAGCTTCGCGGTCTCGACGGTGCCCACCAGGATCCCGCGGGCCGAGAGCGCCCGGATCAGCCGGACCTGCGGAGTGTCCTTGCCCCGGCCCAGCTCGGGGCGGGCGGCCAGGAGGCTGGTGGGCGCGACGCCGGGGTGCGAAAGGGTGCTGGTGATGCCCCAGCCCGCGGCCTCGCTGCGCCGCTGGAGTTCGAGCCCGAAGAGGCCGAACGCGATCTTGGACTGGCGGTAGGCGCGCATGCCGTCGTAGCCGCGTTCCCAGTTCAGGTCGGCCCAGTTGATCTCGCCGCCGCGGGCGGCGATGCTGATCTGCGAAGTGACCCGGGCGCGGCCGGCGCGCAGCAGCGGGAGGAGCCCGGCGACCAGCGCGAAGTGGCCGAGGTGGTTGGTGCCGAACTGCAGCTCGAAGCCTTCGGCCGTGGTCTGCCGGTCCGGCGGCGTCATCACCCCGGCGTTGTTGATCAGCAGGTGGATCGGGCGGCCCTCGTCGCGCAGCGTCGCGCCCAGGGCGGTGACGGACTCCAGCGACGAGAGGTCGAGGCTGCGCAGCGAGACGTCGGCGCCGGGAGCGGCCTGCCTGATGCTGCCGAGGGCGGCTTCGCCCTTGCGCGGGTTGCGGACGGGCAGGATCACCTCCGCGCCGGCCGCGGCCAGCCGGGTGGCGATCCCCAGCCCCATCCCGTCGCTGGCGCCGGTGACGACGGCGCGCTGCCCGGTCAGGTCCGGGACGTCGATGTCGATCTGCTTGCGTGGCATGGATCCGGCTCCTCCGAGTGGTCGTGTCCCCGATCCTCGGCCGACGGCGCGGCGCTATCCAGGACTTCCCGATCACAGGCTCGCCAAGATCACCCTTACGGGTCCGGAGAGGGGGATCGGCGAGTCGTGGCTCCCGGTGCCGGCCGCCGGTAGAAACGAGGCAGGACCCGGAAAGGGGGCAGGGTGATCGACCGCATCGGGCTCGCGGAGTTCCTCCGCAATCGGCGCGCGGCGCTGCAACCCGAAGACGTCGGCCTGCCGCGCGGGCCCCGCCGCCGGACCGACGGGCTGCGGCGCGAGGAGGTCGCGGCGCTGTGCCACATGTCCCCGGACTACTACTCGCGGCTCGAGCGGGAGCGCGGGCCGCACCCGTCCGAGCGGATGCTCGCCTCGATCGCCCAGGGGCTGCACCTGTCGATCGACGAACGCGACCACCTGTTCCGCCTCGCCGGGCACAACCCGCCGCCGCGGGGTGCGGCGAGCGAGCACATCAGCCCCGGCCTGCTCCGGGTGCTCGACCGCCTGTCCGACACTCCCGCGGAGATCATCACCGAGCTCGGCGAGACCCTGCGGCAGTCCCCGATGGGCGTCGCGCTCCTGGGCGACACCACGCGGTACACCGGGCCGGCCCGCAGTTCGGGCTACCGGTGGTTCACCGACCCCGCCGCCCGGCGGCTCTACGCGCCGCACGAGCACGCGTTCCTCACCCGGATGTACGTGGCCGGCCTGCGCGAAATGGTCACCCTCCGCGGCCCCGAATCCCGGGCCGCGCACCTGGCCGGCCTGCTGCTGGAGTCGAGCGAGGAGTTCCGGCGCGTCTGGGACGACCACGAGATCGGGATCCGCCCCCACGACGTCAAGCACTTCGTGCACCCCGAAGTCGGCGCGCTGGAGCTGACCTGCCAGCGCCTGGTGGACCCGGGGCAGGCCCATTCGCTGATGGTCTACACCGCCATCCCCGGCAGCGAGAGCCACGAGAAGCTGCAGATGCTGTCGGTCATCGGCGCGCAAACGCTTCCCTGAGCAACGTCCGCGCCGCTACGGCCGGCGGTAGACCGTGATGGAGTGGCCGACGTCGTCGACCGGTGTGCTGCCGGAGAGCAGCGCCGTCAGGCGGTCGTCCGCCTTGGCGATCGCCGAGTCCGACACGGCGAGGAGGCCGCGCACGTCGTCCGGGGGCACCGTGCGCGGGTCGGCGGCGTCGAGGCCGTACGCGGACGGCACGCCGCTTCCCTTGTAGACGAGCCAGATCCGCTGCCCGCGGTAGCGCTGCGCCAGCCGGCCGAGGTCCTGGCCCCAGTCGACGTTCGAATCGTGCAGGCGCAGGTGGGTCCGCGCCGGCCCGCCGAACGCCTCGTTGGAGTAGGGCAGGTAGTATGGGAACGTCCGCAGCGAGCTGACCGCCGCGTAACCGGCCAAGACCGCCACCGCGACGTGCACCCACCGCGGGCGGACGACGACGAGACCCGCCGCCGCGACCGCCAGGAACATCGGCACGAAAAGCGCGTACCGGACGCCGAGGTCGCGCGCGCTGGTCATGGCCGCGGCGAGCAGCACGGCCGCGGGCAGGAGGACGTAGGCCGCCGCCGGGCGCAGCCGGCGCACCGCCACCAGCGCGACGGCGCCGGCGATCCCGAGGGCCAGGGCGCCCAGCGGCAGTTTCACCAGCAGCGCGGCCGGGAGGTAGTACCAGACCGGGCCGGCGTGGTACCGGCCGAGCAGGAAAGTGCTCCAGACCTGGTCTTCGAAGCCGAACTGGACGCGCATCCCGTCGAGGTACGGCCGCGGCAGCGGCAGCCAGTCGACGAGCGCGCGCGGGCCGTGGAGCGCGGGCGGTGCCGCCCAGCGCAGGCGCGGGTCCACGACGAGGTAGGCGGCCCACACCACGGCGATCGCGATCACGGCCACCGCGACCGCCGCCGCCACGCCGAAGCCGAGCCGCCGGAGTGTCCTTTGTGGACCTCGGTGGTGCCCCACGGACACCACGACCAAGCCCAGGAGCACCGGTACCGCGGCCAGCGCGCTCATCTTCGTGGCGACGGCCGCTCCCAGGGCGAGGCCCGCGAGGGGGAGGTACCGGGCCGGACGGTCCCGGGCCCGCCAGAGCAGCCAGGCCGACGTCAGCACGAACCCGGCGACCGGCACGTCGAGCGTGGCCAGTGAGCCGTGCGCGATGAGGTCGGGGGAGAACGCGTACAGCGCGAGCGCCGTCACCCCGCCGGCCGAGCCGGTCAGGTCGCGCGCGAAGAGGAAGACGACCAGGCCGAAGAGCAAGGTCAGAACGATCACCGGCAGCCTTGCCAGGAGCAGCAGCCGTCCCGGGTCGTTGCCCGACTCGTACAGCACGTGCCGGCCGAGCTGCGTCTGGTCGCCGGTGAACGCGGGGTCGAGGTGGACGTCGGCGAAGGCCAGGCCGGCCCCGATGAGCAGCTTGCCCAGGGGCGGGTGCTCGGGGTTGTAGCGCAGGCTGTGCTGCTGCAGGTAGACCACCGACGTCCCGACGTAGACCGGCTCGTCGATCGTCGGGGACTGCGCCACGGCCGTGGCGAGCATCGCGACCGCCATCTGCGCGAGCAGCGCGGCCACGACGAGCGCCGGCGGCCACCGTCGCGGGCGTACGGGCGGCACGTCCCGTGCGGGCCCGGCATTCGTGCTCGGCGGCAGTCTCGTGGAAAGGGACAACCCCGTCACCCCGCGGCGCCGGCCAGCCCGGTGCGGCAGGCCTGGACGCGGTCCCGCGGGTCGAGCTCCAGTACCTCGACCTCCCGAGGGGCCCGGCGGATCCGCTCTTCCTCCGCCCCGGCCGGACAAAGCGCCCGGTCCCGGGCCGCCGGAGTCACGCGCGCCCAGCGGTTCCGGAGACGTCCCAGCGTCGGCATGCCGGGAAGCCTAGCGAGACCGGGCCCCTTCCGGGCGCCTCGGCGGGAAAGCGCCCGGGATCCTCGGCCGTTCCGGCGCCGGATCCGCTGGTCACCGGCGCCCATCCACTCGCGCGGGCCCGTGCGGCCCGCCGCTCGCGAAGAAGGTGGCGAGCAGCGGGCCGCGAAGACGTCACCCCGGAGCGAGCAGATCCGTTAGTTCGCCCGGGGGACAAGGGCTCACGAAGTGCTGCAGCTGACCGTGGGCCAGTTCCAGTTCCCGTTGTGCATGATGGTGACGCCCCAGTTGTTGCCGTTCCCGTTGGGCGTCGCGATGAGGACCTGGCTGCTGGGCCACGTCGCGTTGATGTTCCAGGTGGCACTGATCCGGGCCGGGCTCGGCACGGTCATGGTGACCGTCCACGAACTGGCGCCGCTGACCGAGACGTTGAGGTTGTACCGGTCGTTCCACTGCTGCCCGGCCGAAAGCGTCGCCGTGCAGCTGCCACCGCCGGGTGTCGTCGGTGTCGTGGTGGGGTTCGTCGGTGTGGTCGTCGGTGTGGTGGTCGTGCCGCCGCCGGAGTTGAGGACGTTCAGCACCGAGTTGTACGCCGCCTTCTTGTTTCCGTTGCCGTCGAACAGAAGCGGGCTCTCACTGGAGCGCCAGGAGTCGCTGTCCCGCACGCCCCACACGGTGATGCCGACGCAGCGCGCGACGTTCATGCACGCCTGCGTCAGCGCGGCGTACTGCGACGTGGACGCGTTGGTGACGTCGACCTCGGTGAGCGCCACGTCGACGCCGAGCGCGGCGAAGCTGGAGATCGTCGTCTGCAGGCTGCTCGGGACCGAGCTGCCGCCGGTGAAGTGGCCCTGCAGGCCGACGCAGTCGATCGGCACGCCACGGGACTTGAAGTCCCGCACCATGTTGTAGACGCCCTGGGTCTTGGCGTAGTTCCAGTTGTCGATGTTGTAGTCGTTGTAGCAGAGCTTGGTCGACGAGTCGGCCGCGCGCGCGGTCTTGAAGGCGACCTCGATCCAGTCGTTGCCGGTGCCCTGCAGGTTCGACGACCGGCGGCTGCCGTCTTCGTTGAAGGCCTCGTTGACGACGTCCCAGTAGGCGAGTTTGCCTTGGTAGTGCGCCAAGACCTTCTGGATGTGGTTGATCATCGCGCTGCGCAGCGCACTGCCGCTCATGCTCTGCATCCAGCCCGGCTGCTGGGAGTGCCAGGCCAGCGTGTGGCCGCGGACCTTCGCGCCGTGACTGACGGCCCAGTTGTAGACCTGGTCGCCGGAAGAGAAGTTGAACTGGTTCTGGTTGGGCTCGGTCGCATCGGGCTTCATCTCGTTCTCGGGCGTCACCATGGTGAATTCGCGCGCGGCGATCGTGGTGTAGGCCGAGTCGCCGAGCCTGCTCGCGGCGATGGCGGTCCCGAAGTACCGCCCGGACTGCGCGGCCGCGGCGCCGAGGGTGCCGGCCGCGGCATCGGCTCCGGGAGCGATCACCAGAACAGCGGCCGCCGCGGCGACGGTGGCCGCGGCCGCCAGCGCGCGGGTCGCGGGTGCTCGCCACCACCGCGTGCCCCGCGGTTGCGAAGAACTGCTTGCCATCCGTGGTCTCCTTCCGGGCACGCCCAAAAGACCCCGGGAACCAAGGTCACCGGTGACCTGGACGATGACGTTCACTCAACGCGAGCAGCAGAACACGCCCCTTCCGGACCGGACAAAGAGTTTCGGCCGACTTTCGACACGCGAACCGAAGAACCCCGGGTGGCAGCCGAGGTGGCACGAAGGATTCACCCGGACGCGCCAAGTCGCCCGACCCCAGGCGAATTTCCGCCGTGCTTTCGGGCCGGCGTCGATCTCAAACGTCGCCGTCTGCCGTCGCCGAGAGGTCGATGACGACCTTGCCGTGCACGTGCCGGCCGGCTTGGAGTTCGACCGCGCGGCGGATCCGCTCGATCGGGAAGCTCGCCGCGATCGGTACCCGGAGCCGCCCGGCCGCGACCAAGCCGGCGAGCTCTTCCAGGGCGCCGGAAGGGGCATTCGCGCCGTTGGCCGCCGGCACGCCGTCGACCTTGGTGGCGATGGTGCAGATGCGGTCGTCCGGGACGCCGAGTTCCCGCGCGGCGTGCACTGTCTCGGTTCCGTGCAGGTCGATGGCGGCGGTGACACCGAGGGCGCGGACCCGGCCGGCCAGGCCGTCGCCGTAGGGGACCGGCTCGGCTCCGAGGTCGCGCAGGAAGCCGGCCGAGCTCGCCGAGCCCGTCCCGAGCACGCGCGCTCCGGCGATCCGGGCCAGCTGCACGGCGAACACCCCCACCCCGCCCGCCGCGCCGCCGATCAGCACGGTGTCGTCCGGGCCCGGGGCGACCACGGCGAGGGCGGCGGACGCCGTGCGGCCGGCGATCGCGAGGGTGGCGGCGGTGCGGTCGTCGACGCCGCCGGGGGTGGGGTGGGCCTCGTTCGCCGCGACTGCGCCGGCCGCGTCGATCACCACGAAGTCGGCGACCGCGCGGGACAGGGCGCTCCCGAACACCCGGTCGCCGGGTGCGAAGCCGGTCACCCCGTCGCCGACCTGGTCGACCACGCCCGCGTAGTCGGTCCCGAATCCGGCGGGGAGGCTCAAGCCGAACCGCGCGGCGGTGTCCGCGTCGGCGGTCATGATCCAGTCCATCGGGTTCAGGCCCGCCGCGGTGACCCGCACGCGGAGCTGCCCCGGCCCGGCTTGCGGCGCGGACACCTCCCGGACGTCGAGTACCTCGGGGCCGCCGAACGCGTCGAGCCGGACCGCTCTGCTCTGGTGTTGCAGCATGTGCGCGTTGCTCCTGGGATCAAGGGAAACGGACTATGCTCCGTTTACCCGATGACCTTAACACAACCGGAGCGTGTTCCGTTTTGGCTGAGGCAGAGACGCGTGCGCCCCGCGCGGACGCCACCCGCAACCGCGACCAGCTGCTCGCGGTGGCGACCCGCCTGTTCGTGTCGGCCGGCACCGAGCCGTCGATGCGGGCGATCGCCCGCGAAGCCGGGGTCGGCATCGCCACGCTCTACCGGCACTTCCCGACCCGCGAGTCCATGGTCGACGCGATCTACCGCGACCAGGTCGCGCGCCTGACGACCGGCGCCCACGACCTGCTCGACCAGCTGCCACCGGCCGCGGCGATGCGGCGCTGGATGGACCTGTTCGGGCACTGGATCGCGGCCAAGAACGGCATGCTCGAAACCCTGCTCGCGATGATCGAGTCCGGCGAGATCGCCCACGCCCAGACCCGGGCCGAACTGCTGCGAGCCATCACGACGATCCTCGACGCCGGCCACGCATCGGGCGACCTCCGCTCCGACGTCGCCGCCGAAGACGTAGCGGCCTCCCTGATCGGCATCTTCACGGTGGCCCCAGGACCCCAGCACGAAGCCCAGGCCGGCCGCCTGCTGAACCTCCTGATGGACGGCCTCCGCCACCCCGCCGGGCCCGTTTCGTGAGGGGTCACCGGTGTCGCGCCCGAGCCGGAGCCGATCGGCAAGGTGGTGAGGGGCTCGCTGGCGGCTTCCCCTGAAGGTGGCTGGGATCATCCCGGAAAGCCGTCGCACCAGGCGCGCGCTCTCCGGCTCCCGACCGACCACAATGGACGGAGCGGAAACGGAAGAATCCCGAATACCACAAAACCCCAGGCCGATGAGATCGAACCTGGGGTGGTGGGGTGTGCGCCATCAGGGACTCGAACCCCGAACCCGCTGGTTAAGAGTGGTGATCTTGAGGTTTCGGATCGTGTCGAGTGATGCCGGGCAAGGTCGTTTCCTCGGTCGCAGCGTGGCAGCGGTGCCGGCCCGTGACGCGGTCTACCGTCGCGTCCGTGCGCTCTCGGGCTCCCCTCGGGCTCGCAACTGTCAGGCGGTGTCGCCTGGTCCAGGCCGTCTACAGCAGCCCCGTTCGCCGGGGCGAGACGGCTGTTAGAGCAGGTTTGATGCGGCGGTGCGGCCGTGGGGCGACGCACGGAGTGGCTTGCTCAGGACCTTGCTCCATCCATCCAGTGCATCTGCACCGGTCTGGTCGCACTCGGCGCGGCGTATGCCTCCTACCATCACGGACGTGAGTTCGCATTCCGTTTCGGCTCGGATGGCGTGACCGCCTCGATCTGGCCGCTGCTGGTGGACGGCTTGGTGACGATCGCGACCGTCGAGCTGTGGAAGACCCGCCGCAGCGGGCGCCCGTCGAGCCGGTGGGTAGCGCAGCTGGCGCTCGTGTTCGGTATCTGCCTGTAGTGGGTGGCGAACATCTGCTCATCGCCGGATCTGGGCGTGCTGCAGGTGACAATGGCGGCGTGTCCGTCGCTCGTGATGCTGCTGGCGGTCGAGCTGTTGACCGGTCGCGTTGAAGCAGCGGTATCGCGAGACTGGCTCCGAGACCTCGACCCCGGCAGCGAGATTCACGGACCGTCTCCCGAGATGGAACCGAGCGACGAGACCGTCGAGCCGCCCGATCCGGCGACGGTCTCGCGACGGGACATGGAGAGCCACGAACGGCCGAGGAGCGAAGTGGGAGTACTACGTCGGCCGAGCGGGCATGCGGCCGCACGCTCGTATTCGAACTGATGAATGCTGAGCCATCTTCCCTGCCCAGGGTCTGACGGGGCCTCACACCCCCTGGCGAGGCAAGCTCAGCAGCATCCGTCCCATTCGGTTGCGGTTGTGCGGTGCGAGAGACTACGGCTGTGACGACGAACGAGGACCCCAGCCGCCTGCGGCCGCGCTTCCGGCGCCGGGCTGAGCCGGTGGCTGGTGCGACTGACCCGGAAGCTCTGTTCGGCGAACTCCCGCGCACCCCGGGCGGAGTGGGCGCTCTGTGGTCTCACCAAGCCGACCAGCTGCGGACCTACGCCGACAATCACCGCGACACCCCGGACGTAGCGCTTGAGCTCCCCACCGGGTCCGGTAAGACCCTCGTCGGCCTCCTGATCTCCGAATGGCGGCGTCGTACGCTGGGGCAGCGGGTCGTCTATGCTTGCCCGACCAGGCAACTCGCCCGCCAAGTACTGCAGAAGGCGACCGATCAGGGCATCCCGGCCGTCATACTGATCGGGTCGCACAGGGACTGGGCTCAGGCCAAGCTCGCGCGGTACACCCGGGCCGATGCCATCGCCGTGACGACCTACAGCGCCATCTTCAATCTCAACTCGCACCTGGCCGACGCCCAGACACTGGTTTTCGATGACGCGCACGCTGCGGAAGGCTTTGTCGCCGAGGCGTGGGCGCTGAGCGTCGGCCGGGATACCGATCAGTACGAGCAGCTCTTCGACGCGCTGGGGGAATCAGTCGAGCCGGCGCTCGTCGCACGAATGGTCGGTCCGGTCTCACCCGCTGTAGATACCCGTGAGGTGCGACTCCTTCCCGTCGGCGCGGTCGCGCGCCACACCGAGGACATCGATCGCGTGCTCAGCGCGCTTACCGGCGACTCCGCCTACCGGTTCCGGATGGTTCGCGCCAACCTCGGCTCGTGCCTGTTCTACGTTTCTCGTCGTGAGTTCTACATCCGGCCGATGATTCCACCGACGTTCCAGCACGAGCCGTTCACCGATCCAGGTCAGCGGCTGTATCTTTCGGCTACTCTCGGTGGTGCCGGTGAGCTGGAACGCGCTTTTGGTCGTACGGACATCAAACGCGTCCCCGCGCCGACGGCGTGGGACAGAACCGGCAGCGGGCGTCGGTTCTTCGTGTTTCCCGAGCTGGCGGACGTTCCGGTGGACGGCAGCCTCATTGATGATGACGAGGAGAACAGTCAGGAGCCGGTCGCAGGCCTGGTCGACAGCTTGCTGGCCCTGTCCCGGAAGCGGCTCGTGCTGACGCCGGATGAGGACTCGGCCACGCAGATCGCCAACCGGCTGGGCGTGCCTGCTGCAGAACGATTCACCGCGAAGGACTCCGACACCGGCATCCAGCCGTTCGTCGACGCCGAAGCCGGGATACTTCTGGCGCCCAGCCGCTACGACGGCATGGACCTCGCCGCTGACGCCTGCCGCATGATGGTGATGTCGGGCCTCCCGGCGGCGTCGCACCTGCAGGACCGGTTCCTGGACACCAAGTTGCGTGCTTCGGAGGTACTCGACGAGCGCGTCCGCACCAGAATCGTCCAGGGAGCCGGCCGATGTACTCGGGGGCCGAAGGACTGGGCCGTCGTCGTGGTGACGGGTGCGGACATCTTGCGGTTCCTCTCGCGCAGGGAGATCAGGGAATCGCTGCCGGCCGAGCTGCAGGCGGAGATCACCTTCGGGCTTGATCAGAGCCAGGTCCCGGCTGACGACCTGATCCTGCTCGCGGAGAGTGCCCTCGAACAGGACCGGATCTGGCAGGAAGACGCTGAACCGGAACTGGCAAAACTTCGTCGCGAGGCCACCCGCGTCGCGGTGCCTCACGCGGCTCAGCTCGCCGCGAGCACTGTGCGTGAAGTGAGAGCTTGGACGTACGCCTGGCAGCAGAACTGGGAGTCGGCGGCGCGGACAGCCGGTGAAGTGTTCGAGAACCTGACAGCTTCCACACTTCGGCCGTACCGCGCGCTATGGGCCTACCTCGCCAGCGCCTGGTCCGATCTGGCGTCGACGGGCGACACGTCGCCGGCGGCCCTGCGCAGTGCCGACTTTCTCCGGAAGGCGTATGCGGCCGCCGTCGGGACCACGTGGCTCAAGGAGGTCCACCGGCTCCCGAGCGCGACCTACGACTCGGATCCCGCCGACGAAGCGGGTGTGACAGCCGTCGTTTCATTGCTCAACGGCAAGTTGGCGTCACCTGTGAAGTTTGAGAGCTTCTTCTCGAACATGTTGGCGAACCTGAGCCAGCGAGAGGCGTCTAGGTACGAGCGAGGCCTAGTGGCGCTCGGCGAACTCCTGGGGGCGGAGTCGTTCAAGCCAGCGGAAAAGGGTCGGGCCGACGCGGCTTGGATGTGGCGCACGCTCTGGATGACCGTCGAGGCCAAGAGCGAGCAGGAGCCTGAGGGGATGCTGAGCATGGATTACGTGCGGCAGACCAACACCCAGCTTGCGTCGTTGGCCGCAGACCAAGGTGTGGAAGCCCCGCCCAGCGGCAGCGTCTCGATCATCGTGACGCCGCGTGGCGTGGTCGACCCGGATGCCGTGCCGATCGCGGCCGCTCACGTCCATCTGGTATTGCCGAAGCGGAAGTTGGACGTTGCGCATGACGCGGTGCGAGCATGGAAGGAACTACGCGGCATGGCGAAGGGGATCGCGGGAGAGTTGCCGCGTGAAGAGTTCGCCAGTGTGCTCTGGGACAACGGAGTATTGCCGACGCAGGTGCGGGAGCGGCTGACTCGCGACCCGATCCGCGGCAGCTGAGGCTTTCGGCCTACCGGCCTAGCGGAAGTCGTGAGATCTAAGAGGCTTTGTCGACCTGACGCAGAACTGGGGCACCTTCCTGATCGCTTCGCGCCGGGCCGTCGAGCTCGCAGCGCTTGCCGCCCTGCGGTAAGCGCTGCGACTCAAACTGATATCGGCGCGGCGGCCACCGGAAGGTGCCCGTCGCGGATCGTCGTGCTGATGAGCTTGGGAGCTGCGATCGACTTATCCGGTCGCGCCTGCTCTCCGGAGGTCGGCGGCGAACGCTTTCAGTTCTTGACCGAGTGCGGGTGAGGCGTAGGTCTTCACGACGTCCGTCCGTGCCGGGCAGATGCCCAAGTCGGGGCAAACCAGCGGAATCATGACTCGCATGGTCTTGTACAACTGGGCATGCGGGAGGGTGCCGAGGATCTGTTTGACGCCGAACGCGGACGCCGCGCTGAGGACCTCGGCGAGGAAGGTCGGGCAGCCGACACGGATCAGCCCGGCGCGGAGCGGCAACTGAGCCCATTTGGCGTACGTGGCCGGGTCTAGGCCCTTCGCGACGTTGTTCAAGCACACGCAGAGACCGTGTGATCGGTAGCGGACCGGGTGGAACCACGGGACCTTGTCGATCGCTCGATTGGCCAGCCGGGTGTAGAAGCCGTTCTCGTCGAAGACATAGGTGACGACGTCGCCGGCGATGTTCGAGGGATCTCGGGTCAGCGATTCCTTGGCGCGT
Source organism: Amycolatopsis sp. NPDC004378 (assembly GCF_053602455.1). NCBI lineage: Bacteria > Bacillati > Actinomycetota > Actinomycetes > Pseudonocardiales > Pseudonocardiaceae > Amycolatopsis > Amycolatopsis sp. NPDC004378. Next base: position 28,579 of record NZ_JBSGDR010000034.1, read on the forward strand.
TGACGGCGTTCGGCTTTCCGGTCGGGTGTCGGCTTGGCTTCGCGTGGCGGCGTCGGCGTATGTGTGGGCGGAAAGGTCGTCCGAGGCCGCGGTGACGTGTACCGCGACGTCGGTGGAGTGGTCCAGTCCGGCCTGAGGGCCTGGGCTCGCGGAACGGTGCGGCGTTGGTACGTGGGGCGGCTCGAAGTTTGCCCGCAACGCTGTCCACGCTGGGATCCGTAGCGGTGGGCACCTCCACACGTCGAGCAGTGATACTGGTCGCGGGGAAGTCCTCGGTGAGCCGCCACCCGTTCCACGCTAGGAAGGAGATCGTCGGTGGTCACTCGGCTGTTCCGGTCTGGACCGGACTGGTGTGCTTACGCCCCGCGTTGTAATTCGTCCTTGTGAGTGTCAGGAGATCAGGCAGGGTTACTCCTGCGACTCGGCCAGCAGCCGCGGCGCCAAGGCCTTGAGTTCCGGGCTCGCGGTCGCGGCCCGTTCCTGCTAGTCGCAGCACTGACCGGGCTGGCCTACATCTGGACGTCCCAGGTGGAGTAGGCCGTCTACGACGATGAGCTGCATGTCCCAGCTGTGTCCGGGGGCGTGCCGCTGGCGTGGCAGGCCGCCATCGCGAGGACCGCGATGCCGAACGGGACGGTGAGCCGGATCCGGCGGGGCGGCGCCTTCGGTCGCGGCGGCGGTCGGCGCGTCGTGACGCGGCGTTTGGGACTGTCTACTCTGGCTTGCCCGCGGTCCGGTCGGTCGTCCATGACACAACGGGCCCACCGCTGCGGCCTGCCGACACGGTGGCCATCTCGAGGTACGTTGGCGGTTCGACTTCACGCTCCCATTCGTAGAGGGTGACTCTCAGCGTGTTGCAGGCGCGGCCCAGCATCACGGCGACGGGGAAAGGGACGCGCATGAACAAGTGCACGGGCCGGCTTCCTGCGACCTCGCCGATGCGCCGGCGTAGTTCCGTAATCAGTGCGGGCCCGGCGTCGGCGGGGATGGGTTCGCGTTTCGCCACGGCGATCTCGACTGCGTGGGCGTAGGGGTGGCTTTCGGCGTAGCGGCGAAAGCCCTTGTTGGGTGGTGCAGGCACGAGATCGAGGTACACGGCGACGGGGCCACCGGCTGGACCGTCGAGGGGAATTGCGCTCTGTACAAGAGGCACGGTCTGGCTTTCGGCTCCAGTCCACTCGTTTCCGTCCTGGTCGGTGACCGTGACGGCGAGCCCGGTCGTGGTCGGTAGCGCGGCCCCGAGCGCGAAGGCCATGCTCAGGTGTGCGCCGCCGGTGATGTGCAGGTGCTGAACGTCGGCCGACTGCACGATGCGGGGCAGATCGCCGAGGAACGGTGCGAAGTCTTCCCAAGCTTCGGCGGGCGGCACGCTGGTACCGCGCAGGGGCGGCCGAGTCCGGGGCGCGAGCGGCACCTTGCGGGTGCCCAGGGCGGGGGTCCGGGTTTGGATGTCGAGATGCAGTCGGTCATCGACGGCCGCGCGGCGGACACGGCGGATCGCCATCTCGCCGGCCAGCCGGGCGAGCCCGGCGTGGTCGAGCACGGCGAACTGGTCGAAGTCGCTCAGCGTCGCGATTTCCTGAGGTAGTAAACGGTCAGGGGCGCCGTAGTCCAGCCGGCCGTCCGGGCCGGTGATGGTGTTGCCGATGGCGAAGGTGAAGGCCGGGTCGCCTTCCAGACGAAGAAGGGCCGGTAGTTCCAGCTCCCGGACGTAGCTTGAATGCACCATGTCGTCCGTGACGAGGAGGACGGCCCCGGACAGTCCTGAATCGAGGGCTTCTTGCAGCCGCCGCTGAAAGCGGCCCGGTGGTAGGTGGGTCTGGTCATGCCACACGGGGACGCCGTGGGCGCGAAACACCCATGCGGCGCGGTCGGCCAGAGAGTCTCCGTCCGAGTGGCGGTAGCTGATGAAGATCGGGTCCAGGTCGTTTATCTGGGGCATCTACAACCTCGTGTACATGGCTGGGACAGATTCGGAGACCGGCAGCGGGCAGGCCGCTGTACAGATGTTCTGGTTCCGTTCGGCGAGAACCGGCGCTCGGGGTGAGTTCGACGGCGATGGTGAGGAGGCGTCTGTCGCGGAGCGGGGTCGAGCGAGATTGCTGGGCCGAGCGTCGGAGGCAGGCCGGGTGCGGTCATGACGATTCCTTCTCAAGGGTCTCGGAGAGCAGTCCGTGCACGAGCGCGTGCTTCGCAGACTCGGTGACGATTGCTTCGACGAGGTCGTCGGCTCGGTGGACGAGGAGCACCAGTGGCTGCTCGTACTGGTCGGACGCGTGTTGGATCGACGTGATGTCCTGGCTGCTGGCCCCGCAGGCCGCGGGGTGGCTGTGCCAGTCCCCGACGTAGCCGAGCCAGGGGTGCGGGAGCCGGTCGAGGGCCCGTTCGAGCGCGGCCTGCGCGGTGCTCTCGACACGCACCCAGGAGGTGTGCGTGGCTTCGGGGTCCTGCACCTCGATGGTGTGGCGTACGACGACTCGCCCGTCGTCCCACCAGCCGAGCAACAGCCCGCCGGTTTCGCAGGGGTGCGCGGCGTCTGCCGCAGCAGCGATCGCCGCAAGCACCTCCGGGGCAACCTCGATCACCTGTGCCAACGACGTCATGACGTGAGCCGGTGCGGGATCTTGGGAACGACCCGGCCGGCTCGGTCGAACGGAGGCTGGTCCTGCGGCCGGCGAACGTCGGCCAGAGTGGCGGGGAGCGCGCGTTCGCCGGTGGCTTCGTCGATCACGGCCAGAAGCGCGAGTTCGGCGGCGGCCACCACGGCGCCCGGCGGTGTGGGTGACACCGGGCTGCCACAGCCGCGTTCCCGCAACTCAGTCGACCGGTCGACCAGGGGGAGCGGTGGTAGGTGGTTCTCGCCGGGACGCAAAGGCATGCGGTCGACGCGCAAGACATCGCCGTCGCGTTGCGCGCACACGGACACGACCGGGTGGTCCACCTCGGAGTTGATCAGGTCAGCCGCTTTCGCCAGCAGGCTGCTTGCCCGTCCGCTACCGGTCGCGTCCACCACCACACGGTGCCGAAGGACCAGGTCGAGCGCCGTGTCCAGATCGGTCAGGTGCACGTACACGCTCTGCACAGCTGTGATATCGGGGTCGACCCTGGCAAGACAGTCCCGCACCGCGTCCGCTTTGGGCAGCCCGACGTGCTGGGCGCCGGCGAGGTGGCGGACGACGTTGCCCGGTCGCAGGCGCTCGGCGTCGAGCAGGGTGAGCTTCCGGAACCCCGATCGGAACAGCAGGTCGGCGGTGAACGAGCCGATCGCGCCGCAGCCCACGATCGCCACGGGGATGCCGGCGAGGGTTGAGCTCACCGGCTCGGCGCGCATCGTGCGCGTCCACGTGCTCGTGTCCGCGCTTTCGCACGCCGTGATCCGGATTCCGGTGACGTCAAGACGGGCACGCAAGGCCAGGGCGGCGTCCGCACCGCCGTGGCTGTACTGGAGCAGGAGGACGGTCACCACGCCCAATCCGATCAGGCGGTGGACCTCCGTGGCCTGGTCGCCGAGGGCCGTCGCGACATCGTCCCAGTTGCGCAGCGGCCGTTCGACATTGCCGATCACGGCCACCCAGGCGAGGCGGCGTTCTTTGCGGTTGCGGCGCCGGCCTTTGACGATGCCGCGGGTTTGCCGTGCCTGGTCGGTGATGACGACGGTGTTTCGGTCACCACCGGTTTGCACAGCTTGACCGGAGACGAGCCGCGTCGCGTCGTAGAGCACCATCCGGTCGTCGTCCTCTTCCTGGTCCAGGTAGCGTTCCAGGTCGCACGAGTTGTCGCCCGGCCAGCCGGCCGCCGTCAGCCGCAGCCAGCCGGAGATCCGGTCCACGAGTGTTCGCGCGTCCCACCAGGGGGCTTCGTCGACGGGCCACTCGTCCTCCCAGAGGCACAGCGAGCCGTCGGCGTTGATGTGGAACGTGATCTCGAGGGGACAGCCCGGGTCGAGGATGATTACTTGAGGCGGCGCGAACGGAAACGTCCGGCCGGGGGTGATCACGACGCGGGCTGTGAATTCCGCGGGCTGTGGCCCTTCGCCGACTGATTTGCACCACCGCACGGTGCCCCAGAGCCGCTCGCCGTCGTCGGCGAAACCGAGCGGCGGGAACTGCTCACGCCAGCGCGCGGGATCTCCGGGGGACCAGGTCCAGGTCATGCGTATCGGCCTCGGCCGGCGGGCACCGCCGAGGCACCCTTGACCACGCCGCGGGCAGATTTGGTCGACCCGTCGGCATTGCAGGAGTCGGGGAGCGGAAAGACGTCCTCGGGCTCGGTGGTTTCCTGTGTCTCGCCCAGCAGCTCTCGCCACTTCGCGGCGCTTGCGCAGATGTCCTCCTCGTCCCGTGCCGCCTCCGCCAGGTCGGCCGCCTCCGCGATCCGCTCGGCCGCGGCGTCGATCTGGTCCTCGGTCGCCTTGGTGGTGATGGTGCGGTCGTCGAGCGTCGGGTCGGCGGGGCCTTCGTCGACGTAGTCGGGCAGCCGGTCGGCGATCTCTCGCAGGATGACGCACAGGTAGTCCGCGACGGTGTTCTCGTCCGGCTGGAGGTCCTGAAAGGCGTGGTATGCGAGGACCTCGAAGTAGTAACCGCCCGGCTGCTCGTCGACCCACGTGCGCCGGATCTGCCGGATCAGCTTGACCACGTGCACGTAGACGCCGGACTTGGTGTTGTCCGGCGAGAGCAGGAACTCCTTGTTCGCCGCGGTAGTGAGCTCGCCCATCTCGACCGGGTTGGTCTCCACCCAGCTGGCGCGGCCGTCTTCTTCGATCTTCTGCGGGATCTGCCAGTGCTCGCCGGGGTGGTCCACGCACGGACGGGCGATGACAACGTCCACCGACAGGTCGAAGTCCGGGAAATCGACCTTGACGGAACGGTGCTGCCGCTCGACCCGGTCCGGGAAGGCCTCTTCGAGGACGTTCGTCACGTGGTCAAGGATTTCGCCCGGCCGCAACGCGGACGTGGCCTTCTTCAGCCGGACGAACACGTCGACGTCCTTGACGCGTTTGATCGAGACATCTCGGCCGTAGGAACCGATGAGTACCGGGGAGACTCCTAGTCTCGTCAGCCGGCCGTCGTCCTTCAACGCGTCGGTCACCTGCGCATGGGCCTCGGCGGCGTTCTGCGCGTCGGCTTGCGGCTCGATGCGGGTCAGTGCCCCCTTGAACTGGGTGGCGAGGGTTGCCATGGGTGCTTCTCCTATCGAAGCGGGATGTCGGCTCGGGCGCTCCCGGTGCCGGAGATCGGACGGGTCGACTCGGTTGCCGGGCGGCAGGGGAGAGGGTGCGCCACGCACTGCGCGAGCAGCCGGTCCGGCATCGGGAACCCGTCGATGCGTCGCTCGGCGTACTTCTCATCGGCCGTGCCCGAGTCCCCCTTTCCACAGCTGCCCTCCGGTCGGCTGCCAGCGTCGATCAACAGCGATTTCATTGAACCACGTGAAACCGAACTGGACGCACGCACCCCCTCGTACGGCGTGTCGGTCTGGAAGACTGGCCGGGTGCGCATCGAGCTTGCCGGCCGCTCGCCGCTGCTGCGTCGGCTGTGGTCGATCGAGCCGGAAGCGGGCTCGACGGTCCTGGACGCACGTCGGCTCACGTTCGCCTCGCCGCTCGACCTCGCGGCGATCGTGGCGCTCGCCCGCTCTGCTGCGGCGCGGGGCGACCGGGTGAAGCTGATCGCGCCCCACGACCACAATGTCGCGTCGTACCTCGAACGGCTGGACGTCATCAGCAACCTGCCGCCGGACGCTGAAGTCGTGGGTGATCTCGGCGGAGGGCCTCGCGCCGACCTGGCCGACAGCCTGCTCGAGGTTGTGCACCTGACGCCGGACCACGCTCCCCGGCTCGTCGAACGGATGGGCCGGATGTTCGCCCGGCACTACGGCCGCTTCGGCCTCCGATACTTCCTGGGGGTCGGTGAACTCATCGACAACGCGGTGAGTCACGGTGTCAGTGAGCTCGGCGCCTTCGTCGCGGCGCAGGTTTACTCCGGAGCGACCAGCGGTCGGCGAGGTATTGAGTTTGCGGTGTGTGACACCGGTGTGGGAATCCGTGCTCACCTGCGTCGCAACCCGGCCAACCGACATCTTGTGGACGACGTGGCCGCCTTGAAGAAGGCTCTCCGCCCCGGAGTTACCGGCACGGAGGAGATACGAGGTCATGGCCTGAACGACTTGTGGCGGGCTGCTCCGGATGCTGGATTCGCTCGCCTCCTGCTTCGCAGTGGCGAAGGTCTCGCCAGTGTCGTCGGACACGGCGGCGCACGGCGTCCGACGTGCGTTCCCGCAGACGGCGACGTCGCGGGGACTTGGGCGTGGTTGCGAGTTCGTCCTTACTAGTTCGCGCAGCGTGTGCTTCAATGGTTTCATTGAAACCGGGAGGCTTGTGTCATGGTTCCGCCACATCTGTACCGCGTGAACGAGCACGGTCCCTACCTCGCAACCCGCGCGGTGGCCAAGCTGGCGAGGGAGTCCTTGGAGCGCGAAGCGGCAGCTGGTGCGCAAGGTGGTGAGGTCCTCGTCGACTTCGCCGGTGTCGGCGCCATGACCATCAGTTTCGCCGACGAATTCCTCGGGAAGTTCTATGCCTCCGTCGCGGCGGGTGATGTCGCGGTGTCGATTGTGCTGCTGCAAGGGCTGAACGAGGAAACCCTCGAGACCACGCAGATCTGTTTGGAGCGGCGCGAGCTGATGGCGGCCACTGTGGACGGTGAGCGGCTGCAGCTCCTGGCAGCGCCGGAATATCTTGACGAGACGTATCGTCAGGCCGTTGCGTTGCGGCGGTTTCGCGCCGCCGAGCTCTCGGAGCGGCTGGGAGTCACGCTGCAGAACGTCAACAATCGTCTCAAGCGTTTGGTCTCGAGTGGGACTCTCAAGCGGGAGAAGAGCATTCCGTCCAACAGGGGCGGGAAGGAGTTCGTGTACACGATTCCGGTGTCGTGGTGCGGAGGGGTCGCATAGGCGCCGATGGACGTCTCGGGCCGGCGCGTCGATGACGCGCTTCTCCCGGGGCGCGACGTACGCCTGAGCTCGCACTCCGCCTCTGCGTGATACGGTGGCGGCATCGATCTGGCTGTTGCTGTCCGATGGTCTGTTGACGATCGCGACGGCCGAGGATCCGTTAAGGCACATCAGTATGAGCCGAGACCGGTGACGGTGATGATGTGATCGACGACGAGTCGTTCGACGACGTGTATCCCCTTTATCTGAATTCTGCGCGAGTCGATAGCCGCGAGTAGCTTGGCGGACTTGGTGCCCGCCGACTCCTCGCCGTCGTCGTGGGGCCTTTTTGCGTTTCGACTGCGGGGACGGGTTGATCACCTGTTGGTCGAGTTCGCGGTCAGGCCGATTGGTTCGTGGTATTTCGACGGCTGGGGATACCTCGCCACGCCGAACACTGTCAGGTGATGTCAGTACGGCCTCCCTTCGACCTGCCAAAAACGTGACAAGAACATGACCCTTTCCGGGGTGAGGCAACCGCCGCGGCATCCGGCGCGACCTCATATTGCAACCAGCAGACGAATGCGTAGTACTGCGCGACCGGAAGGACGGTGACGATGCGCCGGGGAGGGGGTGACCAGCAGAAGCTGTTCAAGTACGTCACGGTCGACGAGGCACCGGAGTACCGGGCCATCGTCGACGTCTTCATGGACGCGGCCGCCCAATACCGGTCCGCGCTCAGCCCCGACGATGTCGACGCCGAGCTACGCTCCTTCGCCCCACCGGTGGTGCTCCCGCGCGCGACGCTCGACCGCCGACTGACGCAGCTGCACCAGTGGGGCAACCTAGATCGCGATCGCGACGAGAGCTGGGCGACCGACCTGCAGTCCTATGAACTGCAGGCCTACGTCTACGCCATCAGCCGAGCCGGCGAAGCCGCGCACGAGGCCGTCGTCGGGATGGAAGAGAGCCTGCTGCGCGCCCTCGGGCTGCAAAAGGTCGCGTTGCTCCGCGTCCAGGCGCTGCTGGTGGATCTCGTCCCGAAGCTCGCGGCGGAGCCGCCCGACGGCGCTTCGATCTACAGCCTCGTCGAAGAGCTGCACCGGACCTTCAAGGCACTGACCGGCAATGCGGCCACGTTCCTGCAAAAGGTGAACCGGATCGTCAACGCGACCAGCATCCAGCTGGACGACTACCGCGTCTTCAAAGCCGACACCATCCACTACCTCACCGAGTTCACCGACCACCTCCAAGTGGTGACCGACGCCGTCGTGCCCCTGCTCGGCGAGCTGACCGGGATCGGCGAAGAGCGCATCGCCCGTGCCTTCGCTGCCGCCGCGAAGGAGTCCGGTGAGCGGGTACTCACCCCGGACGAAGACTTCGTGCCATGGGCCGAGCTCGCCCGGCAACACCTGCGGGGCGTCCACCGGTGGTTCGTCCCGGCCCCGGGCGAAGGGGGCGGCGGGGACGAGCTGCACCGCGTGGTCCGGCGCGCGGTGCTGGGCATCGGCCAGGCGGTCGAACGGCTGCGCGAGGCCCAGCTGGCCCGCTCCAGCCGCACCGTCGACCTGCTCGGCCTGGCGAAGACGTTCCGGCAGCTGCCGGACGACGAAGACGCCCACGCGGTCTGGCACCACCGGTTCGGGATGAACAGCGCTCGCCACCTTCAGGACGAGACGGTCGATGACTCGGTGCCCTACACCCGGGACTGGTGGGCGGCCCCGGCACCGCGGTACCTCGTCAGGCTGAGTGCCACTACTCCCTCCGATGACGCCGTCCGGCGCGCATCGAAGCTCGCCGACCACAGCAGCAGCAAGCTGTTCCTCGCCGAAGCGGCCAGGAGGCGGCGAGAAGCCGCGGATGCCACCGAGTCGGCTCTCGTGCGGCTCGGCCGGATCCGGCTGTCCCGGATCGACGTCACGCTCGATCTCGCCACGCTGCTCGCCCTCGTTGTCCTGGTGTCCCGCGCACAGCGCGCGCCGCGCGTGCCGGGAACACGACGGCACAGCGCACGCAGCGTCGACGGCCGGCTTCGCATCGAGCTGGTCGAACCCGCTGACGGCGAAGCCGCCCAGCTGCGTTCCACGGCGGGCCTGCTGACCCTGCCTGACTACGAAATCGCTATCACCCCGGTCCGTGGAGGAGATCCCCGATGAGCGCCGGCGTCAGCGCCGAACACGACAAGGCCGAGCGAGCCCGGGCGATCCGGGCGTTGCTGCGCAGCCCGCTGCTGGGTCGTGAGCACCCGGCGTTCGAAGTGGTCGACGCCCACCAGGACCACCTGCGCCGGTGGTTCCGGACCGCCGCCGGGTGGGACCTGTTCGTGGACACCCGACGTGGTCTCGCCCGGCTCCGGAAGGCACCGGCGGATGCGGCTCTCCCCCGACCCCTGCTGTCCGAACGCGCCGAACCACGGCCGTTCGACCAGCGGCGGTACGAACTGTTCTGCGTGACCGCGGCCGCCCTCGGCCACTTCCCCCGCCGTCAGGTCTCGTTGCAGGACGTGTCCCGCCGGATCATGACCCTCACCGAGGACGACGAACTGACCTCCTACCGGCCGGAGGACCCGAAAGAACGCAGCGCGCTGGTGGACGTGGTCGCCCGGCTGCGGGTGCTCGGGGTCGTCGAAGTTCTCGACGCTCAGGGCAACTACGAGCGGCAGCAGGACTCGAACGCGCTCTACGCGATCGACACCGACCGGCTGGCCGTCCTACTGCCCGGAGAACCGGCACTGCCGGAAACGGCCGAGGAGACGATCCGGCACGCCCTGATGCGGCAGCTGCTCGACGACCCCGTGCTGTACCTGGACGATCTCGGCACGGCCGAGCAGGACTGCCTCCGCGATTCCGGGCGGTGGTTCCGGCAGCGGCTCGCGGAAGCCGGGCTCCTGCTCGAACGCCGGGCGCACGGCTGGTGCGCGCTCGACCCTGCCGGCGACGCGACGGACTTCAAGTTCCCCCAGGTGACAGCCCACGTGCACCAGGCCGCACTGCTCGTGATCAGTCGGCTGGCGCTGGGCAGCGGGCCGACGTCGAGCTGGCTCTCCACCCACCGGCTCCGGCACGAGATCGAGCAGTTGCTCGGCGACTACCCAGCCTGGGCGCGCAAGTACCGGACCGACGACGGCGCCGACCGGCTGGCCGCCGACGTGGCGTCCCTGTTGTGCGAGCTCGACCTGGCCCGAGCCGACGGGCTGGGACTGGAGCTCCGGCCCGCCGCCGGCCGCTTCCGCAATGTCGGCATCCGCTCGGAGGACTCATGAACGCCCTGCTGCCACCGGACCTACTCCACGGTCTGCCGAGGCCGTCACGACGGAGGTGGCAGCCGCTGCGCGCCGGGATCGTCGGCCTCTTCCGCTACGACCAGCAGGAGTTCACGTTCTACCGCGGACGGCTGCTGCTGCGCGGGAACAACGGCTCCGGCAAGTCGATGGCGTTGGAGGTCCTGCTGCCGTTCGTCCTCGATGCCAAGCTGGCCGCGGAGCGCCTGTCGACCTTCGGCGGCCGCGAACGCGGAATGTACCTCTGGCTGCTCGGCCACGAAGCCGACGAGGCCAGGACCAACGCCCGCGGGTACGTGTGGGTCGAGTTCGGCAGGCTGACCGGCGACGGCGACGCGGAATACTGCACCGTGGGCGCCGGCATGCAGGCGACGCGATCCAGCAAGCGCGTCACCGCCAGCTGGTTCTTCACGACCGCCGCGCGCATCGGAGTCGACTTCGAAGTCGGGGTACCGGGTGGGGAACCGGTTGCGCAGGCGCAGCTCGACCAGAGGCTCGTCGCACTGGCCGACGCCGGGCTTCCCGGCGCGGTGCACCCGAACGCGGAGACGCACCGGAAGGAGGTCAACCGCATCCTCTTCGGTCTGGAAGACCGCCAGTTCGACGCACTCCGCACGATCCTGCTGCACCTGCGGCGGCCGAAGCTGTCGGACAAGCTCAACGAGAGCAAGCTAGACGAGGTCCTGCGTGAAGCGCTGCCCCCGGTCAGCGCTTCGGTGACCGACGAACTGGCAGACGGCTTCGAAAAGCTCGAGCGGCACCGCGACGTCGTCGGCGCGCTCAAGACCGCCCGGGACTCGCTAGCGACTGTCGCGCAGGCTTACGCGACGTACTTAAACGTCCTCGTCGGCCTCCGCGCGCAAGACGTGCTCGGCGCAGCCACTGCGGCCGAGGCACGCAAAGCCGATGTCCAGCAGGCGACCGAACTCCACAGGGTGGCCGGAAAGGCGCTGGAGGCCACCCGGGAGGCGAAGACCGCCGCGGGCAAGGCCGTCCGGCAGCTGACCGAGCGGATCAGGACCATCGAGGGCAGTGACCTCTACCGGGAGGGCAGCCAGCTCGTCCCGCTCCAGGAGAAGGCCACGGCCCTGGCCGACGTCGCGAAGCTCGCCCGTGGGCACGCGAACGACGCCCGGACGGCGATGACCCTGAAGAAGGAGGCCGCCTCGACGGCGGAACAGACGGCACTGGAAGCCCACGAACGCCGGGTCCAGAGCGCAGCCGAAGCAGATCGCATCGCGGCCGCTCTGCCCCACCGCACTCTGGTCGATCAGCTGGAAGCGCTCGTTGCCGAGCTCACCACTGGTGAACCGGCGACGAGCTTGGTGGACGCCGCGCTCGCCCGATTCCGGGAGGCTGTCGCGAACGAGAGCGAAAGCCTCGACCGCTTGATCGCACTCGTCGACCGCGCCGGCGAGGCGGCCGACGCACACGAGAAAGCGCGACAGAAAACCGTTGCAGCCAAGGAACTCCTGACGAAGGCCGAAGCCGGCCTGACCGACGCGCGGTCGAAACGGCGTGAGGCTCTCGAGGAATTCACGAGGCAGCTCGATATCTGGCTGGCCACCTGTCTGCAGCTCGCAGCCGGCGCCAAACCACCGACCGCATGGCCGGAGACTGCTCCTCTCGTCGCCGCCCAGGACTGGGCACGCATGGCGGCCGGCGAACGCCGCGGACAGCTTTCACGCCGTCGGGACGCTCTGAACGACGTGCGCCCGGATGCGGGCCAGCTCGGACGGCGCGCCGGTGAGTTCGCGAGCCAGGTTCGCGGGCTCGGCGAGTCGCTTTCCGGACTCCGGCCGCTGGCCGACGAGACCCGGACGACCCGCTTCGCCTTCGCCGACCTGGTCGGAGACTGGCTCGGCCAGCTCACGGAGCTGCCTGCCGCCGAGCCAATTCCCGAGGCCCTGCGCGCTCGGAACGCGCGCAGCCTCGACCGCCGCCAGGTGCTGGACTGGGCCACCGGCGCGGCACGCAGCCGGTCCCTCGAACTGGGCCGCCGGGAAAGCGCGGCGCAGAACACGTTGAGCGCCTCGGCTGACGCCATGGCCGCCATACAAGCCGAACACGACCGGCTGGCCGCGGGCGGTTCGACCGCGCCGCCTGTGCCGTTCACCCGGCTCGCCGATCGCGCCGAACGTCCCGGTGCGCCATTTTATCTACTTGTCGACTTCACTGAAGACGACCGGTCCGCCGTCGACCGGGCAGCGCTGGAAGCGGCGCTCGTCGGCGCCGGCCTGGCGGACGCCTGGGTTTCCCCCGACGGCACACTGACCTACGGACCCGACGACGCGCCGTTGCTCGACACCCAGTTCGTGACCGTCGGCCGGGACGCGGCCGAACCCGTGTCGACCGCGCTCCGCCCGGACCCTTCGCTCGACGGCCCCGACGCTCCGGTGTCGCCGGCCGTCGTCGAGACGCTGCTTCGCCAGATCCGGCTGACGGACACCGCCGCGACGGCACACGTACCGGGCGACCTGGTCGTCGCCTGGGACGGCAGCTGGGCGGCCGGCGGTCTGCGCGGGGCTTGGCACAAGGCTCAGGCCGACCTGATCGGCGCGGCGGGCCGCGAAGCCCACCGGCGGCGGCGCATGGCCGAACTGGAGACAGAGCTGGCCGCGTTGCGATCGCGCCACCGAGCACAGGAAGCGGCCCTGGAGAAGATCCGGGAGTCGATCCAGACGGTCGATTCGGAGCACCGGAGTGTTCCTGCCGACGATGCGGTCCAAGCTGCCGACCTTGCCCTGACCACAGCGGTCCAGCAGCTCAGCGGCGCCGCGAACCGGCTGGTCGAAGCGGCTGACGCTTACGCAGCCGATTCGCTCCGGTTTCTCCGCACTACGACGGAATCCCCATTGCTGGGCGACTTCCCTTGGGCAGAAGTCGAAAGGCGAACTGGTGTGGCTGCGCCGGCGCTCGGCGAGGCAGCGCTGGCGGTGTTGACGGCCGCTGCCGGCGCGGCCATGTCCGCCTGGTCCGGCCCAGCGGCTCCGACCGCGGACTCCGAGGTCGAAGGGGCTGCCTCCGCGGCACGCGCATGCGAAACGCGGTTCACCGAATTGAGCAGCCTGATCACCACAGAGCTCACTCGCTGCGGTGAAGCGGAAACCGAGCTGGAAGCGGAACTCGCCGCCATCCCGTCCGGTACAGCACTCGATCAAGCCGGCCTGGCGGTCGCGGTCGCCACGCGAGTCGTCGCCGACGAAAGCAGCCGGCTCGAGGGACGCCGGACAGCCGAGCGCGAGGCGCGGCAGCGGAGTGACGACGCTGCTCAGGCCCGTCAGACTGCGCTCGAGCTGGCTGGTCTCGCCGACCGGGCGGCCTCGTTGCCCTCCTTCAAGGAGGCAGCCGCGACCATGCGGTCGTGCGGTGAGGACTGGCTGAACGCGACCTCGCACGCCACCCGGCAAGCCGCCCACGCTCGTGCGCTCCGGGGCGAAGCGGACCAGATGGTCATGCAAGCCGAGACGATGGCCGGGCAGGCGGAGGAGAGCGAAGAGTCCGCCCGCCTGGCGACCGAGAAGTACGAGGACCTCATGGCACGGATGGGAAAGCCCCATCAAGAGATGCTGGTGGACCTCGAGCGTTGCCAGACCGGGTTGGCCGAGCAGAAGGTCCTCCACCGCAAGCACCAGGAGGACGAGCTCAAGCTGACCACCCGACTCGAGCAGCGGCGCGGCGCGGTCGTCACGGCGGAATCCGAGCTGGCCAAGGCCACGGGAGCGGTTGCGGTGGCGGCCGCGTCCTTTGCCGACGTCCACCGGCTTGGCCTGCTCGCCACGCTGCCGGCTTTCGAAAGCGAGTCGCTGCCGACCTTCGGCGACGTCGACCTGCGACCGGACCAGATCGAACTCGTCCGTGACTGGGCCGGTCGCGTCGCGGGCCAGGCACCGCAGCGCCGGTACCGGCCCGAGCAGCTCGATTCGGCCCAGACGAAATTGGGGCAACGCCGCCAGGAAGCCGAGGAACCGCTGGGCAGCCTGGTCATGTTGCGAGAACGGGTGGCCTTCCGGGTCGTCACCGTCACCGGTACCCACAACGGCCGCGAACGACCACTCCCCGCCGCCGTCAGGCATCTCGACCGGGAGATCGCCGGCTCCGAGCAGTTGCTGGAAAGCGAGGAGTCCGACCTGTTCGAGAAGTTCCTCTCGGACGAAGTGCGGTTGGAGGTCGGCCGCCGGATCGACAGCGCCAAGGCCCTCGTCGACCGAGCCAACGAGCTGATGAAGGGACATCCCACATCGTCGGGAATCCGGTTCAAGCTGGTCCGCACGCCCGATCCGCAGTGCGAAATGCCCAGGGACATGATGGAGCTGCTTCGCAAGCCCGAAGGCACCTTGTACGCCGGTGAGCGCGACCGGCTGTCCGATTTCTTCAAACGGCGGATCGTCACCGCACGCAGCCGGGCGACCCTGGTGCCGTGGCGGCAGCAGCTCGCCGAACTGCTCGACTACCGCCGCTGGTACCGGTTCGCCCTGCACTACCGGCAGCGGTCCGGGGACTGGGCCGTGCTCGACCGGCGAGCGCACGGCAGCCTGTCCGGCGGGGAGAAGGCCGTCGCACTGCACATGCCGCTGTTCGCGGCCGCCGCAACGCACTGCGAAGCCAGCCGCCTCCGGGTCGACGAAGGTGGCGCCCATGAGCCGGGCTGTCCCCGGCTCATCCTGCTCGACGAGGTCTTCGCCGGCGTCGACACCGAGAACCGCGGTGCGCTGTTCGACCTGATCCGCCGGCTCGACCTCGATCTCGTCGCGACCAGCGAATCCGAGCTCGGCCTGTACGCAGAGCTCGACGGCTTGTCGATCTACCACCTGATCGTCGACGACGCTCTGCCCGGCGTGCTCGCCGTGCGCAGCGTCTGGGACGGCCGCGTGGAACACCACCTGCTGGAGCACGACCTGGAGAAACTGCCGTGACGACCGAGGGCTCGGTCCCCGGTGCCCTGTTCGGCGGCGACTGGGCCTGGCTGCATTCCGTCCGGGAGCGCCTCGAAGCCGACGGCGGCGCGGTCACCGTGGTACTCGACCTCGCCATCCTCACCCCGGGGCAATTGGGGACACTCCGCTGGCTGATGCGCTGGAGCGCCACCGCCTCTGGCCGGAAGCGCGTCTCCCTGGCGCGGCTCGAACGGGAGTTGAGCACCCGCGTCACCGCCGGACTCGGCTTGCGCGAGACCCTGGCCGTCCTGAAAGGCGGCGACCTCGCGGACCGGCGAGCCGAGCTGCGGACGGATCGCGCCCGCAAGGAGCAGGAAGCCAAGGCGGCTCACGCGGATCTGCTCCCGCTCACGGCAGGTGTTCCCGAGCTGGCCCGCGAACATGAGGCGCTGCTGGCCTCCCCGCCGTCACCCGGCCTTCGCGTCCCTTCCGGCTCGAGGTGCCGCACTACGAGCTGGCCGGTTTACGACGCCGCTGTCCGCGCTGCAGTCGTCTGGTATCGCAGCACAGCTACCGGGCAGCGGGTGGCCGCCAAGGAACTGGCCGGACAGGCCTGGCAGAACACGAAGGGCTGGACCCTGCCCCGCCAGATCGCATTCCAGAATCTGGTCGGGCGGCCATTCGAGCAGGCGGTCGACGAGGCCGACACCGAGATCCGCCTGCGCGGCCCGCTGACCTGGGTGTCCGACGACATCGTCGCCGACGCCGACGCCGCGGCCTGCAGGCCGTGGCTCAGCGTTCCGTCACACGGGATCCGCTCGCTGGGCTACACGCGGTGCGACGCCGTCGGTGTGCTGCTCGTCGAAAACCTCGAGGCGTTCCAACGGGTCTGCGAGATTCCGGAAGTCGCGGAAAAGTGGCTGTGTGTCTGGGGTCAGGGCTACGTCCGCACCGGGCTGGTCAAGTTCCTCCAGAACCTGGACCTGCCGCTGGCCGCCTGGGGCGACCTCGACGCGGACGGCATCAAGATCATCGCGGACATCGCCGAGCGGGTGCGCCGGCCGATCCGCGCGGTCGGCATGGACGTCGCCCTCTGGCAGAACGGGGTGAAACGCGAACAGTCCGCCGGCCAGCTCGCCCGGGGACGCGAGCTGGCAGCTTCGTTGCGCACCGGCTGCCCGCCGAGCCTTCGCGAGCTGGCTTCCGCGATCGCCACGAGCGGCCACGGCTGCGAACAGGAAACGCTCTACGCCGAGGTGCTCCCCACGCTCCCCGCCCAGCTCGAAGCCGTGTTGAGCGAACATCGGTGAGACCGGTGATCCTGCAGCTTCCGCTGAGGCCGGAAGTTGAGTCTGCTTCGCGGGTCAACCGCACGGCTGCGACGACCGCGCGGGCCGTCGCGGCCGTGCGGTTTGCTCGTCAGACGGGGAACACGCCGAAAGGCTGCGCGGGGGTGCTGTTGCGTATCCAAAGTTGCATCGCAGCGCCCTCGGTCGCCAGGCCGCCGGGCACGTCGAGGCAGTGGGTGTTCGTGCCCGCGACGCGCGAGCGAGGCTCACGAGGTCCGGCAGGTCCCCGCTCGTTTGGAAGCGCTGGTTGCTGAGGCTGGAGCAGGGCCACTGAATGACCGGGACCTGGTTGGTGTTGCGCCCCGCGGCGTCCAGCACTTGAGCGTGACCGCGTTGCGGATCTGGAAGATGTGGTCGTCGTCGTAGTCCCATCGTTGGGATAGGTCGCCGTTGCAGGTACCCTGCACGATCGGCACTCCGTCTGTCGGATGCCGAACTGTCGACAGCCCGGCCTGCTCGACCATCTCGTTGGTCGTCGCTTACTTTGGCGAGAGTCGTCGACAATCCGTCGGCATTCCGATGAAGGCGTCGGCTGTCAGCTGCGCATGTCCCAGTGGACGTCGCTGTCCGAGTGGTCGAGCCAAACGCGATGCGAGCCGTTTTGGTGCACGGTGAGGCCGAGCCGGTCCCAGCTCGGCTTGCCAAGTCGGGTCCACGACGCGGTGGCGGCTTCGACCCGACTCCAGATCTGCGCCGGGCCTGCTTGGCGGACTTCCCGCTGTCCTTCGACGTCGGCGCGCATGCGGATGCAGCACCATGAGCTGTCAGGGGCGGTGAAGGTTGCCCATTCCGGGCCGGTATCGCTCATGCCCCGGTAGCCGAACGTGGTGCCGGCCGGGAGTTCTGCTTGAGCGAGGAGCCAGGGGACAAGGGAGTTCCAGGGCAGGGGGTCGAGTCCGGTTTTCGATCGCGTGCCGTGTGGCGGATCGCCGGCAGGCTGCAGCGTCGGGGGTGCCGTGTCGGTGCTGCGGATCGTCATGAAGCCGGCCCAGGTCGGGAGGAAGCGGCCTTCGAGCCGGTCCGCGTAGCGCTTCAGCAAGACGAGGTTGCCCGCGTGGATGGCGGGTTTGAGGTCGACGAGCAGCAGGCCTCCGGGGCGGAGCTGTTCCGCCCATGCCCAAGGGATCGCCGGGACGGAGCAGGTGGCGATGATCCGGTCGTAGGGTCCGTGCTGGGGCAAGCCGTCGGTGCCGTCGGTGGCGGCGAGGGTCGGGGTGTGGCTGAGGGTCGCGAGGCGCTCTCGGGCCGTGGTGACCAAGTCGGTGCCGATGTCGACGGAGAACACCTGCGTGGCGCCCAGGCGGTGGCAGAGCAACCCGGCGTTGTAGCCGGTTCCGGTGCCGATCTCGAGGACTCGGTGCTCGTCGCGGATCTCGAGTCTTTCGAGCATTCGGATCATCAGGCCGGGTTTGGTGGAGGAGGAGACGGTGACTTGGTGGCCGTCGGTCGTGGTGGCGAGTGCGGTGACCAGGGGAGTGTTTTGGTAGACCGCTTCCAGCCAGCCGTCGTCGCCTTCGGCGGTGGTGATCCAGGTGCCGTCGGGTTGCTGGGTGTGGAACGCAGGGACGAACAGGTGCCGCGGGGTTTGCTCGAGTGCGGCGCGCCACGCCGGGGAGTGCAGGACGTCTTCCTCGGCGAGTTGGTCGGCCAGCTGTCGGGCCAGTGGCTGCCAGTCGACGGCGGTCATGCGGTTCCCTTGGCAAGCAGGTCGGCGATCGTGTCGGTGATGGGGGTGTTGATGGCGTCTTCGATCCAGCCGTACTGGCCGGTTGCGTTGCATTCGAGGAACACCCATTCGCCGTCGGGGCGGATGACGAAGTCGAACGCCCCGTAGAGCAAGCCGAACTCGATGCAGTACTCCAGCACGCCGGCCACCACTTCGCTCGGTGCCTGCATCTGCTCATATTGCAAGGCGGCGTAGTCGTTGCGCCAGTCCAGGTAGGCGGCTGCGCTGCCCGCGTGGATCGCCGCGGTGAACACCTGGTCACCGACCACGATGACGCGGGCCTCGTAGGCCTTCGGGACCCAGCGCTGGAACTGGTGGGCACTGACCTCGACTCCGCGGAGGTCGGCGAGGTCGCCTGCGTCGAGGAGGTGGGTGAACGTGGTCTTGCGGCCGCCGTCCTCGATGATCGCGGCCGCGCCGAGCGCTTTGGTGACCGTTGCGCCGGT
Source organism: Amycolatopsis sp. NPDC004378 (assembly GCF_053602455.1). Classification (NCBI taxonomy): domain Bacteria; kingdom Bacillati; phylum Actinomycetota; class Actinomycetes; order Pseudonocardiales; family Pseudonocardiaceae; genus Amycolatopsis; species Amycolatopsis sp. NPDC004378. The sequence continues at coordinate 47,190 of NZ_JBSGDR010000034.1, forward strand.
GGCGGCGAACTGCTGGACCGATGCCGGGGTGTTGGTGATCAGGGTGTCGGTGACGGTCAGGCCGCATCGCGCCGCCGTTGCCAGTTGGAGCGGTTTGTAGGCGGCGTCGGCGTTGCGGGCCGGGTGGTTGATCCACAGCGCGGGCAACGACGCCAGGACGCCGCCAACGCCGAGCTTCGACTCGCTCATCGCCCAGTGCCGCTCCGTCGCCGACAACGCCGCGGGGAAGACGAAGGCCGACGGGCTGCGATACCAGACCGACCGCACCTCCTCGAGGGAGATGATCCGCTCGCCAGTGGTCAGGGTGCCGACCCAGCGACCGTCCCGGAGGCGGGCGTCGATGGTCGCCTGCTGGGGGAACCAGGCGGTGTCGATCCGCGCCACCGGCACCTCTCGGCGTTCGAGAGCCGCGACCATGCGATCGGCGCTGAAGTCGTGCTCGGCGGCGAGGATCAGCACGGTCATCAGTCGTTGATCCAGTCCTCGGCGCTGGGGCCGTCTTCGCCGTCGACGCTCGAGGTGGTGTTCGCGGTGGGCGGCCCCATCCGGGGCAAGTCGATCAGCGGCCGGCCGGTCACGTCGACCGCCTTCTGAACCTGCCGGTCGTAGCGCCACGCGGGGAGGACGACCCCGGGGCCCGCGGGGAGGGCGCGTCGCAAGCCGAACGGGCGCGTGCCGGCCGGGGAGGCCACGTCGTCGCGGCGGTCGGTGAAGGTCGTTCCGGTCAGGGCGAACTGGGCGCTGGCTGGTGCGAGCGGGTCGGCGTGTGGTGCCCGGTCGATGGTGACGTCCATGAGTCCCTCCACGATTGCTTTGAGTAATCGATCTGCTACGAAACCTTACTGCGATATGCGAAAGGTGACAAGACTCTCGGTGTTGCGCGACCGTGCGGCCTGCAGGTCGGGCTAGGGTCGAACGGACGATGCACCGGCACTGAAGGAGTGCGGCATATGGCTGGCGGCGGCGCCTGGACGAGCGTCTCGATGCCCTACGTGAGCGGCCGAAAAGGTGACGCGTGGGGAGCCGAAGCTGCCCAGCACGGCGGCACCGGCACCCAGCGGCTCGGGGAAGTCGGCGAGGTGCCGGCGCCGGCACCGATCGCCGACATGCTTGGCCTCGACGCGAGTGATCCGGTGATCGTCCGGCGACGCGTCATGCTCTTCGACGATCGTCCGGTTGAGCTGGTCGAGTCCTATTACCCCGTCGCGATCGCCCGCGGCACCCGGCTCGCGGAAGCCCGGAAGATCCGGGGTGGTGCCGTAGCGTTGCTGGCCGAGCTTGGGCATCAGCCGCGGCGGGTCCGTGAGGACGTCGTCGCCCGCTTGGCGACTGCCGAGGAGCGTGTCGAGTTGCAGCTGGACGACCTGGCGTGTGTGTTGCAGCTGTCGCGGGTGCTCTACGACCAGGACGACGTCGCGGTCGAGGCGAGCGTCATGACGATGGTCGCCGAGGGGCGGCGCCTACGCTACGAGCTGACCCCGTGATCACCGTGCTTCGAGGAGTCGGACTTGTCCCGGGCCCGTGATGTCCGGCCGCGCCATCAGCAGATCGCCGCGGACCTGCGCGACCGGATCATGCGCGGCGACCTTCCGCCTGGCGCGCAGCTGCCGTCGACCGCGGAGCTTGTTGCCCGGTATGCGGCGGCGAATGCCACGATCCAGCGTGCGCTGTCGACGCTGAAGGCCGAGGGGTTCCTCGACAGCCGCGTCGGCAAAGGTGTCTACGTCAGAGATCGGCAGCCGTTCGTCATCGACGCCTCCGCCTACATCGCACCCGAACCGGGCAAGTTCCGGTACCAGCTGGTCGCGGTCGAGGAGGTGGATCCGCCGGCCGATGTCGTCGAGGCGTTGGGGTTGGAATCCGGGGCGAGGGCGATCGTGCGGCGGAGGGTTCTTGTCCACGATGAACGGCCGGTGGAGCTGTCAGTTTCGTACTATCCGTTGAGCATCGCGGCGGGTACCGGATTGGCTGGGCGCGCGAGGATTCGGCGTGGTGCGCCGCAGGTGCTGGTGGATCTGGGGTTTCCGCAACGGGGATTTGTCGACCGGATTTCGGCGCGGGCGCCGACGGTCGAGGAAGCTGAGGCGCTGGAGCTGCCTGAGGGCACTCCGGTGATCCGGCAGTTGCGCACGATCTACACCGATGACCAGCGGCCCGTTGAGGCGTCGGTCCTCATCAAAGGTGCGCACCAGTACGAACTGCTGTACCGGCAGGAGATCAGATCCCTCTGATCCAGGCTTGCCCTGCCATCGTGGTGTACGAGCGTCGGGGTTGACGTTGGCGGCATGTTGGCTCGGCGCTGGGGCGTCGTCGAATTCCCTGGTCAGTGGATGATTTGGAGCTTGATGCGAATGCCGACATGTTCCCCGGCACGCATGGCCGCCAGGCCGTGCTGGAACACAGTGCGCCGGAGGCGCTCCGTATGGGCGACCTCCTCGCGAGTGGCGCGTTCTGGTGGGTGACCACCGCCGCGGTCGCGATCCTGATCGCGGTCTTCGTCCTCCACCGACACCTTCGTTCCCACCACCTCCGCTCCGTGTCCGGTTCGGTCTGTTGCCGACCGCTGGCTTCGATCCCTCGCCTCAGACAGTGCTGGCGTTCGCGCAGCAGCTCGGGCGGGTGTGGCCGGCGCACGGGTGGGTGCCGAAGCCGGTCGTCGGGCTGCGGGTCCGGTTCGGCACGGACCCGGAGTTCTGGAAGATGGTGATGAGCGTGGAGGGGCGCAAGTCGGTGACCGGCGTGCTCAACAAGCTTGTTTACCCCGACGTCGAGATCCGGCGGGCGGCGTCCGAAGGTGAAGGGCCTCTGCCGGTGGCGAGGGTGACATCTCCTCGCCACCGGCAGGACTGCAGCGGTGATCTCTCCCCAGTGATCTGCTGGCCATCGTGGTCAGGCTCAGGCGGGGGACTTCTTCCGTCGCGGTGCGCGCTTCCTCGGCGCCGGTTCTTCCGCCTCCGCCACTTGAGCCTGCTCGTAGGCCGAGATCACTTCGGAGAGAGACGTCCCCGGTCGGGGACCTCATATCTGTTCGAGTTGGCCCAGGCGAGGATTTGCTGGTTGCGGTCGCGGTCGTACGTGGTGGTCGTCGACTGGTCGGACATCGAACTTGGGGATGCGGTGTCCGAGTCCGCAGTGGACTACTTCTGCGGCCACCTTCGGTTCGCGGCTCTGCGGGCGCAGGGCCGGGTACTCGCGGCCGACGTCGTCGCCGGATTGCCTCCCCGGTTCAGCGCAGTTCCGTCTTCAGGAAGGTCATGCAAGGCCGGAACTCATCGACAGGCCGGTCGGCGACGTAGGCGTCGGAAGCGAGGGCGTGGACGACTGCTTTGTCGAGGCCCAAGCGTTTTCCGACGGCATCAGCTATCTCGTGATGGTCGGTCACGGTCACCATGAGCTCCGGCAACGCCAGGTCGTGGACATCCGCGAAAAACTTGATGACGGCGGGATCGTTGAAGATCACACGCTCGGGTGCGTCGCCGCCCGGAAGTGTCAGGACACCGTTCTTCCCGGCATCGGCCATGTCGCCATCGGTAAGGCCAACTGATTTCAGACCCCCTTCCCGCAGTATCCGTACAGCCTGCCGAACCTGGTCCGCGCCGCCTGCTTCGACGAACCTGCAGCCCATCAGCATGTCCCGATCGCAACGTCGCATGATGGCTGCGGCGAACTGGTGCGAGAGGGCGTCTTCGGTGCAGATCACGCGACTCCCAGGAGCTCGATCTCCCCTGAGGTAGAGCTCGTGGAGCGGGCGCGTCGTGCAGACGCCGAACATTGGCGACGGCACGGCCGTCCCATCTCGGCGGAGACGTTGCGGCAACAGCTTCGAGTCGGCGCGACGACCTCACGGGTGTTGGTGGCGCGAGTCTGGCCTCAAGGTGCACCGGCACGGGCGTGAGACCTTGGCTGCACTCGCGTCCGACGATGGGGCCGGGCTCCACTCTGGCGGTGACGTTCGGTGTGGTGTCCGGGCCCGTGCAGCAAGCTTCTGATTGGGCGATAAGAGGCGGTCGAGACCATCAAGATGACTACCCAAAGTAGTGCTCTGATTGCGTGGTGCTAGAGCGCCTGTTTAGTAGACACTGATTGAGTAGCGGTCTAGGACGGGTTTTGCCCACTTTGGGGGTATTCGCGGTGTCGATAGAGGCTGTGGATCTGGTTGTGACGGCGTTGGCGGCGGGCGCGGCCGCCGGAATGAAAGACACCGCCACGTCGGCGGTGAAGGATGCCTATCGAGGCTTGGTTACTGCTGTCCGGGCCCGCCTGATCCGAGACGGCAAAGACCCGGCCGCTGTCTCGATGGTCGAGGCACATGCAGCCGATCCAGACAACCGGCGGGAAGACCTGGTAGCGGTCCTGCGTGCCGTCAATGTTGTCGACGACGCAGCTCTGCTGGCGGCGGCGCGCGACCTGTTGTCGTTGGTGGAGACGCCTGGGACCGAGACCTCGAAGTACACGGTGAAAGTCCGTGACTCGCAGGGAGTCCAGGTCGGTGACGGCAACATCCAGTACATCGGCTCAAGCGACCGGTAGCCAGCATGCCGCCCGACGACTCGGCCGGAGCGGAGTACCAGCTGCCCCGCGCAGACGACAGGGCCCGGTACGCCGCGATCGTCGAGAGCGGGACCGGCGTCCAGATCGGCGACGGCAACGTCCAGTACCTCCACCTGCCGCGACCCGAACCTTTCGCGTGGCCGATCCGGGTCGGCGTCGTGCCACTGGCGGCGAATTGCTTCCAACCGCGATCCCTGCGCGAGCGCGGGGTGCGCACGGAGCACGATGCCGTATCAGAGGCTGCGGAATCGCCGATCCGCGTTTTGTCCGGGTTGGGCGGCGTCGGCAAGACCCAGCTCGCCGCGTATCACGCGGAGTCGCAGTGGGCCGCCGGCGCGATCGACCTCCTGGTCTGGCTCACCGCGACCTCCCGGGAATCGGTGCTGACCGGCTACGCCGACGCCGCAGCCCGCGTGATCAGCCCGGTCGCTACGGATGCGTCACGTATGGCCGAGCTGTTTCTGACCTGGCTGGAGCAGACTGCGCGCCGGTGGCTGATAGTCCTCGACGACGTGCAGGATCCCGGCGATCTGACGGGGCTGTGGCCACCAACCACGAGCTTCAGGGCACCATCGCGGGTCCGGCCTCGGCCGCGACGGTGCCGGTAGGTGCGCCCGGTGCGCAACGCGGCCTGGCCGACCGGGGCGATCAAGCCGCGGTAGATCGCCTCGTAGATCGTTTCGGTGCAGAGGTGCCAGCCTGGCCGACGTGGGTACTGGCGGCGCAGCCACCGGCTGATCTGCGCGGGTGACCAGTGCTTGGTCAACTTGCCTGCCACCGCTTCGTGCAGTCCGGAGTGCACGACGCACTTGCGGGGTTTGGGGCGTCGGCGGCGCAGGTGGGCCTGATTGTGCGCTTACCACGGCTGATAGCGGCCGTCGGGTTTGCGGTTTCTCTTGATCTCCCGATACACGGTCTGGTAACTCTTGCTGATCCGAGCGGCGGTCACCTTGACCGCCTCACCTCGCTGCAGTCCGTCGGCGATCTCGATCCGGTCGTCCTGGCTCAAGAACCGCGAGCTGATCGGCTTCTCCACGAAGGTCACCCGGCCAGCGTCGATGACCACAACGATCCGCAGCTGAGCGACACACCGACCCGCTCGGCGGCCGCCGCACCCGACATTCCCGTCCGGATCAGCTGGAAGTAACGGCGCTTGACCGCCGCCGGCATCTTGTTCGGCGCGTATCTCGGCATACGAATCCCGTCCCGTCAGGATTCGCAACGACCAGTAGAAGCCAAGCGGTGTATCCGGTGATTTTCATCGACGCGATCCACGTCAAGATCCGTGACGGGCAGGTCGCCAACCGGCCGATCTATGTCGCGCTGGCGGTGACCTGCGAGGGCCGCCGCGACATCCTCGGTTTGTGGGCCGGGGACGGCGGCGAGGGCGCCAAGTACTGGCTGCACGTGCTCACCGAACTGAAGAACCGCGGTGTCACCGACGTGCTCATGGTCGTCTGCGACGGGCTGACTGGCCTGCCGGACGCGATCACCGCCGTCTGGCCGCAGATGATCACCCAGACCTGCATCGTGCACTTGCTGCGCAACAGTTTCCGCTATGCCGGCCGTCAGCTCTGGGACGCCATCGCCAAGGCCCTCAAGCCGGTCTACACCGCCAGCCACGGAGGCCGCCGCGCGGGAGCGGTTCGCTGAGTTTTCCGAGACTTGGGGTGGCCGGTATCCGGCGATCGTGCGGTTGTGGGACAACGCCTGGGCGGAGTTCGTGCCGTTCCTGGCCTTCGACCCGGAGATCCGGCGAGTGATCTGCTCGACCAACGCGATCGAGAGCGCCAACGCCCGCATCCGCCGCGCTGTGAAGGCCCGCGGTCACTTCCCGAATGAGCAGGCCGCGCTCAAGTGCGTCTACATGGCGATCATGAGCCTGGACCCGACCGGCGCCGGCCGCAAACGCTGGACGATGCGGTGGAAACCCGTGCTGAACGCGTTCGAGATCACCTTCGACGGCCGCCTGGCCGCCGGACACAAGTAGTCCCCGTTCAACCCGAGTTACACCGCTCGTTTGACAGACCCCCGCCTGCGGTAAGTGCTGCGACTCGAACTGGACATCGGCGCGGCCGGCTTCCGACAGATGCCCGTCGCCGATCGTCGTGCTGATCAGCTTGGGAGCTGCGATCGACTTAGAGCGTGTCTTACGTGGTGATTGATGCTTCCTGAGCCATGATCTTGCTCGTGGTTGATCGGTTGTCGCTGCGCTTGGTGCCGGACGAGTTTGTTGAAGCTGGTTGAGCCGTTGATTCCGGGATTCCGGCCGCGTCCGCAAGAAGGCGGGACGGCTCCGGTGCCGGCTCGTGCGGTGTTCACGGCGATCGTGTATGCGCTGACCAGTGGCTGCGCGTGGCGGGATCTGCCTCCGTCGTTCGGGGTGCCGTTTCAGACCGCGCTCCGCCGCTTCAGCCAGAGGACCAAAGAGGGGCTCTGGCGCCGGTTGCATCATGCGGTGCTGGATGAACTCGGCAGTCAGGGCCTCATCGACTGGAGCCGCGCGATCGTGGACGGTGCCTGCGTGCGGGCCAAAAAGGGGATCTCTGACCGGTTGGAGCCCCGTCGATCGCTCGGCTCGAAGATCCACGCCTTGTCCGACCGAGCGGGGCTGCCGCTGTCGGTGGCCGTCTCGGCGGCCAACACCCACGACATCCACGCACTCAAACCCCTGGTCATGGCGATCCCGGCGATCAAGTCCCGGCGCGGCCCACGCCAGCGCAAGCCCGCCAAACTGCACGCCGACAAGGCCTACGACCAACCAGGCCTGCGGCGCTGGGTCCGCGACCGCGGCATCAAGGTCCGCATCGCCCGCAAAGGCATCGAAACCAGCAAGAAACTCGGCAAGCACCGATCGGCCATCGAACGCACCATGGCCTGGCTCACCCGGATATCGCCGCCTCACCCTGCGCTACGAACGCAAAGCTGAGCACTTCTTCGCCTGCCTCATCCTCGGCGCAGCCCTCACCTGACACAAGAAGCTTCGCAAACTCGCCACATGAAACAAGCTCTAAGTAGCGACACGCCGCTCCGAACCTGCAGGTCACTCGACACGAGACTTGAGACTGCGCGCAGTCAGTGATCGGAGGGCTGCATGTGCGCAGCGGGTACGCGGGTGATCGAGCCGGCTGCCCGAGAGCAACGAGCTGATCCAGCTGTTTCAGGCGGTCCCGTCGACGAGTAGCGAGGAGCGGTTGTTGCTGGTCAGCCTCGAGTTGGCCAGCGACCACCTCAGTTTAGGTGCGCACAGGCGCCTCGTCTCAGCTCGAGGATCTGGGCTCAGCGGACGGTGATCGTGACCTGCCATGGTGTCTGGGGTGGTCCGTGGGGGTCGCCGGCGAACGGGCCGGTCGTGGTCGTGACGGTCGCGGTGCCGGCGCGCCGTCCGGAGCAGACAGCTTCGGCCGCGCCCTGGGGCAGCTGGCGTGCGGCGCAGCGCAGGACCGAGTCGTCGGAGCTGCTGGGCCAGCTCCAGGGTTGGGCGGGTGAGTCCGGCATCTGGATCCGCAGGACGGCGCCGACGGTCAGGCATTGCGCGGCCGGTGGCGTGGACGGGGTTGCGGTGAGAGTGCGTGGTCCGCAGCGGTCCGCCGGGGTGGGCGTGGTTGTGGTGGTGTGCGTGGTCGCGACGGTCGTCCCGGTGCCCTGGCCGGACGACGTGGTCGCGGGTTGTTCTGCCGGGGTTCCGCAGCCGGTCAGGGCGAGCAGAGTCGCCAGTGTCGTCAGGAGCGGGGCGGGTCGCATGGTGGCCTCCGTCTTTGGTGCGCCGGTCGGTGCGGCCGGGCCCGGGCGTGCCGTGCCGGACGGGACGCCTCGGGTCCGAGGCGTCTGGTCGTGGTCGGCGGCAGGGTTCAGCAGAAGCTGAGACGGCCGATCCGGGTGTTCCAGTTGCCTCCGGTGGCGAAATACTGCTGGGCGATCACGACGGTGCAGGTGGTCTCGACCGATACCGAGGAGTAGTCGCCGTACCGATGGCGATGCCGTGGGTGAACCAGATGAAGTTGCCGACCTGATGATCTGAACGCCAAGGTTCACCCGACTGCGGGGAGACCGATTCCCGGACACCGGATCGTTACCACTGCCTCCACGCGAGCGAGCCCGGCGCCCCCTGGGGACGTCGGGCTCGCTCGCGTGGTGCGGACCTAGCCGATGCGGGTGGTGTAGGTGTCCTCGTCGTTGGCGATCGACGCGTTGGGCGCACCGGCCTGGCAGGTCCGTGGCGGGTTGCCGGGTGTGCCGGTGCCGGGGCAGAGGAACAGGTCGGCGGGCCGGGTGTCGGACCAGACCGGGTAGGCGGCGCGGCTGGTGACGGCGATTCCGGCGTAGTCGCCGTAGAAGGTGCCGCTGAACTGGGTCGGCGGCGGCATGCTACCCGACGTCGCGCGCGTGTGTGTGAAGCCTCCGCCGGCCATGGCGGACGCGGTGATGTCGGAGAAGCCGGTAGTTTCGTCGGACCCGTATTGGCGGTCATAGTAGCTGACCACGAACCTGCCGTCCGGACCGAACGCCGCGCCCTGCCAGAACTGGTCGGTGCGGGACTGTCCGGCCGCGGTGGTCACGACCGGCAGCTGCCGCACGTCGGTGCTGCCCCCGGCAAAGGACGAACCGGAGTTGACCGATGTGGACAGTACGATGTCGTTGTTGCAGGTGCCGTTCTTGACGCCGGTGTAGAGGTTGATGCCGGTGGCCGGGTTGAACCCGGCCGGTGCGCAGCCGGTGGTTTCGTTCGAGTTGCGGTTGAGGTAGGAGCCGTAGGTGACGAGGATCCGGTTGGGGTGCCGCGGGTCCACGCCACCGATCGGGTAGTTGCTGGCGCGGAAGATCGAGTTGGCCGACGGTCCCTTTTCCGGGATGCAGGCGCGGCCGGGGTCTTGGCCGTTCTGGTAGGTGGCGCAGTCCGGGAGTTCGTTGTAGGCGCCGACCAGTACCGGCGGGGCGAAGGTCTGTCCGCCGTCGGCGGAGCGGGCGAGCAGGACCTGGTTGTGGTTGTCGGCCGGGGACGCGAGGCCGTTGTTGAAGTTGTTGAACACGACGTAGAGGGCGCCGTCGGGGCCGACGAACGGCTGGGAGTCCTGGTTCTGGTTGCACCGGCCGTGTGGGGTCGGGAAGCCGAGGTTGTTCGGGCATAGGGCGCTGTCGGCGCTGACCAGCACCGGCGCGGAGAAGGTTTCACCGTAGTCGGCGGAGTAGGCCTCGTAGATGTAGCCGGTGCCATCGGCGGCGAAGGTCGTCCAGGAGACGTAGACGTGGTCGCGGAAGGGGCTGCGGACGTTGTTGTCGACGGTCAGCAGTTGCTTGTCGAGCAGGAAGTCTCCGGCGCCGGCGGTGTCGTCGTGGGTGGCGACGGGACGGCCGGGGAAGTTCCAGGAGGCGCCGTTGGTGCCGGTGGAGCGGAACACCAGGAAGGCGCTCGACTGGTCGGGGTTCGGTGAGGTGGCGGCGCCGCGGTTGAAGACCTGACACGACAGGTAGGCGTTGCCGCGGGAGTCCCAGGCGACCGAGGTGTCGCCGCCGCTTTGCCAGTATTCCCGCGGTGCGCCGCCGAAGTCGGCGCCGCGGCTGAAGCCGTTCGGGGTGGTGGCGTCGGCCCAGCTGCGGGCGCCGTCAAGGGAGTAGGAGACGCCGCAGGTGCCATCGCCGCGCCGGTAGTCGTTGTAGGTGGCGATCACGTGGTCGGGGTTGTTCGGGTCAGCCGCGGCCCAGGTCTCGTTCTGCGCCTGCGCGCGGCCCTGCAGGTCGGCGTCGGAGACGTTGAGGCAGTTCTGGTTGACCTTGACGTTCGCCCCGAACTGGTTCGCACACGGTGCCGGCGCGGCCGGTCTGGCGGTGTTCGGCACCGCGCGCCGAGCGATGTTCGCCGGATCCTCACCGTTGAGGACCGTCGAGAGCAGACCGGAAACGTGGCGCTGCTGGATCGCGGTGAGCTGGTTGTAACCGAACGGCTGGGCGATCGCGGCCGGCGCGGCGAACACGCCGAGCGCCGCGGCGCTGAGGATCGTGACGGCGATTGCGGGAAGTGTGGAACGGTGGGCCTGACGCCTCATCGCGTGCTCCCTTTGCTTGGGCCCGGAATGTCGGGATGTGCGACCAGCCACACGGGAATCGTGCCTTGGTGCGCCGGAGGTATCGTCTACGGATCCGGCGTGATCGTTACCGCGATTTGGAATATCCACTGTGGACTTGGTTAACATACGGCTAAAAGGTCCGCCGTTCGGCTCCGTCCGAAAGTGCTGGATCGGTCCAGCGGGGACCGCGAACGCCGGGCCGTGTGGCTGGATCGGTAGTCGTCATGGCCTGCGGCCGGTCATCCCGGCTGCCCGCCCCGTGCTCACCGAAGAAGGTGATAGCGCCATGTCTCTTTCCCGAAGAATCTCGACCGCCGCGCTGCTTCCGGCCGCCGTGGTCGGCGGGCTGCTGGTCGCGGCGACGCCCGCGTCGGCGAACGTCGCGGTGACCCAGGTCAGCTCCGACCCGTTCACCGACGCCCAGGCCCAGCACCGGACGGAGGTGGAACCCGACACGTTCTCCTTCGGCAACAACATCGTCTCGGCGTTCCAGGTCGGGCGGGTGTTCGGCGGCGGCTCCTCCAACATCGGCTTCGCCACCTCCACCAACGGCGGCGCCACCTGGACCCAAGGCTTCCTGCCCGGCACCACCGCCAACTCCGGCGGCCCGTGCGGCCAGATCAGTGACGCCGCGGTCGCGTTCGACGCCAAACACAACGTCTGGCTCATTTCCTCGCTCGGCGTCAACTGCCCGACCGGCAACCCGGTGTTCACCAGCCGCTCCAACAACGGCGGCACGAGCTTCGGCAACCCGATCACCGTCGCGACCGGGTCGCTGGACAAGAACTGGATCGTCTGCGACAACATCGCGGCCAGCCCGTTCTTCGGCAACTGCTACACCGAATACGACATCACCAGCTCCGGCGACTCGATCCGGATGCAGACCTCCAGCGACGGCGGCGCCACCTGGGGGCCGGCCCGCGCACCTGGAGGACAGCACACCGGGCTCGGCGGCCAGCCGGTGGTCCGGGCCGACGGCACCGTGGTGGTGCCCTACCAGTCGCTCAACGGCCAGATCCGCTCGTTCCGCTCCACCAACGGCGGAGCGAGCTGGGGCAACACCATGCAGGTCTCGAGCATCAGTCACCACACCGTCGCCGGCGGCCTTCGCTCCGGAGCGCTTCCCAGCGCGGAGGTCGACTCGGCCGGCACCGTCTACGTGGTCTGGTCGGACTGCCGGTTCCGTTCCGGCTGCCCGAGCAACGACATCGTGCTGAGCAGGTCGGTCAACGGAACCACCTGGAGCGCCCCGGCCCGAGTGCCGATCGACGCCACCGCCAGCACCGTCGACCACTTCGTCCCGGGCATCGGCGTCGACGCCTCGACTTCGGGCGCCAGTGCGCGGATCGGCCTGACCTACTACTTCTATCCGACGGCCACCTGCACCGCGGCGACCTGCCAGCTCAACGTCGGGTTCATCTCCTCGGCCAACGGCGGCACCAGCTGGAGCACCGCCACCCAGGTCGCCGGGCCGATAACCCTGTCCTGGATCCCGAACACCTCCCAGGGCCGCATGTTCGGCGACTACATCTCCACCTCGGTGCGCAGTGGCGGCAACGCCTTCCCAGTCGTGCCGATCGCGTCGGCACCGAGCGGTTCGACGTTCGCCATGGGGATGTTCGCACCGACCGGCGGCCTGCCGATCGCCGGGGGCGCCGCCCGCGCGGCCACCCCGATCGAAGCGTCGGTGACCGGCCAATCGGCCGGCCTGGCCACGGCGTTCTGACGCTCCCGTGGTGAGCCCGACGTCCGCGCCAGGACATCGGGCTCACCAGCGGGAGGCCTGTGGGGCTCGAAGTCCTGAACGGCCGGAGGTGCCGGTATCCCGACGGCGCACAGCGACGATCGTCCTGGCGGCACTGGTGATCTTGGCGGGGCTCGGGGCCTTGATCGTGTTGACGAGCATTGACCGCGGCGGTGACACACGCGGCACCGAAGGCCTGCAACCCAGCCCGGGTACATCCACGATGCCGCCAGCATCGACCGGATCATCCACTTCGGCTTCTCCGGGCGAGGGGGGCGACTGCGCAATCGGGGAGAGGACCCTCCGGTGGGCGCCGGATCGGCCCCGGCCGAGCGGATTTGTCTCCACGTCGGCGGCACGATCGTCCTGGCCATGCCGCCAGTGGATCCGGAGCATTGGAGCTGCCGTCCAGCTCCGATCCGCAGGTCGCCGGCGTCGGGCCGCTCGGGCTCGATCAGGAAAGGCATCACCTACACGACCGTGACCGCACTCCGGCCGGGCGGAGCCACCGTCAGCGCCACGGCCCACCAGGACGAACCGAACGGCCTTCCGCGGCCTGGCTTGTCGCGCCTGCGGTGGCTGCTGACCATTACCGTCATCGCCTGATCGACCTGCAGCCCCGGAATACAATTTGTCGACAGGTGGCAATTTCGAGACAAATGAGTCGATGTCGATTCGAATCATGTATGGCTTTGCCCATTCCTTGGCGCAGGTCAGGCTGGGTAAACTTCCCTTAATCAAGGACAAATCAGGCACAGTGTGTGGTGGGTAATGATCTTCGCGGTGTGAGGCAAGTGGAGTAGTGGGTTGTTGCGGCCTGAGAACGGACTGCCGGACGCCGACGAAAGTAGGTTTTCGCAGGCAGTCTTCCTGCTTATAGTTCGCTCACTTCGAGCCGCCTGTCTCTCGTTTCCCTGCCTTGTGATTGGGAGTTCCCATGTCTGGATGTCCTTTGCCGACGCTCAGCCCGGCCGGTGCCGTCGCGACCCTGAGGGGCGTGGCATGAGAACCCGGCTGGCCCGGACCCTGTGCGCGGGAGTGGTGCTGGCCGCGGCCGCGTTGGTCGGCGTGCCCGGTGCGGCTGCGGCGGCGCCGCCGCCCTCGTCGCCGGCCGCGGCGCAGCGCACGCCGAAGGTCATCCCGGAGCAGCATCACGACGTGTCTCCGGCGTTGCGGTCGATGGCACCCAAGGCGACAACCGCCGGCGACGGGGAGAGCGAGGCCGTGGGGTCGCTGCCGCATTCCCGTGCGCACGCCCAGGATCCGGTGGTGCAGAGCAGCGCGGGCACGCGTGCCGCGAGTGTTGGTGCCAGTTTCGACGGGCTGGGCACCGGGTTCTCCGGCCCGGGCGGTTCGTTCAACCTCGGCGGGGTGCCGCCGGACCCGAACTCCGCGGTCGGCGCGACCCAGGTGGTGGAGATCGTGAACAGCGGGTTCGCGGTGTTCTCCAAGACCGGCACCACCCAGTACGGCCCGGCGAACACCAACACGCTGTTCTCCGGGTTCGGCGGCTACTGCGAAAGCACCGACGACGGCGACGCCGTGGTCCGCTATGACAGCTTGGCGAACCGGTGAGTAATCACCCAGTTCGCCAACGTCCGTTCCACGGCGGGACCGTACTACGAGTGCGTGGCGGTGTCACAGACCTCGGACGCGACCGGCGCCTACAACCGCTATTCCTTCCAGTACAGCAACTTCCCGGACTACCCGAAGCTCTCGGTCTGGCCGGACGCCTACTACGTCACCTACAACATGTTCAACGGCGCCGGCACCACCTTCTTCGGCGCCGAAAGCTGCGCTATGGACCGGGCGAGCATGCTCGCCGGCACCACCGCCACCCAGCAGTGCTTCACCACGTCCAACGCCTACGGTGGCGTTCTCGCCGCCGATGTGGACGGCACCACCGCACCCCCGTCCGGTGCGGACAACGTCCAGCTGGCGATGGGCACCACCAGCACCACGCTGGCCTACTAGCGATTCCACGTCGACTGGGCCAACACCGCCAACACCACCTTCACCGGCCCCAGCACGCTGACCGTCGCCTCCTACACACCCGCGTGCGGCAGCAGCGGAACCTGCGTGCCGCAGAAGGGCACCTCCCAGACGCTGGATTCCTTGTCGGATCGCCTGATGTTCCGGCTGGCGTACCGCAACTTCGGTGACCACCAGTCACTGGTCACCAGCCAGTCGGTCACCGCCGGATCCTCGGTCGGGGAACGCTGGTACGAACTCCGGCTGGGCAGCGGTGGGAACCCGACGGTGTTCCAGCAGGGCACCTACGCACCGGACTCGACCTACCGCTGGCTCGGGTCGCTGGCGATGGACCAGGCCGGCAACATCGCCCTCGGCTACACCGCGTCCAGTTCCTCGATCAACCCGCAGATCCGGTTCACCGGACGGCTGGCCGGGGACACGCTGGGGCAGATGACCCAGGCGGAGTCGACGATCGTGGCCGGCACGGGGTCGCAGACGACCTACTCCCGGTGGGGCGACTACTCCTCGATGAGTGTGGACCCGGCCGACGGCTGCACGTTCTGGTACACCCACGAATACCTCGCCACCACCGGCGCCCGGGTGTGGAAGACCCGCAACGCCTCCCTGACCCTGCCCGGGTGCGGCGGCACGGCGACCAACGACTTCTCGCTCTCGGCCAGCCCCACTTCGGGGACGGTCGCCGCGGGTTCGTCGGCCACCTCGACCATCAGCACCGCGGTCACGGCCGGGTCGGCGGGCAGCGTGTCGTTCTCGGCCACCGGACTGCCGTCCGGCGCGAGCGCGTCGTTCACCCCGGCATCGGTGACCGCCGGCTCCAGTTCCACCCTGACGATCTCCACGACCGGGTCCACCCCGGCCGGAACCTACCCGATCACGATCACCGGAACCGAAGGCACGGTCTCGCACACCACGAGCTATTCCCTCACGGTGACCGGCCGCAGCGGAGGCGGGATCACCAATGGTGACTTCGAGACCGGCGCGCTGACCGGCTGGACCTCGGCAGGCACCACCACGGTGGTGAGCTCCGGGGCGCACGGCGGCACCGACGCCGCCCGGGTCGGTTCGACCTCACCCTCGGGTGACTCGTCGATCGCCCAGACCTTCACTGTCCCGAGTGGAGTGACGCAACTTTCCTTCTGGTACAACGTGACCTGCCCGGACACACTCACCTATGACTGGGCCACGGCCACGCTGAAGGACAACACCGGCGGCACGACCAGCACCCCGCTGGCCAAGACCTGCACCAGCGGTGCGGGCTGGAAGCAGATCACCGTCGCGGTCACCGCCGGGCACAGCTACACCCTCACCCTGTCCAGCCACGACGACAACTACCCCGGCGACGCGACCTACACCCTGTTCGACGACGTCAAGCTCAGCTGAAGACCCCGCCGATGAGGACTGCTGCCGCCGCGGCGAGCACCGCCGAGTGCCCGTCGCGGCGGCAGCCACCAAGCACATCCGTCCAGCCGAATTCGTCTTTCAGGAGCCCGAGAATGGCCCGGATACGCTTATTCCCCGCCCTCGCCGCGACCGTGATGCTCGCGGCAGTTCCTACGTCCGCGATCGCCGCCCCGGCGGTCAGCCCGCACGCCTCAGCCGTCTCCAACGGAGACTTCGAGTCCGGCACCCTCACCGGATGGACCGCCACCGGCACCGCCTCCGTGGTGAACTCCGGAGCACACGGCGGCACGTACGCCGCCCGGGTCGGCTCGACCTCACCCTCCGGTGACTCCTCGATCGCCCAGACCTTCACCGTCCCGAGCGGATCGACGCAACTGTCGTTCTGGTACAACGTGACCTGCCCGGACACCCTCACCTACGACTGGGCCACAGTCACCCTCAAGGACACCACAACCGGCACGACCACCACGCCGCTGGCCAAGACGTGCACCAACAGCGCCGGCTGGAGGGAGGTCACCGCCACGGTCACCGCTGGGCACAGCTACACCCTCACCCTCGCCAGCCACGACGACAACTACCCCGGCGACGCGACCTACACCCTCTACGACGACGTCACCCTCAGCGGCAGCACACCCCCGCCGCCGGGCGGGTCGATCCAGATCAGCACCGACCCCTACACCACCGCCGGCGCGCAGCACGCGACCGAAGCGGAACCGGACACCTTCGCCTGGGGCAACACGGTGGTCGCCGCCACCCAGGTCGGCCGCTACTCCGACGGCGGCGCGGACAACATCGGCTGGGCCACCTCCACCGACGGCGGAACCACCTGGCAGCACGGATTCCTGCCCGGCATCACCACCGTCGCGAACGGACAGTGGGCCCGGGTGTCGGACCCGTCGGTGGCCTACGACGCGAAACACGGCACCTGGCTGGTGTCCGGGCTGTTCATCGACGCCAACGTCGCCGGCCGCGGCGTGTCCATCTCCCGCTCCCCGGACGGGCTGACCTGGTCGAACCCGGTCATCGCCGCCGGCAACAACACCGCCGACTACGACAAGGAATGGATCGCCTGCGACAACACGACCGCCAGCCCGCACTACGGCAACTGCTACGCCGAAGTCGACATCACCAGCAGCGGCAACCGGATCGTCATGGTCACCAGCACCGACGGCGGCCAAACCTGGTCCTCGGAGAAGACCCCGGCCGACACCCCCTCCGGGCTCGGCGGGCAGCCGGTGATCCAGCCCAACGGCACCGTCGTCGTGCCCTACTCCGCGAACCAGAGCGCGATCCGCGCGTTCACCTCCACCACCGGCGGGTCCTCCTGGAACGCCAGCGTCGCCGTGGCCACCAGCTCCGACCACGCGGTGACCGGGATGCGGGCCGAACCGTTGCCCAGCGCGGAAATCGACGCGTCCGGCACCGTCTACGTCGTGTGGGACGACTGCCGGTTCCGCTCAGGCTGCACCGCCAACGACATCGTGCTGGCCACCTCGGCCAACGGGACCAGCTGGTCCGCGGTGACCCGGATCCCGATCGACGCCACCGCCAGCGGCGTCGACCACTTCACCCCCGGCCTCGGCGTCGACCGCAGCACTTCCGGCACCACCGCCAAGCTCGGCCTCACGTACTACTTCTACCCCAACGCCGGATGCTCGACCTCGACCTGCCAGCTCGAGGTCGGATTCATCTCCAGCACCACCGGCGGCGCCACCTGGAGCACCCCACAGACCCTGGCCGGGCCGATGTCACTGTCGTGGCTGGCCCAGGCCGGCGGGGCGATGGTCGGTGACTACATCTCCACCTCCGTCATCGGCGGCAAAGCCATCGGCGCGTTCGCCGTCGGGCAGGCACCCTCGGGCAGCTCCCTGAACCAGGCACTGAACACCGGTGGGCCGCTCGCGATCACCGGCGGCACCGCACGCGCCAGTGCTGCCGGCGCCCGGACGGAGCTGAGCGCGACAGCACGCCGCGCCGGCCTGCCCGTCGCCCACTAGTAGCCCGACGACAGTCCCGGGGTGGGTGTGTCACCGCGGTTGTGGTGACACACCCACCCTTTTCACGCAATCCGGGCATAGCAGGCCGGTGAATCCCGAAGGGTGCCGCATGTGTCGCTGCACCGGTCCAGAACGAACGGCCTGCGCCGAACGGTCCAGTGATTGACCGTCCGCTAACCATTTCCACAATGGACAATTCATTTCGGTGGTTAGCCTTATCGGCGTACGAAGCCACCCTGTCGACGTGTCACTGATCGTTCACCTCCGTGGAGGTGTGCCTATTCCCGACCCGGGTCAGACTGTCAGGTGACCAGTCGGCCACCCATTGTCGTTTGTGTCCACATTCTCCTGTTTCTTCGGTCCCCATGGTTTCGATCGACATCGCCTGATCGTCGTCTCTTCCCGGGAGTCCCCATGCAGCGTGGAAAACTCATCCGTCTCGCGGCAGTCCTCGCCGTGGGCCTGTCCTGGCTGTCGTTCACGGCACCGATCGGCTCCGCCTCCGGGGATTCGGAAGAGGCCGACGGAGTCGAGCACGAGGTCCTCGTCCCGCAGCCGGCCGCGACGGCCGCGAGTTGTGGGGTGGAGCGCTGGTCGGTCAAGACCGGCACAGACGCCGACGCGGGCAAGATCACCCTGCAGTCCACGACCCCGACGACGATCGCGACGTTGACCGGGCTGGCGAAGCCAGCCAGCCTGCCGGCCAACAACCGGATCCAGCCGACGGAGACCACCGTGTACCGGCTGCAGGCCACGCTAACCGAGTACAAGCTGGAGTCCGACTCGGACTACCACCTCGTCCTGGCCGACAGCTCCGGGCACACGATGATCGTCGAAGTTCCCGACCCGGCCTGCGTCGGCTCGGGAAGCCCGCTGCTCTCGAGCATCCAGAAGGCCCGCACGGAGGTCAATGCCAAGTACACCCCGACCGGCAGCTTCCAGACCGCGAACGTGCCCGTGACCGTGACCGGCGTCGGGTTCTTCGACTTCCTGCATGGCCAGACCGGCGTCGCCCCCAACGGCATCGAGCTGCACGCCGTCCTCGACATCCAGTTCGGCACCGGCAGCGGGGGCAGCGTCTCGGTGACCAACCCCGGCAACCAGACCGGCACCGCCGGGCAACCGGCCAGCCTGCAGATCTCCGCCACCGACACCGCCGGCGGCAGCCTGTCCTACGCCGCGACCGGCCTGCCCGCCGGCTTGTCGATCAACACCGCGACCGGACTGATCTCGGGTACTCCCACGACCGTGGGGACAAGTTCGGTGACGGTGACTGCCACCGACTCGACAGGCCCGTCCGGATCGACCTCGTTCAGCTGGACCACCGCGCCCGCGGGCGGCGGATGCACCACGCAGCAGCTGCTGGGCAACCCCGGCTTCGAAACCGGTGCGGCCGCTCCGTGGTCGGCGTCGGCCGGGATCCTCAACAACAGCTCTTCCGAACCGGCCCATTCGGGCAGCTGGGACGCCTGGCTGGACGGCTACGGCGCCACCCACACCGACGCCGTCTCGCAGCAGGTCACCCTGCCCGCCGGCTGCGCGACCTACAGCCTCAGCTACTGGCTGCACATCGACACCGCCGAGCCGACCACCGGTGCCTACGACACCCTGACAGTCCAGATCCTCGACAGCGCGGGCACCGTGTTAGCCACGCCGGCGACCTACTCCAACAAGGACGCCGCCGCCGGGTACACCCAGCACAGCACCGATCTCTCGGCATACGGCGGTCAGACCATCACGCTGAAGTTCACCGGAACCGAGGACTACACCAAGCAGACCTCCTTCGTCCTGGACGACACCACCCTCACCGTCAGCTGACCTGACCCCGCCGCGGTGACCCGACACCGCAGGGTGGCAGCGATACCGGCGTAGTCGCCGTGGAAGATCTGCGAGTTCGCTTGGGCGACCCAGGTGATGTCGCTGGGCGGCCCGACGGGAACGCTGTCGAAAGCCCGCATCGCCGCAGCCCTGCGCCGCGCCGGTCGCACCCGCTACATCGACCGGACCGCCGCGGACATCAAGGCGGCACTGCGAGTGGCGCAGCTGCGCCAGCCCACACTCGTCGAAGACGCCTTCGGCCGCCAGGCCCTCGCGCTGCTCGCCACGCTCAATGCCGCCTGCGCCGGCGTCGAAGAGCTCGGGGCGGCGGCCTCGGACGCGTTCCGCGAGCACCCGGACTACGCGATCATCACCAGCTTCCCGGGCCTGGCCGACTCCACCGGCGCCCGCGTCCTGGCCGAGCTCGGCGACGACCGCGCCCGGTTCGCCGACGCCCGCGCGCTCAAGGCCTACGCCGGATCCGCACCCATCACCCGCGCGTCCGGCCGCTCGATCTCCGTCAGCTACCGACGGATCAAGAACGACCGCCTCGCCGCGGTCGGCTGGCTCTGGGCCTTCATCGCCGCCACGCACTGCGAGCCCGCCAAGGTCCACTACCGACGTCGTCGTGACCACGGCGACCGCCACTCCACCTCGCTGCGGCACCTGTTCAACCGCATGCTCGGCCAGCTCTACCACTGGCTCCAAACAGTACAGAACTACGACGAGGCCAAGGCCTTCCACTAGCCGACTGCTTCGCCCACAGAGCCGGTCGCGGCTTGACAGTTAGCAAGGTCGGAGGTCTCGATGCCCGGCATCGGCGCCAGGACCGCAGCCCGCATCCTGCTCGAGGTCGGCGACGCCTCCAACTTCAAGACTGCCGGACACCTGGCCGCCTACGCCGGCATCGCCCCGGTTACCCGCAGCTCCGGCACCAGCATCAAGGGCGAGCATCCCGCCCGGACCGGCAACCGCCAGCTCAAACGGGCGTTCTTCCTCGCCGCGTTCGCCGCCCTGTCGGATCCGACCAGCCGGGCTTACTACGACCGCAAAGTGCGCCACGAGGCGCTTGATGTTCGAGTGGAGGTGAGAGACCTTCGCCGCCCGGCCGTCGCAGCGGCCGGGCTAAAGCTGGGAGCAGCCTGATCCGGGGAACGCCGGGGAGGGCGGGAAGCAGCTTCGACAACGTCGGGACGCGCCAGCACTGCCAGATGGTGCGGGTCCGGCTAGCGAGGCCAGAGGGTACAGCGCAAGCAAACCAGTGGTTGACGCCCCGTAAGTGTCGTACCGGCTCCAACCTGGCGGATGCGGGCCGGGATGCAGTGCGCGGTTCCTGTTTTGCGAGGGAATCGACTCCGAAGCCATGTTTCCCAAGTGGCGAGGAGGCCACGCTGACAGTCTGCGGCGTAGGCGTGGCGATGCTGCCGGGGTAGAGCTGGGTGCCTGCCTGGCCAATCGAACACCGAGTGAACGTGGGAACCGCCCTCGCTCGCCCTCCCCGCTGGGCAGCCAGCCCGGCGGCGGGCAGGTCCGTTGCCGACCGATGGGCGTGGGGCGGGACGGAGGTCTCGTAGTACTCCGAGCCGGGGAAAGCCCGGCACATGGAGAAGGAGACCAGCAAGTCAGCAAGGAGGATGCTGGAATGCCGGGAGGCCACGGGTGAACACCCGCGATCCGGAATCGGTCCTGTACTGGGCCGAGCGCCGGGTACTGGAGATCCAGACCAAACTGCACCGATGGGCGACCGACGATCCTCATCGCCGGTTCGACGATCTGTTCAACCTCGTCACCGACCCTGCTTTCCTTTTGGTGGCATGGGATCGAGTGCGGAGCAACAAGGGGTCGCGCACGGCCGGAGTGGACGGCAAGACCGCCCGCTACATCGAAGCCGCTACCGGGATCGAGGAGTTCCTCGACCAGCTTCGCTGCCAGCTCAAGCAGCGCAGCTTCCGCCCGGTTCCGGTCCGGGAACGGATGATCCCGAAGGCGAACGGCAAGTTGCGTCGCTTGGGCATCCCGACCACGGCCGACCGGGTGGTCCAGGCGGCCCTGAAGCTGGTGTTGGAGCCGATTTTCGAGGCGGATTTCCACCCGTGTTCCTACGGGTTCCGCTCCGGACGACGGGCGCAGGACGCGATCGCCGAGACATGGTTCCTGGCCAAACACTCCTACGAGTGGGTGGTCGAGGGCGATATCGAGGCATGCTTCGACATGATCGACCACACGGCCCTGATGGACCGGGTGCGCCGTCGTGTCGGAGACAAACGCGTGCTGGGCCTGGTGAAGGCGTTCCTGAAGGCTGGCATCTTCAATCAAGACCGGCAGTTCAGGAACACCGAGACCGGCACTCCGCAGGGAGGCATCCTCTCGCCGCTGCTGGCCAACATCGCCCTGTCGGTCCTGGACGAGTACTTCGCCCAGGTCGAGGGCGGCCCGGCCACCCGCGAGTGGGAACGCCAGAAACGACGGCGGCGGGGCCAGGCCAACTACCGGCTGATCCGGTACGCGGATGACTTCCTGGTCATGGTGTCCGGCGACCGCGAGCACGCCGAACAAGCGCGTGACGTGGTGGCGGCGGTCCTGGCGCCGATGGGCCTGCGCCTGTCGGAAGCCAAGACGATGATCACCCACATCGACGAGGGCCTCGACTTCCTCGGCTGGCGCATCCAGCGCCACCGCAAGCGAGGCACTGACAGGCAGTACATCTACACCTATCCGGCCAAGAAAGCCCTCAAGGCCGTCATGGCCAAGGTCAAGATGATCTGCCGGCAGAACAACAACGAACCCTTGGCGGCCCTGCTGCGCCGGCTCAACCCGGTGCTGCGGGGCTGGGCCACCTACTTCCGGGTCGGGGTGTCCGCCTCGACATTTCAGTACCTGTCCAAGTACGCCTGGGAACGGGTAATGGGATGGATCAGGCGCAAACACCGCAAGATCACCTGGAAGGAACTTCGACGCCGCTTCTGCGGCGGCGAATGGTGGCCCACCGACGGACAGTTCTACCTCTTCGACCCCGGCCGGATGCGGATCATCCGCTACCGCTACCGAGGGACGAAGATCCCGACACCGTGGACCGCCGCGAGCTGAGGACCACCGGCCACCCCGCCGGGACTTGTGGAGAGCCCGGTGCTCAGCAATGGGCACGCCGGGTTCGGCGGGCGGCCCGAGGAAACGGACCAGTCGAAAGACCGGCACCGCGCCTCGGGCCGACCCAACCGGGCCGAGGGCAAGAAGCACAACGCCGCGCTGATCTGCCTGGCCCGCCGCCGTTGCGACGTCCTCTACGCGATGCTGCGCAACGGCACCCACTATCGCCACCCCGAACCAACTCCGGCCCCCGCGGCGGCTTGACAACCCCATAGGGACACCCCCGTTACCGTTTTCGTAGTTCCTGATCAAGGAGCTGTGGTCACCAGGCCCGGCATGATTTGCGCCCCCAGTCGAACCCATGATCCGGGGGGT
>NZ_JBSGDR010000035.1:0-67082 GCF_053602455.1 Amycolatopsis sp. NPDC004378
GACGCCCAGTCACCACTCTCGATCGCCGACTTCAGATCATTCGCCGACTCCAACAGCGAAATCCCCGAATACGCCTTCGTCGAATCCTTCGTCTCCGCGACCAGCGGGTTGCTCACAGCAAAGCCTTCCTGCCGGCCTCAGGGGGCCGGATCACCAGGGGTTGTTGTCCTGCTCGTCCGGGTCGACCGGACCGCCGCGCCGCGGCGTCGAGCCCGGCGGTGCCGCGGCGCCACCGGCAGGCGGTGGCGTGGGCGGCGTCGGTGGCACGTCCGCGGGCGGTTGTTCGTCGGGTTCCTCCGGGTCCGGGAACCGCCCGCGCAGGTTGTCCAGCAGCGCCGTGCGGGTCTCCTGGTCCTCGTCGCCGAGGTGCGCGGTCATCACGCCCGCCACCTTGTCGGCGATGCCGGCCTGGGCCTTGCGCATCGTCGCCAGGATCGTCCGCGACAGCTCTTCCAGGGGGAACGACTTGATCTTGTTGCTGAAAGTCAGGTCCGTGACCGTGCCGTCGGCGCCGACGGTGACGTTGACGGCGCCGTCGCCGCTGCTCGCGGTGAGCCGAAGGCCCTCGGTCTCGGCCTGCGCCGCCTGGTACCGCTCCGCCTTCGCGGCGAACCCGGCGGCCCAGTCGTCCATGCGGCGGATGGTCTCCTCCGGGTCCCGCATCAGGTCGCCCAGGCCGTTGTTCGGGCCCGTCATGCCTTCACCTTCACTTCGGCGGTGCGCGGCGAGGCGGTGAGCTGCCGCTCGAACGGCTGCGCGTTGCCCTCTTCACCGTCGCGATAGGACTGCGCGGCGGTCTTGACGTTGTCCGCCAGCCCCCGCACGCCTTCGGACGACGCGTTCAGCGCGTCCTTGGCCTGCTCACCCGTCGGCCGGATGATCGGCGGGAGGAACGCGCACAGCAGCCCGTAGGCGTGGTCGGACATCGCCGTGTCGGCCGCGGAGGCCGCCGTGTTGAGGCGGTCCACGAGGCTTTCGACGTGGCTCGCGTGCGCGACCAGGTCGTCCGGTTCGACCTCGAACCCGGCGGCGGTCATGCGCTCACTTCCAATCCTGGTTCTTCCAGTCACCGATCACCGGAGGCGCGACCGCTTCTTCGCCCGCGAAGAAGTTCGGGTCGTCGCTCTCGAGGTAGTCGGCCGACTTGTGTTCCTTGTCGTCTTCCTTCTTGCCGCCGCGGGCACCGGCACCCATGCCGCCCATGCCCGGGCTGCCCGCGGCCCCGGCCTTGCCGGCCATGCCCGCGTTCCGCGCGGCGGCCGCTTCGGCCTCCGCGGCCGCGCCCGACGCGGCCCCTCCGCTGAGGTTGCCCGCACCGCGCACGCCCGCGCCACCGGCACCCGCGCCCGCACCGCCGCCGCCGATCCCGCCCAGGGACCCACCGCCGCTGCCGCCACCGATACCGCCGAGCCGGCTCGCGATGCTCTCGCCGTTGATCCCGCCGCCGCGGCCGATGGTCGGCATCTTGACGCCGCCGGGCCCGGTACCGCCGCCGGGGATACCGCCCGTGGGCAGGCCGGTGATCGGGTCGATGCCGGGCGGGGTGAACCCGGGGATCGGGCTGCCGCCACGCGGGCCACCGCCCCCGGAGATGTCCGGGATGTTCGGGATCGACGGCGGTGTGTAGCCGGTGCCGCCGGGGCCGCCACCCGTCGGGATGCCGGACGGCGAGAAGCCGGACGTCGTCGTCGAATCACCGGAGTGCGGGATCGACGAGCCGGGGATGCCGGCGCCGGTGAAGCTGCCGCCACCGGGGATGTCGGGCGTCTCGAAGTTCGGCGGGGTGTAGCCCCCGCCGCCACCGCCGCCCCCGGACGCGGCCGGGATGCCCGCGCCGGAGAAGCCGGAGCCACCGGGACCCGAGCCCGGACCACCGCCACCGGGGATGCCACCGCCGGAGAAGCCCGAACCACCCGAGCCACCACCGGGAATGCCCGAACCACCCGGGCCGCCACCGGGGATGCCCGAGCCGGGCACGCCCGCGCCCGAGCCGCCGGGGCCGTTCACGCCGTCCAGGCCCCCGGTCGTGCCCTCCCCCGGGATCCGCGGCGAAGCCTGGTCCGTCGCGGTCCGCGCCATCAGCGGCTGGGCGCCGCCCGCGCCGGCGCCGCCCGACGCCGGCGTGCCGGCCGTGCGCGCGGTCGCCGTGGCCGACGGGAGCTTCGGCGGGGCCGGGAACCGGGGCGTCGCGACCGCGGCGCCGATGGTCTCGTCGTAGGTCGTCATGATCTGCGCGGCGTGCCCCTGCGCGGCCTGCTGCGCCCGGTAGGTCTGCATGGCCTCGCCGGCCGCCGCCGCGTACTGCACCGGGTCGGTCATCGACATCAGGCGCTGGTTGGTGCTCTGCAGGTCGAACTGCACCGGCGGGTTCGCCGCCATCTGCCGCTGGGTCTCGTTGAGCGCCTGGGAGTGGATCTCCTGCTGCCGGCCCGCGAGCGTCGAGCCCTGCGCGGTCGCGCCCAGCCACTTGCCGACGCCGGCGAGGTGCTCGCGGACGGCGTCACCGGCGTCGCCCTGCCAGTTGCTGGTGCTCGCGTTGATCGCGTCGCCCAGGGTCTTCTGGTGCGTGCCCAGGTCGTTGCCGACCCGCACCCACTCCTCGGAGGTCTCCGCGACGGTCGCCGAGTCGGCGTCCGTCGTGATGGCCTGGTTCATCTGCTCGTGCGTCGCGTTGCTCCACAGGGTGCGCGGCGCGCCGCCGTTCTCCCGCATGGTGAGGCCCTCGTCGAGGCCGTGCTTGGCGTCGTCGAGGTGCTGCTCGTAGAGCTCCTGGATCTTCCTGTCGCGCAGTACCGGGTCGACGACCGGGCCGAGCCAGCCGCGCCGGATCTCGTCGTCGACCTGCTTGGTCGCCATCTCGCGGATCTCGTCGCCCGAGGGCGAGTTGTCCGCGGTCAGCGGCCCGACGTAGTACTTGGACGACGAATCGGCCGTCACGTCGTAGAGCGGGCTGCGCGGGTTGTAGTCCGGGGACGACGGGTCCGACACGGACTCGGCGGTGGGTGCCACGGTCTCCCTCAGCTCTGGTCGGCGGTCGGGAGCGAGGTCAGCGTCGAGCGCGTGGTCTCTTCCCGGGTCTTGTAGTTCTTCTTGGCCAGCTTGATGGCCTCGATGTAGGTCGGGAACTCCTGCCGCGCGGCCTGGAGCTGGGTGAGCAGCCCGTGCTCGTCACCGGCGGTGTTCTGCATGTGCGCGGAGACCCACTGCCCGGTCGCGGTCCGGCTCATCGCCGGCGCGTCGTGCAGGCGCTGCAGCGCCGACCAGCGCGACTCGAGCGTCTCGAGGACGCCTTCGAGGGCCTCGATCAGCTGGTTGCCCGTGGTGTCGTCGATCGCGAAGCCGCCGGTCTGGGCGAGCCGCTTCAGCTGGGCACCGGCCAAGCCGACGCGGACCGCCGC
This sequence comes from Amycolatopsis sp. NPDC004378, assembly GCF_053602455.1. NCBI lineage: Bacteria > Bacillati > Actinomycetota > Actinomycetes > Pseudonocardiales > Pseudonocardiaceae > Amycolatopsis > Amycolatopsis sp. NPDC004378. The sequence goes on from NZ_JBSGDR010000035.1 coordinate 3,399, forward strand.
CAGCGCCTTCGTCTCGGGGGTCGTCGCGGCCTGCAGCTGCGCCGTCGCCTGGAGCGCCTGGACGGCCGCCTCGGTCTGTTCCGTCATCAGAGGTGATCCTTCCCGGTCAGTAGACCGCCGCGATCGCGTCGCGGATCGCTCGGGCGAGGTCGGCCCGGCCGGCCGGTACGTACTCCGCCGTGAGTTCGCCGGCCTCGCCGGTCTTCGTGTGCACGAGGTAGCGGCCGTCGGCGGTGTCGAGCCAGCTCAGCGGTTCGCCCGCGAGCCGCTCGCCGCGCCGGCCCTGCGCGGTGACGGCGATGTGCCCGCCGCCGAGCCGCGGCTCGGCCAGGACCCGCTCGAGCACGGCGACGTCGGTCGGCTTCGGCGCCGGCGGCCGCCGGCCCGGCCGCACCACGGCCTTGACCTCGATCATCCCGAAGGCGTCGGTCTCTTCCTCGTCGAACTCCGCGTCCGCGATCCGCTTGGCCGTCATCGCCGAGACCTCACGGCCGGCCGCGCGGTGCACGACGTGCCGCCCGGTGGTCGCCGCCGGGGCCAGGGGCAGCACGCCCGTGACGACCTCGACCAGCTCCTCGTCGGCGAAGAGCGAAAACAGCAGCTCGTCGTTGTCCGGTGCCTGCGTGATGCCGAGCGCCTGCGCGCCGTCGGTGACCACCAGCACGGCGACGTCGGCGCCGAGGCCGTCGATCCCGCTCACCGCAACCGAAACGCGCGGCTCGGCCAGCAGTTCGAACGCCGTCCGCACCCCGGGGTGCAGTTCGCCCGAAACCGAAAGCCGCCGCTCTTCCAAGGCGTCGTACACCTGGCGCGCGACCCGGACGAACCGCACCGGGTCGGCCGGGAGGTTCCCGGCGCGCAACGGGTAACGCCGCACGTCGCCGCCGGTCGCCTGGCCGACGACGAGGGCTTCGACGACCTCGAGGACGAACTCGAACCTGTCCGCCATTTCCCCTCGCTGCTCTGTGTGCTGCAAACTCAAGCCGTCAAACCCTCAAGCAACTTTCCTGCCGAAGGCTATCAGTGCCGGGTCACCCTGCGTCAGCACCGCCACGCGGGTGCCCGAAAGACCACTATCCCCGGGACTCGGGGGGCAAAAGCGGCCTGGGCCTGCGGTTCACCCGATCCGGTGCTGATGCACGCGCAGCTGCAAGGTGACCAGGTCAAGCAGCGGAACGGCGACCCCCAGAGCCCGGGCCCGCGCGGTGAGGTCGCCGAAGATCTGCTCCCCCTCGACCGGGTGCCCGCCGAGCAGGTCGCGGTACAGCGAAGACCCGCCCATCCCCGGGTCGGTGACCGTTTTGCGCGTCGCCGCGAGGTCCGCGGCGGGCACCGGGTACCCGGCCGCCTCGGCGACGGCGGCCGCTTCCGCGACGACCGCCTCGGCGAACTCCGTCCCGCCGGGCACCGCGACGACGTCGCCGATGGTGCCGCGCATCAGGCTGTTGACGGCGCCGATCGCGGCGATGAACACCCATTTCGCCCACATGGCTTCGGTGATCCGCACGTCGAGCGTGGCGGGGAACCCTGCGTCGCGCAGCGCGGCGTCGACGTCGGCCAGCCGCGCGGGAGCGGGGTCGGTGCGGGCGCCGTAGTCGAGGCTCTGCAGGGGTCCGAGCCGCCGGATCGCGCCGTCGTCGTCGAGGGTGGTCTGCACCTTGGCGACGCCGCCGAGCACCGCGTCCCGGCCGAACCGCGCGTCGAGGGCGTCGAGGTGCGCGAGCCCGTTGAGGAACGGCAGGATCAGCGTGTCCGGGCCGACGGCGGGGGCGAAATCGTCGATGGCGTCGGCGAGGCCGGTCGCTTTGACCGCGACGAGCACGAGGTCGTAGGTCTCGTCGAGGGTGCCGATCTCGACGAGCGCCGGTGCGAGCACGGTGTCCTCGCCGAGTCCGACGATCCGCAGCCCGCGGTCCCGCAGCAGTTTCGCGCGGCCGGGCCGCACGAGGAAGGTGACGTCCCGGCCCGCCTGCTGCAGCCGGCCGCCGAAGTACCCGCCGGTCGCGCCGGCCCCGACCACCAGAATCTTCAAGTCGCTCACGACGCGACGCTACGCCTCCGCGGCGGGCGTCCCACTCTGCGAACCACAGCGTTTCCACAGCAAGACACAGCGAAACGACAGGTCATCCGGGGTGTCCCGGCCGTTGGCCCGGCATGGGAAGACGCATCGGGTGGATGCTGGCGGGCGCGGGTTTGGTCGCCGCGGCGCTGGTGGCGGTGGGCGGCGAGCGAGTGACCCCGGTGGCGTCGACGGCGGACCCGCCGGCTCCCCCGGACGACACGGCGATCAGCCCGAGCCCGGTGGCGTCGACGCCGGAGGTCCCGTACCCGGACCTGTCGTCGGTGGCGCAGGACGTGGAAGACGCGGTGACGGCGGCCTCGCACGGCACGGGCGTCGGGTTCGTCCTGTACGACCGGGAGTCGGGCAAGGAGCTGGCGTCCCTCAACGCCGACCGGCCGTACTACACGGCCTCGGTGGTGAAGCTGCTGATCGCGATCGACGAGGTCCGCGACGACTCGACGGGCGCCTGGACCCTCCCGGACACCGACGCGGTGGACGACCTGACGACCATGCTGGAGGGCAGCAACGACGCGATCGCCTCCGAGTTCTGGGAGCGCAACGGCGGCAGTGCGATCATCACGCGCACAGCGGCGTTGATCGGGCTCACGCAGACGACCCCGCCGACGGACCCGACCCAGTGGGGAATGGCGAAGACGAGCGCATCGGACGTGCTGGCGACGTACGAGTACCTGCTGGACGTGATCCCGGACGAGGTGGCGGCGCCGTTGCTGGCGGCGCTGGGCAACGCCCGCAACCCGGCCGACGACGGCTGGGACCAGTACTTCGGCATCCCGGACGCCCTGCCGGGCCGGTCCTGGCAGATCAAGCAGGGGTGGATGATCCTGCGCACCGCCCTGGTGCTGAACACGACGGGCGTGGTGGGTGGCCGGTATGTGGTGGTGTTGATGACGCAGCAGCCCTTGGTCAGTTCGGCGAAGGGACGCGCGGCGGTGACCGCGGGGATCAAGACGCTGGCACCGTTGCTGACCCAGCTCGACGCCACCTGAGCACGTGGGTGTGACCCGCGGTGGGTGGCGAGGGCGGCCGCAGCCGTCGCGGGAGCCAACGCCGAGGTGGGCGTGCCGTCGAGGGCGCGGCCGGGATTCAACGCCCCAGCAGTGACCCGATTTCGGCTTCGGCGATCCGCACGACGGTGAGCAGGGTGGAGATGCGGTCGGCCAGGGCCGCCGCATCCGCTTGCCACACCGCTCTGCCGTCCACACAACAAGATTTCCGGCCCCAGAACAAGAACACGAAGCGCGCCGATTTCCCATGCCACGGCGAAGCCGAATCTTCAAGAACCAGCCACAAGAGTCCGAGCCCGCTCAATATCAGGCCCACGATAAAGCCGTTCAGGAATCCGGGCAAGAGTAGACGGATGAACCTGAGAACCCAACCCGTACAACTTCTGAAAACTCATGATCAAAGGCCGCCAGGCATCAGGATCGATGTGATCATCGGTCCCCGGAACCCGAATGGAGTCATGCACGAAAACCCGCTGAACCCGAACTTCAATGGCCACAACCCCACCCCGCTGCTGCGAATCATCATCGGCAATGGGATGAACAGCCTCGACAACAGCTTCCATGGCAACGGGACACTCGGCCACCCGAGGAGGAGACACGGTCTCGGACGCAGCAGGAGTCAACCCAGCACGAGCGAACTTCTCGGAAACGTGGAAGTACCCACGCTTGACCTTCCCAGGCGGAACGGGATCCGAACCGGTGGTCAACGCGAGCCGGTCAACGGCGGGGGCAAGCGCGTCCGAAGGCAGATTGAGCACGCATTCGCGAGTGCGCAACAGGTTCTGGGTGGTCTTGGACCGGGCACCAAGCCCGAGCATGGCCCGCCAGCCGAGCCAGAAGGCGGACGACATCGGCGCCAGGTTGGCCGAGCCGTCCTCGTTCTCACTGGAGATAAGCACGACCGGGGTGCCGAAGTACAGGATGCCGGGCTCGATGGAAGTGTGCGTAGGAGTCACAGGAACGATCCTGCCGCCGCGGCCGAACCCGGCGCTGGCGGAAATCGGCCGTGGCGATCACCGGAGCGGGGCAGCTCCGGTGATCGCCACGGCGCGTCAGTTCGCCTGTGTCAGCGCACGGCGGGTGAGCACCCGCGCCAGGTGACGCCGGTACTCGGCGGTGGCGTGCGGCTCGTCCGGCGGCGACGTCCCGTCCGCGGCCAAATTCGCGGCGTCCGCGATGGACGAACCCGACGCGAGCGCGGCTTCCGTGGCCGACGCGCGCAACGGGACGCCGCCCATGTTCACCAGGCCCACGCGGCCGCCGACGACGGCCACACCCACCATCGCCCAGTCGATCGCGCGCCGCGTGAACTTCTCGAAGCCCCAGCCCTGGCCCGTCTGACGCGGCAGGCGGATCTCCACCAGCAGCTCGGACGGCTCCAACGGCGTCGTGAACGGTCCGAGGAAGAACTCCGACGCCGGGATCCGGCGCTCCCCCGCCGGCCCGCGCGCGACCAGGACCGCGTCCGAGGCCAGGACGGCCGCGGGCAGGTCGGCCGCGGAGTCCGCGTGCACCAGCGAGCCGCCGATCGTGCCGCGGTGGCGAACCTGCCGGTCACCCACCGAAGCCGACACGTGGGCCAGCAGCGGCGCGTGCTCCAGCAGCACCGGGTCGCGTGCGAGGTCGCTGTAGCGGGACAACGCACCGATCACGACGTCTTCGCCGTCGAGCCGGACGTAGCGGAGCTCGTCGAGCGGTGCGATGTCCACCAGGTACTCCGGCGCGGCCAGCCGCAGTTTCATCAGCGGCAGCAGGGAATGCCCGCCGGCGAGGACCTTCGCGTCTTCGCCGTGTGTGGTCAGCAAGGCCAGCGCTTCGTCCACCGTGGACGCTCGCTGGTACTCGAACGAAGCCGGGATCACCGGTCCACCTCCTGGCCGGACGCGTCGATCACGGCGCTCACGATGTTGTGGTAGCCCGTGCAGCGGCAGAGGTTCCCCTCGAGGCCGGCCCGCACCTCGTCGCGCGTCGGCTTCGGGTTGTCGGCCAGCAGCGACACCGACGCCATGATCATCCCCGGTGTGCAGAACCCGCACTGCAGGCCGTGCTGCTCGCGGAACGCGCGCTGCACCGGGTGCAGCGAACCGTCCGAAGAGGACAGACCCTCGACCGTCGTGACGGCGTGGCCGTCGGCCTGCGCGGCGAGCACCGTGCAGGACTTGACCGACTCGCCGTCGAGCAGCACCGTGCAGGCGCCGCAGGACGTCGTGTCGCAGCCGATGTTCGTGCCGGTCAGCCCGGCGGTGTCCCGCAGGAAGTGCACCAGCAGCGTCCGGTCCGGTACCTCCTCGGCCACCGGCTGCCCGTTGACCTCGATCGAAACCTTCACCGCGCGTTTCCCTTCGAAAGTGCGGCCCAGACCCGGATCGGGGTCGTGGGCATGTCCAGGTGCTTGACGCCGCGGGCGGAAAGCGCGTCCACCACGGCGTTGTGCACGGCGGGTGTCGAACCGATCGTCGCGGCCTCGCCGATCCCCTTGACGCCCAGCAGGTTCCGGTCGGTCGGGGTGGCCATGTCGACCAGCTCGAAGTCCGGCAGCTCGGCCGCGGTGACGAACGAGTAGTCCGCCAGCGTCGCGGTCGTCGGGTTGCCGTCCTCGTCGTAGGTGACGACCTCCAGCAGCGCCTGCGCGGCGCCCTGGCCGAGCCCGCCGTGGCGCTGACCGCGGAAGGTCAGCGGGTTGACGATCGGGCCGGCGTCGTCGACGGCGACGATCCGCCGCAGCTCGACCTTGCCGGTCTCGGTGTCGACCTCGACCACGGCGAGGTGCGCGCCGAACGGGAACGTCGGCTTGCCGCCGCCGAACCAGACGTCGGCGGTGAGCTTGCCCCCGGACGCCGTCTCGGCGACCTGCGCCCAGCTGAGCACGGTGCTCGACGGCGCGCCGCGGACCTGCCAGACGCCGCGCTCGACGTCCAGTTCGAGGTCCTCCGGCGCGGCTTCGAGGAGTTCGGCCGCGAGCTCGCGCGCCTGCGCGATGACCTCGTCGGCGGCCTGGCGGATCGCCGAGCCGCCCAGCTGCAGCGACCGGGAGCCGAAGGTGCCGACGGCCTTGGGCACCTCGTCGGTGTCGCCGTGCTTGACGGTGATCTTCTCCAGCGGCACGCCGAGCTGGTCGGACAGGAGCATCGCCAGCGACGTCCCGAGCCCCTGGCCGTGCGGGGAGCTGCCGGTCCAGGCGACGACCGAACCGTCCGGGTGGAGGTCGACGCGGCCGCTCTCGCCGCCGGCGTCGCCACCGGTGATCTCGACGTACGCGGCGATGCCGAGGCCGAGCTCGACCGGCTCGCCCGCGTCCCGCCGCCGTCGCTGCTCGGCGCGCAGTTCGGTGTAGCCGGCGGATTCGAGGACCTTGTCCAGCGCCGCGGCGTACTCCCCCGTGTCGTAGGACGCGCCCGTCGGCGTCGTGTACGGGAACTCCTCCGGCCGGATGAAGTTGACCCGGCGGACTTCGGCCGGGTCGAGCCCGATCTCCGCGGCGAACCGGTCCATGGCCCGCTCGACCGCGGCGGTCGCCTCCGGGCGGCCGGCCCCGCGGTAGGCCGCGATGGGCGTGGTGTTCGTGACGACCGCGCGGCTGCGCGTCTCCACCTTCGGGAACCGGTACACGCCGACGGCCATCAGCTCGGTCAGCGTCGGCAGGAACAGGGTCCGCGGGTACGCGCCGGCGTCCTGGATGACGTCGAGGCGGTACGCGAGGACGGTGCCGTCGCGCCGGCCGCCTATTGTGACGGTGTTCTGCTGCGCGCGGCCGTGCGTCATCGCGGTGAGGTTCTCGCTGCGCGACTCGACCCAGCGCACGCCGCGGCCGAGTTCCCTGGCGGCCCAGCCCAGGACGGTCGCTTCGGGGTCGGCGCCGATCTTCGCGCCGAAGCCGCCGCCGACGTCCGGGGCGATGACGCGCACCTTTTCCTCGCCGACGCCGAGGCTCGCGGCCAGCTGAGTCCGGGCGATCTGGGCGTTCTGGGTGGAAAGCCACACCGTGAGGCGGCCGTCCTCGCCCCAGGCGCACGACGCGCCGCGCACTTCGAGGGGCGCGGGTGCGACGCGCTGGTTGAGGATGGTCGTCGTGACGACCACCTCGCAGTCCGCGAAGATCCCGTCGTCGAACTCCGCCGCACCGTTGACCTGCACGATGTTGCTGCCGGTCTCGGGGTACAGCACCGTGTCGCCCGCCAGCGCGGCGTCGATGCTCGCGACGGCGTCGAGGGGGTCGTAGTCGATGTCGACCAGCTCGGCCGCGTCGGCCAGCTGGTACCGCTCTTCGGTGACGACCAGCGCGACGGGCTCGCCGACGTAGCGCACCACGCCGTCGGCCAGCCACGGTTCCTTCACCGGTCCCGCGGCGTGCGGGTCGAGGCCGAGGTCGGCGGCGGTGAACACCCCCAGCACGCCCGGTGCCGCCTTCGCCTCGCTGACGTCAATGCCTTCGATCCGCGCGTGCGCGACGGGACTGCGCACGAACGCCGCATGCGCGGCGCCGGAAAGCGCTTCCTCCCGCAGGTCGTCCACGTAGGTGCCGCCGGCGGTGATCAGGTTCTGATCTTCCTGGCGGACCACCCTGGTCCCGACAATGCTCATCTGGTCTCCTGCTCGCCGTTACCCCGCCGATCATGCCCTGTCTTTTCAGGAGATCGCCAGCACCACCGCGAGCCCGAGCCCGGCGATTCCGATCCCGATGCGCAACGGCGTCGCGGGCAGGTGGCGCACGAGCGTCGAGCCGAGCCACGCGCCGCCGAGGGAACCGAGGCAGACGGCGAGCGCGGCGGGCCAGACGACCTTGCCGGTGACGGCGAAGACGATCGCGGCGAGCAGGTTGGCCGAGCCGGTGACCAGGTTCTTCGCCGCGTTCGTCCGGGCGAGCGGCTGGCTCCAGACGGAGACGAGGAGCGCGAGCATCAGGACGCCCGCCGCCGCACCGAAGTAGCCGCCGTAGACGCCGATGAAGAACGCGGCCACGCCGGTGGCCGGGCTGAGGCCGTGGTGCTCGGCGCCTTCGGCCAAGCGGCGCAGGCGCGGGCCCGCCATGAGGACGATCGAGGCGGCGCCGATCAGCCACGGCACGATCGCGGTGAAGGCGTCGGACGGGGTCAGCAGCAGGACGAGCCCGCCGCACGCCCCGCCGACGGTGGTGATGACGCACAGCGGGACGAGCTTCCGCCGCTGCCCGGCGAGCTCGGGCCGGGCCCCGGCGGCGCCCCCGGCGGTCGTGCCGAGCATGGCGACGGTGTTGGTGATGTTGGCGGTCACCGGCGGCAGGCCGGCGGCGAGCAGAGCCGGATACGAGACGAGCGACGCGAGCCCGGCGACGGCCCCGGTCAGGCCGGCGCCGACACCGGCGAGGACGAGCAGGAGGAGGACGCCGGGGTCGGTGATCACGTTGTCAGTCCACCACGGCGACGGCGCAGCGGCACGGGCGGCCGACGGTATAGGTCGTTATACGAATTAGCGATGTCTTGTCCGAAACCGGACGGGATCCGGCAGCGGGCTTGCCCCGGTGGCGCGGGGCGTCCCAGAATCCGCGCTGACAAGGTTGTCACCGAGCGGAGTGCGGACCATGGCTGAGTTGAACCGGCGAAAGGCCCTCCTGGGCGCGGGCGGCGTCGCGGCCCTCCTGGCCTCGGGACTGGTACCCGGCGTCGCGCAGGCCGCACCGCCGCGGACCCAGGCCGGCCCGCCGGACGCCGTCGCCGCCACCTACCTGCGGGTGCTGCTCCGCCACACGCGCTGGGCCGAGCAACAGTTCGACAAGACCGCCGGGATCTACCCCGCGAAGGACTTCACCTTCGCCGTCGTCCTCGGCAACGCCCTGCTGCTCACCCGCGACGGTTACGACGCCGGCACCGCCGGCGTGGATCAGGCCACGCTCAAGGACCACACCCTCGCCACCATCCGGCACTTCGCCGCGTCGAACCTGCTCACCGGGGGCACCGAGTGGGGCCGGAAGCTGTTCTTCGACACCACGTTCCAGTCGTACTTCCTGCTCGCCGCCCGTCTCCTGTGGACGGACCTCGACGACACCACGAGGCGGAACGTCGAGCGCATCGCGACAGAGCAGGCCGCCTACACCACCGCGCTCGGCGACCGGGACGACCCGGCGTCGGGCACCTGGACGCCGAACGGCCGGAAGGGCGGCTACGTCGGCGACACCAAGCTCGAGGAGATGGGCGTCTACGCGCAGTCGCTGGCCCCCGCGCTCGCGTGGGCGCCGAACGATCCGCGCGCGCAGGCGTGGCGTGACGCCTTCGGCGCGTGGAGCCGCAACGAAGGCGGGCTGCCGGCCGCCGACCTGGCGAACCCGCGGCTCGTCGACGGTGTGCCCATCAGCGCCAACACCGCCACCAACCTCTACGACACCTTCCTCGTCGAGAACCACGGTTCCTTCGGCCCGCACTACCAGGAAGAGCTGTGGCGGACGTCCGGTCGGAACTCGATGCACTTCCTCGCGGCCGGGACACCGTTGCCCGAAGTCCTGACCGCGCAGCCCAACGGCGAACTGCTCTGGCGCACCATGCTGCTGATGACCAGCGACGCCGGCGAGCCGCTGATGCCGATGGTCGCCGACCGCGAGCACCTCTACGGCCGCGACGTCATCCCGCTCGCCTTCCGCGCCCAGGTGCTCGGCGACCGCTACGCCGCCCGCGCCGAGGCCGACCTCGCCGCGCGGCTCGAGCCGTACCAGGCGTACGAGCCCGTCGACCGGATCACGAAGTTCTCCGGCGAGCCGAAGTACGAGCCGGAGGCCCGTGCCGAACTCGCCATCAGCTACCTGCTGCACGAATGGCGCGCCGGGCGAGGTCCGGTCACCCCCGCGAGCAAGGCGGACTTCGACGCGCACGCCGCCGGGGTCGCCGACTTCGGCACCGGGCCGGGCCTGCTCGCCCACCGCTCCCCCGGCGCCTGGGCGGCGACCGTGACCAAGCCCGGCTTCGTGAAGTTCGCCTGGCAGCCGCACCACGACGACTGGCTGTTCGTGCTCGGGGGCGCGAACCCGATGTTGCTGCCCGCGACGAACGTGCCCGTGAAGGAACGGCACGCCACGACCTACGAGAAGTTCCGCGACGGCTTCGACGGCACCGTCGGCGTCCTGCGGTTCGACGCCGGGTACGCCGCGCTCGCCACCCTCCCGACCGGCGCCGCGGTCTACGCCAGCACCGGCGTCGCCGCGGGCGAAGGCGTGCTGAACGTCTACAACCTCGTCATGCCGGGCGTGCCCGGTCTCGACGGCGACCGCACGTACCGAGCGGCCGAAGGCTCGGTGACGGTGAAGGCCCAGGCCGCGCCCACCGGCGCCCGCGTCGACGACCTGACCTTCGCCGCCGTGACCGCCCGGTACGTCCGCATGCTCGGCGTCCAGCCCGACCCGCAGTACGGCTATTCCCTGTGGGCCTTCGAGGTCCACCACGGCGACAGCCCGGACCTCGCGCGAGCGGGAACCGCGTCGGCGTCTTCGGCCAGCTCCGGCAAGGAAGCCAAGTACGCCAACGACGGCGACGCCACCACGCGCTGGGCAGTGTCCACATCGGACCGGCCACGGGCCGACAGCTGGCTCGCGATCGACCTCGGCGCGCCGGCGGCGTTCGACCGCGTGACGCTGAGCTGGGAGGCGGCCGCCGGGCGGAAGTACCGCATCGAAACATCATCGGACGGCGTGACCTGGACGTCCGTCGTGACCTACCCGGTGCCCGCCCTGACCAGCACCGGCGGCTGGCTGGACATCGACGGCCGGGCCGGGATCCTGGTCGACGGCCCGAACCCGCTCACCGTCACCGGCGACCGCGTCACCCTTTCCGACGGGCCCGCCGCGCCGCTGCTGGCCGAGCTGTACCCGGCGCCCCGGAAACCGGGGGGCCCGCGCGTCACCACCACGAACGCGGTCCGCGCGACCGTCGCCGACGGCTTCCTCGTGCTGCTCAACCTTTCCGGCGCCGCGGCCGGCGGCACGGCGCACCTCCCCCAGGACAGCGGCACGTACCGGCTGTACCGCGGTGAGCAGACGATCACGAAGACGGGCACCGACGTCTCCTACGCACTCGCCGCGGCGGAAGGCCGGATCGAACCCCCGCGGTTCACCGTGCGGGGCCCGGCCGGGCTCGAGGCGGTCGTCCGCGACGCGAGCCGCGTCGACCTCACGGCGCCGTCCGGGCTGCTCCCGGTCGTGGTCACGGTGGCCCCGGACGGTGGCCGCCCGCGCCAGGTGGTGCTGCCGCCGCGCCGGACCGTGCCCGTCGTGTTCGGCGACGTCCGTCCCTACCCGCTGGCCGACGCCGCGCTCGGCCGGACCACCTTCCCCGCGGAGCCGCTGCCGCCGGGGATGTCGAGTCCCTCGGCGGCCGTCGACGACGACCCGGGGACGGCGTGGCAGCCCGGCCCGGACGGCCGGATGGTCGTCGATCTCGGGGCGGTGACGGCGGTTTCCGCGGTGGAACTGGCCTGGACGCCCGGACGCCGTCCCGCGACGACCGTCGAGACCAGCGTCGATGGCGCCACCTACCGGAAGGCGAACACCGGTCCGGCCCGGTACGTGGCGGTCCGGACGGGCTGGCGGCCCGGCGATGCGGGCCTCGCGCGGATTTCCGTCCGGACTTGATCGATCTCGCACCGCTCGAGGTGGCCCCGAGGGCGAGTACCTTTGCAGCACAGGGCCCCCGGGAGGACGGATGCGCGTCACGATCGCCGAGGTCGCCCGCCGCGCGCGGGTGAGCAAGACGACCGTGTCGAGGGTGCTCAACAACAAGGCCGATGTGGACGCGGCGACCGCGATCCGGGTGCGCGAGGTGATCGCGGCGACCGGGTACATCCCGAGCGCCGGCGCGGTCGGGCTGGCCCGCGGCGTGACCCGCACGGTCGGCATGCTCGTCCCCGGGCTGACCTGGCCGTGGATGGGCGAGGTGCTGCAGGGCGTCGCCGACGTCGTGGAGGCGAAGGGCTACGGCCTGCTGCTGTCCACGGCCAACCGCGGCGCCGACTCCCTCGACGAGTTCTCGCGGCAGGTGTCGGCGAAGGCGTTCGACGGGCTGCTGCTCGTCGAGCCCCCGGACGCCGTGCGGCACCTGCGCGTGCTGCACGACTCCGGGCTGCCGGTGGTGGTGATCGACGACCGCGGCCGCCGGCCCGCGTTCCCGTCGGTGGGCACGAGCAACCGCGACGGCGGCGCGGCCGCGGCCCGGCACCTGCTCGGCACCGGCCGCACCCGGCTCGCGACGGTCACCGGGCCCCGCGATTTCGGCTGCACGACCGACCGGCTCACCGGATTCCGCGACGTGATCCGCGAAGCCGGTCTCGTGCTGGACCCGAACCTGATCATCGAAGGCGACTTCACGAGCGAAAGCGGCGAGGCCGCGATCCTCCAGCTGCTGGCGACCGGGCCGCCGTTCGACGCCGTCTTCGCCCACAACGACCTCACCGCGGCCGGCGTGCTGGCCGGGCTGCGGAAGGCCGGGCGTGCGGTGCCGGCGGACGTCGCCGTGGTCGGCTTCGACGACATCCCCCTGGCCGCGCACACCCAGCCCCCGCTGACCACCGTCCGCCAGCCGCTGCGGCAGATGGGCGAGACGGCGGCCCGGCAGCTGCTCGCCCTGCTGGGTGGGGCACCTCGGCCGGACGAGCCGCTGATCGTCCCGACTTCCCTGGTGATCCGGGAGTCGACTCAGGAGACGGTCAGCGCCGCCGAAAGCGGGACGGTGCGCGAGGAATCACCGACGTAGACGCGGTACTGGCCCGCGTTCGTCGTCCACGCACCGGTCCAGTGGGCGAGGTCCCGCGGCGTCAGCGGGAACGACACCTGGGCGCTCTGCCCCGGGTTGAGCTGCACCTTCTTGAACCCCTTCAGTTGTTTGGGCGGCTCGCCGTTGCCCGCGGGCTGGCCGACGTAGAGCTGGACGACGTCGGCGCCCGCGCGGGTGCCGGTGTTGGTCACCGTCGCCGTCACGGTGGCCGTGCCGTTGGTGCCCTGCGGCGTGACGACCAGGTTCGAGAACCCGAACGTCGTGTACGACAGGCCGAAGCCGAACGGGAACAGCGGCTCGAGGTTCTGGCTGTCGTACCACCGGTACCCGACGTTGAGGCCTTCGGAGTACTCGATCCGGTCGTTCGCGCCGGGGAACTGCTGGACGTTCGCCGTCGGCAGGTCGGCGACCTGCTTCGGGAAGCTGACCGGCAGCTTTCCCGACGGGTTGACGTCGCCGTAGAGCAGCGACGCGAGCGCGTTGCCGTTCTCCTGCCCCGGGTACCAGCCCTCGATGACCGCGGCGACCTTCGACAGCCACGGCATCGTGACCGCCGACCCCGTGTTCAGCACGACGACCGTGCGCGGGTTGGCCGAAGCGACCGCGTCGATCAGATCGTTCTGCTGGAACTGCAGGTCGATCGTGTCGAGGTCCTGGGTCTCGGATTCGCCGTAGCTGGCGAACACGACCGCGACGTCGGCCGTGCGAGCGGCCGCCACCGCCGCCGGGATGTCCGGCGTCCGGACGTGCTCACCCGCCCCGTCCACATAGGACACCGTGACGCCGGAGCCGGCCCGCGCCTTGATGCCGTCGATCGGGTTCACCGACGCCGGCGACGGGTTGACCTTCGCGCTGCCGCCGCCGATGTTCTGCGGGTCGATGCCGTCCCCGCCGGACAGGGCGATCGACTTCGTCGACGCGGTCAGCGGCAGCACGCCGTTGTTCTTCAGCAGCACCGACCCGGCCGCCGCGACGTCCCGCGCGGTCGTCACGTTCGCCGCGTTCGTCACGACCGACTGGGGCGTCCCCCGCCGGGCCCGGTCGAACACGCCGAACTTGACCATCTGCGTCAGCACCCGCCGGACCATGTCGTCCACGCGCGCCTGTGTGACCTCGCCGCGCGAGACGGCGTCGAGCAGGCCCTGGCCGAAGAACGCGCCGCCGGGCATCTCCATGTCGAGCCCGCCGTCGGCCAGCTGCCGGGCGCCGCCGGTCGCCGAACCCCAGTCGGAGCCGACGAACCCGCCCCAGTTCGCGTCCTGCTTGATCGCCTGGGTGAGCACGCCGGCGCTCTGGCACGCCGGGACGCCGTTGATCCGGTTGTAGGCGCACATCATCGACGCGACCTGGCCCTGGCTCGCCACCTGCTGGAACGCCGGCAGGTACAGCTCGTGCAGGGTCCGGTCGTCGACGATCACGTTGTCCGACGGCGTCCCGCGCGACGCCCCGGCCTCGACGTTGTACGCGGCCGCGTGCTTGGCCTGCGCCATCACGCCCTGGCTCTGGATGCCCTGGATCGTCGCCGTCCCGGCCGCGCCCGCGAGGTAGGGGTCCTCGGCGTAGGTCTCGAAGTCGCGGCCCCAGCGCGGGTCGCGGACCAGGTTGATCGTCGGGCCGAGCGCGATGTCGACGCCCTTGCCCGCGAACTCGGCACCCATCGCGCTGCCGTAGCGGTTCATCAGCGCCGTGTCCCAGGTCGCGGCCGCGGACACCGGCGCCGGGAACTGGGTGACGCCGTCGAGGCCGTCGCCGACCCCGGCGGGGCCGTCCTGCAGGCCGAGTGCCGGGATGCACAGCTCCGGCACGGCGTCGGTGTTGCCGATGTACGGCCCGGTCGCGCCGTTGCCGTGCAGCACCGTCACCTTCTGCTGCGGGGACATCGCGGCCATGAGCTGGGTGACGCGGTCCGCCACCGGCGCGGTCGAACCCACCCACGGGCACCCGGTGGCCGGCGGGGCGCTGTCGGACGTGTGCACCGCGAACTCCCACAGCGACACGCCCCACTGGGTGGCCCGCGCGGTCGCGTTCATGCGGACGTAGCGGGCGGTCCCGGACACCGCGGGGTGCTCGGTGCCGCCCGCGCCGGTCACGGTGGCCGCCGTGGTCCAGGACGTCCCGTCGGTGGAGAGCTGGATCGTGTACGCGCCGGCGTACGCCGTCTCCCAGGTCAGGTCGACGCCGCAGACCGGGCGTGCGCTGCCGAGGTCGACCTGGATCCACTGCGGGTCCGCGGCCAGGCTCGACCAGCGAGTCCCGCCGTCGCCGTCGAAGGCCGCGCTTGCCGGGAAGGCGCCGGACTGCACGCTGGACGCCGTCGCCGGTTGCCGCAGCGCCGCGTTCGCGCTGCCGCAGGCCTGCGACGCACCGTCGCCGTAGACCTGGAACTCCCAGAGCGACACGCCCCACTGGGTCGCGCGGTGGGTGGTGGTCAGGCGGACGTACCGGCCGGTGCCGGACACCGGCAGCGTCTGCGTGCCGCCGGTGCCGGTCGTCGTCGAGTACACAGTGGACCACTGGCTACCGTCGGCCGAGGCTTGGATCGTGAACGCCGTCGCGTAGGCCGCCTCCCACTGGAGGACGACCTGGTCGAGCGTGCGCGAGGCGCCGAGGTCGACCTGCAGCGTCTGCGGGTCGGCCGCCTGGCTGGACCAGCGGGTGCCGGGGTCGCCGTCGACCGCCGCCGACGCCGGGAACGCGGCGTTCTCGGTCGAGGACGCGGTCACGGCGTGTCCTTGCGAGAGCAGCGTCGGAGCCGCCTGAGCGGTGGGCACCGGCATGACGAGCGCGACGGTGACCACCACGCCGAGCGCGAGCCGCCTCACTGGTAGACCCGCACGTAGTCGATCACCATGTCCTGCGGCAGCACGGTCCCGGCACCCGGCGGGCCGGGGAAGTCGCCGCCGATGGCGTTGTTGAGGATCAGGAAGAACGGGTGGTCGTACACCCACGGCCCCCGCGTCGACTCGACGGTGTCGCGGTTGATCGTCTCGAACGCGGTGCCGTCGACGGAGAAGGTCATGTGGTTCGCGTCCCAGTCGAGCCCGAACTTGTGGAAGCCCGCCGAGACGTCCTGGCCGAGATCGAAGGGCGCCCCGATGCCGCCGGCGCCGTTGTACGCGGGCGCGTGGATGGTCGAGTAGGCGAGGTTCGGCGACTTCCCGACGTGCTCCATGATGTCGATCTCGCCGCAGTTGGGCCACGGCGTGCCGCTGAAGAAGTTGGCGCCCAGCAACCAGAACGCGGGCCAGAGCCCCTGCGTGCCGGACACCTTGATGTTCGCCTCGACGTGCCCGTAGGTGAAGCTGAACTTGCCCGCGGTGTTGATCCGGCCGGAGGTGTACTGGCAGGTGCCGCTGCCGCTGACCGGGTCGACCGGGCACGCGCTGCCCGGCGTCGCTTCGCGGCGGACCTGGATGACGAGGTTGCCGTGGCCGTCCTGCTTGGCGTTGTTGTTGTTCGTGTAGTACTCGAGCTCGTTGTTGACGCCGGGGCCGGTCTCGGCGGTCCACTTGCTCGCGTCGGGGGCCGCACCCGCGGCGCCGTTGAACTCGTCACTCCAGACCAGGGTGCCCGGGAAGTGCGGGGCCGGCGGCGCGGGCGGCGGGGTCGTCGGGTTGCCGCCGGTGCCGTAGACGTCGAAGCCCCACAGCGAGTAGCCGTAGCCGTTGGACCGGGCCGTGCCGTACATCCGGACGTACCGGCCGGAGCCGTTGACGGTCAGCGTCTCCTTGAACCCCTTGCCGGTCGTGGTCGAGTAGATCGACGTCCAGTTCACGCCGTCGTTGGACACCTGGATCTGGTACGCGACCGCGTACGCCGGGTCCCACTGGAGAACCACCTGGTGGACGGCCGCGGTGGCGCCGAGGTCGACGCTGATCCAGCCCGGGTCGACCCAGCCGGTGGTCGCGCTGGTCGCCCAGCGCGTCGCCGGGTCGTGGTCGAACGCCTTCGCCGGGACGCAGCCCGGGCAGGCGCCGTCGTCCTGGTACGAGGACGCGCTGCCGGACTTGCCGTAGGAGAGCAGGACGTCGCCGGGCTGCGTGGTGCCGCCTCCGCCGTAGACCTGGAACTCCCAGAGCGAGTAGCCGTACTGCGTCGCGCGCTGGGTGCCGGTGAGCCGGACGTACCGGCCGCTGCCGGCGACGGACAGGGTCTGGGTGCCGCCGGTCGCGGTGGTGGTCGAGTAGAGGGTGCTCCAGGTCGCGCCGTCGGCGGACGCCTGGATCGTGAACGCCTTGGCGTAGGCGGTTTCCCAGTTCAGGACGACCTGGGACAGCTGCTGGGTGGAGCCGAGGTCGACCTGCAGCCACTGCGGGTCGCTGAAGGCGCTGGACCAGCGCGTCCCGGTGTCGCCGTCGACCGCGGCGGACGCCGGGAACGCGACGGACTCGGTCGAGGACGCCGTCACCGGACGGCCTTGCGAGAGCAGGACGGGGGCGGCCTGGGCCACCGGCGCGGTGAAGAGCGCGGCCAGGGTCAGGACGAGGACGGCGAGAACCCGGGTTCTCGGCATGCGGCGTTGCATGGGCACCTCCACGGCGAACCGGCACCGGAGCGGCCTTGCCCCGGCGCGGATCGGCTCACGTGGTCGGCCGCGCGGGTGTGGGTCCCGCTCGGCGGCACGCTCTTAGTTCAGGATATAAATAAAGAGTCGGAAAATGTCAACGACGCTGCGCCGGACGGTCGCGGACCACGCCGCGGACTGGTCCGGGAGAACGAATCCGCGCCGGAACCTTGACTCCGCCGAACCCCGCGGTGTTGACTTCGAGCCGCTGGAACCGGTTCCGTGACCGCCACCCGGACCCGGTTCCCCGTCACACGCACACTTTCGGGCTGACTGGTTCGCACGCCTCGCACCACCCGGTACCGCTCCTCCGGCTCACGGCGCCGGGCGGGTGCCCGGCCGCGGACCCGCCGCACCACCCGAGCCGGCGCGAGCTGTGGGGCTCGCCCGGCCCGCTTCGCACGTCTTCCCCCCGATCAGCAGGCAGGCCGATGAGATCAACGACGTTCTCCCGTTTCCTCGTCCTCGCGACTTCCCTCGTCACCGGGCTGACCACCGCGATGGTGGTCGGCTCCGCACCGGCGCAGGCCGCCGCGTGCGGCACCACCAACCTCGCGCAGGGCCACCCCGCGACCGCGTCCTCGACCGAAAACGGCGGCACTCCCGCGTCCGCCGCGGTCGACGGCAACACCGGGACGCGCTGGTCCAGCGCGTTCAGCGACCCGCAGTGGTTGCAGGTCGACCTGGGTTCCGCCCAGTCGCTCTGCGACGTGGTGCTCACCTGGGAAACCGCTTACGCGAAAGCGTTCACCGTGCAGCTGTCCCCGGACGCGAGCACCTGGACGACGGCGTACTCGACCACCACCGGCACCGGCGGCACGCAGACGGTGTCCCTTTCCGGCACCGCGCGCTACCTGCGCGTCTACGGCACCCAGCGGGCGACCGGCTACGGCTACTCCCTCTGGGAGGTCGCCGTGCACGGCACCGGCGGCGGGACGACCATCCCGCCGACCGACCCGCGCAACCCGGACCTCGGGCCGAACGTGTCGGTGTTCGACCCGTCGACCCCGGCCGCGACGATCCAGAACCGGCTGACGCAGATCGCGGACCAGCAGCACACCAACCAGTTCGGCAACGAGCGCTACGCCGTGCTGTTCAAGCCGGGCAGTTACGACGCCGACGTCAACCTCGGCTTCTACGAGCAGGTCGCGGGTCTGGGCCTGTCCCCCGACGACGTCAACCTCAACGGCCACGTCCGCGTCGAGGCGGACTGGCTGCAGCAGGGCGACAACCCGAACAACAAGGGCAACGCGACGCAGAACTTCTGGCGCTCCGCCGAAAACCTGTCGGTGACCCTGCCGGCGGGCCAGGTCGAACGCTGGGCCGTCGCGCAAGCCGCACCCTACCGCCGGATGCACCTCAAGGGCAGCCAGATCCAGCTGTGGAACGGCGGTGACGGCTGGGCCAGCGGCGGCCTGATCGCCGACAGCAAGATCGACGGCGTCGCGGTTTCCGGTTCGCAGCAGCAGTTCCTGACCCGCAACAGCGAGCTGGGCGGCTGGCAGGGCGGCGTCTGGAACATGGTGTTCGTCGGCTCGACCGGCACACCGGCGCAGTCGTTCCCGAACCCGCCCGAGACGGTCGTCGGCCAGACCCCGGTGATCCGGGAGAAGCCGTTCCTCTACGTCGACGGCTCGGGCAGCTACAACGTGTTCGTCCCGGCCCTGCGGCAGAACTCGCAGGGCACCAGCTGGGGCCACGGCACCCCGGCCGGGCAGTCGATCTCGCTGAGCGAGTTCTACGTCGCGCACCCGTCCGACTCGGCCGCGACGCTCAACGCCGCCCTGGCCGCGGGCAAGAACCTGCTGGTGACGCCGGGTGTCTACCACCTCGACCAGGCGCTGAACGTCACGCGCCCGGACACCGTGGTGCTCGGCCTCGGCCTCGCGACGCTGATGCCCACCAACGGGAACGCGGCCATCACGACGTCCGATGTGGACGGCGTGAAGATCGCGGGCCTGCTGATCGACGCCGGCGCGGTGAACTCGCCGGTGCTCGTGCAGGTCGGCCAGCCGGGCTCGGCCGCCGGCCACGCGGCCGACCCGACGTCGCTGCACGACGTGTTCTTCAGGATCGGCGGCGCGGCCGTCGGGAAGGCCACGCAGACGCTGGTGGTGAACTCGAACAACGTCATCGGCGACCACATGTGGCTGTGGCGCGGCGACCACTCGAACGGCGTCGGCTGGAACGTCAACACCGCGGCGAACGGCCTGGTCGTCAACGGCGCGAACGTGACGATGTACGGCCTGTTCGTCGAGCACTACCAGCAGTACGAGGTGCTCTGGAACGGCAACGGCGGGCGGACGTACTTCTTCCAGAACGAGATGCCGTACGACCCGCCGGACCAGGCGTCCTGGTCCAGCGGGGGCGGCCGGCAGGGCTGGGCGGCGTACAAGGTGGCCGACTCGGTGACCAGCCACGAAGGCTGGGGCCTGGGCAGCTACTGCTTCTTCAACACCAACCCGTCCATTGTGGCCAGTCACTCCTTCGAGGTGCCGAACACCTCCGGGGTCCGGTTCCACGACCTCGTGTCGGTGTCACTCGGCGGCGTGGGCACGATCGCCCGCGTGATCAACGACGCCGGTGACGCCGCGAACACCGGGCACCAGGTCAGCCCGCTGGTCGCCTACCCGTAACACCGCGGCGACGTACGCGTCCGGGCGGACCAGCCAGGCCTCGCCCGGACGCGCACCCAGCGCGCCACCCACCGGGATCCCGGCCGACCGCATCCCGGCCTCGACCCCCGGCGTCGTCAGCAGCAGGAACCCCTGGCGGGCCAGGTCACGCAACCGTCCACTCGCGACGGTCACGTCCGGCAGCAGCACGCCGGGGCCGGGCGGCGGCAAGGCCCCGCGCGGCGGCCGTCCGGCGAACGGGCGGGCCGGGTCCGGGGTCGTCAACGGCGAATCCGCGTACCAGTACGGCTCGGCCAGCCGCCCCGAATCCACCTGCTCGCAGGCGGCCGGGTCGTGCGCCGCGCGCGTGAGGACGTCCAGCCGGCGTTCGCGCTGACCGTCGTCCTGCGGCACCAGGAAGTCCATCGTGGCCGTGGTGACCGCCGCGTTCTCCTCCGCCGCCGCGTGCCGCTCGGTGTGGTAGCTCTCCAGCAGGTCCTCCCCCGCGTCGCCGCGGAGCACCCAGGCCAGCTTCCAGGCCGCGTTTTCCGCGTCGGCCACCCCGGAGTTGAGGCCGCGGGCCCCGAACGGCGCGACGAGGTGCGCGCAGTCGCCGGCCAGCAGCACCCGCCCGACGCGCATCCGTTCGACGAGCCGGGTGTGGAAGCGGTAGACCGAGCGCCAGACGACCTCGTACGGCGCCGGGCCGATGATCGCCCGGATCCGCTTTTCCAGCGCTCCGCCCGATTCCTCGGCCGCCAGGTCGTAGTCCTCCGGGACCTGCCAGTCGATCCGGAACTCCGAGCCCGGGCACGGGTGGATCAGCACCTGGCGGCCCGGGTTCCACGGCGGGTCGAAGTAGAACCGCCGCTCGGCCGCCCAGCCCGGCAGGTCGGCCCGGATGTCGCAGATCAGGAACAGGTCCCGGAAGGACACGCCTCGGAGGTGCTGTCCGAGGGCCCGCCGCACGGTGTCGCCGCGCGCGCCGGCGCACGCGATCGCGTAGTCGGCTTCGATCGTGCGCGGCCCGTTCGCGGTCGCGCACTCGACCACCACCCGGCCGGGCTGGGTCAGCCCGGTGACGCGGTGGCCGCGGCGGACGTCGATCAGCGGCTGCTCGGCGATCAGCTCGTCGAGGACCTCCTCGACGCGTGCCTGCGAGAGGTTGACGAACGGCGGCAGCGCGGACCCGCCGTCGGGCAGCTTCAGCGAGAACAGCTCGGCTTCGCGGTGGAACGTCCGCGCGGTCGTCCAGGTGAGGCCCTCCTCGGCGAGGCGGCCCGCGCCGAGGGAGGCCCAGACGTCCAAAGTGTCCCGTTGCTGGCAGATGGCCTTGGACCCCACGGGGTCGCGCACCTCGTGCTCGTCGACGAGCACCACCGGCACGCCCCAGCGCGCGAGCAGCAGCGCGGCCGTCTGGCCGACCGGGCCGCTGCCGAGGACCGCAACTGTCATCGATCTAGCCCTGCAGCTGGTCCCAGACTTCGCGGTCGCGTTCGGCGGTCCACACCACTGGCCGTTCGATGCCGCCCAGCTCGTCCCACAGCCGCGAGACGTCGAAGGGCAGGCAGTGCTCGAAGATCGGCCACTGCCCGTACTGGCCGGCGAGTGCCGCGTGGGTGCGTTCGAAGGCTTCCTTGAGCGTGCCGCCGGCGTCGCGGACCGCGCCGACCTCGCGGATCATCGTGGCCAGGAAGTGCCGGGTCTGCGCGATGGCGGCGTCGACCGCTCCGGCCCCGCGGCTCACCCCGCCGCGGCCGCCGATCAGCGTCTCCGCCCCGAACGCGCCGACGCGGTCCAAAGTGGACGACGCCCATTCGCGGTGGAACGCGTCACCCGTGTAGAGCGCCGCTTCGGCTTCGACGAGGTCGCCGGCGTAGAGGATCTTCTGGCGCGGCAGCCACGCCACGATGTCGCCTTCGGTGTGGCCGCGCCCGCAGTACTGCAGGACGAGGTCGCCGCGGTCGCCGCCGAGGTCGATGGTGAGGCGGTCGGAGAAGGTCAGCGTCGGCCAGGTCAGACCCGGCACCGAGTCGGCGGCCTTGGCCAGGCGCGGCATCCGGCCGAATTCGCTCTCCCAGTCCTCTTTGCCGCGTTCGGCGACCAGGGCCCGGGTGTTCTCGTGCGCGACGATCACGTCGGCGTCGAAGGCGGACGCGCCGAGCACGCGCACCGCGTGGTAGTGGCTCAGCACCAGGTAGCGCACGGGTTTGTCGGTGTGCTCGCGGAGTTTCTCGAGCCATTCGGCCGCGGCGACCGGCGTGGCCAGCGCTTCGAAGCAGACGAGGAAGTCCTCGCCCTCGATCGCGCCGATGTTGGGGTCGCCTTCGGCGGTGAGCGCGTACACGCCGTCGGCGAGCACTTCGAGGGTTTGCGCTTTCTCCGCCAGGTCGGCCGAAGAGGCGAAGGCTTTCTTCGTCACGGCGAGCGCTCCTTCTGATCGTCAAAGGTTTGACTATCTCGCGGGTCACCCTAGCCCGCCGGGGCGGCGCGCGGAACCCCTTCGCCTAATCTGGGCCGCATGACCGACCGACCGGCCGAAGACCTCGACTACCTCTCGTTCGTCGACTACGCGATCGGGAAGACGAAGGCGGAACTGCCGGACACCGACCCCGTCGCGATGCGCCTCGGGCTCACGCTGCACCGGCTGGCCGGCGCGCTGGTCTACGACTGGGAGTCGACGGTGCACCGCCCGCGCGGCCTGAGCTGGGGCGGCTTCCGGGTGCTGTTCGTGCTGTGGCTCGCGGGCCCGCTCGAGTCCCGGCACGCGGCCCGGCTGGCGGGGATGAGCCGCGCGGCGGTGTCGGCGCTGGTCAAGACCCTGGAGCGGGACGGCCTGGTGACGCGCACCCAGGTGCCCGAAGACCGCCGCGCGGTCCGGCTGACGCTGACGGAAGCGGGCCACACGGCCGTGACGGACGCCTACCAGGCGCACAACACGCGCGAGCGCGCCTGGGCGGCCTCGCTGACGGCGGACGAGCAGACCGTCCTGATCGGACTGCTGGAGAAGCTGACGACGGGCCCCGCCGCGGCGGCGGCCCAGCGGCTGGCCTAGCTGGCCAGCCCCGGCAGGGTGTGCCCGGTCTGCTCGGCCTTGGCCCGCAGGTAGCGGACGTTGTTCTCGGTGGCGAAAACGCCGGTCGGGACCCGGTCGCGCACCACGATCCCGGCGGCTTCGAGCTGCGCCGCCTTGTCCGGGTTGTTGGACAGCAGATCGACCTCGCCGACGCCCAGCGCCTCGAGCATCTGCGCGGCGACGGTGTAGTCGCGCGCGTCCTCGGGCAGGCCGAGCGCGGCGTTGGCGGCGTAGGTGTCGAGGCCGCCGTCCTGCAGGGCGTAGGCGTCGAGCTTGTTGTACAGCCCGATCCCCCGGCCTTCCTGGCGCAGGTAGAGCAGGTAGCCGCCGGTTTCGGAGATCTTCTCGACCGCCTCGGCCAGCTGCGGCCCGCAGTCGCAGCGCGCGGACCCGAAGACGTCCCCGGTCAGGCATTCGGAGTGCGGCCGCACGAGCGGCACGGCACCGGGCGTCCCCAGCACGAAGGCGAGGTGCTCACCGTCGTCGGCGAGACCGCGGAAGGTGACGGCCTCGGCATCGACGGCGACCCCGCCGAGCCGCAGCGGGATCCGCACCCGCGTCCGCACCTCAGCCACCGTCATGCCGTCTCCTGCCCTCCGTCACCGGAATCGACCCTACCGAAGGTGCACATCGGACACCGCCGACCGGGTCGCACGTCACTTGATCGAACACAGCGGGCGCGCGGCTTCTTCCCGGACGCGGGTGTCCGGTGCCTCACGACGGAAAACCGGTGGCGCCCGTCTCGTATCCTCGGGCCATGATCCCCGGTGCCACCGCCGCTTCGTTCCTGCTCGTCGTCGTGCTCGGGGCGATGTCGCCCGGGCCGGACTTCGTCGTCGTGACGCGGACGTCGCTCAGCGGGGGTCGGCGGGCCGGGATCGCCGCCGGGGCCGGGATCGCGCTCGGGGTCTTCGCCTGGGTCGTCGCCATCGCGCTCGGGGTCGCCGCCGTGCTCACCGCGTCCGCCGTCGCCTTCAGCGTCGTGAAGCTCGTCGGGGCCGCCTACCTCGTGTTCCTCGGCGTCAAGGCGTGGCTCGCCGTGCGGCGCTGTGACTACCGGGACCTCGGGGCCGCCCGGGACGCCAAGCCGCTCAAGGCCGGCGCCGCCTTCCGGCAGGGGCTCTTCACCAACCTGCTCAACCCCAAGGTCGCCGTGTACTTCCTGGCGCTGCTCCCCCAGTTCCTGCCCGCCGACGGCTCCACCCTGCAGACGCTCGAGCTGGCCGCCATCGCCACCGTCGGCACGGTGCTGTGGTTCTGCGCGCTCGCCGTCGTGGTCGGCGCGTTGCGGCGGTTCTTCAGCGACGGCCGCGTCCGGCGGGCCCTCGACGCCGTGCTCGGCAGCGTCCTCGTGGCGCTCGGCCTCAAGGTCGCTGCCGAAACGGCGTGAGGGGCCCCGGCCGTCAGAGCTGGTCCGCCGCCAGCCGCGTGCCCTCGACGCGCGCCTTGATCTTGGCGAACGCGATGTCGCGCGACGTCGACGTGTCGTCGGCGAACGGCGAGAACCCGCAGTCGTCGCACGTGCCGAGCCGGTCGGCCGGCAGGTACTTCGCCGCGGTGAGCACGCGGTCGCGGACCTCTTCCGGCGTCTCGACGCGCGGGTCGATCGGGTCGATGACGCCGACGAAGATCCGCTGGTCCGCCTGGAGGTGGTCGGCGATCACCTGCAGGGCGCGGGTCGGCTCGGCCTCGCTCGCGAGCTGGACGTAGAAGGTGCCCGCCTTGAGCTGGAACAGCGTCGGCAGCAGGCCCGCGTAGTCGACATCGAGGCTGTGCACCGAATCCTGGTCACCGCCCG
Source organism: Amycolatopsis sp. NPDC004378 (assembly GCF_053602455.1). Taxonomy (NCBI): domain Bacteria; kingdom Bacillati; phylum Actinomycetota; class Actinomycetes; order Pseudonocardiales; family Pseudonocardiaceae; genus Amycolatopsis; species Amycolatopsis sp. NPDC004378. The sequence continues at coordinate 28,267 of NZ_JBSGDR010000035.1, forward strand.
GGCAGGTGTGGACGCCGATCTTCGCGCGCTCCTCGGCCGTGAACCGGTCGAGCACGGCGTTGTTCAGATCGACGAACTGCCGCAGCAGCCCGCCCGACGGGTCGAGCTTCAGCGACAGCCGGCCTTCGGTGAAGTCGATCTGCACACTGGCCGCGCCCGCGTCCAGGCTGCGGCGGATGTCCGCTTCGGCCTCGTCGACGAGGTCGGCGACGAACTGCTCCTGCGAGTAGCCCTCGATGCCGTCGCCCGGGTAGATCAGGGAGATCGCCGACGCGGCGATCACGGCCTGCTTGACCGGTTTGTCCGTGAGGGTTTTCGCGCGCGTCAGATAGGAATCGGCGTGGGTCGCGTAGCGGAACGGGCCCGCCGTGAGGCGCGGCAGCTGCCGGGTGTGCCCGTCGGCGAACGGGATGACGACGCCGTCCGGGGCCAGGGCCTCGAGCCCGGCCAGCGGGTACGTCGCGAAGCTCGGCTTTCCCTGTTCGCCGTCGGTGAGCACCGGCGAGCCGGTCTCCTCGAAGCGCTTGATCGTGTCGGCCAGCGCGCGGCTCTCCAGCTCGGTGAGCGCCGCGGCGTCGATCCGGCCGCCCGCGAACTCGCCGAGCCCCTCGACGAGGTAGTCCGGACGCGGGATGCTGCCGATCGGCTCGGTGGGCAGGGTCATCGAGTCCTCCGCTTTTTGAAGGTCCTGACCGGCCACGTCCCGGCGCGAAGCCGGCCTGACCGGCTCGTGCACGGCGAACCTAGCGTGACCGGGACCGGTCACGGAGCGCGGATCACCCGGTCGGAGCAGCAAAAAGCACGAAATGAGAAGGCGATTGGCGGTTCGCCGGGGGGACTATTGGGTATTCGCTCTGGCGATACGGCGGGTTCGGCGCCGAAGGAGTACCCCGATGCTCAGCCACCACGATCGCACCGAGCTCGAGAAGATCGAGCGGAACCTCGAGCTCAGTGACCCCGACCTGGCCGCCGCGCTGCGCGACGGCAAGCGCCCGAAGTCGCGCGCCCTCCGGAGCGCCCTGCTGATCGGCTTCGACGTCGTCGCCGTGTCTCTCCTGGTCCTCGGCCTGGTCTTGCCCGACCCCGGGGTGACGCTCTGCGGGATCGTCGCCCTGACCGGCACCGTCTGGACCCACGTGGCACGCCACCGCGTCTGACGTTCTGAGGCAGACTGGGCCCGTGAAGTGGGTCCTGCACGTCGACCTCGACCAGTTCATCGCCGCGGTCGAGATCGCCCGCCGCCCGGAGCTGCGCGGGCGGCCCGTCGTGGTCGGCGGCAACGGCGACCCTGCGGAACGCGCCGTCGTGGCGACCGCGTCCTACGAGGCCCGCGAGTTCGGGGTCCAGTCCGGCATGCCGCTGCGGATCGCCGCCAAGCGCTGCCCGGACGCCGTCTTCCTGCCGAGCGACCCGCCGGCCTACCTCGAGGTGTCCGAGCACGTGATGGCCGTGGTGCGGGAGTTCCCGGTCGTGGTGGAGGTGCTCGGCTGGGACGAGGCGTTCGTCGGGGCGGAGGCCGACGACCCGGAGGCCCTGGCGGCCGCGATCAAGGAGGCGGTGGCCCGCGAGACCGGGTTGTCGTGCGCGGTCGGGATCGGGGACAACAAGCTGCGGGCCAAGCTCGCCACCGGGTTCGGCAAGCCGGGCGGGATCTTCCGGCTGACGCAGGCGAACTGGTGGGAGGTCATGGCCGCGCGCCCGACCGACGCGCTGTGGGGCATCGGCGGGAAGACGGCGAAGAAGCTCGCCGAGCTCGGGGTCCACACGGTCCTCGACCTGGCCGGCGCGGACGCGGCGGAGCTCGCGGCGCGGTTCGGCCCCAAGACCGGCCCGTGGCTGCGGCTGCTCGGCGGCGGCATCAGCGACGCGGAGGTCAGCGCGACCCCCTGGGTGGCCCGCTCACGCAGCCGCGAGACGACGTTCCAGCGCGACCTCACGGACCCCGCGGAGATGGCGGCCGAGGTGTCGGCACTCGCGAAGCGCGTCTCGCAGGACGTGCTCGACGAAGGCCGCCCGGCGGCGCGGGTCGCGGTCAAGGTCCGGTTCGTGCCGTTCCTGACCCACACCCACAGCATCACCTTGCCGGCGCCGACGTCGGACGCCGACGAGATCGACCGGGCCGCGCAGGAGGTGCTCGGCATGTTCGAGCTGACCCGCGCGGTGCGGCTGCTGGGCGTGCGGGCCGAATTCTCGCGCGAAGACTAGAGCCCGTCGGGCAGCGGCAACGGCCGGTCGGGGTCCAGCTTCACCCCGCCCGCGCGCAGCGTGTGGTCCAGCATCGCCCAGATCGACCCGCTGAGCTGCGCGGTCAGCTGCTCGAGGCTGAGCGTGCCCGGGTGGTCGAGCCAGCGGGTCGTCGCCGATTCGACGTAGCCGACCAGGCCGAACGCGACGGTGTCGGCCGGGGCCGGGTCGAGCCCGAACGCCGTCAGGTAGCCCGAGAACAGCCGGCTCAGGTGGCGGGCGATCGTGCCGCGGACGTCCGTCGGGCCCGGCGCCGCGCGGGCCAGGTAGCGGTGCAGGTGGACGTGCTCGGTCAGCCAGCGCAGGTGGGTCGAGATCACGGTCGAGATCATCTCGTTCGGCGAGCCCGAGGGGTGCCAGAGCGGCTGGAGCTCGGCGGTGACCAGCTCGGCCGCGCGCCCGGCGATCGCCCGCTGGAGGTCGGCCGCGTCGTCGAAGTGCTTGTAGAGACGGGTGCGCGCGACGCCGGCGCGTTCGGCGATCTGCTCGGTCGAGACGTCCGGGCCGTGCTCGGCGATCGCCGCCAGCGCCGCGTCGACGAACTCCGCGCGGCGCCGTTCCTGCTGGCCCGCCCAGCGCGTCGCCCGTCCGTCGACCTTGGTCACCCCGGAAGCCTACTCAAGACCCGTGCGCGGGTGTACGCTCGCCGCAAGTAACTAGTACACCGCGTACCCCCTACTTTCGGAGGTCGCCATGGGCGTCGAAGCCCAGGACCGGGACGTCACCGCGGCTCGCCTGCTCAAAAGCTCCGCGAAGAACTCCTACGACCCGTACGTCGACATCGACTGGGCCGCGCCGCTCGCCGACGGCAAGGCGTACATGCCGCTGGAGCGCGTCTCCCTCCACGGCACCGACCTCTGGGCGCGGCTGACGCCCGAGCAGCGGATCGAGCTGTCCAAGCACGAGATCGCCAGCATCATGAGCGTCGGCCTGTGGTTCGAGATCGTCCTGATGCAGCTGCTCGCCCGCTACGTCTTCGACCTCGACGCGCGCACCGAACACGCCCAGTACGCCATGACGGAGATCGGCGACGAGACGCGCCACTCCGTGATGTTCGCCCGCACCGCCGAACGCCTCGGCGTGCCGCGCTACGGCGTCCCGAAGGTCGTGCACCGCGCCGCGAAGGTGTTCGGCGCGACGGCCGCCGGGCCGTCGATGTTCGCCAGCGTGCTGGTCGCCGAGGAGACCACCGACCGGCTGCAGCGTTCGATGATGGACGACGACGGCATCCAGCCGCTGATCCGCTCGGTCAACCGCATCCACGTGGTCGAGGAGGCCCGGCACGTCCGGTTCGCCAAGGAGGAGGTGCTGCGGGAGACGCCGAAGCTGTCGAAGGCGGCCCTGCAGCGGCACCGGGTGCGGACCGCGCTCGTCGCGTTCGGCGTCATCGACAGCATGATCGACCCGCGGGTGTACCGCAGCGTCGGGATCGACCCGCGCGAAGGCCGGGCCGCGGCGCTGGCCAACCCGCACTTCCACGAGACCCGGCGCTGGATGGCCGAGAAGATCGTGCCGTTCCTGCGCGAAGCGGGACTGATCGGCGGACGCTCCGAAGCCATCTGGCGGCGCGCGCACCTCGTCTGAGCCACTGACGGCCTAAATCCCTTCCCGGGACGTTCCGGGCTGCGCCACGATTCCCCTGTGACCGACGGCTTCCCGCAGGACTCCACCCCCGTGCGCCCGCCGCTGCTCGCGCCCGGTCGTCACCGGCGCAGCGGACCCGGCCTGACCGTTACGGTGCGGAGCATGGGTACCGAAGGCAACCGCGACCCGCAGGAGCTCGCATGACGGCGGTCCGCCCGGCCCGCGCCGACGACGAAGCCGCGCTCGCCAAGCTCGACGAGCGCACCTGGACCTCGGCGTCCTCACCCGCTCCCCCGCCCCGGCCCGGCACCCCGTTCTTCGACGAGGGCACCCGGCCCGAAGACGTCCTCGTCGCCGAGCACGACGGCGTGGTCGCCGGCTACGTCTGGCTCGAGGAGGGGTTCGGCATCCCGGCGCACCGGCACGTCCGCGTGGTCGGCGGGCTCGCCGTCGACCCGGACCGGCGCGGGCTCGGCCTCGGCCGCCGGCTCGTGGACGCCGCGGTGACCGAGGCGCGGCGGCGCGGTGCCCGCAAGCTGACGCTGCGCGTGCTCGGTCACAACACCGCGGCGCGCCGCGTCTACGAGCGCTGCGGGTTCGTCGTGGAAGGCGTGCTGCGCGGGGAATTCCACGTCGACGGCGAGGACGTCGACGACGTTCTCATGGCCCGCTCGCTCGCTTGACAGCTTCCCGGCGGCTTTGCCATTCTGGTTCCGGGCCGAGAGGCGCTGCGACGGAATTCGATTCCGCCACGCTCGGCCCGGACCACGACTCCAAGGGCGCCTCCCGCGAGGGAGGTGCCCTTTTTGGTTCGTGCGACACCTCCCGAGCGTTCCGCAACCCAGCAGTCAGGAAAGAGCTCGAGGAATGAGTGACAAACTGCAGACCCGCAACGGTCTGGACTTCGCCGTCGCCGACCTGTCCCTGGCCGAGGCCGGCCGCACCCAGCTGCGGCTGGCCGAGCACGAGATGCCCGGCCTGATGGCGATCCGCGAGGAGTACGCCGCCGCGCAGCCGCTCAAGGGCGCGCGCGTCGCCGGATCGCTGCACATGACCGTGCAGACCGCCGTGCTCATCGAGACGCTCGTCGCGCTCGGCGCCGAAGTGCGCTGGGTGTCCTGCAACATCTTCTCCACCCAGGACGAGGCCGCCGCCGCGGTCGTCGTCGGCCCCGGCGGCACGGTCGACGCCCCGGCCGGTACCGCCGTGTTCGCCTGGAAGGGCGAGACGCTCGAAGAGTACTGGTGGTGCACCGACCAGCTCTTCGCTTTCCCGGGCGGCAAGGCGCCGAACATGATCCTCGACGACGGCGGCGACGCGACCCTGCTCGTCCACAAGGGAGCCGAGTTCGAGGCGGCCGGCGCGGTGCCGCAACCGTCCGAAGAGGACCCCGAGGAGTACCGGATCATCCTCGACACGCTGCGCGCGAGCCTCGCGGCCGACGGTGACCGCTTCACCCGCATGGCCAAGGAAATCCGCGGCGTCACCGAAGAGACGACCAACGGCGTCAAGCGGCTCTACAAGCTGGCCCGCGACGGCGAGCTGCTCTTCCCCGCGATGAACGTCAACGACTCCGTCACGAAGTCCAAGTTCGACAACAAGTACGGCATCCGGCACTCCCTTGTGGACGGTCTCAACCGGGCCACCGACGTGATGATCGGCGGCAAGCGCGTGGTCGTCTGCGGCTACGGCGACGTCGGCAAGGGTGCGGTGGAGGCGCTGCGCGGCCAGGGCGCCCGGGTCGCGGTCACCGAGATCGACCCGATCTGCGCGCTGCAGGCGGCCATGGACGGCCTGGACGTCGTCGAACTGGACGACGTCGTGGGCCACGGCGACATCTTCATCACCACGACCGGGAACTTCGGGATCATTTCCGCGGACCAGATGAGCCGGATGAAGCACAACGCGATCGTCGCGAACGTCGGGCACTTCGACAACGAGATCGACATGGCCGGTCTCGCGAAACTGCCCGGAATCGTGAAGAAGGAAATCAAGCCGCAGGTGCACGAATGGACGTTCCCGGACGGCCACGCGATCATCGTGCTTTCCGAAGGCCGCCTGATGAACCTCGGCAACGCGACCGGCCACCCGTCGTTCGTGATGTCGAACTCGTTCACCAACCAGGCCATCGCCCAGATCGAGCTGTTCGCCAAGCCCGGCGAGTACGCCACCGACGTCCACCGCCTGCCGAAGCACCTCGACGAGAAGGTGGCCCGGCTGCACCTGGCCGCGCTCGGGGTGAAGCTCACGAAGCTGACGAAGGCCCAGGCGGACTACATCGGCGTCGACGTCGAAGGTCCGTACAAGCTCGATCACTACCGGTACTGACGCAGGGTTGCTCCATTTGACGCAGTTTGGAGCCCCGGGAAACTGGCCATCCTCCGGGTGACAGCGCATCCGCCCGGCCGGCACGCCGGACGGGTCCCATGCGAAGGAGTGTGTGCAAAGTGATCGTTCTCGGTGTAATTCTCCTCATCATCGGGTTCATCGTCGGAATCCCGGTGCTTTACACCATCGGCATCATTCTCGCGGTGGCCGGCGTGGCACTGGCCATCCTGGGCGGCACCGGCCGCCGGATCGGCGGGCGTGCGCACTGGTACTGATCCGTGACCCTCGAACGGCCTGGCGCGACGGCGATGCCGCTCGCGCCAGGCCGTTCGGCCGATCCACAACGGACCGGACGTAAAGGGTCCTCCGGCTCCGAGGGGGAGGGAGAGCCGAAGGACCCCGTTAGTGTTAGCACATCGCCCTGCCCGTGTACACAGCTGCATACACGATCGGGTTATCTCCTTACCTCTTCCTAACCCGGGAAGGCCTCCCCCGCCGACGGTGACGCCGGCCGGAAAGGCCTTCACGGGTCCTGGCGGGAGGCTCAGGAAGCTTGGCGCAGCAGGGATTTCGCGGCCGCGGCGGCGCACCCGCACCCGCTGCCGAGCGCCTGGCAGTCGACGATCAATGCGTGCCGGACGCGGTCACCGTCCGCGCAGGCCGCGTCCGTGCATTCCGTGAACCCGCCTTCCGGGTGCACCACCAGCGTGCCGTGGCAGTGGTCGATTCCCGCGTCACAGGAGGCGCACTCCATGACCGGTCCACCTTTCCGCGATCGTGTCCGGTGTGCTCGCACCCCTTGGTACCACCGCGAAGCACGCGAACGCGGGACCGGCACGACGGCGTGTCGGCACGACCACCCATCCGAGGTCGTGGCGGACCACGCAAGGCGCGCTTCAGGCGGACTTCGGTGCGCGCTTCCGGGTCGCGGGCTTCTTCTTCGCCGCCGGCTTCTCGTCCTCTTCGGAGTCGTCCGAAGCGGACTTCGCCGCGCCGCGGGACTTCTTCGCCGCGTCCACGCTCGCCTGCAGGGCCGCCATCAGGTCGACCACGTCGGCCTTGGCCGTCACCGCCGCCGGCTTGGTCGTCTCGTCGCCCGCCACCTTGGCCTCGATCATCTCCTCGAGGGCCTCGCGGTAGTGGTCCTTGTACTTCTCCGGCTCGAACACCGGCTCGGCGAGCGAGTCGATCAGCGAGCCGGCCATCGTCAGTTCCTGGGGGCGGATCTGGGGCGGGTCGTCGCGCAGGAACGGGAAGTCCGGCTCGCGGACCTCGTCCGGCCACAGCATCGTCGTCATCACCAGGACGTCGGAGTGCACGCGCAGCACCGCCATGCTCTCCCGCTGCCGCACGGCGACCTTGGCGATCGCCACCTGGCTCGACTTGTGCAGCGCGTCCCGCAGCACGAGGTACGGCTTCACCGCGTTCTTCTGCGGCTCCAGGTAGTACGTCCGGTCGTACTGGATCGGGTCGATCGACTCGAGCGGGACGAACTCCAGCACGTCGATCGTGCGCTGCGTCGGCAGCGGCAGCTCGGCCATCTCCGCATCGGTGATGACGACCATCTCGCCGTCGGGCAGCTCGTAGCCCTTCGCGATCTCGGCGTAGGGCACCTCGGCGCCGTCGATCGTGCAGAACCGCTTGTACTGGATGCGGCCGCCGTCGGCCTCGTGCACCTGGCGCAGGGAGACGTTCTTGTTCTCGGTGGCCGCGTACAGCTGGATCGGGATGCTGACCAACCCGAACGACACGGAGCCCTTCCACATCGCCCGCATGCCACGCACCTCCGAGGTCGCCTTCACGCTACGTGACCACCGTAGCCCGAATCGTCCCCCGGCGACAGTGCGATCTACACCTCTGCCAGGTACTTCTCCCAAAGTGCCGGATCCATGAACCAGTGCCGGAAGTCCGTCGGATCCGAGAAACCGTTGACGAACCGCCGCGCGACCGCCGGTTTCTCACCCGCGACCCCGAGGAACTGGAGCACGTGCGGGGGCGGCGGCTGGAGCAGCGCGTTGGTCCAGTCGGTGACGTGCCGGGCGTACTCCCAGTAGCGCTCGAACGTGGCGTCCATCCACTCCGCGTCGAACGGCCGGTCACCGCGCTCGACGATCGCGTCCAGGTAGGTCGCGGCGCAGTGGCTCGCGTTGTTCGAGCCCTGGCCGGTGATCGGGTCGTTCGCCACGACGACGTCGGCCATGCCCAGCACGGTCGCCCCGCCGGGCAAGGTCCCGACCGGGTTGCGCACCACGGGCGTGTACCCGCCGGCCAGCGTCGCCTTGCCGTCGGTCAGCTCGGCGTCGCGGCAGCGCTCGTACTCCCACGGCACGAACTGCCGCATCAGGTCGAGGATGCGCACGAAGTGCTCGGCCGGGGCCGGGCGGTCGTCGAAGCAGTCCAGCGGCCCGCCGGGGACGCCCTCGAAGAACAGGATGTCGCAGTTCCCGCTGGTCGTGTAGGCCGGGATCATGAACAGCTCGCCGACGCCGGGGACGATGTTGAACCGCACCGCCGCCATGTCCGGGTGCTCCGGCCGCGGCCCGACGCCGTGGGCGTAAGCCAGCGAAAGCGCGCGCATCGGCTTCGTGAACGGCGACCGCTCCGGGACCCGGTCGAACAGCTGGACCAGCTCGCCCTTGCCGGCCGAGATGATCACCAGGTCGTAGAGCCGGGCCAGCGCGTCCAGTTCGGACGTCATCACGCCGTGGATGACGAGCTTGCCGCCGCGGTCCTCGAACAGCTCCAGCCAGCCCGCCATCTTCACGCGCTGGTCGACCGACTGGGCGTAGTCGTCCAGCTCGCCCACCCAGTCGATGACGCGGCCGCCGTCCGGCCCGGCCACCGACACGCCGAGCCCGCCGACCCGGACCGTCTCGTCTTCCCAGAGGTTCAGGCCGAGGTCCCGCTCGTGCTGCAGCGCGTTGTGGAACATGCACTGCGTCGACATCACGCGCCCGCCGCGGATCTCGTCCGGCGTCCGCGCGGACATCACCGTGACGTCGTAGCCCTTGCCCTGCAGCCCGAGGGCCAGCTGCAGGCCGGACTGCCCGGCGCCGACGATCAGAACCCTGCGCATGAAGCTCGTTCTCCTTCTCAGGTGTTCGGGACGCTGCCGGCCAGCTCGCGCGGACCCGACAGCACCGCCAGTGACAGCGTGTGGCCGACCAGCTCGGTCAGCGTGGCGATCGTCGAGGCGCGGTCACGCGCGTCGCAGGTGACCAGCGGGACGCTCGGGTCGAGCGCGAGCGCGTCGCGCACCTCCTCGAGGTCGTGCACCGGCTTGCCCTCGAACTGGTTGACCGCCACCACGAACGGCAGCTCCGAGTCGTTCTCGAAGTAGTTGATCGCGGCGAACGACTCGTCGATGCGGCTGGTGTCGACCAGCACGACCGCGCCGAGCGCACCGCGGCTCAGATCGTCCCAGAGGAACCAGAACCGCGCCTGCCCCGGCGTGCCGAACAGGTACAGCAGCAGGTCCGGGCGCAGCGTGATGCGGCCGAAGTCCATCGCGACGGTCGTGGTCGACTTGCCGCCGGGCGGGATGTCGTCCACGCCTTCGCCGGCTTCGGTCATCCACGCCTCGTTGCTCATCGGCGGCACCTCGGACACCGCCCCGACGAACGTGGTCTTGCCGACACCGAAGCCCCCGGCGACGACGATCTTCGCGGAGATCGTCAGCAGTTCGCCCTCAGGCGGGGAGCCGCTTGAGCCCATCAAGGATCCTCTCGAGGACGTTGGTGTCGTGGTGGTAGGCGTGCGCCGTGGGGTGGACGAACACCGCGCCCTGGGACGCGAGGTCGCCGATGAGCACCCGCACCACGCCCAGCGGCAGGTCCAGCCCGACCGACAGCTCGGCGATCGAACTCCGCACGCGGGCGCGTTCGTAGAGCGAGCGCGACTCGGGCATGAGCGCGTCGCTCAGCGCCGGGTCGTACTGGGGCACCGAAACCAGCGTCTCCACGAGCAGCTGGTGGCGGGTGCTGGTGCGGCCGCCGGTGAGCGCGTACGCCCGGATGCGGCGGCTGCGCCGCGGCAAGGGGGTGTCCGTAGTGGACACGGGGATCACATCCTCGTCCTGCGTTCCGGCGCTTCGCCCCGGGCTGGGGGCCCCGCCACCCAGCCCCCCGAAAGATTGCTCGGGCACGCCGATCACACCCGGGGGCGGCGCGCGGTGAGCACCTGGCGCAGTTCGGCGCGCACCTCGGGGGTGAGCGCGTGGCCGGCGTTGGTGATGAACTGGGTCATCTCGTAGGCGACCACCTTCATGTCCGCCTCGCCCGAGGTCAGCACCGCGAGCCCGGCACCGGAACCGATGCCCATGAAGAGGAAGTACCCGTGCGTGAGCCGGATGATGATCTGCTCGCAGGCGCCCTTCCCGAACAGCGCCGCGCTGTTGCCCGCCAGCGAGAGCAGGCCGCTGGCGATCGCCGCGAGCTGCTCGGCTTCGGCCTCGGCGACCGAGTCGGACGCGGTGAGGGGAAAGCCGTCCACGCTCATGATCAGCGCGTGGCTGACGCCGTGGACCTTGCGGACGAAGTCGTCGAGCAGCCAGGCGAAGTTCGCCGGTGCGGAGTGCGGGGCGCTCACAAGGCGGTTCCTCCGGACGTCTCGTCGTGCTGGGAGTGGTTGTTCTCGGCACGCGCGGCCCGCTCGCCGTCGGCGAACGCGCCGAGGTCGGCCAGCAGCCGGTCGTGCCCGGAGCCGCCGTCGCTCGCCGGCGGCGGCGGGGGTGGTTCCGGGGCGGCGCCGCGGATGCTGCCGGGCACCCGGCGCGGCAGGCCGTTCGCCGTGGTGCCGCCGGTCTGCTCGATCGGCCGCGGGCGGGGGCTGGGCTTGCGCGGCACCGGCGTGAGCGGCTCCTCCCGTGGGAAGGCGCCCGGGCGGCGGCGCGGGAGCCCGCCGACGCCGACCGGTTCGCCGGCCGCCGCCTTGACCGGCTCGACGGTCACCGTGCGGGTGCCCGACCAGGCGTTCTCGGCCAGCTCGGTGACAATGCCGGTGGGCAGCAGCACGGTGGCGACCGTGCCGTGCGGGCTGCGCCGGTCCAGGCGCACGGTGACGTCGTGGCGGGCGGCGAGCCGGGAGACGACCGCGAGGCCCATGTGGCGCGCGGCCGCGTCGTCGAGGTCGCCGCCGGCGGCCAGCCGTGCGTTGAGGCCGTCGACGCGGTCGGCCGGGATGCCGATGCCCTCGTCCTCGATCCGGACGAGCACGCTGCCCTGCTCGGTCAGGTGGGCGCTGACGTTCACCGGCGAGCTCGGCGACGACTGGTTGGCGGCGTTGTCGAACAGCTCGGCCAGCACCCGGCCCAGGTCCTCCGCGGCGAAGCCGACGACGCCGAGGTTCACCACGCGGCCGATGGTGATCCGGGCGTAGTGGTCGATCGAGGACATCGCCGCGCGCATGACGTCGAGCACCGAGGTCGCGCGGGCCGCGTCGTCGGCGGTCTCCTGACCGGCCAGGACGCGCAGGTTCTCGGCGTTGCGCCGCAGCCGGGTCGCGAGGTGGTCGAGCTGGTACAGCTCGGCGAGGCGGTGGTGGTCCTCCTCCCCCGCCTCCAGCTCTTCCAGCCGGGACAGGAGCTGGTCGAGCAGGTTGAGGTCGCGCAGGGCGACGCTGGCGCAGATCTCGGCCAGCACCGGGTCGCCGGCCGGCGGCGCGGCCGCGGGTTCGACGGGCGGGGTCAGCTCCGCGAGCGCCGGGCCGGGCGGGGGCGCGTACCCCGGGTGCTTCGGCGGCGCCGTCAGGAACTGCGCGGCGGCGACCCGCGAGCGGTCCAGCAGGACGCGTGATCGATCCAGGAGTTCCCGGGCCCGGCTCGCCATGTGGCCCCTCTTCTTCCTTGCGCAGGTGCGGATTCGGTGCGACGTGCCGACGACCCCCGGGCGGCGACGACGGACATGCAAGCAGAAAGGCTCGTTATGTGTCCACAACCCGTCCCCGCGCGAGCGCGGTTCGTGAGCGCGTACGCGAAGTGTCGCTCCTGGTGAGCGCAGTGCACTAGGCCATTCGGCTCAATTTTGCAATTTGCCTCCCGCGACGGAGCGCGCACGGTCGCCAATACCGCAGGCAGCGAAGGTTCGCACGCCGAAAACCGGAGCCCTGTCCGGTTCGCCCCCAATATTGCGTGCCACGCAAATTTTTGCGGGGCACGCAAGTTTTTCGCTACACTCTGTTCATGCCGCCGGAACCGCCCCCGAAGCTCACGCTGCGCGAACGCAAGAAGCGCGAGGCACGCCGCGCCCTCGCGCAGGCCGCATTGCGGCTGACGCTGGAGCGCGGGCTGGAGAACGTGCGGGTCGAGGACATCGCCACCGAGGTGGGCGTCTCGCCCCGCACATTCAACAACTACTTCTCCAGCAAGGAGCAGGCGGTCTGCTCGGTCGTCGTCGACCGCCACGAGGGGATGCGCGAAGCCCTGCTCGCCCGGCCCGAGGGCGAGCCGCTCTGGGAGTCGGTCAAGCAGGCCGTGATCCACCAATATTCGCGTGAGGGCGAGCCGGATCGCGCGTATGTTGCGCGTATCCGGGACCTCATGGGGCAGCTCATGCTGCGCGGCGAGTTCCTCAACGCCCACGCGGCGGTCGAGCGCGTCCTCGCCGAGACCATCGCGAAGCGGGCGGGCGGTGCCGACCACCTGCTGTGCCGGCTGATGGCCTCCACGGTGGAAAGCGCTGTCCGCGTCGCCTTCGTCAACTGGTTCATGACCGAGGGCGAACCGTTCCTGCCGACGCTGGAGCGGCTGCTGGACGAGCTGGCCACCGGCATGCCGACGCTGACCGGCGGCACCGCACCGAAACCCGAACCGACCACCACCACGTCCACACCACTGGGGGAACCGTTGTGCTAGTCAAGCTCCTGCGCAGCCACCTGCGCCCGTACCGGAGCACGCTGTGGGTGATCGTGCTGCTCCAGCTCGTGCAGACGATCGCCATGCTCTACCTGCCGACCCTCAACGCCGACATCGTCGACAACGGGCTCATCAAGGGCGACATGGGCTACATCCTGCGCGTCGGCGCGGTGATGCTCGCCGTGACGCTCGCCCAGATCGCCGGCTCGATCGGCGCGGTGTACTACGGCGCCCGCACGGCGATGGCCGTCGGCCGCGACATCCGTGCCGGCGTCTTCCACCGCGTGCAGGACTTCTCGGCCCGCGAGGTCGGCCAGTTCGGCACGCCGTCGCTGATCACCCGCACCACCAACGACGTCCAGCAGATCCAGATGCTCGTCGTGATGACGCTGACGCTGATGGTGTCCGCGCCGATCATGTGCGTCGGCGGGATCATCCTGGCGCTGAACCTCGACGTGCCGCTGTCCTCGCTGCTGCTGGTGATCGTGCCGGTGCTGGCGGTCGCGGTCGGCACGATCATCGCCAAGATGCGCCCCGCGTTCCGGCTGATGCAGGAGCGGCTCGACCGGATCAACCAGGTGCTGCGCGAGCAGATCATGGGCATCCGGGTCATCCGCGCGTTCGTCCGCGACTCCCGCGAGCGGGAGCGCTTCGACGCCGCCAACGACCAGCTGCTGACCGTGTCGCTGCGCGTCGGCCGACTGATGGCGCTGATGTTCCCGATCGTCATGCTGGTGATGAACGCCTCGAGCGTCGCGGTGCTGTGGTTCGGCGGGCAGCGCATCGACTCCGGCAGCATGCAGATCGGGGCCATGACGGCGTTCCTGTCCTACCTGCTGCAGATCCTGATGGCCGTCATGATGGCCACGTTCATGTTCATGATGGTGCCGCGCGCGGAGGTCAGCGCCGAGCGGATCAGCGAGGTGCTCGACACCGAGTCGAGCGTCCGCCCGCCGGTGTCGCCGGTCCGGCCCGGCGCGGTGCACGGCCACCTGGAGCTTTCCGGCGTCGAGTTCCGCTACCCCGGCGCGGAAAAGCCGGTGCTGTGCGACATCTCGCTGATCGGGCGGCCGGGTGAGACCACCGCCGTGATCGGGTCGACGGGTACCGGCAAGACGACGCTGCTGAACCTGATCCCGCGGCTGATGGACGCCACGCAGGGCACGGTGAAGGTCGACGGCGTCGACGTGCGCGACCTCGACCCGGCGGTGCTCGCCCGGGCGGTCGGGCTGGTGCCGCAGAAGCCGTACCTGTTCGCCGGCACGGTGGCGAGCAACCTGCGCTACGGCAACCCGGACGCGACCGACGAAGAGCTTTGGCACGCGCTGGAGGTGGCGCAGGGCAAGGACTTCGTCCAGGCGATGCCGGAGGGTCTCGACGCGCCGATCGCCCAGGGCGGCACGAACGTCTCGGGCGGCCAGCGCCAGCGCATCGCGATCGCGCGGATGCTGGTGCACAAGCCGGAGATCTACCTGTTCGACGACTCGTTCTCGGCGCTGGACTACGCGACCGACGCGGCCCTGCGCCGCGCGCTGGTGTCCGAAACCGCAGAGGCGACGGTCGTCATCGTCGCGCAGCGCGTCAGCACGATCCGCAACGCCGACCGCATCATCGTCCTCGACGAGGGCCGCGTCGTCGGCACCGGCACCCACCACGAACTCATGGACGGCAACGAAACCTACCGGGAGATCGTGCTGTCCCAGCTCACCGAGCAGGAGGCGGCGTGAGTACGACGGAATCGCCGAAGGCCGCCGTCACCGACGCGGGGGAACGGCCCACCGCCGAGCGGCACAAGAACACCGGGGCGGCGACCGCCGGGCCCGGCCGGTGGATGGGCGCCGGCGCGCCGCCGGAGAAGGCCCTCGACTTCAAGGGCTCGCTCAAGCGGCTGCTGCGGCTGCTGGCGCCCCAGCGGGCCATCCTGATCGGCGTGCTCGTGCTCAGCGCGGCGAGCGTCGCGCTGACCGTGATCGGGCCGAAGATCCTGGGCCAGGCCACCGACGCGATCCTCGCGGGCGTGCTCGGCAAGCAGGTGCCGCCGGGGGTCACCAAGGAGCAGATCGTCGCCGGGCTGCGTGCCCGCGGCGACGGCACGCTCGCCGACATCTACGGCCGCGTCGACCTCGTGCCCGGCGTGGGCATCGACTTCGACAAGGTCGGGCAGATCCTGCTCGTCGTGCTGGCGCTGTTCGTCATCGCCTCGTTCTTCGGGCTCGTCCAGGCCCGGTTGACGACGACGCTGGTGCAGCACGCGGTCTACCGGCTGCGCCAGGACGTCGAGGACAAGTTCGCGCGGCTGCCGCTGAAGTACTTCGACCGCCAGCCCCGCGGTGAGGTGCTTTCCCGCGTCACCAACGACATCGACAACCTGGCGCAGTCGCTGCAGCAGACGCTGTCGCAGATCGTCTCGTCGCTGCTGACGGTGATCGGCGTGCTGATCATGATGTTCCTGATTTCGCCGCTGCTCGCGGTGATCGCGCTGCTCACCGTGCCGCTTTCCGCGGTGGTGGCGGCGAAGATCGGCAAGCGGGCACAGCCGAACTTCATCAAGCAGTGGTCGACGACGGGGAAGCTCAACGCGCACGTCGAGGAGATGTACACCGGCCACTCGCTGGTCAAGGTGTTCGGCCGCCGCGAGGAGTCCGCGGCGATCTTCGACAAGCAGAACGAAACGCTGTACCAGGCGAGCTTCCGGGCCCAGTTCATCTCCGGGATGATCCAGCCGGCGATGATGTTCATCGGCAACCTGAGCTACGTGCTGGTGGCGGTCATCGGCGCGCTGCGCGTCGCGTCGGGCAGCCTGACGCTGGGCGAGGTGCAGGCGTTCATCCAGTACTCGCGCCAGTTCAGCCAGCCGGTCACGCAGATCGCCAGCATGGCGAACCTGCTGCAGTCCGGTGTCGCCTCGGCCGAGCGGGTGTTCGCGCTGCTCGACGCCGAGGAGCAGGCGCCGGAGCCGGAGCACCCGGAGCGGCCGTCGGTGATCCGCGGCCGCGTCGAGTTCCAGGACGTCTCGTTCCGCTACCTGCCGGACAAGCCGCTCATCGACGACCTGTCGCTGACGGTGGAACCCGGTCAGACGGTGGCGATCGTGGGCCCGACCGGCGCCGGCAAGACGACGCTGGTCAACCTGCTCATGCGGTTCTACGAGCTGGACGGCGGCCGGATCACGCTCGACGGCGTCGACATCGCGAAGATGAACCGCGAAGAGCTGCGCGACCAGACCGGCATGGTGCTGCAGGACGCGTGGCTGTTCGGCGGCACGATCGCGGAGAACATCGCCTACGGCGCCGACAACCCGACCCGCGAAGAGATCGTCGAAGCGGCGAAGGCGACGCACGTGGACCGCTTCGTGCGGACGTTGCCGGACGGCTACGAAACCGTGCTGGACGACGAAGGCGGCACGGTCAGCGCGGGCGAGAAGCAGCTGATCACGGTGGCGCGGGCGTTCCTCGCCAAGCCGGTCATCCTCATCCTCGACGAGGCGACCAGCTCGGTCGACACCCGCACGGAGGTGCTGATCCAGCGGGCGATGAACTCGCTGCGCACCGGCCGCACGAGCTTCGTCATCGCGCACCGGCTGTCGACGATCCGCGACGCGGACGTGATCCTGGTGATGGAGCACGGGCAGATCGTCGAGCAGGGCGACCACGAGACGCTCCTGGGCAGCGGCGGTGCCTACGCGCGGCTGTACGCGGCGCAGTTCGCCGAAGCGATGGCGGAAACGGACTGATATCCCCGCCCGAAACGGCCCCGGCGCAGCACGCGCCGGGGCCGTTTCGGCTTGGCACGCCGGGAGGTCCGGCCGCACCGGGCCCCGGGTAGGCTGGTGCGTCTCGACGTGAAGTGGGGGTGCCGGTCCCGCGATGGCCGACCGACTGGACGAGTACCGGCGCAAGCGTGACCGTTCCCGGACGCCCGAGCCGTGGCCGGAAGGCTCGCCGGAGCCGGGCAACGACGACCTGTTCGTCATCCAGGAGCACCACGCGAGCCGGCTGCACTGGGACTTCCGGCTGGAGCGCGACGGCGTGCTGGTGTCGTGGGCGGTCCCGAAGGGGCTCCCGCTCTCCCCCGGCGTCACGCGCTTGGCCGTGCACACCGAAGACCACCCCATGGAGTACCTCGACTTCGAGGGCGAGATCCCGGCCGGCGAGTACGGCGGCGGGTGGATGGCGATCTGGGACACCGGCCGCTACGAAACGCTGCACTGGAACAACCACAAGGTCGAGGTGGTCTTCCACGGCGCCCGGGCGAGCGGCAAGTACCTGTTCCTCAACCGCCACAACCCGGAGGACGAAGGCGACTGGACGCTCCGGCGCCTCGACGCGGCCCCCGAGGGTCACGAGGAGGCCCCCGAGTTCCTCGAGCCGATGACGGCGGTCCCCGGCGAGCTGCCGCCGGCCACCCGCGACGAGGACTGGGCGTACGAGTTCGACTGGGGCGGCGACCGGACGATGCTGTGCGTGTCGGGCGGCCGCGTCACGGCCCACGACGGCACCGGCGCGGACGTCTTCGGCCGCTGGCCGGAGCTGCACAAGGTGGGCGAGACGCTGGGGTCCACGGAGGTCCTGCTGGACGGCGAGATGGTCGTGGTCCGCGACGGCCGCCCGGACCCGGCCGGGCTCGAGCAGCGCCTGCGGCTGGACGGGTACGACGCGAAGCGGATGATGCGGCACTGCCCGGCGTTCTTCTTCGCCTACGACCTGCTGCACTTCGAGGGCCGGCCGACGCTGGACCTCCCCTACGTCGAGCGCCGCGACATGCTCACCGACCTCGGCCTCTCGGGCGGCAACTGGCAGGCGCCGCAGTACTTCCGGGGCAACGGGGAGGCCGTGCTGGCGGCGGCGCGGGAGCACGGCTTCGGCGGCGTCTACGCCAAGCGGGCCGACAGCGGCTACCGGCCGGGGAAGGCCGACGGCGACTGGCTCCGGATCCCGGTCTGACGACGACGAAGCGGCCTCCCCGGACCGGGAAGGCCGCTCGTCGCGGAACCGGACGTCAGTGCGCCGAAGGCGTCCGCTGCTCCGGAACCACCTGCAGCTGCCCGCCGCCGCGCTTGCGCAGCAAGGCCACCGCCAGGACGAGGCCGACCGCCGCGAAGATCACGCACGCCACGAAGCCCTGCGTGAAGCCGTCCATCACCGCGGCCGGGTTCGTCGCGGCCTGGGCCATGTGGGACGCGATGATCGTCGAGACGATCGCCACGCCGATCGCGCCGCCGACCTGGAACGCCGCCGTGTTGAAGCCGGACGCGATGCCCGCGTCGCGCTTGGCGATGCCGTTGAGGGCCGCCGCCGCGAGGGCGACCGGGCCGCCGCCGAGGCCCAGGCCGAACAGGATCAGGCCCGGGAACACGTCGCCCCAGTAGTTCGCCGTCGCCGAGATGCCGGTCAGGAAGAAGACGCCGGCGCCGAGCAGGAGCACGCCGGTGACCGCGACGACCCGGATGCCGAGCCGGTTCAGCACCGCTTGGGCGAGGTAGGCACTGAACACCGCGGCGATCGGCATCGCCGACTGGCTGAGCCCGAACTCGAGCGCCGTGTAGTGCAGGACTCCCAGCGCGTACTGGGAAATCGCGACCGACATGCCGAACGCGAGCATCGCGACGATCGCCGTCACGAGGTTGCCGCCGACCAGCGCGGGCGAGCGGAACAGGCGCAGCGGCACCAGGGGCGCGGCCGAGCGCTTCTCGATCACCAGCGTCAGCGCGACGAGCGCGAGGAACACGACGCCGAGGCCGATCGTGTGGAAGCTGACCCAGCCGCGGGTCGGCGCCTCGACCAGGACGTAGACGAGCAGGCCCAGCGCGGCCGTGCTGACGACGGCACCCGCGAAGTCGAACGTCCGCTGCTTGACCGCGTCCTTGCTCTCGCGGAGCAGGACCGGGCTCAGCACCAGCATGACGATCGCGACCGGCACGTTGACGAAGAAGATCGACTGCCAGCCCAGCCAGTCGATGAGCGTGCCGCCGAGCAGCAGGCCGACGGTGGCACCGATGGACGCGATCCCCGACCACGCGGCGAACGCCTTGTTGCGCTCACGGCCTTCGGGGAAGGTGTTGGTCAGGATGGACAGCGCGGTCGGGGCCATCAGCGCAGCCGAGACGCCGTGCAGCGCCCGCGCGACCAGCAGGACCTCGGCGTTCCAGGCGAGCCCCGACAGCAGCGAAACCGCCAGGAACAACGCGGTGCCGGCGATGAACACCTTCCGCCGGCCGAGCAGGTCCGCCAAGCGGCCGCCGAGCAGCAGCAGCCCGCCGAAGGTCAGCAGGTTGGCCGAGAGGGCCCACTGCGCCGCGACCGGCGACAGCTTGAGGTCGGCCGAGATCGACGGCAGCCCCATG
This sequence comes from Amycolatopsis sp. NPDC004378, assembly GCF_053602455.1. NCBI lineage: Bacteria > Bacillati > Actinomycetota > Actinomycetes > Pseudonocardiales > Pseudonocardiaceae > Amycolatopsis > Amycolatopsis sp. NPDC004378. The sequence goes on from NZ_JBSGDR010000035.1 coordinate 47,616, forward strand.
ATGACGATCTGGGCGTCGAGGATCACCATGAAGTTGGCCGTGCACAACAGGATCAGTGCCTTCCAGCGGCGCGGGTCCAGGCCCGACGCCACCGAGGTGGGGACTGCTTGGGCGAGGTTCACAGCTCTCTCCTTCGAGCGGAGCCGGCCGGGGGTGCCGGGCGATCCTCCGCGGTCCGTGGGTCTGCGTCGACCGTACGAAGAAGGAGGGGCCGCTTCCTTCCTCCGGATTGCACAGGGATTTCTTCCCGAATGCGATCCTGGGGATCGGCGGGAACCCGGACACGCGCAGCTCGGGACCGGATACGGAGCGCTGCCTGCCGGTTCGTGATCAGAGCGTCTCGAGCAGCTTCATCGCCTTCGCGGGGGAGGCCGCGTGGTCGGCCATGTCCGCCCACGGATCCCCCTTGCGCGCCAAGCGGTCCTTGATGCGCTTGGGCGTCCAGCCGTCCGGCTCGGCCTTGCCGAGCTCGTGCCAGTCGATCGGCGTGGCGACCCCCGCCGACGGCCGGGCCCGCAGCGAATAGGGCGCCACGAACGTCGAGGTGTACCCGTTGCGGAGGATGTCGAGGTAGACGCGGTCGCCGCGCTGGGCCTTGCGGACGGCGGTGGTCAGCCGGTCGGGGTCGAGCCGGGCCAGCACCTCCGCCGCGGCCTTCGCCAGGTCGCGGACCTGTTCGTAGTCGTAGGCCGGCTCGATCGGGGCGACGACGTGGAAGCCGCGCCCGCCGGTGGCCTGCAGGTAGGCGGTGAGCCCGGCGGCTTCGTAGACCTTCCGCACCAGCCGCGCGATGTCGCGCAGGTCCGCGACGGTGACGTGGCCGGGCGGGTCGATGTCGATCATCACCATGTCCGGGTGCTCCAGGTCGTCCACAGTGGACGACCAGATGTGGTACTCGATGGCCGCCTGGTTGGCCAGGTACACCAGCGTCGCGGCGTCGTCGCAGAGCACGTGCCGCACGTCGCTCGTCGTGCGCTGCGGGATGGCCTGGACGCGGATCCACGACGGCAGCTTCGGGCTGGCTTCCTTCTGGTACCAGGTCTGGCCGGCGATGCCGTTGGGGTAGCGGCGCAGGGTCAGCGGCCGGCCGCGCAGGTGCGGCACCATCACGTCGGCGACGGTCCGGTAGTGCCCCACGACGTCGCCCTTGGTCAGCCCGGCCTCGGGGTAGTAGATCTTGTCCGGGTTGGACGTCTTGATCTCGTCGGGGTCCACCGGGCCTCCCTCGCCGGGCCGCTTCGGCCTCGAAGAGCAGCCTTCCGCGCCGGCCCCGGGGTGTCCACTCGGAGGGTGCTCAGCCCCGGGACGCCACGGCGACACCCGCGACGGCGACCAGCACGCCGGCGACGACGTTGCCCACCAGGGCGGCCGTCGACGGCTGCGTCTCCCCCGCGGTCCGCAGCAGCCACGGCGACACCGCGGCCCACGCGCCCAGCACGGGCACGACCCAGCCGAGCAGCCGGATCCGCCGGGTGGCGGCGCGGGCGATCGCCAGCGCGACCAGGACCAGGCCGACGACGGTGTTGCTCAGGGCGAGCACGCCCGCCCCGCCGAAGCCGGCGATCCACGGGGCGAGCACGAGGTAGAGGCCGGCCAGCAGGACGAGTCCGGCGGCGACGCCGATCACCGCTGTCCGCTGCCCGGCCGGGGTGCTGTGCGAAGTCATCTCGTCACCTCCACGCGGAGGGGTACCCGGCTGTCGCAGCCGGTAACCGGGACCTGCCCGCAGCCCTCGAGACGGGCAGGCCCCGGACCGGGAACCTCAGCAGCCGCAGGTGTAGTACGTGATGTCCCAGTGGTTGCCTTCGTCGCAGTAGAGGTTGCCGGAGCCGGCCTTCCACTGCGGGTAGCCGTCGCCGCGGAGGCCGATGTAGCTGAAGTTGTTCTTGATGTAGGCGTCGATGCAGCTGTTGTGCGAGATGTCCACCTTGTAGCCGTTGTAGTGGCTGTAGGTGCCCGACGCGTGGCCGACCTCGGTGCCGCCGGTGATGTTGATGGCGCAGCCGCTCGCGCGCTTGAGGGTGATCACGCCGCTGACCGTGCTCTGGTTGATCTGCTCGTAGGACGTGCAGGTCGAGTTCGACCGCGTGGTGCAGTTCCCGCTCGACGAGTGCGTGACCCCGGCGGCCGACAGCTGCGACGCGGCGGCCGACTGGCTGAGCTTGGTGACCTCGACGCTCGCCGACGCCGTGCCGATGGTCGCGAAGACCACCGTCGCGGCCGCAGCCGTCAGCCCCAGCGCCACGCGCGCGAGCATTCGTTGTCCCGGCATGCCTTGACTCCTTGTCCTGCGACGATCCGAACGGCGGCAGCCAAATCGGGGCGGCCATAACTTCGCCAAACGCCGCGGCCGCGGGACGCGCCGGAGCCGGGGTCAGGTCCTGATCTTCGTCAAGACTTCACGAGTCCGGTCGCGCTCGGGCGACGTGCTGCTGACCGCGTTGAGCTCCCGCAGCGCGCGCAGCTCCCACAGCGGGAACCCGAGCTCGCGGAACAGGTCGGCCGACGTCCGCAGCACCCGCGCGGCCTCCGGCCCGGCGCCGTCCTCCGCCTGCGTCCGCCCCAGGCTGAGCAGGGCGTATCCCGCGCCGCGGCGGTCGCGCAGCTCCCGGAACACGCCCATCGCGGCGCGCAGGTGCCACCGCGCGCCGGCCGGGTCGCCCGCGCGGCGGCGGGCCTCGGCGAGGGAGCGGTGGGTGTAAGCGGCGGCGTGCCGGTGCCCGATCTGCTCGAACAGCGCCAGCGACCGGAGCAGGCAGCGTTCGCCGTCGGCGAGCTCCCCGGCCTCGGTGTGCAGGTCGCCGAGGCTGCGCAGGACGTGCGCCTCCCAGTGCCGCTCGCGGGTGCGGACGGCGCCGCCGAGCGCGCCGGTGAGCAGGTCGGCCGCCTGGTCGATCCCGCCGTGGCGGCGCAGGACGTCGGCGTAGCGCTTCGCGGCCTGGTCGTGCCAGCGGCCGTCGTCGCACTCCTGGGCGAGCAGCATGCTGACCTCGAAGCTCTCGACCGCGCGCCGCACGTCGCCGACGTCTTCGGCCAGGGAACCCAGCTGCGCCGCCGCGGCCGCCTGCCCGCGCCGGTCCCCGCAGTCGCGCAGCAGGCCGAGGGCTTCCCGCAGCTCGGCCTCGGCGGCCCGCGGGTCGCCGCCGTCGAGGTGGACGTCGGCGAGCGCGGCCAGCGCCGCGCCGGTCCCGTGCGGGTCGTCGAGCCGGCGGAAGCGGTTCTCCGCCATGACGAAGTAGGTCCGCGCCTGCCGCGCGCGGCCGTGCTGCCAGTGCACCGAACCGAGGTTGTAGAGCTTTTCGGCCTCCGCGCGCGGGTCCTGGCGGCGCCGGGCCGCGGCCAGCCCGAGCACCGAGACGGCGCGGGCCGTGTGGCCGAGCCACGGCGTGCCGGCCAGTTCGGTGCAGGCGTCGGCGAGGCGTTCGGTGAGCTCGTGCCAGCCGTGCGCCCCGGCCAGCCGGACCGTCGCGGCGAGGTGGCCGGTCTCTTCGGCCGCCCAGGCGACCGGGTCGGCCGCGATCCGGCGCAGGACAGCGGGATCGGGGCCGGGTGCCCCTTCGGCCAGGCACCCCCGCGCGTGGTCGGCGACGGCGAGGGTGACCTCGCACGCCCGGCGCAGCGCGACCGCGTCCGGCTCCGGGCCCTCGGTCAGCACGAGCCGGGTGAACGGCGGCACCACCCACTGCGTCCCGGCCGGCTCCAGCAGGTGGGTGCCGGCCAGCGCGTCGAGCCGGTCGCGGGTCTCGTCGAGGGGGCGGTCCATCAGGGCGGCGGCACCCCAGTCCGGGACCGGGCCGGCGAACGCGGCCAGCAGCCGCAGCAGGGACCGGTCGGCCGCGGGCCGCTCGCGCAGCGCCGACGTCACGACGGCCCGGACGCCGAGGTCGCCGGTGGTCAGCTCGTCGAGCCGGCGACGGTCGTCGGCCAGCCGCACGGCGAGCTCGGCGACCCGCAGGCTCGGCCGCGCGGCGAGCTTCGCCCCGGCGATCCGCACCGCGAGCGCGAGCCCGGCGCAGTGGCCGAGAAGCCGGTGCGTGGCTTCGGGTTCCGCTCGCAGCCGCGACTCCCCCGCGATCGCCGCGAGCAGCGCTTCGGCGTCCTTTGTGGACAGTGCGGCGACGGGGACCGGCCGCGCCCCGCACAGGCCGGGCAGCTCCCGCCGCGCGGTGACCAGCGTGACGCACCCGGGCCCGCTCGGCAGCAGTGCCCGCACCTGCGCCTCGGCCGTGACGTCCTCCAGCAGCACGAGCAGCCGCCGGTCGGCGGTGTAGCTGCGCCAAAGCCCGGTCAGGCCGGCGCGGTCGGCCAGCTCCGCGGGCGCCGCGCCGAGCAGGCGCAGGAACCCGGTCAGCACGGTCGCCGGGTCGGCGGGCGCGCCGTCCGGCGCCCGCAGGGAAGCGCTCAGCTGGCCGTCGGGGAACCGGCGGCGGGCCCGCCAGGCCGCTTGGACGGCCAGCGCGGACTTCCCGGCTCCGGCGGCCCCGTGCAGGACGATCGGTGCCGGACCGCGCAAGGCACGGCCGAGGTCGGCGAGCTCGGCCGCGCGCCCGGTGAAGTCGGGCACCGCGGGCGGGAGCTGGGCCGGCGGCCCCGGCGTCGTCCACTCGGTGCCCGCGATCCGGCGGTACACCGCGACGAGGTCGTCCCCCGGCCACACGCCGGCCTCCTCCCAGAGCGCCCGCCGCGTCCGGCGAAGCACCTCCAGGGCCGACTCGCGGTGGCCGACGGCGCCGAGCGCGGACGCCAGCCGCGCCGCGAAGCGCTCGTCGGCGGGGCGGGCGGCGACCACCGGGTCGAGCCGCTCGACGACGGCGCGGCCGTCGCCGTCGGCCAGCTCCAGCTCGACGAGCTGCAGCAGCGCCGCCGACCGCCGGTCCTCCAGCCACAGCTTGTGCGCCTCGAGCAGCGGCCCGCCCGCGACGTCGTCGAACGCGTCGCCGCGCCAGCACGCCAGGGCCCGTTCCAGCGCGCGGCGGCGTTGCGCGCGGTCGTCGGCGCCCGACGACAGCAGCGTCAGGAACTCGTCGGCGTCCAGCTCACCCGGTTCGAGGGCCAGCGCGTAGCCGCGCGGCCCGGAGCGCAGGCGCTGCCCGGCCTCGGCGGCCCCGAGGCCGGGCGAGAGCGTCTTGCGCAGCTTGGACACGGTGACCTGCACGATCGCCGCGGCACTGGACGGCGCGCCGTCCGGCCACAGCTCGTCGACCAGCGTGTCGCGGCCGACGAACTGGCCCGCCCGCGCGAGCAGCACGGCGAGCAGCCGCCGCGGCTGGGCCGCCGACGGCAGCGGGACCGACGCCGTCAGCGGACCGAGGACATCGAAACGCACGGCTTCACCCACCCGGGAGATCACCTGATCGAGCGAGGTGAATCTAGCTGCCGCGCGCTGGGCTTTTCCCTCGATCACCCGGATGGCCGACGCCGTTGGTTCAGGCGTGCGCGAGCAGCTGCGCCAAGAGCTCCGGGTTCGCGGCCAGCCCTTCCCGCAACGTGTGCTCCCGTAGCGGTGTGAGGTCGCCGTACGGCTGGTTCGCCCAGTCCAGGCCGCCCTGCGGCGGTTCCGGGTCGTACTCGATGGCGAACTGGACGTTCGTCGCGACCTGCCGCCCGGCCAGCCGTTCCACCAGGTGCAGCGCCAGGTCGATGCCGGCCGAGACGCCCGCCGCGGTGATCACCCGGCCGTCCTCGACCCAGCGCTCGGCCACCGGCGTCGCGCCCAGCCCGGGCAGCAGGTCCCGGAACATCCAGTGCGTCGTCGCGCGCTTGCCCTCGAGCAGCCCGGCGGCCCCGAGGATCATCGAACCGGTGCAGACGGACGTCACGAGCTCGGCGCCGGCGGCCGCGCTGCGCAGCCAGGTGAGCAGGCGCTCGTCGGACATCGCCCGCAGCGTCGGCACGGTCCCGCCGGGCACCAGCACCGCGAAGGGCGACGGCACCTCGTCGAACGTGTGGCTCGGCGCGACGCTCAGCGGCGTGTCGGTACCCACGGTGTCCTTCGAGGCGCCCACCACGACGGTCCGGTAGCCCGGCACCATCTGCGCCAGCCCGCTCAGGACCTGGAGCGGGCCGACCAGGTCGAGCGGCGTCAGTCCGGGGTAAACGACGAAGGCGATCGTCTTCTGCTCATCGGTCATGGCCCTCACCCTGGCGGGAGCCGCGCGCGGCGAAGACCCGGATGTCCGAAATCCTGCGAACCGCGTCCGAGCGCCGGGCCGGGTGTTAGCGTGCGATCATGCCAGGCTCACCCAGACGGGTCACGATCGTCGGATACGCCGACGCCGAGCTGCTGGACATCGCCTGCCCCGCCGACGTGTTCGACGCCGCCAACCGGCTCGGCGCGTGGCCGCCGTACGACCTCCAGCTGGCGTCGGTCGACGGCCACGGCATCCGCACCGGCTCGGGTCTGACGCTCCAGCCGCACCTGCGGCTCGACCAGGTCGCCGGGGACCTCGACACGCTGGTCGTCGCGGGCGGCTGGGGCAGCACCGCCGCCGCGGCCGACGAGCGCGTCCTGGCCCACGTCCGGCGGCTCGCCCGGTCGGCCCGGCGCGTCGCGTCGGTGTGCACCGGCGCCGAGGTGCTCGCCGCCGCCGGGCTGCTCAACGGCCGTCGCGCGACCACGCACTGGCGTTACGCGGCCCGGCTTGCCCGCGACTACCCGTCGGTGACGGTGGACCCGGTGCCGCTGTACGTCCGGCACGGCAACGTCTACACCGCGGCGGGCGTGACGAGCGGGCTCGACCTGACCCTGTCGCTGGTGGAGGCCGACCACGGCCCGTCACTGGCCCGCGAGGCCGCCCGGGCGCTGGTCACCTACCTGCAGCGGCCCGGGAACCAGGCCCAGGTCAGCCTGTTCCTGGCCGGCCCGCCGCCGGAACACCGCGAGGTCCGCGACCTCACCGCGTACATCGCCGAGCACCTCGACGACGACCTCGGCACCCCGGCCCTCGCCGCGCGGGCGGGCATCAGCACCCGCCAGCTCACGCGCCTGTTCGACGCCCACCTCGGCACGACACCGGGCAAGTACGTCCGGACGGTCCGCACCGAGCACGCGGCCCGCCTGCTCTCCGGCACGGACCTCCCCCTCGCCACGATCGCCCGCCGCTGCGGCTTCGGCTCGACCGAGACGTTGCGCCAAGCCTTCCTCGACCACTTCGACACCCCGCCGTCGGCCTACCGCCGCGTCCACGTCCGCCAGGCCTACGGCTGACACCGTGTCGACCCCCAATCACGCGTGTCGACCCCCCGATCACACGACCACCGGGCGTTGAGGGTCGACACGGGGCATCCGGACTAACCGGGCCGTCGGCGGCCCCTCGTGCGGCCAGGGAAAACCCGCTGTCAGGATGTGCGGGTGGACCGCCCCGACCTCGCCGACGACGAAACCGGACCGATTCGCCGGGTCACGGACGAGGTGTCCCCTTCTCCGGCCCGCGGAACGCCCGCAACGCCCGTAACGCCGGGTGCGCCGGGATCGCCCCGCAAGCCTGTCCGCCGGCCGCCCGCCGACGGCGCCCGGCGCGCCGCCGACCCCGCCCGCCGCCGCGACGGCACCGGGCCCCAGCGGGTCCCGGGCGCCCAGCGCGTCCCCGGGGACAAGCGGACCGACACCGGACCCCAGCGGCAGCGCGTGCCCGCCAACGGCGTCAAGCGGCCCGCGAAGAAGCCTGAACCGGAAACCGGCCACGGGCACGGCCACGGACACGGGCACGGCCCCGCCGCCCCGGCCTCCCGCCGCGTCCGGCTCCTCCTGATCTGGCTGCTCGCGCCGCTGGCCGTCGCGACCGTCGTCGGCATGATCGTGCTGTACCCGTGGGGCAAGGCGTCGCCGACGAGCGTCGTCCCGCAGGGCACCCCGGTCGCCGCCGACATCAAGACCACGAACACCGGCCCCTGCCTCGCGCAGGGCCAGGTCCAGGTCGGCGACCAGCAGGACCCGAACGCGAAGCCCTGCCTGACCGTCGACCTCACGATGACCGACGGCCCGGCCGCCGGGAAGCCGCTGAAGCTGACCGTGCCGATCGAGCCGAGCACCCCGCGCTTCTCCGCGGGAGACGCCGTCGTGCTCGCCTACAACGGCGGCAACGCGGGCGACCCGGCGAGCTTCCAGCTGGTCGACTTCCAGCGCGGCACTCCCCTGCTGGTGCTCGCCGCGCTCTTCGCCGTCGCCGTGCTCGTGCTCGGCCGCTGGCAGGGCGTCGCCGCGCTCGTCGCGCTCGGCCTGTCGTTCGTCGTGATCGCCCTGTTCATCCTCCCGGCCATCCTGGCCGGCGAGAACCCCCTGGTGGTGGCCATCGCGGGGTCCGGCGCGATCATGTTCATCGCCCTGTACATGACCCACGGGCTGTCCGCGAGAACGTCCGCGGCCGTGCTCGGCACGCTTGTCAGCCTCGCCCTCATCGGCGTCCTCTCGGCGATCTTCTCCGCCGCGGCCTCGCTGACCGGGCTCGACGACAGCACGTCGACGCTCATCGGGTCGCTCGGCCACGGCATCGACTCGCGCGGGCTGCTGCTGGCCGGCGTGGTGATCGGCGCGCTCGGTGTGCTCGACGACGTCACCGTCACCCAGACGAGCGCGGTCTGGGAGCTGCGCCGCGCGAACCCGGAGCTGACCTGGCGCGAGCTGTACCACTCGGGCCTGCGGATCGGCCGCGACCACGTCGGCTCGGCGGTCAACACGCTCGTGATGGCCTACGCCGGGGCCGCGCTGCCGGTGCTGCTGTACTCGTCGATCTCCGGCGTCGGGCTGGGCTCGCTGCTCGGCAGCGAGGAGATCGCGCAGGAGATCGTCCGCACGCTCGCCGGCAGCGTCGGCATCGTGGCGGCCGTCCCGGTGACGACGATCCTCGCCGCGCTGATCGCCTCCCGCGAGCCCGCGACCTACCTCAGCAGCACCACGAAAGCCGTTCCGTCACACCCGTAACACCCGCGAACCCCGGCCGCGACCAGCGCGGACGGACGCGGTAGGAAGGCGGCAGCCGACCCGGGGAGACGCCATGTTCGTGCTGATCGGGCCGCGGCAGGTCGTCAGGGGTGCGCTGCGGGTGGTCACCGCCGCCGTCCAGGCCGTCGAATCGCTGCCGCGCATCGCGACCGCCCTCGACGACGTCCGCGCCACGCTGCACCACGTCGAGCGGCTCACGGCGTACGTCGCGCAGGAGGTCCCGGAGCTCGTCTACCAGCTCGAGCAGCTGCGTGCGGCCGAAGACGAGCAGCTCAGTCGAGAGTCGCCACGAACCGGCTGACGGCCTCCATGGTGAACCGCTGCACGTACTTGCCGGACGGTGCCACCGACGCCAGCCGGTAGAGCGGCCGTTCGGCCACGCCGGCGCCGCGCGCCTCGGCCTTGAGCTCGGAGACCAGCAGCTCCCCGAACACCAGGCCGTTCGCCTCGACGTTGTTCATCAGCGCGTTCGCCAGCTTCCGCAGCTGCAGGATGCCCAGCTCGCGCCCGCCGGTCCCGGAGAACACCGCCAGGTCGACCTTCGCCACCTTGCCCCGCTGGCCCGCGTTGACCAGCAGGCTCACCGTGCGGGAGCCGCGGACGTCGCCGATCACCAGGTCGAGCCGGGTCGCGGTGACCAGGTCGACGTGGCGCAGCCCCCACGTCCGCACGATGAGCGTCGAGCCTTCCAGCCAGACGCGGCGCCGGATGCTGACCGCCATGACGTACAGGAGCGGCAGCGCGATCACGACGGCGACGACCAGCCCGGTCAGGGTGCCGCCGATCAGGCCGGCGACCCCGCCGAACGCCGCGGCGACGAGCACCACGCCGATCAGCCCCGAGATCCCGCGGCGACGGCGGCCGCGCGGGTCCTCCTCGAACAGCGCCAGCCGCTCGGTCTTCTCCTCGGCCACGCTCACGCCCCCGTCCCGGCGAGGAACGGGTTGCCCGCGCGTTCCCGCCCGATCGTCGTCGCCGGGCCGTGGCCCGGCAGCACCACCGTGTCGTCCGGCAGGCCCGCCACCAGCTCCCGCACGACCGCCTCGACGTCCCCGCGGCCGATCGACCCCGCGAAGAGCGTGTCGCCGGTCAGCGCGAGCCGCCCGCCCTCGGGCGTCTCGAGGCCCAGCACCACCGAGCCCGGAGTGTGCCCGGGCACGTGCCGGACGTCGATGTCCAGACCGGCGAAGGTGCCCCGCTCGAGCGGGACGCTGGCGCCGTCGTGCAGTTCCGCGTCCGCGGGGTGCAGGTGCAGGGGGACGCCGTGTTCGGCCGACAGCTCCGCGGCCGAAGCGACGTGGTCGGGGTGCCCGTGGGTGGCCACCAGCGCCGCCGGGACCAGCCGGTGCTCGGCGAGTGCGGCGGCCAGCGGCGCGGCCACCTCCTGCCCCGGATCGACGACCACGCACGGCCCGCCGGCGGCCTCCGCCAGCAGGTAGCAGTTGGCCTGCAGCGGGCCGCTGACGAACCCGACGACGAGCACCGAACGCCTCCCGGACATCCGCGCCGGATGGCGCCGATCACGATCAGGTTGAGACTAGCGGGCCCTGTACATGGTCCTCACAGGCTGTGCCCATACACTGCCGCTACCTCAGACGTGTGACTCAAGCGGAATCCTGGAGGGTACGGGGTGGCGACCAACCAGCAGCGCCGCGAAGCTGCGAAGCGCAAACTCGAGCGTCAGCTCGACCGTCGCAAGGAGCAGCGGAAGCGGCGCCAGCAGATCGGCATCGGCGTGACGGCCGTGTCGGTGCTCGTCATCGCCGGCATCGTGGTTTGGATCGTGAGCGCCAACGGCGCGGACACCACCGACACCGCGGCCTCCCCGTCGGCGACGCCGTCGCCCACCGAGGTCCAGATCCCGACGCAGCGCGCGGCGATGCCGAAGCGGACCAAGGCGCTGCCGAACCCCACGACGTGCGACTTCAAGGCCGACACGACGGGCAAGGCGCCGAAGAAGGTCAACGTGCCCGACGGCAAGAACGTCGCGTCGACGGGCACGGTCAACGTGACGCTGAAGAGCACGGCGGGCGACATCCCGCTGACGCTCGACCGGGCGCTCGCGCCCTGCGCGGTGCAGAGCTTCGTCAGCCTCGCCAAGCAGAACTTCTACAACGACACCATGTGCCACCGGCTCGGCACCGAAGGCCTGCAGATGCTGCAGTGCGGTGACCCGTCGGCCACCGGCGACCCGACCCAGGACGGCCAGGGCGGCCCCGGCTACACGATGCCGGACGAGGCGTTCCCGGAGATCAAGTACGGCCGCGGCATCCTCGCCATGGCGAAGACGTCCCAGCCGAACTCCGGCGGCAGCCAGTTCTTCATGGTCTACGGCACCGCCGACGGCCTCCCGGCGGACTACTCGGTGTTCGGCAGCATCAGCGACGAGGGCCTGAAGGTGCTCGACGCGGTCGCCAAGGCGGGCATCGCGAACCCGAACCCGCAGGACGGCACGGGTGCGCCGACGAAGCAGGTGAAGTTCACGGGCGTCACCGTCCAGTAGTGCCGGGTCGCATCGAGCTGAACGGGGAGCCGCTCGGCCCGGGTGCCTTCGTCGCGGGAATGACCTCCTACGGGCATTTCACCGCGATGCAGGTCCGGGACGGGCGGGTCCGCGGGCTCGCCCACCACCTCGAACGGCTCACGGTGAGCACCCGGCTGCTGTTCGGCGCCGACCTCGACGTCGACCGGGTCCTGGCCCACGTCCGGCAGGCCGTCGCCGGTGAACCCGCGCTTTCGGTGCGGGTGGTCGTGCTCACGCGCTCGTTCGACGAGCCGATGACGCCGGAGATCCTGGTCCGCACGCACCCGCCGCAAGAGCCTGACCCGGCGCCACTGCGCCTGAAGACCGTGCCGTACCAACGGGATCTGCCGCAGGTGAAGCACCTGGGCACGTTCGGCCTGATCCACCACTCCCGCCAGGCGCGGCTCGCCGGCTTCGACGACGCGCTGTTCGTCGACCCGGCCGGCCGGATCAGCGAGGCGTCGATCTGGAACGCCGGGTTCCTGGCCGGCGACACGGTCGTCTGGCCGGAAGCCGCGGTGCTGCCGGGGATCACGATGCTGGTGCAGCAGGAAGCCTTGCGCCGCCGGGGTGTTCCGCAGGAGACGCGCGAAGTCCGGCCCGCCGACCTCCCCGGGTTCGACGCGCTGTTCCTGACGAACTCCGAGACGCCGGGACGCGCGGTCGCCGCCGTCGACGACCTCGTGCTGCCGCCCGCGGACCGCGCGGTGGAGATGCTCGCGGGCGCGTACGAAACCGTGCCCTGGGACAAGATCTGAACCACGCCCGCTCCGGCCCCGTGTTAGTGGGGCAACACCGGGACCCGCCGGGGTCACCGGGGAGAGGGTGTCGACCATGGTCGGAAACCGGGTTCCCGCGGTGCGCCGCGTCCTCGGGCGGGCCGGGCAGGCCGGCGCCGCCGGGGTCCTCTTCGCCGTCCTCGCCGGCGGCCCCGCGCTCGCGCAGTCCGCTCCACCACCTCCGCCGTCGGTCAAGTACTTCATCGTCCCGCACGCGGACAACCCGGACGACATCACGCTGTTCAAGATCGCCGAACGCGCGCTCGGCGACGGGCGGCGCTTCCCCGAGATCTTCAAGCTGAACCAGGGCCGGCCGCGGCCGGACGGGACGCCGTTCATCGACGCCACGCAGATCGAGCCCGGCCAGGTGCTGCAGCTGCCCGACGACGCCCAGGACCCCGCGGTCCGGTTCGGCCCGCTGCCGCCCGAACCGTCGGCCGCACCTCGGGCGCCGCAGGCGAAGCCCGTCCCCGAGGCCTCCGGGCTGAGCGTCGGGCTCGCCTCGGCCGTCAGCGGCACCGGCGGGCTGCTGACGGGGCTGCTCGCCGGGCTCTGGTGGCGGCGCCGTCCGCAGGTGCTGCCGCCGGCCCCGTTCGAGCCGGTGGACCACCACGAGGACGAAGACGGCTCGGGCTCGGTCAGCGGCACCCTGCCGATCCCGGTCGTCGTGCCCGGACCGCGGCCGGACGTCGTGCTGAGCCAGGAACCCATCACCGCCGAGCACTCGATCATCGTGCTCGACACGGCCGAGACGCAGGTGATCGCCGCGATCCGGCCGGGCGGGCAGTTCCGGTTCCGGTTCGACAAGGAGCCGGGCTTCGCCGACAGCGCCACCGTCCTGGTGGTCGACGACGAAGGCGACAGAACGTGACCGATCCGGTGGTGGCCGCCCGTACGCGTGGGGTCACCCTGCGCTGAACGGCTCAACCGGCGCCCGAACGCTGGCTTCGGCCCGCCGGTGCCGCAATAGTCGAACGATGACCTCGGATCCGTTCGGCACCCTGCGGAAGGCCTTGTGGATCGGCGGCGCCCCGTGGACCGGCAAGTCCACGGTCGCCCGGCTGCTGGCCGAACGCCACGGCCTGACCACCTACCACCACGACGACCGGACCCGGCCCGGCACCGCACCGGCCGAGGACGTCCCGGCCGGCGACCAGCTGACCGCGTTGGTGGCCGAGCTCCGGCAACGCTTCCAGTGCGCGCTGGACGACCTGCGCGCGCTGACGTCGCCGCGGCCGATCGTCGCCGAGGGCTGGGGGCTGCGGCCGGAGCTGGTGGCACCGCTCGTCGACGCGCCGGGCCGGATGGTCGTGCTGGTGCCGACCGAGCTGTTCCGGCAGCACCAGCTGCGCCACCGGCCGGACGCGCCGGCGATCCCGCGCCAGCGCACCCGGCTGACCCGCGACCGGATGCTCGCCGCGCAGGCCGTGCGCTCGGCGCGGGAGCTCGGCATCCGCGTCATCGAGATCGACGGCAGGCTCGATCCGGCCGGCGTCACCGACGTCGTCGCCGAGCACTTCCACGCCTACCTGGACGCCTGAAGCGGCCGGTGAGGCTCGTCGCCGCGGGGCTCGCCCTGACCACTACCCTCTTGACCACCATGCCCGCCGACGCAGCCGAGCGCTGGACCGTGAGCCTGACCGGCGCGGTGACCGCCGAGGTCGCCCGCACCGGTGACGGCGGCCTGACCTTCGGGGTCTCCCGGGGCACCACGACCGTGCTCGCACCCGCCCCGCTGGGCCTGCGGACCGAGGCCGCCGACCTGACGCGTGACCTGCGGTTCCTGCGCCGCGCCGACCGGGTCGTCGACGAGCACTACACGATGACGACGGGCAAGCGGCTTCGGCGGCACGCGAGGGCGGCGGAAACGACGCTGTCGTTCGCCGGGCCGGGCGAAACCCGGCTGGACGTCGTCGTGCGCGCGGCGGCGGACGGCGTCGCCTACCGCTACGTGCTGCCCGCCGGCGGGACGATCACCGGCGAGGCGTCGTCGTTCACGCTGCCCGCGTCGGCGCCGGCCTGGCTGCTGCCCTACTCCCCCAACTACGAGGGCGTCCGCACCGAAACGACCGCGGGTGGCGCGAAGGCGGGCGACTACGGCTTCCCGTCCCTGTTCGACACCGGCGACGGGAGCTGGACGCTGCTCACCGAGTCCGATGTGGACGGCCGGTATTCGGGCGCCCGCTTGACGCACGCGGCCGGGACGGCCGGCTACGGGATCAAGCTGGCCGACACCGCCGTCACCGGGGACGGGCCTTTCGTCACGCCCTGGCGGGTGGCGATCACCGGCGACCTCGCGACCGTCACGGAGTCCACTTTGGTCGACGACCTCGCCCCGCCGTCAAAGCTGGCCGACACGTCCTGGGTGCGGCCGGGGAAGGTGGCGTGGTCGTGGCTGTCCGAACACGACAGTCCGCGCGATCCCGTGCGGCAGAAGCAGTTCGCGGACTTCGCCGCCCGCCACGGCTGGCCGTACCTGCTCGTCGACGAGGGCTGGGACGCGTCCTGGGTGCCGGACGTCATCCGCTACGCGCGTGAGCGCGGCGTCGAGGTGATCCTGTGGTTCCGGTGGACCTCCCTCGACACGGCGGCCGAGCGCGCGAAGTGGCTGCCCCTGGTCAAGTCCTGGGGCGCAGCCGGGATCAAGGTCGACTTCATGGACTCCGACACGCAGGCGCGCTTCGGGTTCTACGACGACATCGCGCGGGCCACCGCCCAGCACCGCCTGATGATCAACTTCCACGGCGCGACCATCCCCCGCGGCTTCCAGCGCACCTGGCCGCACGTGATGAGCTTCGAGGCCGTCCGGGGCGCGGAGCAGTACCGGACGCGGGCCGCGACGAACACGATGTTCCCGTTCACCCGCAACGTCGTCGGCAGCATGGACTACACGCCGACCGCGTTCGTGGTGTCCGATCGCGACACGACCGACGCGCACGAGGTGGCGGCGTTCCTGGTGTTCGAGTCGGGCTGGCAGCACGGCGCGGACAAGCCGGAGAACTACGAAGCCCGGCCCGAAGCGCTGCGCACGCTCGACCGGCTGCCGACGGTCTGGGACGAGACCCGGCTGCTGTCCGGACGCCCCGGCCGGGAGGCCGTGTTCGCGCGGCGCTCAGGGGACCGGTGGTTCGTCGGCGGTCTCTCGGCGGGCCCGGCGAAGACCGTCGACGTGCCGCTCGGCTTCCTGGACCACGGGCGCTGGCTCGCCGACACCCTCCGCGACGGTCCGTCGGGGCTGCTGCGGGAGCGGTCGGAGGTCTCGGCGGA
This sequence comes from Amycolatopsis sp. NPDC004378, assembly GCF_053602455.1. Taxonomy (NCBI): domain Bacteria; kingdom Bacillati; phylum Actinomycetota; class Actinomycetes; order Pseudonocardiales; family Pseudonocardiaceae; genus Amycolatopsis; species Amycolatopsis sp. NPDC004378. Next base: position 63,127 of record NZ_JBSGDR010000035.1, read on the forward strand.
CGGCCGGCTGAGCGTGCCGGTGGCCGCGAACGGCGGGTTCGTGACGATCCTGGTCAGCGGTGGGTGAACCGAGGCGGGCGCCGGGCCAGGAACGCCGCGACACCTTCGGCGTAGTCCACGCCGTGGAGAGCCTCCGAGCGGATCTCCTCGACCTCGGCGTCGGACGTCTCCTGGCCGGCGACGATCTTCTCGATGATCCGGTTCATCCCGCGGATCGAGGCCTGCGAGCGGGAGCACAGCGTCGAGACGAACTCCAGCGTCGAAGACTCCAGCTCCGCGGCCGGGAAGACGTCGTTGAGCAGCCCGATCTCGCGGGCCCGGGCCGCCGTGATCAGCTCGCCCGACAGCAGGAAGTACTTCGCGTGCGCCGGGCCGACCAGGGACACCAGCTGGCGCGTCGAGTCGAAGTGGTAGACGATGCCGAGCTTCGCCGGCGTGATGCCGAACCGGGACCCCTCGGCCGCGAACCGGAAGTCGCACGCGACCGACACCTGGCAGCCGCCGCCGATGCAGTTGCCCTGGATCATCGCCACCGACGGCTTGCGCATCGCCGTCAGGGCCGCCACCGCACCCTCGACCGCCTTGTCGTAGCTCGCCGCGCCCTCGGCCGTCGTCCGCAGCTCGCCGAACTCGCTGATGTCCGCACCCGCCGAGAAGTGCCGGCCCGCGCCCGCGATCACCAGCACCTTCAGCGCCGGGTCGGCCTCCACCTCGGCGACGACGTCCGGGATCGCCGACCACATGCCGTAGGTGATGGCGTTCATCTTCTCCGGCCGGGTCAGCGTGAGCCGGGCGACTTCACCGTCGCGCGTCAGGTCGAATCCGTCGGTCATGGTTGGCACCCTAACCGCTCGCTCTGAGCGAAAACTGCGGTGTGTGACACGGTCGGGTGGCTAGCTTGGGCACCATGGCGACGATCGAGGTGGGCGGAACGGCGTTCGGCTACGACGAAGCGGGTGAGGGGCCCGCGGTCGTGCTGCTGCACGCCGCGATCGGCGACCGCCGGATGTGGGACGCCCAGTTCGCCTCGCTCGCCGCCGCACACCGGGTGATCCGCTACGACCGCCGCGGCTTCGGGGAAACCGGCGACGGGTCCGGCGAGCACGCCCACTACGAGGACCTGCTGGCCCTGCTCGATGCCCGGGGGATCGAGCGAGCGGCGCTGGTCGGGGCGTCGATGGGCGGGGCGTGCGCGCTGGACGCCGCCCTCGCCGCGCCGGAGCGGGTCACCCGGCTCGTGCTGCTCGGTTCGGGCCTGACCGGGCACACCTGGCCGGAGCACATGCAGCAGGACATCGCCCGGCTGTCCGCCGGGATCGACACCGCGGACGAACGGGCGATGGCGGACGCCAACATCCGCTACCTCGTCGCCGGCCCGGAGCGGGACGTCTCGGTGCTGCCGGCCGGCATGCTCGCGCTGGTCCGGGACATGTGTGAGCAGGTGTACCGGCGCGAGCGGAACGGTCCACAGTGGACGGAGAGGATCCCGGACACGCGGCACCGGCTGGCCGAGATCACGACCCCCGCGCAGGTCGTGATCGGCACGTCCGACGCGCTCGGCCTGGTCGAGCTGTCCCACCACCTCGCGGAGTCACTGCCGAACGCCGAGCTCGTCGAGCTCGCCGACACCGGCCACCTCCCGGCGATGGAACGCCCCGACGAGGTCAACGCCCTGCTGCGGAAGGTCCTCTAGGACAACAGCTTCGCCGTCAGCTCACCCCGGCTGCGGACGTCCACCTTGGCGAACACGGACTTGAGGTGGTCCTGCACGGTGTGCGCCGAAATGCCGAGCCGCGCGGAGATGTCCGATGTGGACCGGCCGGCCAGGACCTCGCGGCAGACGTCACGCTCCCGCGCCGTCAGGCCGTAAGCCGCCAGCAGGACACCCAGCAGCTCGGCACCCGACGCGCGCCCGACCGTCACCGCGGTTTCGTCGTCGTCCTCCCCCAGCAACCGGCTGGCCTGCAGGAGGATCCAGCCGCCGTGGGCGTCGCGGACGCGGGCGCGGAACGACCCCGACGCCCGGGCGCCGGCCACGACCGCCCGCAACAACACCGCGAACCGGCCGGGCGCGATCTCGTCCAGTTCGGCCTGCCAGGCCGCGGCCGCCGCCGTCGCGGCACGCTGACGGCCGTCCGGGCCGACCACGACGATCGCCGGTTCCGCCCGCTCCCCCGCGTCGCGCGTGCGGGCGGCCACCCGCGTCGCCGCGGCCAGGGCCGGCGCGACCGACGTCAGGAACTCGACCTCGCGGTCGCTGAACTCGCCGCGGCGGACCAGGCCGGCCGCGCCCCACGACGTCCCGTCGACGCGGAACACGGCGCGCAGCTCGTGGCCGAGGCCCAGCGGCCGCCAGACCTCGGCGAACCGGCCGCTGCGTTCGGCGTCGCGGCGCGGGAGGTCCCAGAGGCGGGCCACCGGCACCGGACGGCGGGCCAGCTCGGCGAAGGTGTGGGGCTGGGAGCCGTCGTACTCGTACGTCGCCAGCAGCGGCTCGTACTCGCCGGGGATCCGGGTGCGCCCGCTGGTCATCGAGCTGATCACCGCGGTGTCCGGGTCCAGCGACGCCCAGCACGTGAGCTCCGCCGGGACCACGCGGTCGACCAGCTCGATGGCGGCGGCGTGCAGTTCGGCGACGCCGACACCCGCCGTCGCGAGTGCGGCGACCTCGCGCCGCACTCCCCGCGCCCGGCCCTCCCACATGGACGCAGTATGCGCCGCGCGCCGGGCCGCCGGTATCCCGCGTTTCCGGGATGTCCGGCCGCCCGCCTGCTGCTTAGCGTCGGCGGTATGACCCACTTCAGCGGCCCGGGCGAAGGCCCGGAACTCGACTCGAAGGACGCGCGGATCACCGTCAAGGTCGGCGCCGAGCACACCGGCGGCGCCTACGAGCTGTTCGAGGTCGACGCGCCCCGCGGGCCGTCGGTCCCGCCGCACGCCGAGCCGTGGGCGAAGAGCTTCTACGTGCTGCACGGGCGCATCACGGTCTACGTCGACGGCGAGCTCCACGACCTCGGTCCGGGCGCGTCGATCAGCATCCCGGCGGGCGCGGTCAACACCTTCACCGTGCACACGCCCTCGGCGCAGTTCCTCGCGGTGAGCCTGACCGGCGCGATGGGCCGGTTCTTCCGCGACGTCGACCAGGCCGCGCCGGAGCAGGTTCCCGACGTCGCCGGGCGGCACGGCGTCGAGCTGGTGGAGCCGTGAACGCCGCCGTCCAGGTCTTCGCCGGGATCGCCGCGCTGGTGCACCTGCTGGCCTTCACCTGGGAGGTCGTGCTGTTCGAACGGCCGGGCGTGCACCGGGACATCTTCAGCGTCCCGACCGAGCACGTGCCCGCCACCCGGCTGTGGTCGTTCAACGTCGGCTTCTACAACCTGTTCCTCGCCGCCGGCCCGGTCGTCGGGATCGTCCTGCTGAACACCGGGAACGTCGAAGCGGGCCGCGCGCTGGTGCTCTACACCTGCGGGTACATGGCCCTGGCCGGGATCGCGCTCGGGGTGTCCGACCTGCTGGCCCTCAGCCGACCGCGCGGTGCCGGGCGCGCCGGCGCGCTCGCCCAGACCCTGCCGCCGGTCGCCGCCCTGGTCGCGGCCCTGTTCTAGGACCCGATGAGCTGCTCGCTCCAGGCGCGGATGGCCGCGGCCTGGCCGGGCGTGAGCCGGTCGAGGACGAGCCGGCGGATGGTGGCGCCGTGGGCCCGGGTGGCGTTCTCCGCCGCTCGGCGGCCTTCGCCGGTCAGCTCGATCCCGGTCCGGCGGCCGGTGGCGCCGTCCTCGGTCCGCGCCACCAGGCCGCGGTTCTCCATCCGCGTCAGCAGGTGCGCGACACGGCTCTTCTCCCAGTCGAGGGCGGGGGCGGGCGGGGCGCGGCGGCGCGGGCGGGGCCGCGGCGCCCCAACGGATGTTCACCCCTCAGAACAAACCTCAACAGCAAAATAAAATCGTTTTGCTGTG
>NZ_JBSGDR010000036.1:0-23202 GCF_053602455.1 Amycolatopsis sp. NPDC004378
CTGGCCGCTCGCCGTCAAGCTGGCCGCGGTCGGCCTGGTCCCCACGCTCCTCGCGATCGCACTCGTGACCATCCGCATCGCCGACAGCCGGCACGAGCTGGCGGCTCTCGATCGCGGCAGCCGGCTGCTCGAGCTGAGCACGCAGGTGACCGGAATCGCCGACCAGCTGCGCCAGGATCGCCGGAGCATCCTGGTCTACGTCGGCGGGGACAGCACGGCCGATCGCGCGACTGTGGCCGCCTCGGGTGACCGTGCGGACACGGCCCTCGCGAACCTGCTCGACAGGTTGCGCTCCAGCGGTGATCTCGACGACACGGCGAAGGGCTCACTGGCGGAAGTCGGCACCGGCGCCACCCAGCTCGCGGAGGTGCACCGGGCCTTCGGGGGCTCGCTCATCGCCGACCCGAACCTGATCGGCGCGCTCTACACACCCGTCATCCGGGCGCTCGACGTGCTGGCCCGGTCACTGGTCCGAACCGGCAGCACGCCGGACACCGCCGCACTCGCCGACGCCGCGCAAGCCGCCGCGGACGCGCGCGAGCAGCTGTCGCTGCATGCGACGGTCATCGAAGGCGCGATCACGGCGAACCGGTTGAGCATGCGGGACGCCGAACTCGCCAGGAGCTTCGAAGCCGAGCTGGGCCACGAGTCGGTCCGGTTCCAGGTGTCCCTCACCCCGGAGCAGCGGTCGGCGACGGGGCCCTTGCTGGACGACACTGCGCAACGCCGTCGTACGGAGCTGGCCGAGCAGGTGCTCGCGGTGGCGAACGGCCAGGCATCGACGGTCACCGCGCAGGCGTGGACGAAAGCGTACGAAGCGGTCGATGCCTCGGCTCGACGATCGGGCGAGTTCGCGATGCGGAACATCGAACTGCGGCAAAACGAGGCCAGGACAACGGCGTACACCAAGTCGTCGATCAGCACCACACTGCTGATCGCCTCACTGCTGGCCGGCGGCGCACTGGCCGTTTTCGTCGCCCGGATTCTCCTGCGCTCGCTGCGCCTCCTGCGCGACAGCGCCCTCGAAATCGCCCACTCGCGCCTCCCGTCCGCGGTCCGGGCGCTCAAGGAAGGATCCGGGGAGGCACCGGACGTGCTCCCGGTCCCTCTGAGGAACGAGGACGAGATCGGCCAGGTCGCGCGCGCGTTCGACAAGGTGCACGCCGAAGCCGTCCTGCTGGCGGCGGAACAGGCGCGGACCCAGACCGCCGTCAAAGCGATCTTCGTGAACCTGTCCCGCCGGAGCCAGGGCCTGGTCGAACGGCAGCTCGCGGTGATCGACCGGCTGGAGCGCGATGAAGAGGACCCCGACCGGCTCGCCGAATTCTTCGCCCTCGACCACCTCGCCACCCGGATGCGGCGCAACAGCGAAAACCTCCTGGTGCTCGCGGGTGCCGAGCGCACGCGGCGGCCTGCGCACCGGATGTCCGTCGACGAGGTGCTGCGCGCGGCGCTGTCCGAAGTGGAGCACTACCAGCGGGTCAGCCTGCAGGAAAGCCCGCCCCTGGCCGTGCCCGGCAAGCTCGGCATCGACCTCGTACACGTCGTGTCGGAGCTGCTCGACAACGCAACACACTTTTCGCCGCCGACCGCCCCGGTCACCCTGCGCGCCGGGTCGGCACCGGATGGCTCGCTGGTGATCACGGTCAGCGACCACGGCATCGGGATGTCGGCCACCGCTCTCGTGGAGGCGAACCAGCGGATGCACGCCGACGACCGGCCCAATCCGTCGGTCGCCCAGCGGATGGGCCTGTTCGTGGTCGGCAGGCTCAGCGGCCGGCACGGGTTCGAGGTCAACCTGACAGGGTCCGACGAACCGGGCGTCAGCGGGATCACGGCCAAGGTGGTGCTGCCGCCGCTCTTGCTGCTGAACACCAAATCGCCGCGATCGGCCGAAACCCCGAACCATGGCGCGCAGACCGGCCCGCCGCCTGCCCCGCCCGACCACGTCGCCCGGGCACGCCGGATCCGCGGCACCTTGACCAGTCTCCACCACTCCGAGCCCGACGGCTCGCGATGAGCCGGGCCAGCACGCTTCCGCGGCGACCGGACGAACGGCCACAAGTGGCCCCGCGGGGCCGCCCGACACCTCACGGAGACATGATGAACGCAGGCCTGGTTCCGCAGAGCCGGCTTGGCTGGCTGGTCAACGACTTCGCCGACCGGGTGAGCGGTGTGGCGCACGTCGTGGTCACGTCCGCCGACGGCGTGCTGCTCACGCACTCGGAGCGACTGCCGGAAGGCAAAGCGGACCAGCTCTCGGCCATCGTGGCCGGGCTGTCCAGCCTGACCGACGGTGCGGCTCGATGCTTCGACGGCGGCGAAGTCGTCCAGACGATCGTGGAAATGGAAGCCGGGGTCGTCCTGGTGATGAGCATCGGCGACGGCTCGAAACTGTCCGTGCTCGCTTCACCGCTTTGTGACATCGGACTGATCGGCTACGAGATGACGCTGCTGGTCAGCCAGGTCGGCGCAGCACTGACCCCGGATGCACGCCACGTCCCCGAGCACTACGGCAACCGGTAGCCGACGACGGAACCGGACCGGACGGAGAGCGCGTGTCGCTCGTCCGCCCCTTACACGTGGACGCTCGGCCGCACGACGGCCGACCGCGAACTGGCGGTCGAAACGCTGGTCGCCACGACGGCGTCGGCGGGCGGGAACTGGCCAGCCTCACCACCGAGAACCGGATCGTCGTCGAGCTGTGCCGGACCACGCGTTCGGTGGCAGAGGTTTCCGCACTGTTGCGGCTCCCGCTCGGCGTCGTGCGAGTGCTCCTGGAGGACGCGAGCACGAACGGTCTCGTCACCGTGCTCCGGTGGGAAAAGCCAGGCCGACCCTGATGCGACGGGTGCTCAGCGACCTCCGCCGACTCTGAAGTAAATTTTTACAGCTATTACTCATTATCATCACTATTTGACTTCACTTCTTAACAGAAGAACAATCTACAGGTGTAAGAATAAAATTCGATCAAATAGTCAGGATTCAGTGATGATTCTTCGCACTTTAGGCAAATGTTGTCTTCTTTTTACGACCACCATCGCTTCTCTTGCCCTGTCGATGACTGTTGGCAGCGGGGTGGCCCACGCCCTTCCCGCTTGCGGAGGACTCAATCCGGATGACCAGATTCACTACGGTGAGTCGATCAGCTCCTGCAACGGCGCGTTCACGTGGAAGATAGGTGACGACCGTAACTTCATCGCTCTCAGGAACTCGGATGGCTACGTCGTGTGGGCTGCGGGCATCAACGGCAAGGGGACCGATCGCTGCCAGATGGAGCTCGGAGGAAACCTGGTCTGCTACGCCGGAGGAACGCTTGTCTGGGAGTCGGGAACAAAGAACAAACCCAACTTCAGGTTGGCCCTGCAGGACGACGGCCTGATGGTCGTACGGGGTCCGTATGGATCGGCGAACGAGACTGTCGCATGGGACAACAAAAAACGCCTTCCGTACGACAGTCAAGTCATCGGAAAGTGGTCGGACACCAGCAGCACCCGCATTGTCGCCATTGGCGCCGATGGATACGTGTCGTCGTACTGCACGCAATCTCTTTACCTGAACCAAGAAGGTACCAACATTTTTTATGGGCGCACGTCCGCAGGTGGCTGCTACAACGGGAAGCCGACAGGAAGTTATGAGGAAAAGTGGACCCTCAGCGGTGACAGCGCTTCAGTCAACTGGATCAACCGATCCGGACTGGAGAGCCAGAATTACAAGGTGACGAACGGAACGTTCAACTATCAGCGAGTCCGCTGACCTTCCCTTGGCGACTGGATTTCTTGTCATCGCACACGCTCTGCCCGCGTTGTTACTGAGGTTTTCCGGGCAGAGTGAGGTTCTTGCGGGGGCAAGACCTCGAAGGCGGCTTCGGCGGCGACCGGGCGACTGCGGGCGGCCAGACGGCCGCGTCCAAGATGCCGAGGTGATAGGCGCCGGCAATGAGCGAACTGGTGGAAGTATCCAGTTTGACCGCCAGGTTGGCGAGGTGGTGTTCGACACGGCGGCGGGTCATCCCCAGCCGGGTGGCGATCTGCGCGGTTGCCTGCGCCGGCGGCGCACAGGCGCAGCACGTCCGCCTCGCGCGGGATGATATCCAGACCCAAGCAGGCGACGCGGCGAGTGCGGACGGGGACGGCCACCGCCACGACGTTGACCGTCTGCGCCTCGGCTCCGGGCGTGCAGACGCGGATCAGGGTCACAGTGGTTTCGTGGGTCATGCCGGCTTGTCCGGGCAGCCCGGACCGGGACCACGACCGTCGCGCTGGGGTGGTGCAGCACCCAGGCGACACCGTCCAGAAGCCGTCGGGCTTCTCCAAGCCCGGCCAGCTCGCGCACGGTCAGGCGGCGCAGCCCGGCGAGCGACCGGCCGGTGATCCGGCACAGGGCGGGGTTGGCGTCCCGCACGTTCCCGTTCGCGTCGAGGACCAAAATGGCGATCGGAGAGCGGTCGAACAGACCGCAATCGGCGTCGCGTCAAACGCAAGCCTCTCGCTCCAGGCGGGACTCGCTCGTGGTGTCCCGGAGAAGGCCACTCCGACACACAACTCGCCGCCGACGTCCGCCGGAAACCGGTGTGGACCCGGACCTCGCCGGTGGCGGGCCGGAACTCGCACGTCGTGCGACGTGGACATCCGGAAGCTGCGACGTGGCTGTCGTCGGCGTCCGGATCCGCCGCGGTGTCGCGGTCATCGACGTCGGCGAGGGTCCGCTCGATCAGCACCTCGAGCGGACGGCCGATCGACGCCGCGAAGGCCGGGTTGGCCCAGACGATCCGCCCAGCCGGGTTCTTGAGCACCGCCGGCGCGAGCGAACACCGCACGAACGCCTCGAACGTCTCTTCGGGCCAGGCTTCGACCGTTTAGGCCTCACTTGTCGCCGCCGCGGTCATCGAATCCACCGGTCCAGCGCGCCGGCTTCCGGACACGCGGCGTTCATGCCGGCCGGCTTCCCCGGTCCCCGGCTCTCGTCACTATCCCGGGAACAGCAGTGGACGGCCAGCGGTGCCCCTGGCAGCCTGCTCGCCACCGCAAGCTCGTTCACGTCGTTCTCGACTGAGATCGTTCCACCCGCCACGAGCAGCAGTGTGAAACTCGAATTCCACTCTCATGGGTGAAAAATCCCACAAGAATGTGGAGATCCACAGTCTCGTGGACGGAAGGTCTTTTAGCGCGCACTTTGGCGGCCACACCCCCGGGTCGAGCAAGCCGAGGGTGTAGGCGCGCGCGACCAGGGCGCCCGTGGTGCAGTTCCACGCTTTCGCGAGGCGGCTGAGGTGGCATTCCACGCCACGTCGGGAAAGACCCACCTGGTCGGCGATAGTGTCGACGCTCGTGCAGGCGGCGCGGAGTTCGATAATCCTGCGGACGAGCTCGATCGGTTCTTCTTTTGCGCGAACCGATCCCGGGACTGCGTTGATGATCCACAGATGAGCGTCGCCGTCTTCGGCGAGCGCGATCGACACCGTGGCGTAGACGGGTGAACCGGCGGGGCTGGAACGGAAGCCACAGGCGAAGTCGGTGGAACGGGCGCGCCCGGCGGCCAGTTCGCCGAGCGCCACGGCCTGCGCGCGCTCGTCGCCCGGCAGTGTGAGATCGGTCATCGTCAGCCTGCGCAGGGCGTGTAAGGGCGTCCGAAGAAGCCCGCAGAGCTCGGGATTCGCTTCGCGGATGAAGGTGTGGGTGTCGGTCAAAGCGAGGGCCACCGACAGCCGGTCGAACAGCCGTTGGTCGCGGTCACGCCAGTGCGTGGTCTGGCTGCGAGCGGTCCCCTGGCCGATGGCGTTGACGAAGATCCCACCGACCAGCCGGCGACCGCTGGTTGTGTCGACGGGAAAGCGGTAAGCGGTCTCGTGGATGACACCGCCGTCGCGGAGGACGTCGCGACGGCCAGTGGCGTACGGCCGCCCGGTCGCGAGAACCCGCTGGTCGGCCTCTTGGAAGGACTCCCGGTCAACGTGCATCGTGGGGGCGAGCAGGGTTGCGGCGTCGTGACCGACGTAGTTTTCGGGATCCAGCTCGTGCTGCGTGAGGTAGGCGCAATTGGCCCATACGAACCGCCCGGCCGCGTCGCGAAGCACCGCGGGCGCCGGGCAGTAGCTCATGAACGCCGTGAAGCGTTCTTCCAGATCGGTGGCGCGGTTCCATTCGGCGGTTTCGCGGGTGACTTCGTAGGACAGGTACACGACGCTGTCGATGGTGTCGCCATGGCGCATGGGGTAGGCGGCGTTGTCGAAAACCCGGCCGTGGTATGTGCTCGGGTAGTGACCGCCGGCCGCTCAACGCGATGGCGTGCGCGGCGACGGCCGGGTCGTTGGGCGCCAGCCCCGCAGCTTCCGGGAGAATCAGGCTGCGGCGCGCGCGACGTCGGCGGCCGGGGGAACACCGGCACCCGCCGCCCACTGAAGCCGCAGCCGCGTATCGGTGACGACAAGGATGACCGGCGCGACCTGCAGCAAGAGATCCAGCCGCTCCTCGGCGCGGGTCTTGTCAGTGACGACGGATCCGCGCAACCGGGTCCCGTCGTCGAGCCGGACGGGGAAGCGGACTCCTTCGTAGAGCCCCGGAGTGCCCCTCGTGCCAGGTGTAATGGTCCGACACGGCGACCGGGGCGGATTACCCGGCAGCGAGGTGCTCGTCTGTCTCGGCCCGTCCGATCAGCTGATCGAATGCGCGACCGATGAGCCACCGCGCGTGAGGCGAGGCCCAGACCAGCTGTCCGGCCGTGTCCCGGAGCAGGACAGCGGCTGGCGCGGCTCGCACGAGCCGCGCCAGCCACTCGTCCGGAACCGCACCCGTCATGTCCTGCCCCCCTTCGGACATACTCACGCTCCGGTGCGCCGCGGGACGAACCGCACGAGCGTGAGCACGTCCGAAATCTGGCCGTACCCATCCGGCCCGTCGCGGCCGCCATCACCCGAAGATGTGATGCGCGGCTGGGATCGGCCACGATCCAGGTTGTCGGTGACTTCTCCGACCTTCTAGTTTTTCGGCGTCTTCAGGTCGTACACCGCGTAGGAGCCGACAGCCGTGACGGAAAAGTTCTCCTTCACCCAGTCGGTGATGGCCTTGACAGACGGGCCGCCACCCATCATGCCGCCGCCGGAACCCATTTTTTCGATCATGGCCATGATTTCGGGATTGTCCCTGATCGAAGCGGGCAGTTGCGCGGCCAGCTGGGAAGGATCCCCGCCGGCGCCAAGCCCCATGCTCTGAGTGACGAAGTATCGCACCTCGCCGTTCCCCACGTAGCGCTTGAACTGCTCGAGAGTGGGGTACGGGTCCGAGCCTGAGAACCCGGCGATTTCCATGACCGGCTTTCCACTGGCCAGCGAAAGCGACGAGGCGGGCTCGTAGCTGACCGCGGCCGCGGCCCACCGCGTTCCCGCATTCTTCAGCATCTCCTTCAGCTGGGGGTCGACGTCCCCCAAACCGCCCGGGGGGAAACCACCCGACATGCCGGAGCCTGGCGAACCGCCGCTCGCCGACGGCGCGCCCAGCGCCGAACCGGGGCCGAAACTCGAGCTTCCGGTGGACGGACCGGCCACCGGCATACCACCGTGATAGGTCGAGCCGGCCGTCTGCACGGCGTAGGCGGTCGAACCCCCCAGCCCGGTGATCGCCGCTGCGGCGACGGCCACGAACAGCCCTCCGCGGAACCGGACCAGCAGGAGGGCGATGGCGGCCGTCAGGGCCGCGACGAGCAGGACCCACCGCAACCAGGGAACGAAATCGGCGGATCGATCCAGCAACACGAACGACCACACCCCGGTCCCCAACGCGGTGACCGCGAGCAGCACGCGTGCCCACAACTCGTCCCGTCGCCGCCACATCACCGCGAAGCCGACACCCGTCAGCCCGGCGATCCCCGGGGCCAGTGCCACGGTGTAGTACTCGTGGATGAACGGCATCAGGCTGAACACCAGCGAAGTCATGACTGTCCACCCACCCCAAACGATCAGGGACGCGCGGACGCGGTCTTCACGACCGGCTCGGCGGGTGACCCAGATCGCCGCGAGACCGAGCACCAACGCCGCCGGCAGCAGCCAGGAGCTCTGCCCGGCGATCGCGCCGCCGAACAGGCGGCCGGGATCACTGCCGGTTTCGAGCATCGCACTCGCGCCGGAGGGCGTGGACCCGGAACTGCCCGGACCGAAGAGCCTGGTCGCACCGTTGTAGCCGACCGCGAGGTCCCACGCGCTGTTGCTCTTGGACCCGCCGATGTAAGGGCGGCTGTCCGCAGGCCAGAGCTCGACGAGGAGAAACCACCAGCCCGCGGAAACCACGAGCGCCAGCCCGGCGAGCAGCAACTGCCGCAGACGCCGCCACAGGGGGACCGGCGCGGCGTACAGGTAGGCCGCCGCGACGGCGGGCAACGTCAACAGCCCCTGCCCCATCTTCGTGAGCACCGCCAAGCCGACGAAGACGCCGGCCACGACGAGCCATCGGGTGGATCCCTTCTCCAAAGCTCGCACGACCGCGTAGGCCGCGGCGACCAGCACGAACACGAGAACGACGTCGGGGTTGTCGTATCGGAAGATCATCACCGCGACCGGCGTCACGGCGAGCGCGGCGCCGGCGATCAGGCCGCCGAGCGGTCCTGCGGCCCGCCGCACCGCGGCGTGGAGCACTGCCACGCTGCCCACGCCCAGCAGAACCTGAGGCACCAGCACCGAGAGAACCGAAAAGCCGAACAGCCGCGCCGACAGCGCCATGAGCCAGAGCCCGGCCGGGGGCTTGTCGACCGTGATGGCGTTCTCGGCGTCGAACGAGCCGAAAAGAAAGGCTTTCCAGCTCTGGGACATTCCTTGGACGGCCGAAGCGTAGTAGCTGTTGCCCCAGCCCGCTTCGGACAGCTGCCACAGCAGAATGGCCGCGGTACCGAGCAGCAGCACCGACAGCGCGACGATCTCGGCGCGGCCGTAACCGGGCTTCGAGGGGCCGGGCTCGTTCGTCGTGTCCGCTCGTGTACCGCTCTCGGCGGCGGAAACCGTCATCGAACTACCTTTCTCATTGAGTACCGTGGTCTTTACCTGCCGGCGCGACCTTCGACCTCGGACGAGTGGGCCGCGGGCGGCCGCTTCCCCGTGGTGCCCTGACGAGTGCATGAGGCCGATTTCGCGCGGTTGTGCGTATCGTCAGAGGATCGGCGAAGTAGCTGGGCGGCAACTGAACGAGGACTGGGAAAACCCTGGGAGCACGAGCTTTCCCGCCGATCGGGCGCCGTCGGAGCCGGGTTCGCGGACGCCTCCGGTCGGACATGGATTTTCCAGAAGCATCAAAAAGTCGTGAGAGATTGCCCTCGATTTCCGGTCACCCGCGAACCCGGCCCATCCGCGGGTGAGACTTGCTCTCCGAAGAACAGGGACCGAGAGGAGCCACCGTGATCATGCGGAACGTTCTGGGCGGAGCCGCGGCGGTGATCGCGGCATTGGTCCTGTGCCCGGCGTCTCCTGCCGACGCATCGGTCGGCGGGGCCTCGTGCTACACCGAGCAGGGAACGCGGCTGGAGCGCTGTGAGCGCAGCTATCAGGCAGGCGGCTACGGCTACGTCGCGGGGGTCTACGCCTCGGCGACGGCCGTGGGAAGCGTCGACTTCGCCAAGTCCATCGGCTACCAAGCGGTCACCTACGTCACCGGCTCCACCTCAGTACAGTTCGACGGCTGCCCCGGCCGCGCGGCGTCGTACACCGCGGTCCACCGGTTCACCGTCTACGGGTCCTTCGCCGGCGCTGTGAGCTTCGGTGGACTGACCGGTGATTTCAGCACATCCGGCCGCGACGCGATCATGACGGTGACAACGAGGAACCAGAACTGGAGCTTCAACTTCCGGACGAACTACCCGAAGTCCCTGGCGCACAGCTACAGCCTTTCCATCGGCTGCGGCGACAGCACGGCGATCGTCGGGGGCAGCGAGACCATCCCTCTTTCCACCTGATCGGCCTTACCTCGCCAGGCAACCGGAAGCCGTTCCGAGCCTCAGGTCATCGCGTCGTGGTCAGAGGACGGTTCGTTCCACGGCACGGCGACTCCACGCTTCGGAAAGCGGCGGAACAGAGCGCCGAGGGCGACCAGCAGCTTGACGCGGGCGAGAGAGCGCCGCCCGATACAGAAGGGGCGGCCGTGCCCACGGGTCAGGCACAGAAGGGCCTCCCGGTCGAGCCGGAGCCAGTCGGGCGCCGCGAAGACGCCTGGGTCCCGGTTGGCGACCTGCGGGCACGAGGTGACTCCGTCGCCGACGCGGCTCGGCGTGAGGTTACTTCAGCTTTTCGGGGTGCTGCAGGAGCGCGCCGCCCGCGGAAGGAACGAGCGCGGATCTCGGCCCTGAGGGATGGCGCGAACGCCACGCCACACCGAAATATTTCGGGGCCACAGCCAGGAGCGCACGGCTTTTACCCGGTAACCAAAATATTGGTCCGTCAGTGAAGGACCGCGGCGTCGGCACCTGGCGCGACCCGGCCGCTGCGGAACACGAGGGCAACGACCACCGCACCGACCAGGAAGATCACGGCACTGACCCGGAACGCGGTCGTGTAGCCGTCGATGGCCGCGGCAGTCTGCAGCGCCGCGGCCGACCCGCCCGCCGCCGGCCGGTGGTCGGCGAGGTAGTCGGCTACTGCACTGCTGAACACGGTAGAGAGCGCCGCTGCGCCGACAGCGCCGCCGATCTGCTGGCTGGTGTTGACCATCGCCGAGCCTACCCCCGCGTCGGCTGCCGCGATGCCCGCGGTCGCCACCGTGATCGACGGTGCGACGACCAACCCCATGCCGAGCCCGAGCAGGACCATCGGGGAGAGCACCGCGCCGGCGTAGGTCGACTCGGTGGACAGCTGCGAGAGCCACCACATGGCGCCTGACGCGATGAGCATCCCCGCGGGCACCAGAGGCCGGGGGCCGAGCAACGGCACCAGGCGGATGTTGGCCGCCGCGGCGGAGATCATCAGCCCCGCGGTCAGCGGGAGGAACGCGACACCGGTCTTGAGCGGGCTGTAGCCGAGGTTCACCTGAAGGTAGTACGTGAGGAACAGAAAAGCGCCGAACATGCTGCAGAATCCCACGGCGATCGAGAGGTAGGACGCACTCCGGTTGCGGTCGGCAACGACGCGCGGCGGCAGCAACGGTCTGCGCACCTTGGTCTCGGCGAGTACGAAGACGAGGCCCAGAACCGCGGCAACGCCGAAGAGAACGAGGGTGAGCGAGTCTTCCCAGCCGTGCTGTTCGGCGTTCGACAGGGCGTAGACCAGGCTGAAGAGCGCACCCGAAGCGGTGAGCGCCCCCACCAGGTCGATACCGCCACGCTCCCGGGCACCCCGGCCGCGCACCAGGGCGAGCACTCCCAGCGAGGCGGGCAACGCGAAGACGAGGTTGACGTAGAGGCACCACCGCCAGGACAGCCACTCGGTGAGCGCGCCGCCGAGGATCAGCCCGATCACCGCACCACCACCGGCCACCCCGGCGTAGACACCGAACGCGCGTGCCCGCTCCTTGGCATCGGTGAAAGTCACGTTCAGCATGGACAGCGCCGCGGGAGCGAGCACGGCGGCGAATGCGCCCTGCAGCGCCCGGGCCGCGACCAGGACACCGAAGCCGGGAGCCGCACCACCGATCGCAGAGACGACCGCGAAGCCGAGCAACCCGACGAGGAGCGTGCTCCGGCGGCCGACGAGATCCGAGAGCCTGCCACCGAGCAGCAGCAAGCCGCCGAAGGCCAGCGAGTAGGCGGTGACGACCCACTGCCTGCTGTCGGTGCCGAAGCCGAGGTCACTCTGGGCCGAGGGCAGCGCGATGTTGACGATCGTGGTATCCAGCACGACCATCAGCTGGGCGAGCCCGATCACCGCGAGGAGCCACCAACGCCGCGACGATGAGCCGTGCCCCTCCTCGGCGCTCGAGCCACTCACTTGCCGCACGTCCGTTCGGGATGCGCGTTCCTGGTTCGACTTGCTCATCGGAGACCTCCTCGTGCACCACCACGACAGTACGGTACTGGACCGTACCGCTGTCAACCCGATAGGGTTCGGCTCGTGCCCAAGCCCGAAGGTGTCACCCGATCGTGGACTGAACGCGAGCTGGAACTGCTGGGTGTGACGGTCGACCTGCTGCACGAGGCCGGCTACGACCGCCTCACCATCGACGAGGTCGCCGCGCGCGCCCACGCGAGCAAAGCCACCGTCTACCGGCGCTGGCCCAGCAAGGCGGACCTCGTGATCGCGGCCGTGGCGAACAGCATGCGCGTCGTGGCCGTGCCACCCGACACCGGGACGCTGCGGGGAGACCTGATCCACCTCGGCGAGGTGATCGCCCGGCAGGGCCGCTTCTTCGGCGACACGCTCGCTTCGGTCCTCCTCGAAATCCGGCGCAACGCGAAGCTGCGGTCGGTGATAGAACAGGGCTTTCTGATCGAACGGCGGCCGCTCGTCGAGGAAATCCTGCGGCAGGCCGCGGACCGCGGCGAAATCTCCCACGAGCGGGTCGCCAGCGAGGTGTGGGACCTGCTCCCGGGATACCTCATCTACCGATTTCTGGTTCCGGGGCCACCGATCACCGCGGACACCGTCCGGGAGCTCGTCGACGACGTGCTGCTGCCCAGCCTCACGCGCGAGCGCTGACCAGGTCGCAAAACCGCTCCTCGGACGAACGTGCGGAAGCAGCGGTAGACCCTCGACTTGTGGTGGCAGGAGCGGAAGCCCGGAAGCGAACGGGATCAAAGCGCTCAAGAACGTCGGTTCGGCTGTCGTGCCGACGACCGGACTCCCCGTTGCGAACGGGCGCCCGGTTCGTCGCGGAGGCCGCCTGCGTCGAAGGCAGCCCGACGCTCCGCGACTTCGGCGCGGTGCGCCCGCTGGATGACCTGCCTGGCCTTGGTGACCGAGCGATCACCTCTGGCCAGGCGTTCGGTGTCCCAGCGCACCACCCGGCCCTGCGAAGCCTGCATCGGCGCGTCGCCCGCTGTGAGACAGGCAGCCAGCGTGCCGAGTCCGAACCGCTCGCTGAACAGGGAGCCGGACAACAGGCGGGTTGCCGCGCCGAACAGGGCACGCGCCGCCGCGCCGCCCTTCACGTCCACCCCGATGATCAGCCAGCCGGTGAAGCCGGCTTCGTCCCGCGGCGTGAACCAGAACCAGCCCTCGCCGAGGCCGCCGCCGAGGTCGCCAGGCGCGTGGTAGACGAGGTTGGGCAGGTACCACTCGATGCTGTCGATGTGCATGACGCCGGGGTGCTCTCCGGGCTGCTTGTACCAGGCGCGCACTCCGCCGGGAACTTCCTCGGCGTCGATTTCGCCGAAGGGCTTCTGGTCGCCGAAGAGAACGCATGTCCGGTGCAGGCAGCCGACGTGGGTCAGGTCGGTGGCGTTGTCGAGCATGTTCAGGTGGCTGTAGGGCAGCTGGACCGGACGCACGATCAAGGACCGCTGCGCGAACACGCTGCGTGCGTGCGGCACGCTGTCCAACACGGATTCCGGTTTCTTGTCACCCATGTAGATCCAGGCCAGGCCGCCGTGCTCTTCCACCGGGTAGGACCTGGCGTGGATCTTGCCCACTGCGGGAGAGCCGGGCCCGTCTGCGAGGTAAGCGGTGCAGGCGCCAGAGCCGTCGAAGGTCATTCCGTGGTACCGGCAGGTGATGGTGCCCGGCTCGGTGATCCCGACCTGGCCCAGGGACAGCAACGCCGACCGGTGCGGACAGCGGTTCGCGAGCGCGACGGCCTTGCCTTCGGCGTCCCGGAAGAACACGACGTCGTCCCCGCAGACCGTCATCGGCAGCGGGGTGTTGTTGCGCAGCTTGCGCGACTCCAGCACCGGATACCAGTATTCCCGGAGCCCGGTGAACGGGATCGAGTCCCGGTTCGCCTCGATGTAGTCCCAGGGGATCTTCTCCAGCGACGCGGGTTTCGCATCCGTCCCGTACCGGCCGCGGTACCAGCCGAGCAGGCGCACGCTGCCGGAGCGCAGTGGCTGGGTGCGCGGCCGGTCCGTCCGGCCACGCAGGCCCGGCACCCGGGAGGCCACGCTCAGTGCCCACTCCAGCACCTGCTGACGAGCGACGAGCCGGGCACGGGTGCCGATGTTCACCGACGGCACCGCCCGTTCGAACTGCTCCTGGGCCGACGGCTGCGCTTGCTGCGCGTTCGTGCTCATCCGGTCCTCCTACGGGTCGGTCGCTGCTGCGGTGGCTTGGAGACTTATCGGACGGCTGCGGGCGACGATCGGAGAGAGGTCACGGGACGCCTGCCGCGGAGCCGATGGCGTCCGCAACCTCGCGCTCGCTCGCGAGCCCGGTCCGGCTCGGTCGACGACCGAGGATGCGCCGCAGCGCGCTGCGCAGTCCGGGCTCGGCAGCGCCGTCGAACCGGTGGTGGCGCCAGCCGATCATCCGGTCCGGCCGCACGAGCAGCGCCCCGCTCTCCTCGGTTTCCCGGATGGCGGCGAACTCGCCGAACGGGTCTTCGACGGCCTGCCCCGGTCCGATCCGGAAGACCTCGAGCGGCACGCCGAGCTCGGCGCCGACCTTCGCGGCCAGCTCCTCCCAGGGGTGCCCGGTGTTACCGGTCAGCAGGACCATCCGGCCACGGCCGCAGAGGTCGTGGGTAGACAGGGTTTTCCGGTCCCGGTTCAACCAGGCGTGCGGCAGTGGCGCACCGGGGCGGCTGCTCGCCTGGAAGTACAGCTCCGGATCCCGGCGCCACTCCGGCTCGTCCGACCCGTCGCCGGCGACGGCGGTGCCCGGGTGGCCGGGGTCGTAACGCTGGTTCATCTCCACCCCGTGGGTGTTGTAGACATAGTGGGTGGAGTCGATCGCCCGGCGAAGTGCCTCGCGCTGGGCAGCGGACTCCGTGTCGGTGTTGCGCAGCGCTGCCATGTTCGCTTGCATCTGGTCCGGGTCCTCGGTGTTCAGCAGCCCCAGCGCGGCCAGGATCGGCGGGAAGTCCCCCAGGCTCTTGTTCGCCCGGGTCGCGGTCTGCTCGGCGACCGGAGCGCGTTCGGCGTCGTAGGAGTCGAGCAGGCCCGGGTCGGCGTGCCCGCGCAGCACCCAGGCCAGCTTCCACGCGAGGTTGTAAGCGTCACCGATGGATACGTTCGAGCCCAGGCCGTTGGTGGGCGGGTGCCGGTGAACGGCGTCACCGAGGGCGAAAACCCGTCCGCGGGAGAGCCGGGTGGCGTAGGCGTTGTTCACCGTCCACGCCGAGCTGGCCTCGATGGTGACGGCCAGCTCGGGGTCACCGACCATGGTGCGCACCAGGTCGGCGGCATCGCTTTCCGAGAGCTGCGGCGGGCCGTCGGCCACTTCGTAGTTCCAGATCGCCAGCCATCGGTGCCACGGGCGGACCATCCGCACCACGCCGATACCCATCCCGCCGCGGTCGGAGCCGGGTTGGATGATCCAGTAGAGCACGCTCGGCCGGTGGGCAACGTAGCGGGTGAGGTCCGCCTCGAACACGATGTTCAGCGAACCCGAAACGCCCATCTGACCTTCGATCGGCAGGTTTTCCTGCGCCACCACACGCGAGTTGGCGCCGTCCGCGCCGACGAGGTACCGGGCGCGGATGCGATAGACCGCGCCGGTGAGATTGTCGCGCACGGTGGCCGTGACCCCGTCTGCGTCTTGGGTGTGGCCGAGGTATTCGGTGCCGAACCGCACCGTGGTCCCGCGCTGCGCGGCGGCGTTGACCAGAATGGGTTCCAGGTAGTTCTGCGGCAGGTCGCACATCTCGGTCGGGCTGGCCAGGTCGTGGTCGGCCGTCCGGGCCGGATGGGTGCCCCAAGTGCGGACGCGGCCGAGTTCGACGCCGGCCACGCTGTTGCAGTAGGTGTTCTGCCCCATCAGCTCACGCGGGGTGGCGATCGCGGCCGCCTCCTCCTCCAAGCCCAGGTCGCGCAGCACTTCCATGGTGCGCTGGTTGGTGATGTGCGAGCGGGGCGTCCGCGAGGTCCACGGGTACTGGCTGATCACCACCGTCGGCACGCGGTACGTGCCCAGCAGCGCCGCGGCAGCGGCGCCGGCCGGTCCGGTTCCGACCACCAGCACGTCCGTGGTGATCAGCGGAGCCGTGCCATCGGCTGCCGCGGCCTCCGGGTGATCGGTCGCCTTGGTCATCGCGTACCCCTAGAGCTGCACTCACTGGACGGGACACGGTCACGCTATGGCGAAAAGCGATACCGTTCCAATACCAAATCGAGCGGTCGTGGCATGCCGCCGGGGTATCGAAGGTCAGGATTCACTCGTTCGTGTGGCCGTCCAGATGACGCAGGAACGAATGCAGTACCGGACTTGACGAGCCGGCCCGGAACAGCGCGCAGAGCTCCTGGGGCTCCGCGTCCGACAAGGGCAGGTAGACCAGGCCCGGCAGCGCGATGGTGGTCGCCGAGCGGGGCACGATCGCGACCAGGCCGGCGCACGCGACATACGCCAGGGCGGTGACGACGTCCTCCGCTTCACGGACGACTCGGGCGGTGAAGCCGGCACGCGAGCAGAGCCCGGTGACTTCGTCGGCAAAGCCCGGGCGGGGCGCCGCCGGAAACACCACCAGATCCTGCGCACGCAGGTCCGCGACCCTGAGTTCGCCGGTGTCCAGCAACGGATGTCTCGCCGGCAGCGCGGCGAACAGCGGCTCGGTGCGGATCCGGCGCACTCGCAGCCCGGGTTCCTCCCGGTAGTACCGGGAGAAGCCGATGTGCATCCGCCCATCCCGCAGCGCGTCGGCCTGCACGTTCTTCGCGGCCCTCTGCAGGGTCAGCGCGACGTCCGGCCGGACGGCCAGGAAACCGCGCAGCAACCGGGGCACCGCGTCGAAGATGGTCGAGCCGAAGTAGCCGACCACGAACTGGCCGATCTGGCCGTCGTCCGCGCGACGGGTTCGTTCCACCGCGTTCTCCGCGAGCTGCACCAGCTGGTGCGCACGTTCCAGCAGCACGGTGCCCGGCTCGGTGAGCAGCAGGCCGGTCGGGGTGCGCTCGAAGAGCCGGACGCCGAGGGTCCTTTCCAGCCGGGCGATCCGGCGGGTCAGCGGGGGCTGGGTGATGTGCAGCCGCGCCGCCGCCCGTCCGACGTGGAGCTCTTCGGCGACCACGATGAAGCATTCGAGCTGGTGCAGGTCTACGTCCGCCATCGGCTGAGCCTACTGGTCGGACGTGTCGATGCGGCATCGAAGACCTTTCGCGAAGTGCCGACTGGGTATTGCCGACGTTCGGTAGAGGTATTGGACACCCCGGCTTGTGGTGATGACGCTGGACGGGACGAAAACCCACGACCGGCTCAGGAGGAACACCGGTGGCCGAGTACAACGAACGGGTCGCCTCGGTGGCGGCCGACATCCTCGACGCGGTGACTCGGCGGCTCGTCGAAAACCGGGTGAGCCACGACGAATACCGGGCCGCCTGGCGATGGCTGAGCGGCCTGGCCGGGTCCGGCGAAGTGCCACTGTTCCTCGATGTGTTCTTCGAAGCCACCGTGGAGCGGCTGTCCTTCGACGACCGTCCGGGTTCCCAGGGCAGCGTCGAAGGTCCCTACCACCTCGAGGACGCTCCCCTCCTGACCGAACGGCCGTACGTGCTGCCGATGCGCCCGGGCGAGCCGGGAACACCACTCCTGTTCACAGGCCGGGTCACCGATCCCGCCGGCTCGCCGCTCGCAGGCGCGGAGGTGGACATGTGGCAGGCGGGCAACGACGGCACCTACTCCGGCTTCGTCGGCGACGCGCCGCGCACCAACCTGCGCGGCCGGATGCTCACGGACGACGAGGGCCGGTTCCGGGTGCGCACCATCCGTCCCGCCCCGTACCAGATCCCGAACTCCGGCCCGACCGGCGAATTCCTGCAACTGCTCGGCCGGCATTCCTGGCGGCCCGCCCACTTTCACTTCATCATCGGCGCGATCGGGCACGAGCCGCTCACCACCCAGGTCTACTTCCGCGGCGACGAGTGGCTGGACGAGAGCACGCCCGGTGGGGGTGACGTCGTCGGGGCCGTGAAGGACTCGCTGATCGTCGACATCGGCCAGGCACGCGACGATCACACGGCTGCGGAGTTCGGCTTCACCGGGCCCTACGCGACGGCGAACTACGACTTCGTGCTCAGTCCGGTCCGCTGATGTGCCACGTGGACTGGGCCACGCAGCAGGACGCACGTGCGTCGGCGATCAATGTGTCAGTGCCAGTCGCAGACGGCGAGCGGATGCCCGCTTGGCGGTTCGACCCGGTGGGCAGGTCAGTGGGCGCTTGCCTGGTGGCTCCGGACGTCTACGGCCCTTCGCCGTTCTACGCCGAGGTTGCCGCCCGGCTGGCAAACGCCGGTTACACCGCACTGCTGGTGGACTTCTACTTCCGCGAAGGCCCGCTCGCGGAAGCGACCAGGGACGCCGCCTTCGCCCGCCGCGCAGGCGTCGACGAACTACGCACGCTACGCGACCTCGATGCCGCGGTCGACGTGCTCGGAGCGCGTGGGCGGAGCCGGGTCGGCGTGCTCGGCTTCTGCCTCGCCGGACAGTTCACGCTGAACCTCTGCGCCCGGCGGACCGATTTGGCCGCTGTCTGCTTCTACGCGTTCCCGGAGGGCGTGCAGGCACCGGCAGCACCGGCAGCGCCCCGGCCGATCGACGAGGCCGGATCCATCACCGGGCCGATCCTGTCCTTCTGGGGCCGCGAGGACTACATCCCGCTGCCGGTCATCGACCGGTTCGGCGAAGCTATGCACGAACACGGCGTGGACTACACCCAGCGGATCTACGACGGTGCGGGCCACGGGTTCCTGCAGGGACTGGTGGAGAAGCGCACGGACAGCGCGGCCGCCCACGATGCCTGGGCCCGTGCGCTCGGGTTCTTGCACCGCCACCTCGCCGGGGACACGGAGGCAGGCGGTGAGGGACCATGACCGGCACTCCCGGCCGGCGAACCGGAATCGACCTGCGGGTGACCGATATCGAGACCACCGTCGTCGACCTGCCTCTGCGCAGGCCGCACCAGTTCGCCGGCCACGCCATCGACCGGCAGGCCTACCTGCTGGTGAGACTGCGCACGGACGCCGGTGTCGAGGGGGTCGGGGAAGGGGTGTCGCCGGGTGGCCCGTGGTGGGGCGGGGAAAGTGTCGAAGGCCAGCAGCAAATGGTCGAGCGCTACCTGGCGCCGGCACTTCTGGGTGCGGACGTCCTGGACCTGCATGCCGCCCGCGCCGCCATGGACCGGGTGGCATACGGCAACGAGTTCGCGAAATCGGCGGTGGAAACGGCGCTCACCGACGCGGCCGCCCGCGCCAGAGGTGTCCCCGCGCATGTGCTCGTCGCCGGTGGCGCGACAAGGACCAGCATTCCCGTGCGCTGGGCGTTGTCAGGGCTCGGCGGCGCCGAGGTCGCCGCGGAAGCAGCGGACCGGCTGGCGCAGGGCCACCGGTCGCTGAAGCTGAAGATGGGTGCCCTCGACCCCGCGGACGACGTGCGCCGGGTGGCCGAGCTGATCGAGAAGATCGGTGCGGACATCGACTACCTGGCCGACCCGAACGGCACCTGGAGCTTCCGCACGGCCGTGTGGGCGGTGCGCGAACTGGAGGCCATGGGAGTGCGGATGGTCGAGCAGCCACTGCACCGCGCCGACCTGCCGGCGATGGCCGCACTCGGCAATTACGCCACCAGCGCTCTGCTGCTGGCCGACGAGGCGGTCTGCGGACCGGGCGACGCACTCGCCGCGATCGCCGCCCGTGCCTGCGACGCGGTCGCGATCAAGCCGGGCAAGGCCGGCGGACTGCGCCGCGCGGCCGACGTCGCCGCCATCAGCACCGCCGCCGGGCTGGCCTGCTACGGCGGCACCGCCCTGGAGACTTCGATCGGCACCGCGGCCGCTGCCCACTTATTCGCCGGACTGGCCGAGCTGCCACTCGGCTGCGAGCTGATCGGTCCGCTCCTGCTGGACCAGGATCTGACCGTCACCCCGGTGCGCTACCAGGACGGGCAGCTACTGCTGCCGGACGGTCCCGGCCTGGGGGTCGAAGTCGACTGGGACGTCGTCGCACGGCACCGGCGGCCGGCCAGGTGACCGGCTCCGCACCGGGCCCGGCGTCCGTTTTCCCGGGTTTCCAGGACGTGTTCGTGCACGAGATGCCCGCCACGCGAGTGGTGTTCGCGCCGGGCGCCCGCCATCAGCTGAGCGGTGAACTGGCGGCGCTCGGCCTGTCCCGGGTGGTGCTGATCGGCGGAGCACCACCGCTGGGTGCTGTGGTCGAGGAGATCGTCGAAGCGCTCGGCGAAACGGTGGGCGCACGCATCCAGGACGTCGTCGAGCACGTCCCCGTGGAACGAGCGGGCCAAGCGGCGCGCATCACCCGGGCCGTGCGAGCCGACGGGCTGGTCAGCGTGGGAGGCGGATCGGCAACCGGCCTGGCCAAGATCGTCGCGTTGCGGACCGGTCTGCCGCTAGTGGCGGTGCCGACCACTTACGCCGGGTCGGAGATGACCGACATCTGGG
Organism: Amycolatopsis sp. NPDC004378; assembly: GCF_053602455.1. Lineage (NCBI taxonomy): Bacteria > Bacillati > Actinomycetota > Actinomycetes > Pseudonocardiales > Pseudonocardiaceae > Amycolatopsis > Amycolatopsis sp. NPDC004378. The sequence goes on from NZ_JBSGDR010000036.1 coordinate 20,445, forward strand.
GAACCACCGAGCGCGGTGTCAAGAGCACCGGTCGTGATCCGCGTGTACGTCCTAGCACGGTGGTCTACGACCCGGAGCTCACCGTGGGCGTTCCGCCGGCACTGACAGCGGCCAGCGGGCTCAACGCGCTGGCACACTGCGTCGAAGCCGTCTACGACACCCAGGCAAGCCCGATCATCCACCTGCTCGCCGTGCGAGGAGCCCATGCGCTCGCCTCGGCGCTGCCGAGGGCGGTGTCCATGGGCGACGACCTGACCGCCCGCGGTGAGACGCTCTTCGGCGCATGGCTGGCCGGCACCGCCCTCGGCGTCGCTCGGATGGGTGCACACCACCGCCTTTGCCACATCCTCGGCGGCGCGTTCGGCATGCCGCACGCCGAGACCCACGCAGCCGTGCTGCCACACGTGGTCGCCTTCAACGAACCCGCTGCCACGGCAGCGCTGGAAGCCGTGGCCACGGCCATGGGTGCCTCTCACGATCCGGCAGGCGCGATCTGGGACCTGTGCCGCCGGCTCGGCACTCCCCCGGATCTGCGAAGCCTGGGCCTGAGCAGGGGGCAGGCGCTTGAGGTCGCGTCCCGGCTCGCCGCCCACCCCGGTCCGAACCCCCGCCCGGTGACCGAAGACGACGCGAGGGAAATCGTGCTCGCCGCCTTCGACGGAGGACGACCGGAACTCCGGAAGCGGATCGGATGACGGTGGCGGCCGACACCCGTGATCAGGACGTCTGGGATTTCGCACGACACGCTCGACGTGGCGAACCGGCCGGGAACCCACTGCGCGCGTCTCTCTGCGAGACGCGCGCAGCGGTCCGCGCTACGGAGAACCGCTCACTTGCAGGTGACGTTCCCGCTGGCTGTGGTGTAGCCGTCGTAGGAGCTGACGTAGATGTTCGGGACGTCGTAGGAGCTGACGTTGGCGGCGCCGCCGCACTTTCCGTTGGCGTTGCTCTTCCACATGCTGGATGCCGCCGACTCCGACGACCCCCAGCCGGTCACATAGTAGATCTTTCCCTGGGCCGCAGCCGAGGCCGCCGGGGCCCCGAGGACGCCGGCGAAAGCCAGCGCCCCCAACGCGGCGCATCCCGCGACGATGGTTTTTCTCATGGTTTCCTCAATTTCTTGAAGTGAAATCTCCGCAAGATGAAGCTAACACGGACGACTCACGCCGGACCTACAGAAAAAAAATTGTCGGGAAAAATGTGGCGCCACGGAAGACTGACTAGATGTGACTGGTCGTCGCGTTCCCGTAAGAGGCCGTCACGCCGTACGCCGTGTAACCCGCCGAGCCCTCCTGCGCGACGAAGTCGCCCTGCTGCAGGAAGATCGAGATGTCGACGATGAACTTGGCACCGGTCGAAGCGGAGAACTCCCACGTCATGGCGAGCGTCCCGAATCGGTCGTTGTACTCCCAGCGTCCCCTTTGGTAGTTGACGACGACGGTGGATGGCAAGGGCGCCGGGAACACGCCGAGCCCGGACTCGCCCGAGATCGAACCCCGGTAGATTCCCGAACCAGTGTCACCGGCACCGATGTTGAGGTAGACGTAGTACAGCGCCGACCCGCCCGTGGCGGCCGAGAGCCGGATCTGCCAGCGCCCGGCGACCGACGTCGCCAGCGGATAAGGAGAGGAGACGGCCCGAACGGTGACCGGCCCCGGGACACCCGAGGCTTCGGCGGGAGCAACGGCCCCCATGAGCAGCGAACCCACCGCAACGAGCAGAGCGGTCAATTTCCTAAGCACGGGCAACCAGCTCCCTTTTGTTCCCGGAAAGAATGCCTTTTGGTGCACTCCGAGGATCATAAGGACGAGAAGCCGAGCACCGGGGAATGTACGTGCGCGAGGATGTGCGAGTCCAGCATTGTGACGTGCGCGGAAAAAGTCGCCCCGGACGGACCATCGGTCGCAGCAAAGACTGGCGGACCGGCCCGCCTTGCCGTGCGACGTCCGCCTTTGACCGCGTGTGCCCACGGGGAGGGTCTTGGGCATGAACCGTGCCGAGCCCGGCGGTGAGCCGCTCGAGTCGGCGGGCTCGGCATCGGATGGATGCGTTTCGGGCAACTCCGGGCCGAACCCGGCCGGACGGCCGAAGATCGGCGGACCGGGTGGCCCGCTTCCAAGCCGTGCTCTCGCGGCCGACGGTCGGCCTACCACAGCAATTTCCGCTGCCTACCTCGACAGAGAGCCGCGCACGAGGTCAGCCAGGAAGCGAGGCAGCGCCTTACGCCGACTGATCGGCTACCATCGGCTTGACCGGCTCCGGCTTCGAGCAGTGGATGTGCCAGGTGAATGATCGTCGACACGTCTCGGTCCCGGTCGGCCTCAGGTCGGCACGCTGGGTGACCGTTAGGCCCACCCGGACCGTGCTGCTGGTCGCGCACAACGTGACCACGCTGAACCGGCTGCTGGATGTCGTCCCCGCTTTCGAGAACGACAGCCGTGTTCAACTCGTGGTGACCGACGTCGAAGCCGACCCCTTCCGCGACGGACTACCCGCGGCGCTCGCCGGTTCGGGCATCATCACCATTCCCTGGGAACAGGCCAGGCAAACAGAATTCGACCTGGCCATCGCCGCCAGCCACCACGGTGACCTGACCGAGATAACGGCGCGCCGCGCGATTCTTTCCCACGGAATCGGTTACACTAAGTATTCTCCGCCGGAGAGCCGGAGAGCCGGAGAGCCGGAGAGCCGGAGAGCCGGAGAGCCGGAGAGCCGGAGAGCCGGAGAGCCGGAGAGCCGGAGAGCCGGAGAGCCGGAG